>CAVQMC010000014.1:0-19990 GCA_963713505.1 uncultured Ignavibacteria bacterium | reverse complement strand
CTTCAAAATAATAGAGAAATTAGGTGTAGCCGAAATGGGTGAAATAATGCTGAAAGCTCAGGACACTAAACTTAACTGTTTTATTGTCGGTAGGTTTTTTCTATCTAAAAAAATGGCAGCGGAAGCAGCAGGAATTTGACCGTGCTCATTCCCGGATTTTGGTAGTGTGAATATTATTTCAGTTTAAATGCTCAAATTGTACTAATAATTGCGCAAATAGTACAAGACTCTATTATACTCGTGATTTAAATTTATACTGGAAAAATTTGAACAAGATAATTTCAAAAAATAATAATCACATTGGAAGCAGCAGAAATTAAAAAGGATTTCAAATATGATAGGTGAAACAATTTCCCACATTAATAAATTGGAAAACTTGGTGAACGTGCTTGCTCTGCCTACCGGACAGGCAGGTTGCAGGCAGGAGTAAAGTGGGTTGAATGTTTAATTAGGAGTAAATTATGATAGGCGGAACAATTCTTCACTATAAAATAATTGAAAAACTCGGTGAAGGCGGGATGGGCGAAGTTTATAAAGCCCAAGATACAAAACTCGACCGTTTTGTTGCACTTAAATTTTTACCTTCTCATTTAATTGCAACGGAAGATGAAAAAAGCCGGTTTGTTCAGGAAGCTAAAGCTGCTTCCGCAATGAATCATCCGAATGTATGTACAATTTATTCTATAGAAGAATATGAAGATTTACAAATAGACAAACAACTTTTCATAGTAATGGAATATGTTGAAGGAAAAACATTAAAGGATAAAAAAGAGTCACTTTCCGAAAAACAAATACTTGAAATTGGAATACAAGTAGCAGAAGGATTAGCGGCTGCACACGAAAAGGGAATTGTTCATCGTGACATCAAACCTGAAAACATAATGATCCGTAAAGACGGAATTGCACAGATAATGGATTTCGGATTAGCTAAGCTTTATAGAGACAACAATGTATCAAGGTTAACGAAAGCAGGCACAACTGTAGGAACAATGGGTTATATGTCTCCTGAGCAAGTACAAGGATTAGAAGTTGACCATCGAACTGATATATTTTCACTTGGAGTTGTTCTTTATGAATTACTTTCCGGTGAACCGCCTTTTAAAGGAGTACACGAGACGGCAATAATGTACGAGATAGTAAATGTTGATGCTGCACCGATATCAACAATAAAACCGGCAATTGAGCCTGAACTTGATGAAATAATTCTGGAATGTCTTGAGAAAGATAAAGATGAAAGGTGTCAATCGGCTAAAGAACTGGCTAAAGATTTAAGAAAAATTAAGAAATCCACCGGCCACAGGAAAAGCAGGGTTTACAGTGTTAATACTAAAACTTTTCAAACTCAATCCGGGGACCGATCTGTTTCTAAAAGTTCCGGTTCGATTACCATTGAAGCATTTAACAAAAAATTTGAATTGGGAAAATTTTTCTCTTCAACTCTTTTTGCTTGGAGTGTAGCAGGAATTCTTTTACTCGCTTTCTTATATTTTGTTATATCGAATAAACAATCGCCTCAAATTCCGATTACCGCTTTGGTTTCCATAAATGGACTGGATAACTTCAATATTATCGGCGAGACTTCTAAAATTTCGCACAATGGCAAAACTATATTTTTCATTGGAATCGATTCTTCGGGAAACAGTGTTGCATTGCTCAGACCGATTAATTCTAATACCATAAAACAATTAAAAAAAGTGGATGCCGCAAGTATTTCTGCAAGCGGGGGAACCTATCCGTTCTGGTCATACGATGATAAATTTATATTTTATTTTTATGAAGGCAAATTAAAAAAATTCAATATAGCCTCAGGCACGGAAATAGACGTATGCAACGCTGTATTTGGAAGAGGCGGTACAATAAACAAAAACGGCGATATAGTTTTTGCACCTAATTCAACAGGCGGACTTTACCTTGTTTCTTCAAACGGCGGAACACCGCGGGAAATTGTTAAACCGGATTCTGCCAATTCGGAAGAGAGTTTTCGTTTTCCGTATTTTCTGCCCGACGGGAGGCATTTTTTATATACAATTCAAGCAAAATTTACAGGATCTACACAAGGTGATATGATAATGGTTGGTTCAATCGATTCAGATGTCAAAGATACAATTATGCAGGTATCTTCCAACGCCGAGTATGCAAACGGTTATCTGTTCTTTGTCAGACAAACGATTTTGATGTGTCAGGTATTTAACCCTGATAATTTTAAACTTTCCGGTGATGCCTATACGATTTCCGGGGATGTCAATTTTAATGATCCTTTCCTATATGCTTCATATTCGGTTTCGGATGCCGGCAACTTGATTTTTCAAAGCACAAATAAAAATAATATAAAAAACGTATTAACGGATGATAAAGGAAATATAAAACGAGAGTTGTTTTCCGAAAATATATTTACCTCGGCAAAATTTTCACCGGACGTAACAAGAATTATATTTGACTCTGTCGGTCCAAATAATAAAAGTTATATAATATGGATTTATGATATTAAGCAAAAAATATTATCCAGAGTTACATTAGAGCCAAGATTAAATGAATATCCGATCTGGGCGAATGACGGTAGAAGCATTGCCTATTCGTCTAATACCGGGAGGCAGTTTAATATCCATATTAAAAAGCTTGACGGTACGGGATACGATAGTCTGATATATAAGTCCCCTTTGGGAAGACGTCTGGCAACACCGACGGATTGGTCGGACGACGGAAGATATATCTTAATTTCACAATCTCAGAAAAATTCAAGCACCAGGTTTGATGTTGATATCTATGATTTAAATAATAAGACTTCAAAACCTTTCGCTAATTCTGTTTTTAACGATGAAAACGGGATCTTTTCAAATAATATGAAATGGGTAATTTATGATAATAACGAAACCGGAAAACCCCAGATATACGCGCAACCCTTTGGTATTAACGGAATGCGTACTCAGCTTACCGCGAACGGAGGATACCCGATTAAATTTGTTGATCATGACAATGCAATAATATACCAATGGCAAAACAAAGTTTATAAAATGAAAGTACATTATTCAGGACAGAATTTAGTACCGGATAAACCGGAATTATTATTTAATACAACCGATAAAAATATTTTAATAGTTTATGATGTAACTAAAGATGGGAAAACTTTTCTATGTTCTATCCCAAGCGGTAATACTATTCTTCCGCCTCTTACATATATTCAAAACTGGAAAGGGTTATTAAATGAGGACAATAAATGATTGGTGAAACAATTCTTCATTACAAAATAATTGAAAAACTCGGCGAAGGTGGCATGGGTGAAGTTTATAAAGCCCAGGATACCAAGCTAGACCGCTTTGTTGCACTTAAATTTTTACCTTCACATTTAATTGCAACGGACGATGAAAAAAGTCGTTTTGTTCAGGAAGCAAAAGCTGCTTCGTCTATGAATCACCCTAATGTTTGTACAATATATTCTATTGAAGAATACAAAGAACAGATATTTATAGTGATGGAATATGTTGAAGGGAAAACATTAAAAGACAAAAAAGATTCACTAAGCGAAAAACAAATACTAGATATAGGAATACAAGTAGCAGAAGGATTAGCTGCAGCACATGAAAAGGGAATAGTTCACCGGGATATAAAACCTGAAAACATAATGATCCGCAAAGATGGTATTGCGCAGATAATGGATTTTGGATTAGCGAAATTATATGCTGACAAAAATGTTTCCAGATTGACCAAAGCCGGAACAACAATGGGTACAATGGGTTACATGTCTCCGGAACAAATACAGGGATTAGATGTTGATCACCGGACAGATATTTTTTCTCTTGGTGTAGTATTATATGAATTACTCGCCGGTGAAGCTCCATTTAAAGGAGTGCATGAAACAGCAATATTGTATGAAATAGTAAATGTTGAACCCCAGCCAATATCAACTGTAAAAGAAGGAATTGATCCACAACTTGATGGAATTATACTTGAATGTCTTGAAAAAGATAAAGATGAAAGATTCCAATCAGCAAAAGAACTTGCAAAAAATTTAAGAAAGTTTAGAAGGGTACTTTCTGCTGGAAGAACTACTAAAATTTATAATGTAGGTTCACAGTCATTTAATACAAAAACAGTTACTGCAGCTAGTTCTACAGTTCCCAATTCGAACACAAATGCTGATACTAATAACAAAAATATTTTTTATAATCCGAAAATATTCTGGTCGGCTGCAGCTTTGTTATTTGTTGCAGTAATATTGTTATTAGCATTTTCTGTATTCAACAGAACAGAAGTTGAAGAGCAGGAATTAAAAGCCTCTGTAATGTCGCCGCAGGGAATAGACTATGATAACAGCCTGGGAAGTAATCTCGCGATCTCTCCCGATGGGAAGTATATTTCATTTATTGGAACTGATTCTACAGGTACTTCAAAATTATGGGTAAGGCCGGTTAATTCATTAACTGCCAGGGCTTTAACAAATGCCGTTCCACAGGCATATCCATTTTGGTCGCCTGACAGCAAGAACATTGCCTACTTTGATAATAATAAATTGATGAAAATTTCGCTTGATGCCGGAACATCGCTTCCGGTTTGTGATATTTCTACCGGGAGAGGCGGTTCCTGGAGCAAGAACGGAACAATTATTCTTTCACCCGATGCAATGGGAGGAATTTTTAAAGTTCCTTCATCCGGTGGAAAGCCTGAAGAGATTATTAAAACGGATACTTCAAATAAATATCAGAGTATGAGATGGGAATACTTTTTGCCTGACGGAGATCATTTCCTTTATTCAACAGAAAACAGCACCACTGGATCTTCTGCCGCAGATGCAATTTATCTATCATCATTAAGTGATACTAAATCAAAAAAATTAATAGATGCTTCATCAAACTGTCAGTATGCAAACGGCTTTCTATTGTTTGTGCGGCAGGGAATTTTGCTTGCACAAAAATTCGATCCCGATAAACTTGAGATAGAGGGTGAAGCAATGCCGCTTGCAGAAAATATTCAATATTATGACCTGAGAATCTGCGGAACATTTGCTGCTTCACAAAACGGAAAACTTATTTACCTTAATGAAAGTCAGAATAATGTTAGCACTGTGATACTGGATAAAAACGGGAAAGAAATAAAAAAACTTCTTGATCAAAAGCCCATGTACTACATTGATTTTTCACAAGACGGTAATAAAGTAACCTATGATATTTATGACCAGAATGAAAAAAATATTGATGTGTGGACTTATGATCTAATGAGAAACGTTTCAACGAGACTCACCTTTAGTAAAGACCCTGATTATGTTCCGATTTTTACAAATGATGGTAAAAAAGTAATTTATACTACAAATGTGAGTGGCGGGATTAATAATTCATATATAAAAAATTCCGACGGTTCAGGCGAAGCAAAACTTTTGCATAAATTCAATTCTTCAAGTGCAGCAGTAGATGTTTCTCCTGATGGTAACTATATCGCTTATATGTCACAAAATTCAACGGGTAATTCAAGCGCATGGGATATTGTATTACTCGATCGAAAAGATGGAGGGAAAATTATTCCCTTACTCACCAAAAATTATAATGAGCGATTTCCGCAATTCTCCCCCGATATGAAATGGATGTCTTATACATCGGATGAATCAGGGAAATACCAGGTATATATTATTCCTTTTAATCCGGATAATCCGAATTCAGGGACAGGTGGTAAATGGCAAATATCTGTTGATGGAGGTCAGTTCGCTAAATGGATGAATAACGGTAAAAGTGTTTATTACTATACACCGGACAACAAAATATTGGGAGTTGATGTTAACGAAAAAGGTTCGACTATTTCGCCGGGGAAACCATATACAGTTTTTGACCCCGGGAATGCAAATATCACCCGCATTTATGATATAAATAATAAGGGTACAGAAATTATCGCAACTATACCAAACGGACAGAAAATTAATTCAGTTATGACCCTGGTAGCCAACTGGCAGAAGGGACTTGAAGAGAAAAATTAAATTTTAATTATTACACTTAAAAAAGGTCTAAATAATATGATTGGTAAAACAATTTTACATTACAAAATTTTAGATAAACTTGGCGAAGGTGGAATGGGTGTTGTATATAAAGCACAAGATACAAAACTCGACCGCATGGTAGCTTTAAAATTTCTTCCGCCTCACACAATTGCAAACGAAGAAGATAAAGAGAGATTTATTCGAGAAGCAAAAGCTGCCGCTTCACTAAACCACAGCAGTATTGCTCATATATATGAAATAAATGAATCTGCCGATCCAAACGGAAATAAACAAATGTTTATTGCTATGGAATTTGTTAAAGGTAAAACTTTAGAACAAATTCTTCATTCAAAAACCGGGGGACCGCTTCCTATTAAAACTGCTATAAATTATGCAATTCAAATTGCTGAAGGTTTGCAGACTGCACATGAAAAAGGCATTGTTCATCGTGATATTAAAACCTCTAATATAATGGTGGACGATAAAGATCATATTAAAATAATGGACTTTGGTTTGGCAAAAGTTTCCGGAGCTACAAAATTTACACATGTCGGAACTACTATGGGAACCGCAGCTTATATGTCGCCGGAACAAGCAAGCGGACAAAAAGTTGATCAGAGAACTGATATTTGGTCATTAGGTGTTGTTATTTATGAAATGATATGCGGTCAGCTTCCCTTTAAAAATGATTATGAACAAGCTTTGCTTTATTCTATAATTAATGAAGAACCGGAACCATTAACCGCTAAAAGAACAGGCGTACCTATTTCATTGGATACAGTTATTTTTAAAGCTTTAGCAAAAGATCCCGGCATGAGGTATCAGCATGTAGATGAAATTCCTGCTGATCTTAGAACAATTGAATTTAAATCAGGAAGTCTGACAACAAATATTTCAACCCAATCCGTAATAAACAAATCAGCGGTTAAGAATAATTTAAATATTAAAAAACGATTACCATGGATTGTTACCTGCGCAGTAGTTTTATTATCAATATTATTTTTTGTTTTTACTTCTAATAATAACGATACCGGTAATGAATATATTTCAAGACTCAGTATAGGCATTCCTCCTGAAAATCAGCCTATTTATACAGACGATCAAATAATTACAATATCTCCGGATGGTAAATTTATTGCTTATATAGGCAGTGTTAACGGAACCGCGCAAATATTATTAAGACCAATGAACAGTTATGAAGTAACTATTCTCGATGGAACACAAGGTGCAGCAAATCCGTTTTTCTCTCCGGATGGGAAGTGGATCGCTTTTTTTCGCCGGCGGTAAATTAAAGAAAATTTCCGTTAGTGGCGGCACTCCGGAAATACTTTGTGATGTTAGTGCAAATCGAGGCGGATTTTGGGCTGATAATGATAAAATAATTTTTGCAGGTGATTATTCATCAGGACTTACGGAAATATCATCAAATGGTAATGATGAAAAGGCAGTTACTAATTTGGATTTATCTAAGAATGAAAGAACGCACAGATGGCCTCAAGTTCTGCCTGGAAGTAAATGGGTTTTATACACAATCGGGGATCAGGCAAATGTAAATTCATATGACAATTCTCAAATTGCAATGAAGTCTCTTACCAGTGATAAAACATTTATATTAAATGTTCGTGGAGGGATGGTGCGGTTTGTTGAACCGGATTATTTATTAATTTCACGAAATGGAAACATATACGCTACGAAGTTTAATCCTGATGATCCTGAAAATACTTCGCCACCGGTGACGGTACTTCAGAATGTTGATGGAAACTCTGCAAGTGGAATTTCATTTTTTGATGTATCAAAAAACGGAGAATTAGTTTATATGCCAGGAGTAGAAAACAAAGATCTTATTCCATCATTTGTTGATATGAACGGAATGGTTACACCATTGAAAATTGATAAAGGAGATTTTTTTGACGCAAGGATCTCGCCTGATGGGAATAAAATAGCACTAACTGTAGGGAAAAATGTTGAAAATGATGGTGATATATATATTTATGACATAAAATCAAATTCATTAAATAGATTTACATTTGGTCCGGGCAATTATGGTCCAGTTTGGAGCAGAGATGGAACAAAAATATATTATTCTTCCGGTGTTAGCGGATCAGAAGGGGTTATGGTAAAATCAATTGATGGTTCTTCCTCACCTGTTAGAATTTCAAGTAATACAATTACATTATATTTACAATCTCTCACTCCTGATTCAAGATATTTAATTTATAATACATTTGCAGGACCCACGCAGGGTGATATTTTCTCTTTAGACCTAAAAAATAATTTTAAAGTTGATACTCTAATGCATACAAAGAATTTCGAATACGGCGGTGCGGTTTCTCCCGACGGTAAATGGTTTTTATATGGTTCCAATGAATCCGGAATCCTGCAAATATACATGAAAACATTTCCTTCACTGCAAGGTAAATGGCAGATTTCAACAAACGGAGGCACAAGTCCTTCATGGTCTCCAGCCGGAGATCATATTTATTATCTCGATTTACAGTACAAAATCCTTTCACTCAGTTTACAAACTAATCCGTCAATAATAATTGGCAATCCAAAAGTATTTTTTAATGCTGTAAATGCCAATTTACCGGCTACTCCGACAAATAATTACGATATAACTCCGGATGGTAAAAGGTTACTAATGTTGTTCAAGGGCGATCAGAAAAAAATTCAATTTAAAATCAATGTTGTTTCTAACTGGAAAAAAGAATTGAAAGAAAAGCTAAATCAATAATAATTAGATGTCTAAAAATGATCGGCAAAACAATTCTACTTAATAAAATATTGGAAAAGTTAAGCGAACCTGCCTGCCGGCAGGCAGGGGCGGAATGGATCAACTCTTTATTGAGGGGTAAATTATGATCGGCGAAACAATACTTCACTATAAAATAATAGAAAAGTTAGGCGAAGGCGGAATGGGCGAAGTTTACAAAGCTCAGGATACAAAACTCGACCGCTTTGTTGCACTAAAGTTTCTGCCTTCACAAATGACAGCTTCGGAAGACGACAAAGCTCGCTTTATTCAGGAAGCAAAAGCAGCTTCTGCAATGAATCATCCGAATGTTTGTACGATATATGATATCCAAGATAATAACGGACAATTGTTTATCGTAATGGAATATGTTGAAGGAAAAACATTAAAAGATAAAAAGGATTCTCTTTCTGAAAAACAAATACTTGAAATAGGAATTCAAGTTGCAGAAGGATTAGCCGCCGCACATGAGAAGGGAATAGTTCATCGAGATATAAAGCCTGAAAACATAATGATTCGCAAAGACGGAATTGCACAGATAATGGATTTTGGATTAGCAAAATTATATGAAGATAAGAATGTATCAAGATTGACTAAAATCGGAACTACGATGGGAACTCTTGGTTATATGTCACCTGAACAGGTGCAGGGATTAGATGTTGATCTCAGAACAGATATATTTTCATTAGGAGTAGTACTTTATGAAATGTTTACAGGAGAACCACCATTCAAGGGAGTACATGAAACAGCTATAATGTATGAGATAGTAAATGTAGAAGCAGCACCTTTATCAAGTATAAATAAAGGAATAGAACTGGAACTGGATGGAATAATATTAGAATGTTTGGAAAAAGACAAAAATGAAAGATATCAATCCGCAAAAGAGCTTGCAAAGGATTTAAGGAAAATTAAAAAATCCAGCGGTAACAAGAAAAGCAAAATTTATAATGTTAATACACATTCATTTAATACTTCGACTGCTGATAAAGAATTAACAAGTTCGTCAGGTTCTATCGCGATAGAAGTTTTTAATAAAAGATTTGAACTTAGAAAATTTTTCCCATTCTTATTTATACTCATATTAGTTGCTGCTGTAAGTTTTGCATATTTATATTTTAATAAGAGTGAAATACCAAATAGCGAAACAATACAATTTGAAATGAATGCACCTGCCCGTACACACTTTGCATATGACATTCCGCAAATTTCACCTGATGGAAAATTAATCGCATTTACAGTTGTTGATTCAACAGGTAAATCTATGATATGGATTCGTCCTTTAGAAACTATCAATGCAAATCCTTTAGAAGGTACTGTAAATGCAGCATTACCTTTTTGGTCATATGATGGTAAATATCTAGGATTCTTTCAGAATCAAAAACTACAAAAAATTAATTTGTCAACAGGTTCTATACAAACTATTTGCAATGCTGACCAAGGATACGGAGCAATTTGGAATAGAGATAATCAGATAATTTTTATACCTTCTTTTTTTTCACCCTTGTACAAAGTGAATGCAGAAGGCGGTACTCCGGTTCAAATAACTAAGCTAAATAATTCTATAGGCGAAGAGCACCATTTTCCCACTCAATTTTTTCCTGATAATAATCATTTTACATTTACTGCTGTAAGTCGAAACCAAGGACAAAGTAATATATATATTGGCTCTCTTAATGATAATTCAAAGCATAGTTTATTTGATAAAAACCAGGCTCTTAGCATGAATGACAAAGCTTTCTTTATATCTCCAGATTATATGTTGTATTCAAAGAATAAGAACTTGGTGCTTCAAAAGTTTGATCTTAAAAGTTATGAATTAATTGGTGATAAAAGAACGATTTTAAATAATATTCAAAATTTTAGTGCTTCTGAAAATATTATTATCGCTGATGAAGGAAATTCGTACGAAAAAAGCAATGTGGTTTTATATGATAGAAAAGGGAACGTGTTGAAAGAGATCAATAATCTGGGGCTTTTAGTGGAAATGTATCCCTCACCTAATGAAGAAAATATTGCTTATCATAGAGTTTTTGGCCCAAATGATAATTTTGCAGCAAATCAAGATATTTGGATATATAATAGAGAAAGAGATTACAGTACTCGACTTACTTCAGATGCTGCATCGGATGTTGCTCCCATTTGGTCCCCGGATGGAAAAAAGATTGTTTATTCTTCATCACCTGATTCAGTATATAATATTTATGAAATAAATTTGGAACAAGACAATAAACCAAAATTAATATTTCAAAATAGTGATGTTAATAAAGCTCCTTTGGATTGGTCTCCGGATGGACGATATATTTTAGTTGGGGTTCAAACAAAAGATAGGGGAGAAGATGTATGGGCAATTCCAATGTTTGGCGGCAAAAAACCATTTCCTTATCTCCATTCACAATTTAATGAGTCGTATTGTAGTTTTTCTCCTGATGGTAATTGGGTTGCCTTTTCTACTGATGAATCAACACGTCGGGAAGTATGTATACAGAGTTTTCCAGTACCGGGGAAAAAATATGTTGTCTCAACAAAAGGGGGTTATGCTCCTAAATGGAGTAAAGATGGTAAAGAACTATTCTATATTTCTGCAGACGGCTATTTAACAGCTGTTGAAATAAAATTGAAAAATGAACCTGAAGTAGGTAATTCTAAATCTTTATTTAAGGTTAAAACATCGAATTTTGTAAATATGTATGCGGTTCTCAATAATGGAGAGAACTTTCTTTTTAATGAATTTAAAGATTCATCAAATCAAAAATCTGTACGGATAATTGCAAATTGGAAGTCTTTATTAAATGAAAAATAGATTGTGAAGTATTTTGTTCAAATACATGATGAAATAAAAAATATTTTTTGATTTTGTTATAACACTAAATAAAAAATGACTGGGAAAACAATTTTACATTACGAAATATTAGAGAAACTCGGCGAAGGAGGAATGGGAGTAGTTTATCTTGCTGAAGATAATAAGCTTGAAAGAAAAGTTGCAATAAAATTTTTACCCGATCATATTTCCAATAAATTCGAAGAAAAAGAACGTTTTAAAGTTGAGGCGAAAGCTGCTGCTGCATTAAATCATCCAAACATTGCTACAATCCATGCAATTGAAGAATCGGATGGCGTAACATTTTTAGTAATGGAATATATTGAAGGAGAAGAATTAAAAGATAAAATAAGTTCCAACTCAATTCCTCTAACGAAAGTTGCTGATATTGCAAAACAAATAGCCGAAGGTTTAAATGCCGCTCATAAAAAGGGAATTATACATAGAGATTTAAAATCTCAAAATATAATGATAAGTAAGGACGATAGAATTAAAATAATGGATTTTGGTTTAGCAAAAATCGGACATACAAAACAGTTAACTCAAGCAGGTTCTACAGTTGGTACAATTGCATATATGTCCCCAGAACAGACAAATGGATTGGATATAGATCAAAGAACAGATATATGGTCGTTCGGTGTTGTACTTTATGAAATGTTAACCGGGGAAATGCCTTTTAAAGGTGAATATGATCAGGCAATTATTTACTCAATTTTAAATGAAGAACCTAAAAAAATTGAGCAAATAGAAAGTAGTAATATACTTCAAAAAATTGTCAAGAAAGCACTGCAGAAAGATCGTGAGAAAAGATACAGGAATGCTCAGGAAATAATTAATGATCTTGAATCAATAGGTAAATCGGATGTAAGTTCACAGAATAATAATGTTTTGCAAATTAAAAAAATAGCTGTGCTCCCATTTCTAAATATTATGAATGATCCGCAGACAAATTTTTTAGGTTTTGCTCTTGCTGATCAAATAATCGGTGCATTAGCTTATTCAAAAAGTGTATTGGTAAGACCATCCAGCACTGTTCGTAAATATCAAGACAAGTTAGTTGATATACAAGAAGCCGGCACCGAACTTAATGTAAATTTTATTTTAGCAGGTAACTATTTAAAAGAGGGCGAAAATATTAGACTTAATATCGAATTAATTGAACTTGATACGGAAAATATTATTTGGAGAGAACCGATTCAAATTAAATATAACAATGCTTTTGAACTGCAGGATATTGTTTCTAAAAAAGTTGTTGACGGATTGAAGATTCAGTTTTCCGATGAAGAACGGGATAGAATGAAGCCGGATGTACCGCAAAATCCTTTAGCTTATGATTATTATCTCCATGCAGTTTCTTATCCTTCTACAATTGAAAATGATAAAATGGCAATAGAAATGCTGAATAAATCCATAGCATTAGACCCTCTTTATGCAAATGCATATTTTGAATTAGGTATGCGTTATAATTCTTTGGCTCAAGTTGGCAGTGGTACGGAACAGGCTCATGATAATGCGGAAAGAGCTTTGTTAAAGTCTTTATCAATAAAAAATGATCTTCTGCCTGCTCTTGCATATCTGGCATTGATTTATACCGATGTCGGAAAACATGAAGAAGCACACAGTTTATTAATTAAAGCACTAAAGATTAATCCAAACGATGCTTGGCTGCATTTTTCACTTAGTTATCATTACAGATACATTGGCTTTTTAAAAGAAGCTGAAAAAGAAATAGAAATTGCACTTTCAATTGATCCTAATAATCCGAGGTTTAGATCTTCAATTATTGTATATATGTTTTTAGGAAAATATGATGAAGTTCTCGATTCATTCAACTTAGGCACTTGAAAGCCCATTCACACTAAATTATTTAGGTGAAGTAGCATTCCGGAAAGGAAATAATAAACTAGCACTTGAATACTTAGAAAAATCATTAAAAATAAAAGATGAAATTGGTGAGTTTTATTTTGCATCATCACTTGTAGAATATATGAAAGGAAATTTGGAAAAAGCTACGGAATATAATTTAAAGAGAGAATTGGAAAATCCTGTTGATGGTGAAATTTGGTATGAGATTGCCAGTTTTTATGGTTTATTTGAAAAGTTAGAAGAATGCCTAAGAGCTTTAAGTAAATCAATTGAAATGGGTTATATAAGTTATCCTTCTATGCAAAATGATGCTTTTCTTGATTATGTAAAACCACACAAAGGAATACAAGATTTACTTTCTATAGCTCAAGAAAAACATAATAACTTAAAAATAAGCTAGTATACTTTATTAGATTAAATATTTGGATATATAAAAGAATAAACAATCTTAAAAATAATTTTTTATGATCGGCAAAACAATCCTTCATTATAAAATATTAGAGAAACTCGGTCGAAGGAGGAATGGGTGTAGTTTATAAAGCCGAAGATACAAAATTAAACCGCACTGTAGCTTTAAAATTTCTACCTTCATCATATTTCAGTTAATGAAGAAGAAAAGAAACGATTTAAAAATGAATCGCAGGTTGCCGCTGCATTAAATCATCCAAATATAACAACCATTTATGCAATTGAAGAAAACGGCGAAGATTTATTTATTGTGATGGAATATATCGAAGGAACGAATTAAAGAGACAAAATAAAATCAAAAAGCATTTCAACCGAAGAAGCAATCAACATTGCAATAAAAATTTGTGAAGGACTTGAAGCTGCACATAATAAAGGAATTATTCATAGGGACATAAAATCATCCAATATAATGATTACCGATGACGGAAAAGTAAAAATAATGGATTTTGGTTTGGCAAAGTTAAGTGGTACTGAAAATTTGACAAAAATCGGTACAACACTTGGAACTATCGCATATATGTCTCCCGAACAAACAAGAGGGATTGGTGTTGATGCCCAGTCAGATATTTGGTCTCTTGGAGTAGTACTTTATGAACTTTTCTCAGGTGAACTACCATTTAAAGGTGATTATGATCAAGCAGTTATTTATTCAATATTAAATGAAAATCCTTATGACTTGAAAGGTTTGAATGAAAAAATTCCTCAGCATCTGGATTCTATAATTTCTAAAGCTCTTGAAAAAAATAAAGAGAATAGATATAAATCGGCTGAAGAATTATTAAATGATCTAAAATTGTTGAAAGAAACTTCCAATGTATCATTAAAAGCAATTTCCAAACAGTTTTCTTTTATTGATAAAAACTCTAAACCGGATAAATTATCTAAAATCCAAATTAACTAATCCAAAATTAATAATCGGCTCTGTACTTCTTGCTAGTAATAGCTCTAATTCTGATCATATTTATCTTTCGAAAAAACAATTCTTTCACTTCTGTAAATGAAGCGTCACTCATTCCTGAAACTAAACATATTGCTGTATTACCTTTTAAGTCTATCGGTTCCGGAAATGACAGTCAAACTTTAGCAGAAGGTTTATCCGAAATTATTACTAGTAAACTTTCTCAACTAGAACAGTACAAAGATAAATTGTGGATTGTTCCTGTAAGCGAAATGCAAAAAAGTCAAGGTTCAGAATGCGGAGGATGCATTAAAATCTTTCGGAATTAATTTAGCTGTTACAGGTTCAATTCAAAAAATAAATAATAAATATCAATTAATTCTTAATCTAGTTGATCCGGCTAAAAAAAGACAAATAAGTTCCAGGGTGATAGATGAACCGTTATCAGGTATTTCCGCTATTCAAGATATAGCTGTAGCAAAAACTGCAGAAATGCTGAATATAAATCTAAGCTCGGAAATTCAAAATTCTTTAATGGATGGAGAAACCAATAATCCTGTTGCAAATGATTATTATATACAAGCAAAAGGTTACTTACTTCATTTTGGAAATCCGGATAAATTGAAAAATGCTGTAGCTTTATTCGAGAAGGCAATTAAGGAAGATTCTAGTTTTGCGCTAGCATATTCAGGTCTTGGCGATGCTTATTTAAGACTTTATTCCAAATCAAAAGAAAATTCATGGATAGAAAAGGCGCAAAAAAGTTGTAAAAAAGCAATTGAATTAAATAATAATCTTGCTCCGGTACATATAACACTCGGTCAACTTTATAATGATTTGGGAAAATATGAAGATGCAAATAAAGAATTTTTAAAAGCTCAGGATATTGATCCTTCAAATATTGATGCTTATCTCGGACAGGCATCATCTTATGATAAACAAGGAAAACTTGACGAAGCCGAATCAATTTATAAAAAGGTAATAAAAATGAGGTCAGACTATTGGGCGGGCTATGCACATCTCGGGATATTTTATTTTTTACACGGAAAATATAAAGAAGCAGCTGACCAATTTGAAGAAGTTGTAAAACTGACTCCATTAAATGCTGCAGCGTATCGAAATTTAGGTGCTATGTATTATTATTTAGATCAAAAAGCAGATGCTATAGTGATGTTTAAACATTCACTTGAAATTGAACCGGATTACAGCACTTATTCCAATCTTGCAACTCTTTATTATTATGAAGGACTTTATAGCGATGCAGCTTCTATGTATGAAAAAGCATTAAAAATACAAAATACAGATTACAGCGTTTGGGGTTATCTCGCCGGTGCTTACAGACAAAGTTCTGCCGATTCTTCTAAAATTATTTTTGCTTTAAGAAAAGCAAAATCACTTGCAGAAAATCAATTGAAAGTTAATCCAAATGATCCCCAGGTATTAATTAATATTGCAAGTTACTGCACAGAACTTAATTTAAAAGACAGTGCAAAGACAATTGTAAATAAAGTTATTGCATTAAATCCTAAAGATGTGAATGTAATGATTATTATCGGAGAAGTTTATGAACAGTTAGGAAATAGAGACAAAGCAGTTGCATGGGTTAAAAAAGCAATCGATAACGGCTACTCTATTGATGAATTGGAACATATTCCTGAATTAAAAAAATTAAGATCAGATGATCGTATAAAAAAAATAATTAATAAACAAAAATAGGAGGCTTTAAATGAAAGTTGTAGATATTAAAGAAAATACTTTTTGGTATGATGGTAAGAATGTCAATAATCTTGATATGTCTGATGGAAAACATATACGATTTAAGGCTGTTGATAAAAATTACTCTTTAGAAGTTACTCAACCCGATAAAAGTCATGTTAACTTTAAAGTTCCCGATGATAACAAGTATCATAAATATGAAATAAAAGGAAAAAAAGATCAGACATACACTTTTGATATAATTAGTTCTTCGGGTCCGGGAGGAACTGTTCCTCAAATGATTGTGAGAGTAAATTAAATTATTTTATTTGAAGACAGTGAACTGAAAAACTTTCTTTAAAAATTCTAATTGTAAGTTAATTTTTACATTTTGGTGAATTTTGTAAATTATAATAAAAAATGTTTTATTAGGAATATATAGTCTATTTTTTAAGCATTCTCAAATATCTAAATATTTTTTTATAAGGACTACCATGTACTGCAATTTAAAACTCCTACCGGTATTTCTAGTTGTTTTAGTTATTCCATTATTTGCCCAGCAAAATTCTAATTACGACCCGAGAGAAACTTTTAACCCAAATTTTCTAAAATATACCGGGTCAGAATTTAGAAGTGCAGATGGAACACCCGGACCTAAATATTGGAAAAATGAAGCTGATTATAAAATTGATGTAAGATTAAATGATAATGATAAAAGTATAAGCGGTAATGAAATAATTACGTACACAAATAACAGTCCTGATAAATTGAATTATTTGTGGTTGTATTTGGATCAAAATAGATTTGGTAATGATTCCCGTTCTCACATAATTTATTCTCATAAAGTTGATGATAAAGATTCTTTTAACGGCGGATTTAAAATTACAAGTGTTTCAATTTCCTTAAATGATAAAAAAGTATCAGCAGATTACTTAATTAATGATACAAGGATGCAGATAAGATTGAATTCACCATTAAAACCTAAAGGCGGTACAATCAAAATTTATATAGATTATTCATTTGAAATCGCACCAATGGGTTTAGGAAGATCCGGCTGGATGGATTCTAAAAATGGTGTTATTTATGATATTGCACAATGGTATCCGCGAATGGCTGTTTATGATGATATTCAAGGCTGGAATACTCTTCCGTTTTTAGGAGCAGGGGAGTTTTATCTCGATTATGGAAATTATGATTTTACTATAAATGTTCCTTCAGATCAGATTGTTGTTGCTTCAGGAGAATTAGTTAATCCAAATGAAACATTAACAAAAAGGGAAATTGAAAGAATTAATAAAGCAAAGAAAAGTGATAAAACTGTCCAAATTATTTCTTCATCGGAGATTGGTAAAAGTGAAACAAGACCTTCAGCTAATGGAAGAATTACATGGCACTTTAAAATTAATAATTCACGCGATGTATCATGGGCTTCTTCAAAAGCATTTATTTGGAATGCTGCAAAAGTAAATTTACCAAGCGGAAAACCTTGTCTTGCTCAATCGGTTTATCCGGTTGAAAGTGCTGGCGATACGGCATGGAGCAGGGCAACAGAATATCTTAAAAATAGTATAGAAATTTTTAGTAAAAATTGGTTTGAATATCCTTATCCAAATGCAGTTGCAGTCGGCGGTCCTGTTGGCGGAATGGAATATCCTGCAATTATATTTGGCCACTACAAAGCAAAGGGAAAAATATTATGGATGTTAATCAATCATGAGATTGGACATAATTGGTTCCCGATGATAGTCGGATCAAATGAAAGAGAACATGCCTGGATGGACGAAGGATTTAATACGTTTATAGATTTATTATCTTATAGAGAATTTAATAATGGAGAATACGAACCGAAAAGAGACGGAGAATATGCACCGAATGGCGGAAATCCTGCACGTGAAATTGTACCTTATACAGTGAATGATTCAATACCTGTAATCGATACTTACGCTGATAATATTCCAAGAAAACTTATTCATCCTTTAGAATATTTTAAAACTGCTTTTGGTTTGGTGATGTTAAGAAATTATGTAGTAGGTAAAGACCGTTTTGATTTTGCGTTTAAAAACTACATTAAAAACTGGGCATACAAACATCCGGCGCCGTTTGACTTTTTTAGATGTATGAATAATGGGACAGGTGAGAATTTAAACTGGTTCTGGAATGAATGGTTTGAACATAACTGGAAACTTGATCAAGCTGTTACACAAGTTAAATATGTCGATGATAATCCTGAAAAAGGTTCACTAATAACAATTCAAAATAATGATAAAATGGTTATGCCTGTGATAATGGAGATAAAAGAATCAAACGGGAAAAATGGTGAAGTAAAATTACCTGTGGAAATTTGGTTTAATGATAAAGAATGGACACTCAAATATTCTTCAACAAGTAAAATAGATTCTGTTATTATCGATCCGGAAAACCAACTGCCGGATTGTGATTTGTCAAATAATAAGTGGGGTTTTAATAAATAATTAATAAAATAAAATTAAAATTTGAATATATTTAAATAATTATACTCGGAATCTAAAAAAAACTTAATGGGTTGTTATGATTGGCAAAACAATTTTGCACTACGACATTATTGAAAAACTAGGCGAAGGGGGAATGGGAATAGTTTATAAGGCAAAAGATAAAAAACTTGACAGACTTGTTGCTCTTAAATTTTTACCTCCGCACTCTGCATCTTCAAAGGATGAACTGATGCGTTTTATACAGGAAGCAAAAACTGCCGCATTACTAAACCATCCTAATATATGTACTATCTATGCAATTGAAGAAGAAAATGATCAGCAGTTTATAGTTATGGAATATATTGAAGGTGTTACATTATCTGAAAAAATTCATGAAAAAAATTTAGTTGTAGAAGACGCTGTTAAATATGCAATCCAAATAGGTGAAGCATTATGTGAAGCCCATGATAAAGGCATTATCCACCGAGACATTAAACCCGAAAACATAATGATTAATAAAAAAAATCAAGTTAAAGTAATGGATTTCGGGTTAGCAAAAATTATAGGGGCGGTTAAAATTATGAAAACATTAAGTACTATGGAACACTTGCTTACATGTCTCCTGAACAGATCCAGGGAAAGGAAATTGATAACCGCTCGGATATTTTTTCATTCGGTGTTGTTTTATTTAGCATGTTGAGTAATGAACTTCCGTTTAACGGACAATATGAAGCTGCTTTAATGTATTCTATTTTAAATGAAGAGCCTAAAGATTTAAATAAATTTGTACCCGATCTTTCCCCTATCGTAATCAACCTGATTCAGCGATGCCTTGAAAAGTACCCGGATGACAGGTACCAGACCATGGGCGACGCCGTTATAGAATTAAAACGGGCAAAGAAAAAAACAGGCCCGGTTTTGCGAAGTTCGGCTCAAAAAGCAATAAATGATCCTGTGAGTAGTGATAATACAGAGAAAAGATTCTCCGACAAAATTAATTTCTCGGGTTTAACTGGCAGCCGGGTCTTCCTTGTTAGTATAGCTGTAATTTTACTGATCATATCAGCTGCAATCTGGTGGTTTT
>CAVQMC010000013.1:0-115325 GCA_963713505.1 uncultured Ignavibacteria bacterium | reverse complement strand
TCTCATTTTTAGCCGGCATTTCGGTTTTAATTTTTGGTGTATTAAAATTTCATTGGTATATAGAAGAAATATCTGCTGTATTTTTAATTACAGGAATCATCGTTGGATTAGCAGGAAGATTAACATTAAAAGAAATTACCGATTCGTTTATTGAAGGTGCAAAAGATCTTATTGCAACCGCATTAATTATTGCGCTGGCTAGAGGAATTTTAATCCTTGCAAAAAATGGAGAAATTATAGATACAATTTTATATGCTTTATCTTCACCTATTTCTGCTTTACATCCAATTATTTCAGCCCAATCAATGTTTATAGTTCAAACAATGATAAACTTTTTTGTTCCTTCGGGAAGCGGACAAGCGGTTCTTACTATGCCAATAATGGCGCCGCTTTCAGATTTGGTTGGAATCTCTAGACAAATTGCCGTCCTAGCTTTTCAATTCGGAGATGGTTTCAGTAATATGATTATTCCAACTTCTGCAGTTACAATGGGTGTTCTTACTCTTGCTGATATTCCATGGGAAAAATGGGCAAGATGGATTTTGCCTTTGGAATTAATTTTCCTCGTAATTGGTTTAATATTATTAGTTCCTCCTTTTTTTATTGGATGGAATTAAATGTTTTTTGTGACAGATAAATAAACATTATTGTTTAATTAAAAATGAAAGGTGGTATAATGAAGCGAATTATACTTTTACCCTCGTTGTGCATCGTGTTTTTTACATTGATGAATTTGAGTGTATTTGCTCAAGAAAATTTTTATACCGGTTCAATGCAGATTAGGATCGATGATTACGGCGCTTTAAGATTGCTTAAAACAACCGATACAGATACAATAAGACAAATAGACCGCCTAACAGCCTTGGTTGCAGGGAATCCTAATCAAGTTTTTGATTATTATGAAGACGCAGATGTTGAGTCACCAACAACATTGGTATCATCTCCTGAATTAAGCGATTATGAAATTACAGGTTCTTATAACAATTTGTACTCCGGATTACCTCCAAATGTTATTGTAAGAGAAAACTTTTATGGATGGAATAATGGTGAATATGTTTTGATTAAATATACTCTTATTAGTGATGAGACTGCCGATCAAGACTTTATTCTGGGCTATGATGTTATTCCGCAAATTGATGGGGAATATGGATATGAAACGGTTATTTATGATCAAACTGAAAAATTGGTTAAAGCATATAAATCAGGATATATTGGGTTTAAGTTTTTAAATCCGGAAGCAGCACAAATTAACTATTTTTTGTGGTTTGACGGTTACGATAATGATACAACTTATTATGAAAAACTCACCAGTGGAATAGTAGATTCAAATTTAGTCACAGACGGGAATGGATCTGTAATTATTATGGGTACACCTACAATTAACCTTTCTCCTGGCGATTCAACGGTTTTATATTTTGCCGTAGCTTACGGAGATAGCGAATCTGCAATGATGGGAAGTATGTCTGATGCTATTTCAAAATATCAGACAATAACCGATGTAAGAAATGAAAATCTAAGTGTTCCTCTCAATTACAGCTTATCCCAAAATTATCCAAATCCATTTAACCCGAGTACAAGGATCTCATTTTCAATTCCCAAACAAGAACTGGTTACTTTGAAGGTATACAATTTACTTGGTGAAGAAGTTACTACTATAGTTAATTCTCAATTAAATCCCGGTAAATATAATGTAGAATTAAATGCAAATAAATTCTCAAGTGGAATTTATTTCTACACTATAAATGCAGGTAATTTCACATCAACGAAAAAAATGATTTTAATAAAATAGATTTTATAATTAATTGCCCGTCTTGTAGACGGGCATAATTTTAAAATAAATAAAATATAAAATGGCCAGATATAAAGTAGTAAAAGAAAAAATTCAAAATAATTATAAACAACTGCCAAAAAATCAAAAAAAAATTGCGGATTATTTTATAGACAATTTTGATAAGATTCCTTTTCTCAATGTACAAGAAGTTTCCAAAGATACAACTGCAAGTGTTGCTTCCATTGTAAGGTTTGCACAAAGAATCGGATTTTCCGGTTTTAGCGAACTGCGCGATTCAATAGCTGATTCTTTACAAAGTCAATTAAGTAACAATGCCATTTTCCCACTATTTGAAAAAAAGAAAATTGAAAAGGATATTTTAACTTCTGTTGCAAATCTAGACATTAAAAATATAAATGAAACTCTGAACTTTATTGAACGCAGCGATTTTAATAATGCTGTATCGATGATTTTAAACTCTTCTAGAGTTTATACTTCCGGTTTAGGTATATCTTATTTATTAGCAGAAATATTATCATATCAATTAACACAAGTTGCAATTGATTCATCTGTATTTAAGCATAATTATACCACTTTTCACGAACAACTTTTATTTTTAAATAAAAAAGATATTTTAATTACTTTTTCTTTTCCGCCTTATTCAAAAGAAACAATTGAAGCTGCAAAATTTGCTGCGGATAGAGGTATCAAAATAATTTCT
Organism: uncultured Ignavibacteria bacterium; assembly: GCA_963713505.1. GTDB lineage: Bacteria > Bacteroidota > Ignavibacteria > Ignavibacteriales > Ignavibacteriaceae > CAVQMC01. The sequence continues at coordinate 112,833 of CAVQMC010000013.1, read as the reverse complement.
ATTACAAATAAAGAAGCCTCACCAATTACTTTTTATTCAGTTGTTAATCTTATCGTTAAAAGTGAGAATATGCTTTTTACGAATTCTTTTGCTGCTATATCAGTATTAATTAATGCTATAGCAACTTCGTGCGCAATAAAAAATGAAAAAAATGCAAAAAAAATATTAGAAGAAACCGGTGAAATTATGAAAAATCAGAATATGATATTATAAGTTTTTAGAGATGATTGATGAAATTGAATTAAAATACTTCGGAGATCAATATGAAAAAAATTTTACTTTTAACTTTATTTATTCCTTATTTATTATTTGCAGGAGTTACAGGCAAATTATCCGGCAAAATAAGTGAATCTGGAACTGATGAGCCTTTAATTGGTGCCAACATTTTAATAGAAGGAACCGGATTAGGTGCTGCAACTGATGAAGAAGGAAAATATATTATTTTGAATATACCTCCGGGAAATTATTCTGTTAAAATTAGTTACCTTGGTTACGAAACAAAAATTGTTCAAGATGTAAAAATTATTGTAGATCAAACAACAGAACTTTCTACAAGCTTAAAAACTAAATCAATTCAGGTTGACGAAGTAGTTGTTACGGCCAAAAATCCTCTTATTCAAAAAGATGTCACCAGTTCAATTTCAATTATTTCTAGAGAAAAGATTGATGCGTTGCCAGTTGCAACTTTTACTGACTTGTTATCTCTTCAAGCCGGTGTTGTTGGAAGCGGTTCCAATATTCATATTAGAGGTGGGAGATCTAACGAAGTAGCTTATATGGTTGATGGAATGATTGTGCAAGATCCATTACTTGGTGGATTGGCTACTCAAATTAATAACGATGCTATTCAAGAAATGAGTCTTTTAAGCGGGACTTTTAATGCCGAATATGGAAATGCTTTAAGCGGAGTTGTTAATATTGTTACAAGAGATGGTCCGGATAATATCAGCGGTAGAATACAATACCGTACGAGTGAATTCGGCTTAAAAAGATATTCCGATCTGCATCAAACAAGAATTAATGGAAGTCTTGGAGGCCCACTATTTTCAAATAATATCAAATATTTTATTTCAGGAGAGCTAGATAAGGAAGGAAGTTATCTGCCGTTTGGTTATGATAAATCTCAGATATTTTTTACAAAGATTACTACAACTTTTATTCCCACGTTCAAAATTTCTATATCAAATAGAGGAAGTAAAGGGAGCAATCAGAATTATAGTCATTCATATAAATATATTTCTGACCAATATTTAAGAAACAGAATTGACAGCTGGCAAAGTTCTTTAACCATAACCCACACAGTTTTAAATAATCTATTTTATGATTTAAGAGTTTCATATTTCAATCAGGGATACTATTCAGGTTTAGATAAAGATACTTCACAATATATGACTTCCTCTCAGTATAAATATTTGCCAATAGGAACCGGTTTTGAATTTTATAGTAATGCAACTCCGTTAAACTTAACAGACAGCAGAACCGTTACAACTGATGCTAAATTAGATGCTGTTTGGCAAATTGATGATATAAATGAAATAAAATTTGGATTATCTTATAAAAAACATTGGCTGAGATATTTTAATATTTATGATCCCAAAAGAGATTATCCTTATATAAATAATTATAGAACAAAACCCTTTGAGGCAGCCGGTTATGTGCAGGATAAAATTGAACTTTCATATTTAGTTATAAATCTCGGATTAAGATATGATTATATGAATGCAAATGTATCTTTTAGAAGTAACCCCTTAGATCCAAATTCAATTGTAACCGTAAAACCCAGAACACAGCTCTCACCTAGAGTTGGAATTGCTCATCCTATCTCCGACATGACGAAAATACATTTTGCTTATGGACATTTTTTTCAAAACCCAGAGTTTCAATATCTTTTTGAAAACAAACAATATGATTTAAGAGTTAGAGAGCCATTATTTGGTCAGGCCAGTCTTGATGCACAAAGAACAATTGCATATGAAGTTGGGATTACACATCAGTTTAGTGAAAGAATAGTCCTGGATGTTACAGCATATTATAAAGATGTTACTGGATTAATTGGAACACATTATTATTTCCCTTATGTCGATGGTCGATATGTAGGCTATACAGAATATGTAAATGAAGATTACGCAAACATTAAGGGATTTGAAATAAATTTAGATGTTCGCCCTGATGAGTATTTTTCCGGCGGACTGACCTATACTTATTCTGTGGCCAAGGGAAGTGCTTCATCTGAAACAGAGCAATACCCCGGCACAGCTGAGTCCACCCAATTGTATTATTTAAATTTTGACAAAACTCATGTATTTAATGCAACCGGAACATTTACAATCCCTAAAAATGATAACTCGGAAGACTTTGGAAGTAAAGTCTTTCAAAATATGGATTTCAGTATAATAATTAGAGCGGCCTCCGGTTATCCATATACTCCATCGGGACGAGATGTTGGTTTTGTGGAAAGAAATTCACTTCGAATGCCAGGTACGTATTCTATTGACTTGATGATTGGTAAAGAAATAAACATAACCGGATTGTATAACTTCAGAATTTTTGCGGAAATTCTAAATCTTACCGATCATAGGAATATTAGATATGTCTATACCGATACGGGAGACCCGGACTTTACATTTGAAGGTAATCATTCTATTGAATATATGAGAGATCCTTCTAACTACGGATCTCCTAGATCTATCAGGCTGGGCGCGGAAGTTAAATTCTAAAATTTATGCAGTTAAGAAATTAATGGAATTATAAAATGAAGAAAATATTTTTAATTATAACAATCTGTTTCGTCAGCTATTCTATTTTTGCACAGAATGGTATTAAAGAAAAAAATAAAGATCTCGGGATAGTTCCTTTAGATAAGATATTTGGAATAAATGACAGAGCCGGCGGTACACATAATGCAAGTAATATAGGTTTATTTTTCGAAAACAGAGGAAAACTTTATCCTAGAAGAATAACTCAAGGACCTTCAGGTGAATTTCCCATTAACAGTACCAAAAATTATATTTATAGAATAAATCCGATGGTGGGAATTCCTGGTAATGTAGTTCAAGGTAGATATACCGACGATGAAGAATGGGAAGCTGTTGGCGGTTATCATAATACTGATTCTGCACAGATTGCTTTTAGTGATAATCCTAATACCTGGGATCCAAACCTGGGCTGGCCAGTCAAAGATGCACAAGGTAATCCGATAATAGTATCAAATCAAGATAGTTACTGCGTTTATAGTGACAGTAATAATTCCGTTTCTAAACTGGGAATTGAAATTGTTCAAACTGGGTATGCATTCGGAGTTAATTTTGCTAAAAATATTATATTCTTCAAATTTGATGTTATAAACATAGGAACGAAAAATTTATCTGATTTATATTTTGACTATTACGCAGATATAGATGTCGGTAACGTAAGCGGCGGAAGTCCGGAATATGCTGATGACAGAATTGGTTTCGATCAGGGCAGAGGTTTAATTTATTTTTATGATGACGGAATATCCGACGAATGGCCCGGAGGTAAAACCGGTTACTTTGGTATAGTATATCTTGAAACTCCAAAAGTTAACGGAGTCGAACTCGGACTTACAGATATGCATTACAATTTATATGATGACGATCTTGATATCGATTCAGTGCAATACGGAATCATGTCTAGTTCTGAAAGTTTATATAATTCCTCGTTAGGAAGCAGGTACTTTCATTTGGGTTCTAATCCCAATATTCATTTCGATGATCCATCGACAATTCCAGCTTCGGGTTTAGACATTTTGGCGAATGCTTCTTCTGGTCCATATCAATTAAATCCCGGTGATACTTTAACATTTGTAACTGCTATTGTTGCGGGAGAAACTTTGGATGAGCTGTTAAACTATACAGATCAAGCACATAATACTGTCAATGCAAATTTTGTATTACCTGAACCACCTTTAAGGCCTACTCTAAGCGGATCCGCAGATGATTCAAAAGCTGTTCTATATTGGAATGACGCTGCAGAAAGCAGCATAGATAAATTCTCTGGCAATTATGATTTTGAAGGTTATAGATTATACAAAAGTAATGATTTAGGAAAATCTTGGACCAAGATAGCAGATTTTGATTTAATAAATTCAATCGGCAGCAATACAGGTCTTCAATATAGTTATACAGATACAACAATTCTAAATGGATTTGAATATTGGTATTCTTTAACATCATACGATAGAGGTGATGAACAAATTGAAAGTCTCGAAAGTCCAATTGGTAATAATCTTGAAGCGGAAAACACTGTTTCAATTACTCCAAGATCGTCTGCGATTGGGAGAACTCCTGTTTCTGCCGAAAATATTCAGCATATTGGCACTGGTGTATCAAATTTCAAACTAAATGTTGAGCCGATGGATGAGGAATCATTAAACGGGAATCAATATAGAATAGGATTTGATTATACATCTAAAAAAGAAAATGGAGATTTGGAAACACTTGTAACCATTAATGTTGATGATTCAACTTTAACAAAACCTTATAAATACGGTATTAAATTCTTAAATTCTACTTCTTTTGATCTTCTTAATTTAACAACAGGAGAAACTATCGGCAGGAGCGGAATAGGTTATCCAGACGGTGGAAGAAGTGTTCAAATTCCTGATGATGGTTTAACAATAGTATTATCAGATGATCCAAGTGCGCCTCCTGAAAAAAAGCCTGAACAAGGGGACTTAGTTACGATTAGTTTTTCTGCCTATGTTGTAAGGAATAATTTGGATTCCGTAATTACTTCTAGACCGATTTCGCTTAATCAATCACAATCTACTTCCGACGGAATTTTATTCAAACTTCAGCCCTCTGATATTATTCAAAATGTTTCTAGAGTTGGAGGAAATGACAATATTAATATTTCATTTTCCGTTTTTGACGAAGACTCAGTTAAGTCCGATAATTATTTAATCTCAACAACTGGAAATGTAACTGATTCAAATGAAAAAGGATTTATAAATTTAACTGTAAAGAATTCTGCTTCAGAAATTATTCTTACCGTTGATTCATTATATAGCATGGATACTTTTGAATTTGAAGGAATAACAGGAAAAGTTGAATTTAAATCGGATAATCCTCCTGCATCAGGAAATATATTTTCTGTAGAAACATTAAAACCTGTTATGCCGGGAATTCAGGATCAATATCAGTTTATAGTAAAAGGAGCTTCTTTTAACCAGAATATAGTATCACAAAACATGAATAAAATAAAAGTAGTTCCTAATCCTTATATAGTTTCATCTTTGTATGAAAGGGAATTTGGAGAATTAAGAAGAGAACCTTTAAGACAAATTAAATTTATTAATCTTCCATCGCAATGTACAATTTATATTTTTACTGTGGATGCTGACTTAATTAAAACTTTATATCATAATTCTCAAGGAGGAACTGAAACTTGGGATTTAAGAACGGAAGGCGGAAGAGAATTAGCACCCGGTATTTATATCTATGTAGTCGAATCTGATAATTCAAAATACATAGAAAGATTTGCGATTATTAAATAATGTCTTGTTTGATCGGAAGCCAATATACGGTTAACTGTATCTGATGAAATTTTGGAGTTTAAAATGAAAAAATATTTTACTATTGTTTTTTTACTGATCGCCAATTTTGCAATTTTTGCTCAAAATCCTAATCTAGGAACATCCGGCGCTCAATTTTTGCAAATACCAGTTGATGCCAAATCTACCGGAATGGGAAATGCAATAATAGGATTAACCGGGGATGCATCTTCTGTATTTTGGAACCCTGCCGGGCTGGTAAAAGTAAATAACGTAGATGCACAATTTTCATATTTAAATTTATTTAGTCTGTTTAATCTAAATGCTGCTTCCGTTGCTTATAATACCGGAGATGCCGGGGTATTGGCTGCTAGCATGATTATTTTAAGTACAGGCAAAATGGAAATTACAACTGAACAAGAACCAAATGGAACAGGAAGATTCTTCGATGCTCAAGATATGGCAATTGGAGTTTCTTATGCCAAATATTTAACTGACAGATTTAGTGTAGGCATAACCGCTAAATATGTTTATCAAAGAATTTGGAATGAAACAGCAGACGGACTGGCTTTTGACATTGGCACACAATACAGATTAGATTTTCAGAATTTAACAATTGCAATGAGCATGACTAATTTTGGAGGAGATCTTCAATTCGGTGGTCCTGATTTAAATATTGTTTATGATAAAAACAGTAATTATCCATTAAGCAGATTGACACCTGCACAATTGCAAACAGAAGGTTATCCGCTCCCGCTTAATTTTCAAGTAGGAATTGGAATTGATATTTATCAAGCTGATTTTGTTAAAATAAGAGGCGGCCTGGATGCAATTCATCCTAATGATAATGATGAAAGAATAAATGTGGGAACTGAAATTGCTTTCTTTGACAGATTATTTTTAAGAGGTGGTTATAAATATAATTATGATGATCAGAAATTTTCTTTCGGCGCTGGATTAGATTTACCTTTTAAAGATACCTGCTTTTAAATTTGATTATGCATATTCAGTTTATGATATATTGCCAAGTCTAAACAGAATTTCGGTTGGTATCACGTTTTAATGATTAAATATGTTTCCTGCATATTATTTCTAATTTCGAACTTAATAAGTGCACAAGGATATATATGTGCCGTTGGTGGAGGTGGAGAGAATTATAATGATTGGAGCGATGCTCCGTACTCATGGATAGTTCAAAAATCCGACAGTGGGAAAATATTAATTCTTTCTTATTATGATGAATCTGATTGGATACCGAATTATTTTTTATCATTGGGGGCCTCTCAAGCCGTAAACAAAAAAATAAATTCTTTTGATATTGCAAACTCTCAGGAAATCTTTAATGAACTTATAACATCAGATGCAATTTTTATTAAAGGCGGGGATCAATGGAATTATGTAAATACATGGAAGAATACTAAAACTGAAGACGCAATCAGATATGTATACGAACATGGAGGCGTTATTGCTGGTACAAGTGCAGGCGCTATGGTACTAAGCGAAGTTGTGTTTACGGCCCAGAATGGTTCTGGAGATTTAAGTACTTACTTGATAAATCCCTTTACTACATTCGTTCAACTTGATAATGATTTCTTAAATCTCGTTCCTAATGTACTTTTTGATACACATTTTATCGAAAGAGGAAGATTTGCCAGACTTATTCCTATGATGTTTAATTATCATTATCAAAGTAATTCTGATTTCATAGGAATTGGAATAGATGACAGAACTGCATTTTGCATCGATGAAAACGGGATTGGGGAAGTGATGGGAAGCGGAGCAGTAAGTATATTTCAAAAAGATGATGAAACAATATTCAACAACCAAAACAATAATAACTATTTAATTGAGAATTTAAAATGTGATCAATTAACTAAAGATTGGAAATTCGATCTTAACACTAAATCTATATTTTATGTTCCGCCTTCTGCAAAAACTGTCGACACTTCTAGAAGTTATAATTATCCTAAAACAAATTTGTGGCTCACCGGTTCTAATCAAATTGAACAACAAATATCATATAATCTTACTGAGTTTTTGAATTTTGAAAATTCACAATCCATTCTAGTTTTATCAAACCAAGGATATTTAAATCAAACAAATTTGGTTACAAATTATTTATCCGCAAACGGATACAATTATAATTCTGCTTTTATTGATCAAAGCAGTTTGGAATCAAATGAAGTTAAGGAATTAATAATTAATGCAACCTGTTTTTTAATTCTTGGCGATTCATTAAACATTTTAGCTCAATTAAATGATACTTCTAAAGTTTGCGGATCAGCATTTCTTGGAAAAATAATAAATCACACTCCATGTTTCTTCTTTGGTAATTCAGGAAAATTAACAGGGCAAAATTATATATATAACACGGATGAAGAACCTTATGCAGCTTATTATGGCGAACTGACCAATAATATTGGTTTTAATATTTTTGGAGAGCTAATATTTCAACCATTACTTCTGCAAAATTCGTCTTATTATGAAAATAGAACTTGTGCGCTCCTTTATGGTTTAATGAGAAACAGAAATTGTCTTGGCATTTTTACAGATAGAACAAATCGTATCTTTATTAATTACTTATCTAAGTCTATAAAATTAAATGGAACAATCCCGTCAATATTAGTAGATGCATCAAACACAACTTTTGTAGATTCTTCCACTTATACTTCCAATTCTGGCAGCGGTTACAGACAGGTTGTTGCAATGAATAATTTAAGGTATTCATTAAGTTCTAAAAATGGAATTGAATATTCATTAATTACAAAAAAATTTAATTTCACTTCCGACATTTCATCAAAAAAAATAAGTCACAAAAGTTTTTTCTTATTTAATAATTATCCCAATCCGTTTAACCCTGTTACAACAATTAGTTTTGAAATACCATTACCAGGATTCGTATCATTAAAAGTTTATAACATTTTGGGTAAAGAAATAAATACCTTAATAAATGAAGATTTAAATAAAGGCTTTTATAAAGTAAATTTTAATGCTCAAAATTTGGCAAGCGGGGTTTATTTTTATCAATTAAAGTATGATGATATTGTTCAAACAAAATCAATGTTAGTATTGAAATAAAATTTAACTAATAAATTCGGATTAATTTAAATGAAAATTTTAATATGCTCTTTTTTACTGTTTATAAGTCTGGTAATTTATCCTCAAACTATTGAAACTCCATTAGAAAAAAATGATTATAAAAAGTTGACTTCATATAAAGAGTTAATTTCTTATTTAAAAGAAATATCTGAACTTGATAAAAACATAACATTGAAATATATAGCGAAAAGTGCAGAGGGAAGAGAAATCCCCGCTTTATTAATTTCTAATTCTATATTTAACTCAGATACTTCAAAAATTAAAGTATTAATTTTTGCTCAGCAGCATGGGAATGAACAATCTGGCAAAGAAGGAGCCCTACTTGTAGCTAAAAATTTTGTAAACGGAAAACTAAATCATCTGCTGGATAAAATTGATTTAATCATTGTTCCGCAAATGAATCCGGACGGTTCCGAAGTTAATCAAAGAAGAAACGGGAACAAACAAGATCTGAATAGAAATCATTTGATATTAACCCAGCCAGAAACTATTGGACTTCATAAATTATTCAAGGAATTTTTACCTGAAGTTACTTTGGATGTTCATGAATATTATCCGTATACAAGTAGTTGGAAAAAATTTGGATACATAAAAAATTATGACGAACAATTCGGAACAGTTACTAATCCAAATGTTTCTAAGGAAATATTTAATTATGAAAATGATTTTTTTCTTCCTTATGCAGAAAAGTATTTAAATGAAAATGGTTTTAGTTTTAATAATTATATCCTTGGCGGTCCACCCAATATTGAACGGTTAAGAAGAAGTACTTATGATATAAATGATGGAAGACAAAGCTTTGGAATTTTAAATTCATTTTCATTTATAGTTGAAGGATTAAATGGAAAAGATGCTTATTCCGACAACATTAAACACAGAGCAGAGGGCCAAAAAACTGCAATGGAGGCTTTGCTTTATTATTCTTTTGAACATAAAAACGAAATTAAAAAGTTAGTAGAACAAAACAGATACAATCTAATAAATCCGAATGATACAAGTTTGGTTGCAATTAGAATGGAACATATTAAAGGAAAAAAATCACTGAACATGAGATTGCTTTCCTTATATAGCGGCAAAGATACTGTAATATCAGTTGATAATTTTCATCCTGATAATGAAATAATCTTATCTGTTAATAAGCCTAAAGGATATTTAGTTCCGGACACATTAAAAAATGTAATTAATTTTTTAACAAATCACGGAATTGATTTTTCTAATTACAAAGCAGATAAAGACGATAGGATTAAAAGTTATTTTATAAATAAAATTGATTCAACCGAGTTAGAAGAGTTGATGGTCCCGGATCCAAAAGTGAAAGTTGAAGATTATAGCGGAAATATTTTAAATCATTTTATATATGTTCCAATTAACCAGATTTTCGGAAATATGATTGTTCAAGCATTTGAACCTCAGTCTATGATAGGTTTTGTTGTATACCAAGAATTTAAAGGATTACTTAAAGAAAAAAAATATTATCCAATAATAAGAGTTGAATAAAATTGGGATTAATTTTTAACGATATTTGGATCTATCTCTTCAGCAATAGAAGTGACGATTTCATTCGCTTCATGTTCTTTGCCTAAAAGATCTTGAAGAGTAGTTTTACTGAGAACATTGTCAAGTAAAGATTGAATTATTCCCCAAAGAGATCGAACAGAGCAGTCAATTGAATTCGTGCAAATTGATTCTGTTCCTGCATGAAGATCACAAAATCCTTTTTCAAAAAGTCTTCCGCCTAACGCCGCCAAAACATTACCTATTATAATTTGATTTGCTGGCCTGGATAATTTATATCCGCCTGATTGTCCGCGTGTGCTTTCTATAAATCCGCCTAATCTAAGTACTCTTAAAATTTTACCAACATTTGCAGTTGATAATCCTTCCAATTCGCTTATTTCAGGGATCGTTAATCCGTCTTCAGACTTTCCAATTCTTAACAAACACCTAAGTCCATATTCTTCCTGTGTACTAAATTTCATATTTCATTCAGCCTTAATTAAACCGGTGCTTAAAAAAGCACCGGCGTTTATAAAATTATTCACCTTTGAATAACGGAATTTTTGAACCGCAAGATTTTGCATACATAACTTTTGCAAAATTTTCAGGACTAATTGACGGTCCTTCATTCGAGCAATGTTCTTCAAAAACATCTTTTAATTCGCTTGCAATTGTTTCGGGGCTATTACCCTCAATTTCATATCTCTGCATAAAATGAATTAGTTTTCCGTTCTTAAATAATGCAACACTCGGAGAAGAAGGAGGATAATTTCCGATTAATTCTCTTACTTTATCAACTGCATCTCTTTCCTGTCCGGCAAAAACAGTATAAAGTTTATCAGGAATAACATTATGCTGTAAAGCTAAGGATAAACCAGGTCTTGCACTTCCGGCTGCACATCCGCAAACAGAATTAATCATAACCAAAGTTGTTTTATCATCATTTGTTTTTATAGCTTCTTCAGCATCTTTTGGAGTCATCAGTTCTGTAAAACCAACAGCAACTAATTCATCTCTCATCGGCTGAACCGCTTCCTGATCATATATTGGTGGTCGGGAAATAATGTTAAACATTTTTGCACTCCTATTTTATTTTAATTAAACACGAGAAAGAAAAGTCTCAATTACATAAATCCAAGTTCTACTTTAGCTACATCGGACATCATTTCTTTATCCCAAGGCGGGCTCCAGACAATTTCAATTTTTGCATCATTTACTTCCGGCAAAGATCTTATTTTTGATTCAACTTCCGGAGGTAAAGAACCTGCAACAGGACAAGCCGGGGAAGTAAGCGTCATTTTAATCAATACATTCGCATTATCATCTATTTCTATTTGATAAATCAAACCAAGCTCAAAAATATCCACAGGAATTTCCGGATCGTAGCAAGTTTTTAATACTTGAATAATTTTTTCTTCTAATTCTTGTTTTTTTAATTCGCTCATAATTGTAAAATATTAGTTTTCAGTTATTACAATTTTTTCTTCGTTATTTAAAGCCGTCATCATTGTATGCCAGGCTAAGCTTGCACATTTAACTCTGGCCGGAAATTCTCTAACTCCGGCAAACACAGCCAACTTTCCAATCTTTTCAAAATCAGCATTTTCTTCCGACTTTCCGGTTACAAGATCATGAAACTCTTCAAAAATCTTTTTGGCTTCATCAAGTTTTTTTCCTTTTAATATTGAACTCATTAAAGAAGCTGAAGCTTTACTTATTGCACAACCTGAACCTTGAAAAGAAATATCTTTTATTATTCCGTCTTCCACATCTAAATAAATGTTTATTCTGTCTCCGCATAAAGGATTGTAACCTTCGGCGAAATGATTTGCATTTTCAATTATTCTAAAATTCCTAGGACTTTTATTATGATCCAAAATAACTTGTTGATAGAGTTCTCTTAATTCATTATCCATCAGCTAAAAACCTCTATTACTTTTTTAACAGCATTAACTAAAGTATTGATTTCTTCTTTTGTATTATAAATTGCAAAGGAAGCTCGTGATGTTGCCGGAATATTATATCGATCCATAACAGGCTGTGTACAATGATGTCCGGTTCTGATTGCAATACCTTCAAAATCCAAAAATGTTCCTACATCATGCGGATGAACATCTTCCAGAACAAATGAAATAACAGCGCTTTTCTCTTTTGCCTGTCCGATAATTTTAAGCTTTGGAATTTTGATTAATTCATCTGTAGCATAAGATAATAGTTCCGATTCGTATGCTTTGATATTGTCAAAACCAATTCCGGTATATATAATCAATTGCAGTTCCCAGACCAATTGCATCTGCAATGTTGGAAGTTCCGGCCTCGAATTTATAAGGCAAATCATTATAAGATGTTTTTTCAAATGTAACTTTGGAGATCATATCTCCGCCTCCCATAAAAGGAGGCATTTTGTCAAGCAGATTCTCTTTTCCGTATAAAACTCCAATTCCTGTCGGACCGTAAATTTTATGTCCGGAAAAAGCAAGAAAATCGCAGTCAAGTTTTTGAACATCAACTTTTAAATGACTTACAGTTTGAGCGGCATCAAGCAAAACAGGAATATTATATTTATGTGCAGTATCTATTATTTTATTAACAGGATTTATGGTTCCTAATGAATTGGAAACATAAACGATTGAAATAAGTTTTGTCTTTTCGGTTATTAAATTTTCAAGATTATCTAAAATTAAATCACCGTTATCATCAATCGGAATTACTTTTAATTTTGCTTTTTTCTCCTGACAAATCAACTGCCAAGGAACTATATTGGAATGATGTTCCATTCCGGAAATTATAATTTCGTCGCCTTCTTTTAAATTTGATCTTCCGAATGAATTTGAAACTAAATTAATTGATTCGGTTGTTCCTCTGGTAAAAATAATTTCTTTTTCGCTGGAAGCATTTATAAAGTTTTTAATTTTAATTCTTGCATCTTCAAAAGCTTTGGTAGCAACTTCGCTTAAATGATGAACACCGCGGTGAATATTCGAATTCATCGATGTGTAATATTCATTTAAAGATTCGATAACAACTTTTGGTTTCTGCGTAGTTGCTGCATTATCAAAATAGCAAAGCGGCTTTCCGTGAATCTTTTGATTCAGAATAGGGAAGTCTGCTCTGATTTTTTGAACATCAAAAGTTTTTGTTTTTACAGCGCTGGTATTTTCAGATTTTATATTCATTTCCGCTGCCGTATTAATTGTTAAATTTTTTAGATAATATTTCTTCTATATAATCTTTAATCGGATGAACTTTTATAGATTTTACTACATCGCTTGCAAATGCATGAAGTAAAATTGCTTTAGCCGTTTCTTCACCTAATCCTCTTGACTTTAAGGTAAAACATAGAATCTGCATCGAGCTGACCTATTGTTGCTCCGTGTGAACATTTAACATCATCCGCAAATATTTCCAACTGAGGTTTAGTATTTATTAAAGCATCATCCGATAAAATTATATTATTATTTTCCTGGAATGCATTTGTCTTTTGTGCATTCGGACGAACAATTACTTTACCGTTAAAAACTCCGCGCGATTTTCCGTCCAAAATTCCTTTGTAATGTTCGTGGCTGTTGCAATGCGGTTTTGCATGATCGATTAATGTATGTACATCGAAAAGCTGATTTCCGTCTGTCAAGAATAATCCGTTCAGCATGCATTCGCTGCCTTCATCATTAAAGACGGAATTAAAATCATTCCGGGAAATTTCTCCGCCTGTTGAAAACATGTTTGAAGTGAAATTGCTGTTTTTCTCCTGATCAACTTCCATTCTAGCAATATGAAAAGAAGAAAGACTTTCTTCCTGAAGTTTTAAATGATCAAGAAAAGCATTTTCCTCAACTACAACTTCAGTAACGGCATTTGTAAAATAAATTCCGTCATCAAGAGAAACATAATGTTCTAAAATTGTTGCCTGCGAATTTTTACCTGCAATAAAAAGATTTCTCGGCTGAATCAAAATTTTATCTTCTTTAGTGGCAGTAATAAAAAGTACATGAATCGCATCCTTTAAAATTTTTCCTTCCGGTATATAAATAAATGCGCCGTCTTTTGTATAAGCTGTGCTTAAAGCTGTAAAGATATGATCCGAATAAGTCGCGTATTTGCCAAAATGTTTTTCAACAAGATCGTTTTTGTCTTTAATTGCCTGATCGATGCTTCCTAGAATTACACCTTTTGGAATATCTTTAATATTTGACAACTCTTCGGAATAAAAACCGTTTACAAACACAAGCAGATTATGTTCAAGTTTATCAAACTGAAATTTTTCTATTTCATTTTGCTTCAGAGATATTTTTTTATCTGTAGGTTTGAAATTATATTTTAATAAAGGCGCAATGTTTGTGTATTTCCATTCTTCATTTTTAATATTTGGAAAATCCAGTTTGGAAAATTTTTCAATTGCATCTTTTCTTATATTATGAATAGGAGCTGAACTATCTCCATTTAAATTATTTTCAAACTCTTTAAATTTTGATAAATACCAGTCTTTTATTTCCATTACTTCATTCATTTTTTATGAATACTCCGGATAAATTTCTAATTAAAATTGAAATTAATTTTCAACCAATTCGTCGGCATTTTCTTTAATCCAATCGTAACCTTTATCTTCAAGTTCCATCGCTAATTTTTTATCACCGGTTTTAATAATTTTTCCTTTATAAAGCACATGCACAAAATCGGGTATTATGTAATTCAATAATCTTTGATAGTGAGTAACAACTATTGTAGCATTTTCTTTCGATTTTAATTTGGTAACACCGTTAGCAACAATTCTTAAAGCATCGATATCAAGTCCCGAATCTGTTTCATCTAAAATTGCTAACTTTGGTTCAAGCACAGCCATTTGAAATATTTCGTTTCGTTTTTTCTCGCCGCCTGAAAATCCTTCGTTAACAGCTCTGCTTATTAAAGATTGGTCCAATTCAACCAATTTCATTTTTGATTTTATCAGATTTAAAAACTCAATTGTATCGAGTTCTTCCATTCCTTTGTATTTTCTAATTTCATTTAAAAGCAGTTTTTAAAAGATTAGTATTGCTTACTCCGGGAATTTCAACAGGATATTGAAAAGCTAAAAACAAACCTTCCCTTGCTCTGTCTTCAGGTGAAAGCTCAAGAAGATTTTTACCTTCATAAATTACAGAGCCTTCGGTAACTTCGTATTCTTCTCTTCCAGCAAGAACCTGGGCGAGAGTACTTTTACCTGAACCGTTAGGTCCCATAATAGCATGAATCTCTCCTTTGTTTATTTTAAGATTGATTCCCTTTAAGGATTTCTTTTCCTTCAATGTTTGCATGCAGATTTTTAATTTCCAGCATTTAGTTTTTCCTTCAATTTCATTTTAATTTTTATTTTAGAAAAAAGATAAATCAACCAACACTTCCTTCAAGACTTATACTCAATAACTTTGTAGCTTCAACTGCAAACTCCATCGGAAGCTCTTTAAATACTTCTTTACAATATCCGTTTACAATTAATCCAATTGCGTCTTCGGTAGAAACACCTCTTTGGTTGAGATAAAAGATTTGATCTTCGCCGATTTTAGAAGTTGTTGCTTCGTGCTCAATTTGAGCGGACGGATTATTTATTTCCAGATAAGGAAATGTATGCGCACCGCATTTATCGCCAATTAATAAAGAATCGCATTGTGAAAAATTTCTTGCATTTTCTGCTTTTTTGTTAATCTCTAACTAAACCTCTATAACTGTTATTGCTTTTACCTGCAGAAATTCCTTTAGAAATAATTGTACTTTTTGTATTCTTTCCAAGATGAATCATTTTTGTTCCGGTATCTGCCTGCTGATAATTATTTGTTACGGCAACAGAATAAAATTCACCGATTGAATTATCACCTTGAAGAATACAGCTTGGATATTTCCATGTAATTGCAGAACCTGTTTCAACTTGTGTCCAGGAAATTTTGGAATTAACTCCGCGGCAAGCTCCGCGTTTGGTTACAAAATTATAAATCCCGCCTTTGCCTTCTTTATCACCGGGATACCAATTTTGAACAGTAGAATATTTTATTTGCGCATTATCCAAAGCAACAAGTTCAACAACAGCAGCATGTAATTGATTCTCATCTCTCATCGGAGCTGTACAACCTTCAAGATAACTTACATAAGCTCCTTCATCAGCAATAATAAGTGTTCTTTCGAACTGGCCTGTATTAGCAGCATTTATTCTAAAATAAGTTGAAAGCTCCATCGGACAGCGGACACCTTTCGGAACATAAACAAAAGATCCGTCGCTGAAAACGGCAGAGTTTAAAGTTGCATAAAAATTATCGGAATAGGGAACAACGCTTCCCAAATATTTCTTTACTAAATCGGGATGATTTTTTATTGCCTCTGACATTGAACAAAAAATAATTCCGAGTTCCGCTAATTTGCTTTTAAAAGTTGTTGCGACAGAGACACTATCGAAAACAGCATCAACAGCAACTCCTGAAAGCATTTTCTGTTCTTCAAGAGAAATTCCTAATTTCTCATAAGTTTTTCTTAATTCCGGATCAACTTCATCTAAGCTGTTTAATTGCGGTTTTTTCTTGGGAGCGGAATAATATGATATTTTTTGATAATCGATTTTAGGATAATGAACATTTGACCAATGCGGCTCTTCCATTTTTAACCAATGCTTGTAAGCCTTCAGTCTCCATTCGGTCATCCACTCCGGTTCTTCCTTAATTTTCGATAATTGTCTAATTATATCTTCATTTAAACCATTCGGAAGACTATCGGCTTCAATATCCGTTGTCCATCCGAACTTATATTCTTCAGACGCAATTTTTTCAATTGTTTTAACTTCAGTATTGCTCATTAATACTCCCTAAATACTTGCAAATAATTGCTCAATTTCTTTTTTTGACTATTCAAACGTAGAGAATCTATACAAAAAAGTCAAGATTACAAAAATGACATAAAATTGAAATTATCTCTTTGTGATTTAAAGATTTACAAGGAAATTTCAATTGTCTTCTATTTTACAAAAAATGTTAATTATTGTTTCAATGAAGTATTGATTAATATAGAAGAGAAAAATCATTTTTTTACAGAAAAATTAAAATATTTTCAAGATTTTATCTGCAAACATGCAAATATCAAAATAATTATAAATTGTTTTTAACTAATTATTCATTTAATTTTGAACTAAATAAATACTAAAATGGACAATGTTTTGGAAGACAAAAATAGGCAAGACAAAAATCATGTGAACACTGCTCAAGATTCTAATGATAAGGGAAAATCCGGGGAAAACAATAATTCTAAAAAAAGTTCATACCGAAAGCCTTATTACTCAAGAAGAAGAAGATATTATAATAATAAAAAATCTTCCGGTCAGGGCCGGCCGAAATCTAAATTTAACAAAGTTTCTATAATTATTCCTCTTTATAATGAAGAAGAATCACTTAATCCTTTGACAATCGAAATAAAAAAGGCAGTAAGGCAAATAAATACAAGTTTCGAAGTAATTTTTGTTGACGATGGAAGCACGGATAAATCTCTTCAGATTATTAAAGATATTTGCAAAAACGATAACAGATTTAAATATATTAGTTTTAGAAAAAATTATGGAAAATCTGCTGCCCTACAGATGGGTTTTAAAGAAGCCAAAGGCGATGTATTAATTACGATGGACGCAGATCTTCAGGATGATCCGGATGAGTTTTCTCATCTCTTAAATAAAATGGAAGAAGGATACGATTTAGTTTCCGGATGGAAAAAGAAAAGATATGACCCGTTTGTAAAAAAATTTTCTTCCCGATTTTTTAATTTTGTTACAAGAATAATCAGCGGAATAAAAATTCACGATTTTAACTGCGGACTAAAAGCTTATAAAAGTGATGTAACAAAAAATATAAGAGTTTACGGCGAACTTCATCGTTACGTTCCGGTTTTGGCAAAGTGGCAGGGATTTTCAATTGCAGAAGTTGAAGTCAAACATCATCCCAGAAGATACGGTAAGAACAAAGTTTGGTATTTCCCGTTTCTTTAAAGGTTTTATTGATTTAATAACCGTTACTTTTACAACGCGTTATATTACAAGACCGATGCATTTGTTCGGATTTTTTGGTGCTGTTTCTTTTTTGATAGGTTTATTTGTAAACGGTTACTTAACTATTGAATGGATTTCCGGACATTCGTTAAGCAACAGACCAATGCTGTTTTTGGGTATGCTGCTGATAATCGTCGGTGTTCAGTTTTTTTCAGTTGGACTTTTGGGCGAAATGATTGTTCACAATACAAAAGACGACAGCGAGTATGTAATTAAAGATAAAGGTTGATTTCTTCTTTTAACCAAATTTTACTCCAATTAAAATTTAAATAATGAAAATTTCCGATATTAATTTTAACTGCAGACATTTCAGAGGAGATGTTCCTTGTAAACCGCATAAAATGTATGGATGTCCATTGCAAGGATGAAAAAGGAAATGACTGTAAATATTATGAAAAGGTAAAAGAAAAAATTTTAATTATTAAACTCGGCGCAATTGGGGATGTAATTAGAACAACTCCATTATTAAAACCAATTAAAGAAAAACATCCTTCAGCGAAAATATTTTGGCTTACGTACACACATTCTATTGTTCCTAAAGAAGTAGATGTTGTTTTAAAGTTGAATTCCGAATCATTAGTCTATTTAGAATCGTTAGAGTTCGATTCTATTTTTAATCTTGATAAAGATAAAGAAGCATGTGCACTTATATCTAAATTGAATTCGAAAGTTAAAAAAGGATTTATTTTAAAAGACGGAATACCTTTCCCGGCTGATAAAGATGCGGAACATAAATATTACACGGGAATATTTGATGATTTAAGTAAACAGAATAAGAAAAATTATTTGGAAGAAATTTTTGAGATTTGCGGATTTAAATATTCAGGCGAAAAATATATACTTTCGAATTTTGATGAATATTCAGATTCATGGAATTTAGATCATTCAAAAAAAATAGTCGGATTAAATACCGGCTGCGGCGGAAGATGGACCTCAAGACTTTGGCCGGAAGAAAATTGGATTTCATTGGCTAAAGAACTAATAAAAAATAATTACGAAGTTGTTTTTTTAGGCGGACAACAGGAAGACGAAAAAAATAAAAAATTTGCCGAAGCAGCCGGAGGTAAATATTTAGGACATTTTCCGTTAGAGAAATTTATAAATCTTGTCGATAACTGCGATCTTGTTGTAACCGGTGTAACGATGGCAATGCATATTACATTGGGATTAAATAAAAAAATAGTTCTATTCAACAATATTTTTAATAAAAATGAATTTGAACTTTTTGGTCTTGGCGAAATAATTGAGCCTGAAAAAGAATGTAAATGTTTTTACAAACCAATCTGTACAAATGAAGAATACCAATGTATGAATTTCATTTATGTTGATGACGTATTAAAAACAATAAACCGGCTTCTCACTTAATGAAAATTACAATTCTATCAACAGCTTTTCCGTTCAGAGGAGGGATTGCACATTTTATCGGATTACTATTCAACGAGTTAAAAAAAGAAAATCAAGTTGATGTAATCACTTTTAAAAGACAATATCCTTCAATTTTTTTTCCGGGAAAATCACAATTAGAATCCGGTGATACTGTTGAAGAAATTTCCACAAGGCAGTTGGTTGATTCAATAAATCCTTTGAACTGGATAAAAGTCGGAAGAAAAATAAAAAAAGAAGCTCCGGATTTATTAATCTATAAATATTGGATGCCGTTTTTTGCTCCTTGTTTCGGAACAATTTCCAAGATTGCACGATCTAATAAAAAAACTAAAGTGCTTGTAATTTGTGATAATGTAATTCCGCATGAAAGAAAACCCGGTGATATAGCGTTTACAAAATATTTTTTCAAATATGTTGATTATTTTGTACTGCTTTCTGAAAAAGTTAAAGCAGATCTTTTAAAATTAAAACCTGAAGCAGTTAATAAAGTTTTACCGCATCCGGTTTATTCAAATTTTGGTGAACCGGTTCCTAAGGATGAAGCAAGGAAAAAATTAAAATTAAAAGATGAAAAGCTTATTTTGTTTTTTGGATTTATAAGAGATTATAAAGGATTAGATGTTCTGTTCAAAGCGATGAAAATTTTGAAGGAAAAATCAGATATAAAACTTATAGTTGCAGGCGAATATTATTCAAATGAAGAAAAATATAAAAACCTAATAAATGAATTAGGAATTTCGAAATCATTATTTTTGTTTAATGATTTTATTCCAACTTCGGAAGTAAAAAATTATTTTTGTGCATCGGATGTTGTGATTCTTCCGTATAAAGATGCAACTCAAAGCGGTATTGTACAAATTGCAATGAATTTTAAGAAACCGGTAATTGCAGCAAATGTAGGCGGTTTAGCAGAAGTAGTTTTAGATAATAAAACAGGATATATAATAGATAAGGAAAATGAAAAGCAGCTTGCTGATGCAATCATGAAATTCTATAATGAAAATAAAGAATCTGAATTTGTTAATAACATTGAAAATGAATTAGAAAAATATTCCTGGAAAAAGTTTGTTGAAGGAATGAAGGAAATGATGGAAGATGGAAAATGGAAGAAGTAAAATGGAATTTTAGATAATTTGTTATTTGAGATAATTAATTATGGGGTGAATGATGAATCAAAAAACTGAAGAATTATTGGAAAGAACTTTTTTATTTGGAGTCAATTCTTTAAAGTTTTTATTAAAGCTTCCAAATAATAAAGTTTATTCTGTTATTGTGTATCAGCTTGCAAAAGCTTCTACATCTGCTGGTGCAAATTATGAAGAATCGCAGGCCGCTGAATCAAAAAAAGATTTTTCTCATAAAATAGGTGTTGTTTTAAAAGAAATTAGAGAAAGTAATTATTGGTATAGAGTATTAAAAAAGATTTTACCGGGAAAAAATTTAAATAATGAATTAGATAGATTATTAAGTGAAAGTCTTGAATTAAGAAAAATATTCAGTGCAATAAAAATTAAAGCAAACAAATTATGAAAAGTTACATTTTACATTTACCATCTTCCATTTTACATTTTAAAAACCCATGTACTACGATCCAATAAAAAATATTTTTGCAAAAATAATTAAGAAATTTTCTGTATTAAGAATTTTGTTTTATAAAACGCTTGATTTAATGTTTCTTCGTTCCTGGTATGTTAGAAGGGAACTTAAAAAACTCAGGAAAAAATTTGGTAAAAAAGAAATATCAATTTATGACGCCGGAACAGGTTACGGACAATACACTTATTTCATGTCGAAAAAACTTAAACCAAATAATATTTATGCTGTTGATATAAAAGATGACTGGATAAAAGACTGTAAAGAATTTTTTACAAAGCAGAAAAAAGATAATGTTAGTTTCGGGATTGAAGATCTAACAAAAATTAATCATTCAGATAAATTTGATTTAATTGTAAGCGTTGATGTAATGGAGCATATTGAAGATGATGTGCAGGTATTTAAAAATTTTTACAATGCATTAAAATCCGGCGGATATTTGTTAATTAATACTCCTTCAATTTACGGCGGAAGTGATGTTCACGAAGATAGTGAAGAAAGTTTTATAAGTGAACATGCACGCGACGGCTATTCAATTGAAGATCTGGAAAATAAACTTAAACCGATTGGCTTTTCAATTTATCAAACCAAATTTACTTACGGTTTTTGGGGAGATAAAGCCTGGCGGCTTGGAATTAAATATCCTATGCAGTTGCTTAATATTTCTAAATTGTTTTTTGTAGTGTTACCTTTCTATTATTTAATTACCTTTATATTTACATTTATAATGATGTATATCGATTATTCCGGCAATAATAAAATAGGAGCGGGAATAAATCTTATTGCAAAAAAAGATTAAATCATAAAAATCATATTATCATTTAATTTTGATTTTGGAGATTAAATGGCTAAAGACAAAAAGAAAACAAAAACTTCTAAAAAAGAAAAAGATACTTTTCTGGCAAAGTTTAATTTAAATGAATTGATACCTCAAAAACATCATGTCTGGATTGTAATCTTATTAATCATAATACTGTTTTTAATCTTTTTAAATCCGCTTTACTTCGGCGGCAAAACATTTCAATCCGGCGATATAATCTCCAGCAAAGCAATGCAGCCTTATGTAGAAAATCATGGTTCAGGTTATACTTTATGGAACCCATTAATTTTTTGCGGAATGCCAGCTTATGCAATTGGAGTCGGTTATAAATGGTTCAATTTAATTTATGTTGCATTCACAAGTATCCGGTCTGTTTTTGCATCGTTCTTTGCAGTTGAATATGCCATGTGGAGTTTCTATTTGATTCTGCTCGGAATAACTTCATTTTTCTTAATGAGATATTTAACTAAAAATACTTTGGTTAGTTTATTCACTGCAGTTGCAACATCTTTCAGTACGGGACTTATAGTTTTCTTATACATTGGCCATGTTACAAAGCTGACTTCTTTATGCATGTTTCCGCTTATCTTTTTAATGCTTTTAAGATTTAAAGATAAAATCCGGCTGCTCGATTTTCTCGTTTTAATAATTGCATTGCAGTTGTTTGTTCAAGGATTTCATGCTCAAATAATCTTTTATACTTTTTTTGCTGCAGCAATTTATTTTATCTATTATTTCATCAGATCACTTTCAAAAAAAGATAGTGAGTTAAGAAATCAAACTTTAAAATCTGCGGGAACTTTTGCATTGGCAGTTGTAATTGCTTTGTTAATACAAATGGATAGTATCTCACAGATTTATGAATATACACCTTATTCAACAAGAGGAACAGAAAGTATATTAGATAAAGTCAGCGGAAAACAGCAGGAAAATACTTCGGATTATTATGAATATCATACAAACTGGTCGTTTTCACCCGGAGAAGTTCTAACATTCATCGTACCGTCATTTTATGGATTTGGTAACTCCACTTATCAAGGTGAACTAACTCAAAATAGACCTGTTGAAGTAAATACTTATTTCGGACAAATGCCATTTGTCGATGTTGCAATGTATATGGGAGTTCTGGTCTTCTTTTTAGCTCTGTTTGGAATTTTTACAAAATGGAAGGATCCTTTTGTACAATTCCTTACGGTTTTAACTGTTTTATCACTTGCTGATTTCATTCGGAAGAACTTTTCCAATTGTATATGATATTCTATTTTATTACCTGCCGTTCTTTAATAAATTCCGGGTTCCGTCAATGATATTAGTTTTGGTCCAGTTAAGTGTTCCGATTTTAGCCGGTTACGGAATTATGAGTATCATTTCAGCAAGAGAAGAAAATGATTTTAAGTTAACAAAGATTATTAAAAATATTGCAATTGTTTTCACAGCAATTTTTATTCTTTCGTTATTATTAAACGGATCTATTTCAAGCTGGTTTACATCAAGAGTCAATGATTATGCTTCAAGTATTTCATCATCCAGACAGCAATTAGCCCGCCAATTCCAGGCATTAGCCGGTTATACAGCATCTATGTTTGTAAATGATTTACTTTTAGCATTTGCATTGTTAGCTGTTGCTTCGTGGGCAGCATTTGCTTATGTAACAAAAAATATAAGCAAAGATATTCTAGTCGTAGTTTTTATTGCTATAACATTAATTGATTTGTGGCGAATTGACGCAAGAGGAGAGAAATATTCCCAGCCTTTATCGAAAGAAAATTTCTTTAAAGAACCTGATTATATTAAAGTTGTTAAAAATCAAAATGATAAAGATCCATACAGAATATTAAATTTAAAACAAGACGGTTCTGCAGGATCATTTAATAATAACTCAAATTTCAATGCTTATTTTCTTGTAGAAGATTATTACGGATACTCCGGAATTAAACCGAGAGCTTACCAGGATATAATTGATGTTATGGGTCCGGTAAATGAAACCGCATGGAGAATGCTCAATGTAAAATATATTATTACGGGAAAACCTGTACCGCCTGCACAATTCCCGGAACTAAAACAGATTGCAAGTACTGGAAAAAGTGTTGTTTATGAAAATAATACTGCATTGCCCAGAGCATATTTTGTAAATAAAGTTGAAAAGAAAAGCGGAATAGAAATATTAAGAGCGATGAAAGATAATTCATTTGATCCAAGAAACGTTGCATATTTAGAAGATCAAAGTTTGAAAGTTGATTCAACAGATTCAACAGTCTATGCAAAAATTACAAAATATACAGATGAAGATATTGAGTTAAATGTTAAAGCATCCGGAAATAATTTTCTATTTGTAGGAAATACATATGTAAAAGGATGGAAGGCATACATTGACGGAAATGAAACAAAAATTTATGAAACAAATCATGGCTATTTAGGATTTATAGTGCCAAAAGGTGAACATAAAGTATTGGTAACTTATGCACCCACAAGTTTTTATATAAGCAAATGGATTGCATTGATTTTAAGTGCACTTGTATTGCTTGGATTGGTTATGGTTTTAATAAAAGTAAATTCGGTTAAAAGAAGACCGGTAATTTCTTAGATTAGAAGCATTATTTAATTGCAGAATAATAACGAAATAAATACAAAAATAAATTTTGGATCGGATGCATTTAAAAAATACTTTAAAAATACCTCATGGTTATTTGCTGAAAAAGTATTTAAACTGGTCCTTAGTTTTGTTGTAAATATTTATATTATAAGATATTTAGGTCCCACTGAGTTTGGAATATTAAGTTATGCCATAAGTTTCGTAGGACTTTTTGCAGCCATTTCTACCTTAGGATTAGATAGTATTATTGTTAGAGAATTGGTAAGCGAACCTGATAAAAGGGACGCGATTCTTGGATCAACATTTTTTCTGAAATTAATCGGTGCTGTACTCTCTATTGTACTTATTGGTATAACATTAGTTGCAATATCTGAAAATGCCCTTAACTCCTTAATAATTCTCATCATATCGGTCTCAACAGTCTTTCAAACTATAAACGTTGTTGATTTTTATTTTCAGGCAAAAGTACAAGTAAAGTATTCTGCTGTTGTACAATTTATTGCCTTAATTATTTCTTCAATAATTAAAATTATATTGATTATTGCAAAAGCACCACTTATATATTTTGCAATTATACTTAGTCTTGAAAGTTTATTCATAGGAATTGGATTTGTGTTTGCATATAAAGGCAGAGGCTTGAAATTATTTAAATGGAAATTTAATAAGAATGTTGCAGTAAGTTTATTAAAAGACTCATGGCCTTTGATATTGTCCGGACTTGTTATTGCTGTTTATATGAAAATTGATCAGGTTATGATTAAAAATATGTTAAGTGATAATGACGTTGGTTATTATGCTGCGGCAGTTAGAATTTCTGAAGCCTGGTATTTTCTTCCAACAGCGATTTGTGCTTCTTTATTTCCGTCTATTGTAAATGCACGCAAAATGAGTAACGTATTATACATTAGTCGCCTTCAAAAATTATATGATATATTAACATGGTTAGCTTATGCAATAGCTATTCCTATAACAATTTTTTCAACATTTATAATTACTGTTCTTGTTTGGAATGAATTTTTAGCTTCAGCTTCTGTATTAACAGTTTATATTTGGGCTGGTGTTCCGGTTTCTTTAGGTGTTGCAAGCAGCCAGTATTTAATAAGTGAAAATTTTACTAAAATTTCTTTTTATAGAACTTTAATTGGTATGATAATTAATATTATACTTAACTTAATCTTGATTCCAATATACGGAATTATAGGCTCGGCGGTAGCAACATTAATTTCATATTCAATTGCCACATTTTCTATAGGTTTTTCAAGGAAAACTTATTCTCAATTAATTATGATGTCTAAATCAATTTTTCTAATCACATTTTTTAAATATTTAAAGGGCTTATGGCAATCTCCATAAATGATAAAATAAAAGTACTACTTAAATTATTCTCAAAACCGCGAATCCTCAGTGCTTTATTATCTCAAATGCATTCTGGTTATTTAAAAGATGAAGGTTGGTTTAATTCGTTCTTAAATAAAATTCCTGTTGATAAATTAAATAATCCAATTCCCTGGTTGACTTATCCTTGTATAAGTTTTATCGATGAAAGATTAAACAAAGATACTTACAATTTTTGAATTTGGTAGTGGTAACTCAACTATTTATTATGCAGAAAGAGTAAAAAAAATAATTTGTGTTGAACACAATGAATCATGGTTTAATAAATTAAAGGATAAGCTACCAAATAATGCTAGATGTAATCTATAAGAAGATCTGGAACATCTGGAGAATATAATAATGTACTGAAAACTATAGACAAAAAATTTGAAATAATTATAATTGATGGTGTGGAACGAGTAGAGTGTGCATAAAAAATTCTATTGATTCTTTGACTGAAAATGGAATAATTATATTTGATGATACTGAAAGAAAAGAATATACAGAAGGGAATTAATTTTATAATTAAAAATGGATATAAAAGATTAGACTTTTGGGGAATTTCACCAGGTGAATTATATAAAAAATGTACTACCATATTTTATAAAAATAATAATTGTTTTGGTATTTAATTATTTTTCTTTAAATTATAAATAAAGTTAAAATATTCGGGGGTTCGGATGAAAAGAATATTACTCCTTTCTATAACTTCACTATTTTTAATAATAGGCTGTAATGAAAAGATTGTATATGTGCCCGTTCAACCAAATGCAAATGGTAAAGGTAAACTTCAATTAATAATAGATAGTCAAAATAGGCCAGAAAATGTAATTGAAGTCGTGGCATACTTGACAAGAGAAGGTTATGACTCTCTTTCAACATCACTTAATCTTATTACAGATACTACTGCGGAAATAACAATGAATGATATTGATGCTGGAACTTGGCATCTAAAAGTGGATGCACTGGATCAGGATTCAATTGCTGTATATTCTGGTGAAGCTGATGTTCAAATCTTACCCGATATTACTTCAAATGTAAATTTAGTACTTTCATCGACTGGAAACGGACAAGGCAATATCTTTATTCATGTGTCGTGGGGTGTACCTCAAAATCATAACTGGTTAGATTATTCTAACAATCCAATTCTAAGTCCTCAGAATAACTATTGGGATTATAATGGTGTTTCTCAGGGGAAAATACTAATTGAAAATGGAACTTATAAAATGTGGTACATTGGACTAGCTAACTCAGGTGTTGCCAACATTGGTTACGCTGAGTCATCAGATGGAGTTTCATGGACTGTTTCTAATTCTAACCCAGTACTTTCTCCAGGAAATTATGGTAGTTGGGATGCTTCTAGTGTATGTCCTGGGCCAATTTTTAAGGAGGATGGAATTTATAAAATGTATTATGTTGGTTGGGCAGACCAATACTCCAATTGGAATATTGGATTAGCAACTTCACCAGATGGAATTAACTGGACAAAATATGAAGGCAATCCTGTTTTACATGGCACCAGTGGTTGGGAGTATCAAATAGTGCCTTCTTTTATTCTCAAAATAAATAATACATATTATTTATATTATTATGGCAGAAATTTACCAACATATAAAATCGGGTTAGCAACTTCCACCGATGGAATAAACTGGACAAGATATGAAGGTAATCCAATACTTTCACCAACACAATCTTGGGAAGGCTCTGGAGTTTTTCAACCATCAATTATTTTAGAAGATGGTGTATATAAAATGGTTTATTGCGGCGAAAGTGGGGAAGGATTTGGAATGGCTACTTCGACAGACGGTAAGAACTGGACAAAATCAACTTCGAATCCGTTCTTTACTAAAGAAGAAACTTCTAATAATTGGGGTATAGATAAAATAACATATCCGTTTTTCCTAAAAACAAACTCAGATTATAGAGTCTATTATAGCGGTTTGAATGCATATAATTCAATTTTTAGTATTGGTTTTGTAAAAAAAGATTTCTAGCTGGGATTTATTTTTATTAAAATTAAAACCCTATATGTTAACATATAGGGTTTTTTATTGCTCTTTTTGATAACACAATAGCTATATTTGTAAATATAATTTAAATAACAATCTTTATATCTATAATGGTTCTAGCTCCAATAGTTCTATTTGTTTATAATAGACTTTCACATACTAAGCAAACAGTCGAATCACTTCAGAAAAATTATTTAGCAGATCAAAGTGAACTATTTATCTTTTCTGATGGTCCTAAGAATGAATTGGATAGACAAAAAGTTGAGAATGTCAGAAAATATTTAAATTCCATTAACGGATTTAAAAATATTGTAATTAAAGAAAGTCAAGAAAATAAAGGTTTAGCAAATTCTGTAATCTCAGGTGTTTCGGAGATAATATCAAAATACGGAAAAATAATTGTAATGGAAGATGATTTAGTAAGCGCACCTGGATTTTTAAAATTTATGAATGAAGCTTTAGAGTTTTATAAAGATAACTCCAAAGATATTTTCAATTTCAGGATATAGTTTCCCAATAGAAATTCCAAATGATTATAATGAAGAAGTTTATATACATCCTCGTGCTTCTTCATGGGGGTGGGGAACATGGTTAGATAGATGGAACAAAACAGATTGGGAAATTACAGATTTTAAAGATTTTGTAAAAGATAAATCTGCACAACATAAATTTAATGAAGGCGGAGAAGATTTAACTCCTATGCTAATGGCTCAAATGAATAATCTGATCGATTCTTGGGGAATTAAATGGTCATATGCACATTTTAAAAGTAATGCATTCTGTTTGTATCCTAAAATTTCAAAATTAAAAAATATTGGAGCAGACAAATCCGGTACTCATACATCAAAAACAGATAAATTTAATGTAAATTTACAAAATAACATTCATGATTATACTTTTTCAAATGAATTAGAATTAAATAAAACTATTGTAAAAAATCTAAAGAAGTTTTTGAAATTAAGCATTCAAAGAAAATTAATAAATTATATTAGATATAATTTTTTATTAAATAAAAATTAACTTAGTAAATGAAATTATTTTTTAAAATTATATTTAAGGGAATTTATCATTTTATTAAAAATCCCAGACAAAGAACTTTTCTGTGGCTTGTCTTCAAGTACGGAGATCGTGAAAGATTTAAAGAAGAAATTATAAAAGTAAATAACTTAACTTTATCAGTTCCCGACTGCTTGTCTTTTATCTGGCAATACAAAGAAATTTTTGTGGATGAGAGTTATAAATTTCAATCGCGAAATGAAAGTCCGTTGATTATTGATTGCGGCGCCAACATTGGATTAAGTGTTATATATAGTAAAATTACTTATCCCAATTCTAGAATTATTGCAATTGAAGCAAATCCGGAAATTTCTAAAAGTCTAAAACAAAATATTGATAGTAATGGATTTGAAGGAATAGAAATTCAAAATAAAGCAGTTTGGATAAATGAAGAAGGGATTGAATTTAATTTAGAGAATGCCGATAGTTCATCTATTTTCGGCAAAGGAAATAAAACCAAAATTCCTACATTGAGACTTCGAGATTTGATTCAAAATGAAAACGAAGTTGATTTTCTTAAAATTGATATTGAAGGTGCAGAATATGAAGTTTTGAAAGATTGTGAGAGTGCATTGAATAACGTACAGAATGTTTTTGTAGAATATCATTCGTTTTTGAATCAAGAACAAAAATTAAATGAAATATTAGATATTTTGTCAAAGAATAAGTTCAGATATTTTATCAAACCCGTTAATGATAGAACAATTCCTTTTATAAATAAAACGGATAAGAATTATCCTCAATTTGATCTTCAATTAAATATATTTGCTTATAAATCATAATTATGAATGTTTTACATTTAAGTTCATCCGAAAGTATTGGCGGAGCTGCAAAAGCATGTTCAAGAATTAGTTTATCATTAAATGAAATTGGAGTTGAATCTAAAATTTTAACTCAATTAAAAAACAGTAAATCAAGTTCAGTATATGATATAAATAATAATAAGTTTGAGGAAATTAAAACTAAGACAAGAATTTTAATGGATTATATTTTAATTAAAACACTTACTAAACAAGAGCGGGGAAGGTTTTCATTTCCATATGTAGGTACTAAATTATTAGATCATCCAGCTGTGAAATCAGCTGATATTATTAACTTACACTGGATAAACGGCGGTTATATTAATTTAAAATCTATTAAAAATTTATTACTACTAAATAAGCCTATTGTTTGGACATTTCATGATATGTGGACTTTTACAGGCGGTTGTCATTATACCGGAGACTGTAATAATTATCTGACAGAATGCAAAAACTGCCCAAGTCTTAAGTTTAAAAATGGAAGCGATTTTTCCAATAAAATTTTTAGAGACAAGGAAGAAATATTTAATAAATACAAATTTAATATTGTTACATGCAGTAAGTGGTTGGCAAATGAAGCAAAAAGAAGTCATCTGTTAAGAGATTATCATTTGAATGTTATTCCAAATCCAATAAATTTAAAAATTTTTAAGCCTGTTTTATCAAATGAGGCAAGACAAAAACTTAATCTTCCAGAAAATAAATTGCTCTTTTTGTTCAGTTCGTTTACTGTAAATGAAAAAAGAAAAGGTTTCGATTATTTAATAAATTCACTTAATGGATTATATAATGAACATGGTAATTTAAAGGATAAAATTGAGCTTGTGGTATTGGGAGCTGCTGATGCAAATACTTTAAATAAAATTCCATTTAAAATTAATATTGTAGGAAGAATAAACGATTCAGAAAAAATAGCACTATACTATTCTGCTGCCGATCTTTTTATCGCACCTTCATTACAAGAAAATCTGTCAAATACTGTAATGGAATCTTTATCGTGCGGTACTCCAGTGTTAGCATTTAATATAGGCGGTATGCCGGATATGATTGATCATGAACAAAATGGATATTTAGCAGCAAAGATCGGAATGAATGAACTTATAGAAGGCGCGCTTTGGTTTATTAACCTTGATGAAAATTCGAAACAAAACTTGCGAACTAACGCAAGGAATAAAGTCGTTGAAAATTTTTCACCTTTAAAAATTGCAAATCAATATAAAGAGCTTTACGAAAAGTTATTGAATCCCAGCTAGCTGTTTAATTTTTATTATAATAAAAGGGAAAAACTTTAATTCTAAAATATTTTTTTTAATTTTATTAAGAGAATAGCTGTGCATTTTCTTTAATAGCATATTGAATTTTTCATCATCTATTTTTTGAGCGATTAGTTTTTCAATTAATAAAATCGCAAATCCATGTTGTTTAAGTATAGTTGCAAAAATCCATCCTAATAAATATTCTCTTACTGAAAAATCATTTTTATTAAAGTCATTTAAATAAATCAGTTCAGCCCAGCCAGGGCTGGTTTTGTGTGAGAATTGAGCTAACTTTTTAATTAAATTTGATTTGAAATATTTGTCTAATTGATTTTTAGTCAATCGTTGCGAACCTTTTACAGTCATATTGGATAACCAAAAATCTTTTTTCTCAAATTCTTTTATAAGGTCCGAAAGCCTATCTTCACCTTTATAACTATTTATAAATCCTGGTTCAAATTCGGCTGCAATTACTTTTTTACTTATATCTGAATGAAGAGAATTAAATAATCTTAAATCAGTTCCCTGAGAATCACTTTTAAACCAATCAATGTAATTTATATTTACTTCTTTTAAAGAATCCATTAAGGATTGAGATTTAATTTTAACTTTTTCCGTTATATTAAATTTTTCTGAATAAGCCCAATTTTTAAGCTCATTTAGATTTGGTTCAAGTGTACTCGAACAATAAGGAGATTCCGTTAGGTAAAAATCAATCTGGGGAGTATTCTTATCACTAACGATACAATTAAAAACAAATAATTTTCTATAATTGCTTGTTGTTTTTTCAATATAACTGATTTCCCTATTATCGGCATCAAACGCTATGCAAATTGAATATTTAGAAATTTTTTTCCATAATTCTCTTTGAGCTCCGGAGGCTCCTATATCTAACAAAACAGGTGGGAAAGTATCAAATATTTCTAAATTCAAGATTTCTTTTAGTAATTTCTTAAAGTGCATTTTTCTAACATTTTCAATTATCAAATTAATACAATATTTAAATTTAATATTTTATTTAAACAAATCTTGTTGTTTTTATAAGAATTTTTATTAAATTGAAATAAAAAAACAGCAATATATTAACGGGGGTTAATATGAAACGGACCGTCCTTTTTTTATCAGTAATTTCAATACTTTTATTAAGCAGTTGTACATCAAATATACCGGTATCACCAAACAACAGTAATCAGCAAGGCGGGATATCCTCTAAATATTGATAGAGCACATAAACCTGCAAATGTAGTAAGTGTGACAGCTTATTTGACAAGAATAGATTATGATACTTTAAGCGGGACATTAAACTTATTATCAGATACCACAGCAGATATAACATTTAATGAAATAGCCGCAGGAGGCTGGCATTTAAAAGTGGATGCAGCAGATGAGAATGATGTAGTAGTCTATACGGGAGAATCGGACGTTCAAATATTAGCTGGAATAACCACCCAATTCAATTTAACATTAGTTCCAACAGGAAATGGAACAGGTAATATACACATAACAGTAAATTGGGGAGTACCACCTAATACTAATTGGATTGATTATTCAGGTAATCCTATTTTTTCTCCTTTGCAAAGTTCCACTCATCCAAATGGAGTTATATGTCCGAAAATAATATTTGAAGATGGTGTTTATAAAATATGGTATACAAATGTTTATAACTCAGCCGTTGCAGACATATGGTATGCTACTTCTGAAGATGGAATAAATTGGACAGTTCAAACGAATTCCCCCGTCCTTAATTATGGCTCATATGGTTCTTGGGATTCACAACATGTAGGTACTGGTGCAATTATTAAGGATAATAATGAATATAAAATGTATTATTTGGGATTTTCAGATGAATATAGTAGTTGGGATATTGGATTAGCTACCTCTACGGATGGTCTGAACTGGATAAAATATCCTAATCCTGTAGTTTATGCTGATTATAGTGAATATCAAATTGGGGCAAATGATATAATTAAAGTTGATAGTATTTATTATTTATATTATTCTTCTCGAAATTATCCTTATTATGATATACGATTGGCAACTTCTGAAGATGGAATTAATTTTACTAAATATGAGGGTAATCCGATTTTAATTGCCGATAAATCTTGGGAATCTACTGGTGTTAATAATGCTTCAGTGATTTATGAAAATAATCAATTTAAAATGATCTATATGAATGCAACTGGAACAGCATTTGGTATGGCAACTTCTACAGATGGTAAAAATTGGGATAAAGTTGAGTCAAATCCATTTTTTACTAAAAACGATACACAAAATAATTGGTGTCAAAAAATACTTTACCCATTCTGGAGAAAATTTAATAACCAGTATAGAATTTATTATACAGGTAATACAAACGAAATAACTCAAAAAATCGGAATGATTTATAAATAAATAGAATGGATGACTTAAAACTAATTAAGATTTTTAATACATTAAAATCTTTATCTTATTTAATAATTAGCTTAATTGAGATGAAATTTAATACATTATTAACGGGGGTTAATATGAAACGGACCGTCCTTTTTTTTACAGTAATTTCTATAATTTTATTAAGTAGTTGTACATCAAATCTGCCGGTATCTCCAAACAACGGTAATCAGCAAGGCGGGATATCTCTAAATATTGATAGAGCGCATAAACCGGCAAATGTAGTAAGTGTAACAGCTTATTTAACAAGAGCAGATTATGATTCTTTAAGCGGTACATTAAACCTTTTATCAGATACCACAGCAGATATAACATTTAATGATATAGCTGCCGGAGGCTGGCATTTAAAAGTTGATGCAGCAGATGAGAATGATGTAGTAGTCTATACAGGAGAATCAGACGTTCAAATATTAGCTGGAATAACAACCCAATTCAATTTAACATTGGTTCCAACGGGAAATGGAACTGGCAATATCCATATAACGGTAAATTGGGGAGTACCACCTAATACTGATTGGACTGATTATGAAAAAATCCAATATTATCGTAAATATGGAACATATAATGATTACTCATGGAGTTGGCAAGGTTTTGTATTAAGAAGATGATAATTTTATAAAATGTGGTATATTGGTTTATCGGAAAGTGGAGTAGGTTATGGTATTATGCATATTCAACAGATGGACTGAATTGGACTAGATATAGCTCAAATGACCCAGTATTATATCCAGGCCCTGTATGGAGACTGGGATTCGTGGCACGTATAGGCCCGGTTATTATAAAAGAAGATGGCATTTATAAAATGTATTATGAACGGATGGTCAATATCAATATGGCCAATTGGTATATTGGTTTAGCGACTTCAACAGATGGAATAAATTGGACAAAATATCAGGTAATCCAATTCTTATCAGGCTGGGGATTGGGATATACATTTAGGAGCGCAATCCATTATCAATAAGGACGGAACTTATTATATGTTTTATACTGGAAGTCCGAATTGTATGGTGGATACATTTATAATATTGGTGTTGCAACTTCGACAGATGGAATAAATTGGCAAAAGTATTCTGGTAATCCTATAATGACTAATACAGAAAGCTGGGAGGGAACAGGAGTAGCTTTTCCTTCAGTTATATTATGAAAACAATGAATTTCAAAATGGTTTATGAAGGCTATAAAACAAGTTAATTCTGCATTTGGTTTTGCATACTTCTTCCGACGGATATACATTGGACTAAAGATACAGATAATCCTTTCTTTAGAACCGAAGATTGCAATAATAATTGGACAAAAATAGTGTTATCCATATTTTATGAAAGTAAATAATGAATAGCAGAGTTTATTATACTGGCAAAGATCCAGCTACAGAAGATATGTTTATTTGTTTGACCAGAAAAAATAACTAACAATTTTTGATAAAAATAAATTAACTCATTTCAGCCTCAATATTTTTATTGAGGCTTTTTTATAATGTTTCTAAAGTATTATGCTAAAATCTTTAGCAATTTTTTCCCGATCAAAATTTTTTACTAGTTCAATATTTGTTTTGTAGTTTTGTGATTTATTGAAAAACTCTTTCGCACTTTCATTATAATGAAAAATCATTCCTGCACTTGTTTCTTCTAAAATTCTTTTTACTTCCCTGTTTTCATCACCAAATGCTATAATTGGATTCCCGGTTCTTAAATACTCAAATAATTTACCGGGAACATGTCGCGGTTCACTTGCACATACTAATAAATATGAAGCATTTACAATTTCTTGAATCATTTCTTTGAATGGAAGAAAGCCTAAATATTCCGTTATATTTGCAAGTCCGTTTTGTGCAACTGATTCTTTTATTTTAGGTCCTACTGTTCCAATGAATTTAATTTTTAATTTTCTTCCTTGGTTTAATTCAATTTTTAAAGTTTTCCAAAATTCTTTTGGGTTTTGATAATCGAAGATATTTCCGGCGTGAACTAACACTTCATTTTCGCTTTTTTGTTTAGAAATACCTTTAAACGAATCTTCATTATATCCCCAATATAAAACGTGTGATTTTTCTTTTAAGAATTCATATTTTTTTGTAAAGTCCTTTTTTGTTGTTTCAGTTACAAATACTACCTGGCTTGCATTCGATAAAACTTTCCTTTCGAAATAATTATCTAAAGCTAAAGTTGGTTTACTTCTTTTAAATTCTTTGTAATAAATTATATCCACCCAAGGATCTATTAAAATTGGAATGTGCGGAAGTTTGGTTTTCTTACTTAACCTGAATCCAATTAAATGTGTACTGTGCGGCGGGCCGATTGTTACAATCGCATCAAATTTTTCATTTTCTAAAATTTCTAAACCTTTATTTACTCCGCTTAAATACCAGCCTACTCTTGCATCCGGGACAAACAAATTCATTCTTATCCAAATGGATATTTTATGTGTTAAATTTTTATTCGATTTAGAAATTGTTTCCGATGCAATAAGATTTTCATCTTTAGATTTCCCGGTGAATTTTCTATACAAATCAAAAGGCTCAAATGCTTTCGATTTTACTACTTTTAAATTCGGATCAACTTCCTTTAACAGGCTTAAGTCTTTTTGTGTGAACTTTTCATCTTTGACAGTAAGGATAGTTGGTTCCCAATTAAATTGAGGTAAATGTTTTATAATTTTTAAGGGCCAATGTAGAGTAGCCTTTCCCGAAGGCGGCCAAAAATATGTAATCCAAAGGACTTTTTTCATATTAAGAATTATAAATTAGCAACAATTTTTGAGTTTAGTAATTACAAATTTATGAAATAAAATAAGTTGAATGAAACCTGTCATTTTAATATAGTCTTACAACACTTTTTAAGATTGATAAAAGTTGTATCTTTTAATTTATAGAATTAAAAGGAAATATTATGTTAATAGATATTCAAACGGCATCACCGCCATTTAAAGTAACTCAAAAAAAAGCTGCAGAAGAACTGAAGAAAAGAATGTCCGGCGGCCCTGCTATCGGAAGATTAATTGATATGGCTTCTGTGCATTCCGGAATTGAAACTCGTTCAATTGTTTTACCTGATGCTGAAGAAAATGAAACAAAAAAATTTTTTACTAAAGAAGGTCAATATATTATTCCCGGCACAAAAGACAGAATGAATGAATACGAAAGATGGTCTAAATTATTAGCAAAAGACGCTCTCGAAAAAATAATTTTTGCTAATCAAATAGATCCGCATAGAATTAATAGACTAATAACTATTTCGTGCACCGGATTTTTTGCTCCCGGATTAGATTATCACTTAATGAATGAATTTAATCTTTCTTTAAATATTAAAAGAACAAATATAGGATTTATGGGATGTTCTGCAGCAATAATTGGAATAAATAATGTCTTGGAAAACATAAACTCCGGTTTAGATGAAGATAAATATACGTTGATGTTAGCTGTTGAACTTTGCAGCCTGCACTTGCAGACAGAGGCAACCAGAGATAACATTTTAGCAAATATGATTTTTGCTGACGGATGTGCAGCAGCTCTGTTTTCAAAATCCACTAATAATGGTTTAAAACCAAAATTAAAAATACTAAAAACATTTTCTGTTATGTTTGAAAACAGTTCAGATTACATGGGATGGAAAATTGGAAATAATGGTTTTGAAATGATCTTATCTTCAGAACTGCCTAAAATTATTTTAGAACAGGCTGCTCCTCAAATTAAAAGTTTATTAATAAACGAAAATATTCCTATTGACTCAATTAATCATTGGGCATTACATCCCGGCGGAAGAGCAATTTTAGATTCTCTACAAAAAGGTTTGAATATTAAAGACGAACAAATGGAACCTTCCCGAAAAGTTTTAAGAAATTATGGTAATATGTCATCTGCTTCCATACTCTTTGTGTTAAAGGAATTACTGAATTCTAATAAAATTCAAAAGGATGATTATTGCTGTGCCGTTGCATTCGGTCCCGGGTTATCGATGGAAGTTGCATTATTTACAGGTAATTGATGTTTTTAAAAGAATATATCAGCCTGAAATTATGGACGATTTTTCAATTCGAGATGAAAGAATTGATAATACATTAAAGGAACTAAAAATAATTAATAAATACCTCGGAGGTAATTCCGTTACAAAAAACGGTTTGAAACACTTGCTTAATGGTACTGTGAAAAACGAATTATCAATTTTAGATATCGGCAGCGGGGGAGTAGATGATTTATTAAGTTTAAAAAAATTTAAAGATCGAATCAATATTTTTTGCATTGATAGAAATATCAGAATATGCAGCTATTCAAAAAAAAATAAAAATGAATTAAACATTATTTGCGCAGATGTATTTGATTTACCATTAAAAAAAACAAAGTTTGACTTTATTCATGCCTCACTATTTCTTCATCATTTTAAAGAAGATGAAATAATTGTTTTATTAAAGAATCTTTTCCCTTTGGTAAAAAAAGGTATAATTATTAATGATTTAAGAAGATCTTTATTTGCATTTATAGGAATTAGTCTGCTTACCAAATTATTTTCAAAAAGCAATATGATAAAAAATGATGCTCCTCTTTCTGTAAAAAGATCTTTTAATAAAAAGGAATTAAAATATATACTAAATTCAATAGGTATTAGTAACTACAAAATAAAAAGAAAATGGGCCTTTAGATGGCTTGTAATTATAAAACTGGATAAATAAACATTGAAAACCTTAAGTCAATATGATTATGAAATTGGAATAATAGGAGGAGGACCGGCTGGTTCAACTGCTGCCAATTATCTTGCTGATAACGGATTTGAAGTATGTCTGTTCGAACGCAGTTTATTTCCCAGAGAGGTTTTATGCGGGGAATTTCTATCCAAAGAAGTAATATTTAATTTAAAACAAATGGATATTTATAAAAAATTTATTTCGCTTAAACCAAATCAAATAAATTGTTTCAGATTAATAAATCATGATCAAGAATTTGTATCAGAATTGAAATTTCCAGCATATTCTTTAAGAAGATCTGACTTTGATAAATTACTATTAGATTCTGCAAATGTAAATGGAGCTTTTGTTTATCAGCCTGCTGAAGTAAAACAGATAAAAAAAAATAATTATAACTATGAAGTGATATTCAATTTCCGGAATGAATTGAGAAAGGTTAAAGTTAAATATTTAATAGCAGCCTCCGGGAAGAAGAGTAATATTGATAAGCTGTTAAGAAGAAATTTTATTAATTATAAATCCGGATTGACAGGAATAAAGTTTCATTTAGACATCAAAAATTTTGTAGATCTTAAGTTAAATGAAATTTCAATTCATTTAAATAAAAATGTTTACTGCGGAATAAATGCAATTAATGATAATAAAGTCACAGTTTGTTTTTTAGAGAGAAAAAATGATTTTAATACAAATTCGGAGACATATTTAAATAAATTAATAGACGGTCAATATAAATTATCTGAGTTATTTAAATTCTCAGATCAAAGCAAAATACCAGATCTAAAATATTATGGTGCGGGTAACATTTATTTTGGAAAAAAAGAACTAATTAAAGATGGTGTTTTTATGATTGGAGATGCGGCCGGAATGATAGCTCCGCTATCCGGAGATGGAATTGGAATTGCGATGGAATCCGGCAGATTATTATCTGAAATATTTATCAATTTAAAAAGAAATAATAAAAGTAATAGATTAATTGAAGAAAATTATTTTGAAAAATGGAATGACTTATTTGAATCTCGGTTAAGAACTGCTCATTTAATACAAACAGTATTTTACTCGAATTATTTAAGGAAATTAAGTCTAAATGTTATTAAAATTTTCCCATCCCTTATTCCTAAATTAGTTGATATGACTAGAAATTAATTTTTAAATTTATTTTAATTAATTTTATACATTCGGATTTTGGAAAATATTCAACATCATTAATTATGGCTATTGACTTGAGAAATATCGATAAATTTATTGTAGTAGGCGATAGAATTTTAATAAGACCTGAGGAGGAATCCAATAAAACTTCCAGCGGATTGTTTTTACCGCCTGGAATAAGTGAAAAGGAAAAAATTCAAAGCGGATATGTTATTAAAGTCGGCCCGGGTTATCCAACGGCAGTAAACATAGAAGATGAACCCTGGAAAGAAAGAAAAGAGCCAGTTAAATATATTCCCTTACAGGCAAAAGAAGGTGATCTTGCCATATTTTTAAGAAAAGAAGCTTTTGAAATTGAATTTGAAAAAGAAAAGTTTCTTATTGTTCCCCAATCATCAGTGTTGCTTTTAATAAGGAATGATGACTTTCAAATTTAAAATTGATAAAAGATTATAGTTAATAATAAAACTAAAGATATAAATAAAATTGTAGTGATTTTTCCGCTGGTAAAGAATTTTTTTACTTGATTAAGATCTTTTTTGTCTATCTCTTGAAGATTGATAACCAACCCAATCTCCTTTTTCAATGGACCATTTATTGCCATTTTTATCAATATAATCCATACCTAAAAATTTTTTCTTTTCCATATATTACATAAGATTGTAGGAATAAATTAGAATTTCAATTTATTTAAATTGATTGAACTTTACAAATTTTTATCATGTAAAAATTTAGCAACTTTTATGCCTTAAAAATTATATAATAATTATTGTTTTTTATTAAAATGAATGGAGAAATAAAAAATCTTAACAAAAAAGTGGAAATTTTGAAGTAAAACTTACTTTTTAATTTCCACTTTTTAAATGATAGCACTATAAAAATTAACTAAATACTTTTGTTAATTGAATTTATTCCCACCAACTCACAATTGCAAATCGGGATGACTTTAA
Organism: uncultured Ignavibacteria bacterium; assembly: GCA_963713505.1. Classification (GTDB taxonomy): domain Bacteria; phylum Bacteroidota; class Ignavibacteria; order Ignavibacteriales; family Ignavibacteriaceae; genus CAVQMC01. The sequence goes on along the minus strand of CAVQMC010000013.1, from coordinate 72,588 downwards.
GTTTAGTTTAGCGTTCTTAATAGCTTCACTGCTGTAATAAAATGAAGCATTTCCAGTTGCGTGTATATCTACTTTTTGGCCGACTAAGATTGTACCGCCATAAACTCCGCCATTTCCAACAACATCTGTTTCAATTGTAGATTTATCATATGCAATGATAATTCCGTAAAATGTAAAATTTCCGCTCATTGTTAAGTTTCCATTTACTACCATAATTCCTGAACCAGTTGCAGTTCCTGAAAAATGTACATCGCCGTCGATATAGGATATTTTTGGTTTTGCAAGTGTTCCCAGAACTGTACCGCTTGAATATGTCCCGGTTGGTATAGTTGTATCGGCAGCAAAAATTATATTATCAGTTAGTGCTTCCCAATCAGTTAGATCATCAACATGTCTCACGCTGGGAGGCCCGCCTTCACCTTTAATATCATTTGAAATTTTTGGTTTTATATTATTTACAACAAATGCACTATCTCCTGTATCGTCTACTCCAATTCCCGGAAGCGCCGGCATTGGACCTGCTGATCCATCAATATTAGTATCATTTCCATTGATATCTAGGTTTCCATTTAAATTCATGCTCATACTGTTTGACGAAATATACAGCGCTGAATTTACCGAAGGCATTGAAACCGGATCCCTCATTGCAGTAACCAAAGTTGTGTGAACCGCATCTCCATACCTGCCGACTGATTTAATTTTCATAAGTGAATCCGGTCCGTAAATGTAAATGTCGTAACTTCCATCCATTAATTTGTTATTTAGAAATGTACCTTTTAAGGATTTATTTCTCCTTAATTTTTCTAAGTAAACTTCTACCCCTGAATTAGCAATGACCCTTGACTGCTGTTTTTCATAAAAATTTACTGTAGCGTCTTCCGACTGGCTGGTATTTGCATTTAATTTTATAACTAAAAATGAAATTATAATTGCCATGCCGAGTGCAATAATTAAAATTTGTTTTCCCATTTCACATATTCCTTGGATTGATGGTAAATTCCCAATAAGTAAATGGATAGTACCCGTCTACCTTTTCTGGTGTAGCAAGCCAAATTTCGGTTTTTATGTATTTAATACTGTCTTTTACTGAAGTGATCAAACCTCTACTATTCATATATGAAAATTTCAAATTTGTAATTCCAAGAGAAGGACCCTTTGAAGTATCATTATTAACAACTCTGTATAAAACTCTATCGTTCGGATTACTTGTTTGTCTAACAGCAGTTGTATCACTTAATATATAACCGATTTTATCCGGTGTTCCGTTTGTGTCTATATCTGCATAAAATTCTATTTTGTTTGAGTCGGTTATTATAAATGGATTACTATTGTATCCGTAACCGATTTTTCTCATGTCATATTCTAAAATATCTGCTAAGGTTTTGGAATTTTGCTGAAGCTGCAATTCCTGGTCTGATGAATACTTTGCATTACTCTGTGCAATGTTAAGATTAAACATTAAGAACATTATCATTGCACTGATAACAAAGGAACCGATAATATCTAATAATACGTTCATAATTATTTAAGTGTAAAAATGAATGATTCTGTTATTGGAAATCTTAAGTAAGGACTTGAGACTGTAACTGAAACTTTTTTATAATAGGTTCTTACGAGGCTTTCTAGATTCGGGTTATTGCCGTCAACATAACGGACCTGACAAACCACATGGTAATCTTCTGCATGAGGCGCACTGATTGTTTTACTATAACCATTATAATCATCAATATCATCATAATATGGATAAACTTCGCCGGTTTCCGGTCCCAGATTAGTAGTTAAATTTCCAATTGCAGTTGGAAAATCAATAGTTGCCTCATCAAAACTTTTTTCTTTAATTTCTTCAACCATATCATCAGCTAAAGAAAAAGCAGTAAGATATACTTTATTTTCAAGTTCTCTTGTAGTTGTCTCAAGAACAGCAGTATTAAACCGAAGAGAAGTTAAAGAGAGAATTAACAAAGCTCCCATTGTTAAAAGTTGCTGTATGTTACTCATCTTGGACCTTTATTTTTCAATAAAAATTGTTTATTAAAGGTGCCAAAACTATGCCCTAAATAATTTTGTTATGCACATCATAATTTTTAAAAATTTTTAACTTTTTTAGCTTTGATTGGAAGTGTGTAGAATTATAAGCGACAAAATTGACGCTTTAAATGTCGCTGAGATAATTAATGCTGTTTTTCTTCATCTCTGATTTTTTTCAACCTTCTTTGGAGGGTTCTTTCACTTATACCTAGAATAACCGCCGCTTTTTGAATATTTCCATTTGTGTGCTGAATAATATTCTTTATGTGGGTTTTGACTGCTTCATCCAATGTTAAAAGACTTGTGGAAAATTCTGTATCATTAATCGTTACTTTTTTATGATGCGGTAATTCAATTTCATTAATTATATCAGAATCTCTTGTCTTTACAACGGAATTTAGTATTATATTTTCTAATTCTCTAATATTACCTGGAAAATTATATGTTCTGAGCTGCTGCTGAACGGTATTAGAAAATCCTTTTATTTTTTTGTTGTATTTTTTATTACCCATTTTCAAAAAGTGATTAGCTAATATATTTATATCATCATCTCTTTCCCGAAGCGGAGGAAGGTGAATAAATCCTCTGTTTAAGCGATGATATAAATCTGCACGAAATTCATTATCATTTACAGCCTCAATTAAGTTTTTATTTGTGGCAGTAATAATTCTAATATTTAATTTAATTGGTTTCGAACTTCCTATCCTATAAATTTCATTATACTGAATGGTTCTTAAAAGTTTTCCTTGTAATTCTTTGGGAAGTTCACCTATTTCATCAAGAAAAATAGTACCGTGATTTGCTGCTTCAAAATAACCGATCTTTTCATTTGCAGCCCCGGTAAATGCACCTTTTTCATGCCCAAATAATTCACTCTCAAAAAGTGATGAAGAAATAGAAGCCATATTGACAACTATATAAGGTTTGTTTTTTCTGGGTGAAAGATCATGAATTTTTTTTGCAATTAAATCTTTTCCGGACCCTGTTTCTCCTGTTATTAAAACTGTTTCATCGGTTGGAGCAAAAATTTCTACTAATTCAAACACTTTATTCATTTGAGGAGAATTAGTGATTATATCGGAAAACTCAGAATGGGATTTAATTATTTCTTTTTGTCCTGAACGAAGTGCATCAATTTCCTTATGAGTTATTCTTTGATCTAAAGCTCTTCTTATTGTTAATAAAAAACGGTTATTATCCGGCGGTTTAACAACATAATCATAAGCACCTATTTTTATGGCTTTAAATGCCAGTTCATAATTATCTAATGCAGTTACCAAAATTACCGGAGTTCTTGGGTTTTGTCTTAAAATATATTCCAGCAATTCTATACCGTTCATATCCGGCATGGAAACATCTAATAATACTAAATCCAAGTCTTCATTTTTAATTATTTCTTTTGCTGTTAATGCATTGCTTTCAGTTAAAATATTTTCATATCCATCCTGCCATAAAACTCTTCTTATAGATCTTAGAAAAGAAATTTCATCATCAATAATTAATATTTTTGCATTATTCACTTATAGAACTCCTTTGGGAAAATAAGTGTTACAGTTGTTCCAATTGATTCTTCACTATTTAATAAAATTGAAAATCCCATGCTTTCCATTATGCTTCTTGCTACAGAAAGACCAAGACCGGTTCCGCCGGAATTGGTTTTAGAAGAATAAAAAGGATCGAATACAACATTTAATTGTTCTTTTGGTATGCCGATTCCATTATCGGTTATAATACAATTTAAATTTTTGTCTTTATCAACTTCCAAATCGATTTTTATTTTTCCTTTTTTTGTATCAACCGCATCCAGTGAATTTGTTAAAACATTAATCAAAACCTGTCCTAATTTCTGTTTGTTTGCAGTTAATAAATAATCATGGGTAATATTAAATATAATTTTGGAATCTTTCTTTTTTATTTGAGTCGATAAAAATCTTATTGCGGAATTTATTACTTCCTTAAGACCAAACATTTCTATTTGATACTGTGATTCAACTTTTGCAAAATCTTTTAATTCGTTCACTATATTTGTAATTCTTGAAGAACCTTCCTTTAAATCCAAAATTAAATCTTTTACATCTTCTTTAAATTTAAAGTATTCAATATTTGAAATTTTAAACCCTGGATTTAATTTTGCATAATCATCTAGAATTGGAAAAATTTCGTTAAAATATTGCTGTATATAAGGAATGTTAACGGAAATAAATGTATTTGGATTATTAATTTCATGAGCAACACCTGCCACAAGTAATCCTAAGGAAGCAAGTTTATCTGCCTGCTGCAGCTGCAGTTGATGTTTTTTAGCATCTTCTTCCAATCTTTTTATTTCGGTTATATCTGTATATCTCAATAAAACATATGGTTTTTCTTTCAGTATTATCGGAGAACTTAATACGTCAACATCAATAACAGAATTATTTTTACACATTATTTTAAGTGAAACCGGACCTATAGTTTCTTCAGTTCCTTTGTTTTTTATTTGTTCGATTTTAAAATCATTACCGCTATGTTTAACAATAGAAAAATAATCCTTTGTCTGAAGTTCATTTAGAGTAAATAAAAATAATTGTGTAAAACTTTCATTTACAGAAATAACCTTGTTTTCATGATTAAGAATAATAAATGCATCAGCTGAAGCTTCAAAAATAGTTTTATATAAATTTTCACTTTCTCGTAAAGCTTTTTCAACAAATTTCCTTTCATTAATTTCTTTAACAAAATTTATTTTCTGGTCAAAAAATTGTTTTATTAATGATGCAAGACTTCCGAATTCATTATCCTTTTTTATATAAGGGATTAAAACAGCGGCATCTTCATTCTTTAAACTTAAAGTTATTCTATTAATCGGACGTATTACAAACAAATAAAGGAATAATAATATTGAACCTAAAATTAAAACTGCAAAAATTATTGTTATTGTATATTGAGATGAAAAAGAATTAATTGACTGCTCGATTATTTTTGATCTGCTGATTGCAGCAGCTTTAGCAATTGGTTTACCGTTTAATCCTATTAAATTTTTATATGAAATATTAATGAATTTAGAAGAATCCGATATACTTTCATTCTTAATTGTTTCGTTTGGATTTATTAATTTAATATTGCTGGAAGTTAAAACTGATATATCATTCAAATATTCTTTCGACCATAATCTGCCTGCAAAATAATATCCTTTAGGTTTTGCTTCCCTATTATAATCTTCACTTTGAATAGGAGCTTCCTGTATTTCGAAAATTCCTAACGATGTACTTATGAAAAAATGTTGAAAATAATTTGTTTTAATTTTTTCTTTAAATAATTCTATATTTATTGGAATATTATTAATTGTTCTGTCATTTAGTGTATTATATGAATAGACTAATTTAAAACTCGAATCATAAATCCAGGCTGCTTGTGCGTTAAAAACAGGTAAAACAAAATCAATATTTGTATAAGCCCAATCAACATCAGGATGTTTAACAAAATTTGCCATTTCATCCCAATAAGTGTAATCATCAACCAGAGTTTTTAAACTTATTCCAAGAATTGAAACTGATTTATTAAGCAAAAGATTTTGATCGGCATGTTTATTCTTCAGTAAAAAGTCAATTTTTTCAGTTTCAGATTTCATTTGAAAATGAAGACCTATCAGAAAAAATATAGTAAGTAAAACTATGAATAAGTAGATTTTTGTCTGGATCTTTCTCGGTACAAGTTTTTTTAATTTTTCCATTATTTTAATTCAATATTGAATGTATAATCGTCATAATTTAGAAAAAAAATCGTTAAATAATTAAAAAAATAAATATCTAGTAGCTAAAATTATAAAAATATTTGTGAGATTTTAAGCATCCTTATTTTTATATCTTTCATAATTCAGCAATTCAATTCACTTTTTTTTATTTTTGTGAACAATAATTTTAAAATATTTCATTATAAGGATATTGAAATGGCGGCAAATATAGAAATGATTAAAAAAGTTTATTCGGATTTTAATAAAAAAGTAGAAAATGCTAGAAAAGTTTTAGGCAGACCAATGACATATGCTGAAAAAGTACTTTATTCGCATTTATGGGATGATCCGAAAAACGAATTAAAAAGAGGAAAAGATTATTCTGAATTATCTCCGGATAGAGTTGCAATGCAAGATGCAACTGCTCAGATGGCATTGCTTCAGTTTATGTCTGCAGGAAGAAAAGACAGCTGCAGTTCCTTCAACAGTTCATTGCGATCACTTAATTCAAGCACAAGTTGGTGCTAAAGATGATCTGATGAGAGCAACCGATGAAAACAAAGAAGTATATGATTTTCTTGAAAGTATTTCCAGAAAATATGGAATTGGTTTCTGGAAACCCGGAGCCGGAATAATTCATCAAGTAATCTTAGAAAATTATGCATTCCCAGGCGGAATGATGATAGGAACAGATTCACATACTCCAAATGCAGGCGGTTTAGGAATGATTGCAATTGGTGTAGGCGGTGCCGATGCTGTTGATGTTATGGCCGGAATGCCGTGGGAATTAAAATGGCCCAAACTTATCGGAGTTAAATTAACCGGCAAAATGAACGGCTGGACTTCTGCTAAAGATGTAATCTTAAAACTTGCAGGAGTTTTAACTGTTAAAGGCGGAACCGGTGCAATTGTAGAATATTTCGGTGAAGGAACTAATTCAATTTCTTGTACCGGAAAAGGAACTATCTGCAACATGGGTGCGGAAATCGGCGCAACAACTTCTGTATTTCCATTTGATGAAAGAATGTCTTCTTATTTAAGAATTACCGATAGAGCTGATGTTGCTTCTCTTGCAGAAGGAATGGCTGATCAATTAACTGCTGATAAAGAAGTTTTTGAAAATCCGGAAAAATATTATGATCAGGTAATTGAAATTAATTTAGATGAACTTGAACCGCATTTAAATGGTCCCTTTACTCCGGATAAAGCTTGGCCGATTTCTAAAATGAAAGAAGCAGTTAAAGAACAGAATTATCCCGATAAAATTTCAGTTGCTTTAATTGGAAGCTGTACAAATTCCAGCTATGAAGATATCGACCGCTCAGCTAGCATTGCAAAACAAGCAATGGCAAAGGGATTAAAAACAAAATCTCAATTTACAATTACTCCCGGTTCCGAACAAGTTAGAGCTACGATTGAAAGAGACGGACAATTAAAAACTTTAAGTGATTTCGGCGGATTAATTTTAGCTAATGCATGCGGACCTTGCATTGGAATGTGGAAAAGAATGGATATTAAAACCGGTGAAAAAAATACTATTGTAACTTCATTCAACAGAAACTTTGCTAAAAGAAATGATGGAAATCCGGAAACATTAGCTTTTGTTGCAAGTCCGGAATTAACAACAGCTTTGGCAATTGCAGGAAGTTTATCTTTTAATCCTATTACGGATGAATTGGTTAATGAAAAAGGAGAAAAAGTAAAACTTGATCCTCCTTCAGGCGAAGAACTTCCTCCAAAAGGATTTTTGAAAGATGAAAAAGGATTTGTTCCTCCTGCAAAAGATGGTTCTGATGTAGAAGTAATTGTAAAACCGGACAGCGAAAGACTGCAATTGCTTACTCCATTTAAACCATGGGATGGAAAAGATCTTGAAGATTTACCGGTTTTATTAAAAGCAAAAGGTAAATGTACAACCGATCATATTTCTATGGCAGGTCCGTGGCTAAGATTCAGAGGTCATTTGGATAATATTTCAAATAATATGTTTATCGGAGCAATAAATGCTTTTACCGGAGATGCAGGAAAAACTAAAAATATTATGACCGGCGAATATAAATCTATTCCGGAAGTGGCAAGAGAATATAAAGCAAAAGGGATAAACTGGGTTGTTGTAGGCGATGAAAATTACGGCGAAGGTTCAAGCCGCGAACATGCTGCAATGGAACCGAGATTTCTCGGCGGCAGAGCAATCATCGTTAAAAGCTTTGCAAGAATTCACGAAACGAATCTTAAAAAACAAGGAATGCTTCCTTTAACTTTTGCTGATCCGAAAGATTATGATAAAATAAAAGAAGGCGATAAAGTAAGCATTATTGGTTTAACAGATTTGAAACCTGACAAACAATTAAAACTAGTTATCAAACACAACGATGGTTCAAAAGATGAAGCTATGTTAAATCATACAATGAATGAACATCAGATAAAATGGTTTAAAGCCGGAAGTGCTTTAAACTTAATTGCTCAGGCAAATAAAAACTAGTTAAAATTATTTTTTAACATTTATGCGGTTCAAATAAAATTGGACCGCATTTTTTGTTTAAAAATTTTGAATGTTTACTTTTTTGATTAGAGCAAATTAAAATTTAAAACATAAATTAATTTTGAACCTTTAAAGTATTTCTAATCAGGAAATGAATGAAGCGAATTGGTTGACGGTTGTAAATAAATTTAATATTTAGCTAACAGCAAAAAATTGACTGGTTGAATTATGAAAACGGTAATCCATGGCCTTAAATAAATTCCGTTAAAAAATTATGCGGAAATAAAAACCTTAAACAATTAAATCAATAATTTTAAATAGAAGATTAATCTTAATTGGAAAAATCTGTTTGAGACCTGATTTATCGGTTTGAGTTTATTTTTCCTATAGAAAATTAGCATAATTTTAGGAATTTATTTACAGCCTTGATTTTTTGGTTCTTTTGTATCAAGACAAAAGAACAATAATGTTATTATAATAATACTCTAGTATAATTCTGTAAATTATAAATTTGTATAATAAATTAAATTATTAGAAACCTAATCCAGCTTTGGGTCAAAAAACCGTATTAGTAATAGGCATTTAATATTATTATTTTTATCTGATAAATTGCAATCAAAAGGTTATAAATAATTAATGATTTTTCTTAACCCGGCTGTTTTGTTCGGACTTTTAGCAGCTTCTATTCCTGTCTTAATTCATCTTTTAAATCTGCGTAAATTAAAGCGAGTTGATTTCAGTACTTTAGCTTTTTTAAAAGAACTTCAAAAAAATAAGATCAGGAAAATTAAGCTTAAACAATGGCTTTTAATGGCGCTGAGAGTTTTAATTATTCTTTTTTTAGTTACCGCTTTTGCCAGACCGACTTTAAAAGGAGTTGCAATCGGAGGAACAACTTCAGCAGCAAAAACTTCTGCGGTTTTTATTCTTGATGACACATTCAGCATGTCGGTAATCGATCAAAACGGATCTTATTTTAATCAGGAAAAAGAAACAATTAAAAACCTTCTAAATCAATTGCAGGAAGGCGATGATGCCGCATTAGTTTTAGTTTCCGATAACGGAAAAAGTAATCCAAAATTAACAAGCAATTTAAGTGATTTTGAAAAACAAATTGATAAAACTGAAATTTCTGATAAAAGCGGATTACTGAATAATTCAATTGTAAAAGCCGGAGAAATTCTTTCCAAGATCAGACAACTTTAATAAAGAAATTTATTTGCTAAGTGATTTCCAATCCGGCAGACTTGCAAATGAAAATGATATTTCTGATTTAAGTAAATTATTAAATGATAAAATCCGTCTGTACACTTTTAATTATTCCGGAAAAGATGTTTACAATATCGGCATAAGCAATTTGACTGTTGAATCGCAGATATTCGAAAAAAATAAACCGGTCGATTTTAATGTAACGGTAACAAATTATTCAAAGCAGCTAGTAAAAAATTTGGTTGTCTCTTTATTTGTAAATGGTAAACGAAGTGTTCAGCAAAGTATTAATTTAAATCCTGGAGAATCTAAAACAACTTCATTTGAAGCTGTAATAAATTCTAAAGGATTTGCGGATGTTTTTGCTGAAATAGAAGATGATGATATAAATCAGGATAATAAAAGATATACAAATGTTTTTATTCCCGGAGAAATTCCTGTTATAATTTTTACTGATAATCCTGACGATTCTAAATTTGTAAAACTTGCACTTTCCGCAGATGAAAACAATTCAATTAAAGTTACGGAAAGAAATCTTAATCAAATTTCTTCTATCAATTTAAATGATTATGATGCAGTATTTGTAATTGGCTCGCAGAATATTTCTAATGTTGATAGATTAAAATCTTATTTAAACAGTGGCGGCGGATTATTTTTAATGCCCGGTTCAAATTCTAATGCAAATCAATTTGGAAATTTATTAAATCAATTAGGATTACCGAAACCTCAAGGAGAAGTAAACGAAACAAATCAAAACGGCAATTCGGTTTCATTCAGTAAGGTTGAATTTGATCATCCGATATTTAATGATTTATTTCTTAAAAAAGATGAAAATAAAAAAATTGAATCACCTGATATTTTCCGCTATTTGAAAATTAATACAGAAGGAAAAGGTAAAAATATAATTAGTCTTGTTGACGGTTCATCTTTCTTAAGTGAATTCAAAATAAACAGCGGTAAAGTTTTTCTATTAAGTGTTTCTCCTGTTTTAAGCTGGAGCAACTTTCCTTTAAAAAGTATTTTTGTTCCGATTATAAATAAATCTGTTTATTATTTTTCTTCAAAAGACAGAGGACAAGTTAATTACATTGCGGGCGATGAAGTTACAGTAAATATCAGCAATAGAACAAATCCTCAAATAAAAATTGTTCAGCCGAATAAAACTGAAGTGTTTATAAATCTTGAAAAAAATTCTGCAAATAATTATATCAACTTTAATCAAACTAGTTTGAGCGGAAATTACGATGTTTATTCCGGAAACAATATTTTAACTGAATTTGCTGTAAATACAGATCCGCTTGAATCTGTAACAAAATATTTAACTGAAAAAAAATTTGCAGATTACCTGAAAAAGATAAACTTTAAGGGAATTCATATCACAATTAAAAAAGATGAAAATCCTTCACAAATTATTTCTCAGGCAAGATTCGGTTCTGAATTATGGAAATATTTTGTTCTTATAGCATTAATTTTAGCTTTAATAGAAATGACAATCGCAAGAAATGCCAAAAAAGAAATGGTAGATGTTTCTTCCAAATGAAACTTTTATGCTGATTATTTTGTAAACTGATTAAAGAATATTGTAATGATTAAATTTTATGTTATATTTTAGTAAATAATTTAAGAGGTGTTGATTAAATAGATGATAGAAATTCCCCGCGAAACCACTGAAAGAGCAATCCTGGTTGCATTAAATACAAAAGATTTAAACAGAGAAATCGTTGACGAACATTTAAATGAACTTGAAGAGTTGGCATATACTGCAGGAGCGGAAACAGTTTTTAAAATCGTTCAGGATAAATTTACAATAGATCCGGCATATTATATTGGCAAAGGTAAAGCGGAAGAAATTGCAAATCTTATAGAGCCAAATAATATTCAGTTGGTTATTTTTGATGATGATCTTTCACCGATTCAAGTAAGAAATCTGGAAAAATTATTTGACAGAAAAATTGTAGATAGAAGCGGATTAATTTTAGATATTTTTGCTTCCCGTGCTAAAACCAAAGAAGCAAAAACTCAAGTTGAACTTGCTCAGCTTCAATACATGCTTCCAAGACTTACAAGAGCATGGACTCACTTATCAAAACAATACGGCGGCATCGGAACCAAAGGGCCCGGTGAAACACAAATTGAAACCGATAGAAGAATTATCAGGAACAGAATAAGTCATCTTAAAGAAAAATTGAAAAGAATTGAACTTCAAAGAGAAACTCAAAGCCAGGGAAGAAACAGCTTTGTAAGAATTGCTTTAGTCGGATATACAAATGCAGGCAAATCAACATTATTTAATTTGTTAACACAGTCAGGTGTTTTTGCAGAAGATAAACTTTTTGCAACTCTGGATTCAACAACAAGAACTTTTAATCTTAGTAAAAACGGAAAATTATTAATAAGCGATACGGTCGGATTTATAAGAAAACTTCCTGCAAACCTTGTTGCATCGTTTAAAAGTACATTAAATGAAGTTAGAGATGCAGATATAATTCTTCACGTAATTGATATTTCTCATCCGTATTTTGAAGACCATATTGAAGTTGTTGAAAAAACTCTTAAAGATCTTGAATGCAGTAAGAAAACTCAATTAAAAATATTTAATAAAGTTGATCTTCTGGAAGAAAAACATAAAATTCAATATTTAAGAAACAGGTATGAAAACAGTGTAATTATATCTGCTCAAAGAGGAATAAATATTTCCGGATTAAACGATACTATTTTAAATTTAATTGAAAACGCTTATGTTCAGGAAAATGTTGATCTTGATTTAACTGCTTCCAAACTTGCGGCAAAAATTCATTCGCTTGCAGAAGTCATTTCCACAGAATATGAAGATAACTTAATGCACATTACATATAAAACTAACCGTGAAAATTCCAACAAAATCAAAAAAATGATTTTGGAAACTAATCATCAGTGATAATCCGGCAACAATTGCAATTTACTAAAGGAATATTAATTTTAAAATATTTATTCTTTATCAATTCTTACTTGTTAAATTCTTAAATTTGTAGACGTAAAAAATAAAAATTGGGAAAAAATTATGTCGATTATTTTAGATGGCTCGGGTCTCACGGTTGAAAAATTAGTCCGGATTGCCCGTTATAATGAAAAAGTAGAGCTTCATCCTGAAGCTGAAGAAAGAATAAAAAAATGCCGTACAATGCTGGAAGATAAAATAAAATCCCGCGAAATTATGTACGGAATAAATACCGGAATTGGTGAATTTTCTGAAATAGTTCTAAATGATGAACAAGTAAAAGATTTTCAAAAATATTTAATATATAATCATTCTGCCGGAATTGGAGATCCCGCTCCCATTGAATATGTAAGAGGAGCAATTGCAGGAAGAATAAATGTGCATGCACATGGAAATTCCGGCTGCAGATTGGAAATTACACAAACACTTGTTGAAATGCTGAACAAAGGTGTAACTCCTTTTGTATGTCAAAAAGGTTCAGTTGGAGCCTGCGGCGATCTTGCACCGATGTCTCAAGTAGCACTTTTAATGATGGGTGAAGGTAAAGCATATTTTAAAGGAGAATTATTATCCGGGAAAGATGCTTTGGATAAAGCTGGAATAAAAGTTCCCGGATTACAAGCACGCGACGGACTTGCAGTTATAAATGGTTCGAACTTATTAACTGCAATGAGTGCAATTCATTTATATGATATAAACAGATGGTTAAAACAGGCGGAAATTGCTGCATCAATGACTTTGGAAGCCCTTCACGCAAATCTAAAACCATACAATAAAAGATTACACGAACTCCGCGGATTTTCCGGTGCAGTAAGAAGTGCAAATGCAATAATTAAATGTATCGAAGGAAGCGATCTTCAAACCGGAAAAGTTAAAAGTAAAGTTCAGGATGCATATTCAATGCGTTCAACTCCGCAGGTAATTGGTGCCGCTCATGATGCAGTTGCTTACGCTAAATCGCAGGTTGAAATTGAATTAAACGGAGTTGGTGATAATCCGATTTTTATTCCTGAAGATAAACTAACTTTAACAGGCGCAAATTTTCAGGGAACTCCGGTTTCTCTGCCGATGGATATGGTTGGTGCTTCTGTTACGATGATTTCTGTTTTATCCGAAAGAAGATTGAACAGACTTTTAAACCCTGCTTTAAGTGTTGGTTTACCTTCCTTTTTAACAAAAGGTGCGGGAATGTATTCCGGGATGATGTTAAGTCAGTATACTGCTGACTCATTAATAGTTGAGCAGAGAATTTTATCAACTCCGGCTTCAATTCAATCAATTCCGGCTGCGGCTGATCAGGAAGATTTTGTTTCGATGGGAATGAATACGGCGATTAAAAATGCACAAATTTTAGATAATGCTTACGGAGTTATTGGAATAGAATTTATGGCAGCTTCGCAGGCTCTTGATTTCCGTGAATTTAACCCTGGAAAGGGAGTTGCAAAAGCTAAAGAAATTGTAAGGAAACATGTTGATCATCTTGATGTAGATCGTCCGCTTTATCCGGATCATACAAAGATGAAAGAAGTTGTAAAATCCTGCGAAATACTTGATGAAGTTGAAAAAGTTGTGGGAAGTTTGGAATAGAAATTAAATCTTTTGTAGTTAGATTGTACTATTTTAATTAAGAAGAACATTTTAGTAATTAATTTTCAATATATTTTACAAAATATCTTCATTCTGTAAATTATAAAATTTCTTTTGCGGCTTTGCGGACATATTTTCTCACGCAAAGGCGCAAAGAACGCAAAGTTTGAATGACTGAAAATGAAATTGCTAAAATAATAGTTGATTGTTGTTTTAAAATTCATACTAAACTTGGTCCGGGATTATTAGAATCCGTTTACGAAGAAATTCTTTGTTATGAATTAACGAACCGAAATCTAAAATATAAAAGACAAAAAGGTATTCCGGTTTTTTACAATGATTTAAAAATGGAATTGGGATTTCGTGCAGATATAATCGTAGAAAATAAAGTAATAATAGAATTGAAATCTTTAGAAACTTTAGCTCCGGTACATTCAAAACAGCTTTTAACTTATTTGAAGATTACTGATCTAAAACTTGGTCTATTGATAAATTTTGGATCAGCATTAATTAAAGACGGCATTCATAGAATAGTTAATAACTTATAAAATTTCTTTTGCGGCTTTGCGTCTTAGCGTGAAAATAAAAAATGCTGAGCCGCTAAGAACACAAAGATTATCTTGGTGAATAAATGGAAATAGTTTTTTTATTGATTGGATTAATCATCGGCGCAATTGGCGCATGGTTAATTTCCAAGTATAAATTTAAATCTACTCAAGGAATTTCTACAGAAGAAGTAAAATCTTTAGAAGATCAAATAGATAATCTTAAAATTGAAAACGGGAAGTTCTCTGAAAGAAATCAAAACCTTCAGGAAACTTTAACTCAAACAACAGAAGAATTAAAATCAGAGAGACAAAAAGTAATTGAGTTAAACTCTTCGCTTTCCTCTTTAAAATCCGATTACAATAATTTGCAGGAAAAACTAACCGAACAAAAAGGAGAAATAGAAGAACTGCAGCAAAAATTCACACAAGGAATTTGAAAATCTAGCAAATAAAATATTTGAAGAAAAAGGAAATAAATTCACCGAGCAGAATAAAGAAAAACTTGGTGAAATATTGAATCCTTTAAAAGAAAAAATTGCTGAGTTTGAAAAAAGAGTTGAAGAAAATAATAAAGAAAGTATAAGGGGACATGCTTCATTACACGCACAGTTAAATATGCTGAAAGATTTAAATCAGAAGGTAACTCAGGAAGCAAAAAACCTCACAAATGCTTTAAAAGGACAAACTAAAACTCAAGGTAACTGGGGAGAATTTATTCTTGAAAGCATTCTGGAAAAATCCGGCCTTGTTAAAGGAAGAGAATATCTGATTCAGGAAAGTATTACAACTGAATCCGGAAAAAGATTTCAGCCTGATGTAATTATCAATTTACCGGAAAATAAAAGCATTGTAATCGATTCCAAAGTTTCATTAATCGGATATGAAAAATATGTTTCTTCCGAAGATGAAAATGAAAAACAACTTGCTTTAAGAGAACATATTAAATTCAATTCGGTCTCACATTAAAAACTTAAGTTCAAAAAATTACCAGAATCTATATCAGCTTGAAAGTCTGGATTTTGTTTTAATGTTTATGCCGATTGAGCCGGCATTCGGTCTCGCAGTGCAGCATGAACCTTCAATTTTCAGTGATGCTTTTGAAATGAACATTGTAATTGTAAGTCCTTCGACTTTGCTAGCAACATTAAGAACAATTTCAAGCATCTGGCGCCAGGAAAATCAAAATAAAAATGCTATGGAAATTGCAAGACAAAGCGGAGCACTGTACGATAAGTTTGTAGGTTTTGTTGATGATCTTGTTACTATCGGTAAAAAAATTGATGATTCCAAAAGCAGTTATGTTGATGCAATGAATAAAATAACTGATGGAAGCGGAAATTTGATTTCTAGAGCTGAAAAGATTAAAAAACTTGGAGCAAAGGCTTCCAAAACTTTACCGAAATCGATTCTTGACAGATCCGATGAAGACGACGAACCAGATCTTTTGGATGAATAAAATTATTTTTCTTTATTTCTTCTTTCCATTTCTTCCGGAGAAACATCTTCAACATGGGAAGCAATCCACCATGAATTTCCATTTGTATCAAGAACTCCGGCGTTTCTATCGCCGTAAAACTGATTTGCCGGTTCCATTAAAGATTTTGCACCTTCCTCTAAAGCTTTCTTAAAAGTTTTATCTGTGTCCTCAACATAAATATAAATCATGGAGGAATTGGGAGGATATTCATCGCTTGATCTTCCCATCATTATTACAGAATCACCAATTTTAACTTCTGCATGATTTATTGATCCGTCTGCCAATGTCATTTTTTCTTTTACGTTTGCATCGAAAACTTTTGTAAGAAAATCCAGTTGTTTAACAACATCTTTTACAATTAAATACGGAGTTACACGGGGATAATTATCCGGAATTGGTTTTACAGCCATAAAACATCATCCTTTCTTTTTAAATTATTTTTTGCTTCCCAATTTTACAATTTCATCAAATTCATCTTTTTCAACAGGCATAACAGATAATCGATTTCCCCTTTGAACGAGTTTCATATTTTTTAATTTCGGATTAGATTTTATTTCTTCTAAAGTAACAGGCTTGTTTAATTTATTTATTAGTTTTATATCAACCATATACCAAACGGGATTTTGCGGATCGGCGGAAGGGAAAAAATGTTTATCGTCAGGATCAAATTGCGTATGATCTTCATATCCTTCTTTAACAACCTCGCAAACACCGACAACAGCATTAGGATTTGTATTGCTGTGATAAAATAAAACTCCATCGCCTTTTTTCATTTCATCACGCATAAAATTTCTTGCTTGATAATTCCTTACTCCGTCCCAGTAAGTAGTTTTGTTTTTGCTTTTTGCCAGATCATCAATTGAAAAATCTCCCGGTTCTGATTTTACCAGCCAATATTTTTTTGCCATGATTTTCTCTTGCTAATTATTAACAATTATAAAAATAAAATAATAAGAATAGAGTAGTTTTTCTATCGAATAAAAATGATTTCTCAAATCTAAAAATTTTTTTATACTTCTGCTTAGATAAGAATCAAATTTATTATAAAAACAACATGAATCAGAAATTCTATTATGGCTTGCTTTTTGTCATTGTTAAAATGCTAAACTATGTCATTTAATAATTAATCAGAGGCAAATATTATGGAAAATATGCAAGAGAGAACTGGTATTCCTTTATTGGGAGAAAAACTTCCTGACCTGGAAGTTCAAACAACAAAAGGTGTATTAAATATTCCAAAAGATTTTAAAGGTAAATGGCTTGTTCTTTTTAGTCATCCGGCAGATTTTACTCCTGTCTGCACAACTGAATTTGTCGCATTTGCAAAAAGAAATGATAAATTCAAAGAATTAAATGCCGAACTTGTCGGTCTTTCAATCGATCAAGTATTCTCTCATATTAAATGGGTAGAATGGATTAAGAATACTTTAAAAATAGAAATTCCTTTTCCTGTAATTGCAGATGATATGGGAAAAGTTGCAGCTAAATTAGGAATGATTCATCCCGGAAAAGGCACTAACACAGTTCGTGCTGTATTTATTGTAGACCCAAACGGATTAATCAGATTAATGATTTATTATCCTCAGGAAATCGGAAGACAAATTGACGAAGTTTTACGCGCTTTAAAAGCTTTACAAATTGCTGATAAAAGTAAAGTTGCAATGCCGGAAAACTGGCCGAACAATGAACTGATTGGCGATAAAGTTATCAATCCTCCGCCAAAAGATGTTGTAGGTGCGGAAAAAATGTTGAAATCAAAAGATGGTTACGATTGGTGGTTCACATTCAAGAAATTAAATCAAAATTAATATTCTATCTCCTTAGAATAAATGGGGACATTAGGGCGGATTTTTTATTCGCCCTTTTTTGTATTTTTACTGTATTCTAAATCAAATGTAAAATATAATCCATCCTTTTTTATTAAATTGAATTTAGATCATTTGCTGGTTATTTTGTTTGGAAATAAATTAAACGGAATTATGTCGAAATTAATATTTTCCTTAATCTTTTGTGCTTGTCTAACTTTTGAAGTTTTTCCTCAAGATAAAGGCGTTTTTCAGATAGCCAGATTAAAATATGACGGCGGCGGTGATTGGTATAACGGTCAGACAGAAGAACCGAATTTGCTGAACTTTATTAAACAGAATACAGATGTTGAAGTTAAACCGGAGTATACTTTTGTTGATATTTCTTCCGATGAAATATTTTCCTATCCTTTTCTTTTTATGACCGGACACGGTAGTGTAGTATTTTCCGATGATCAAGCAGCAAGATTAAGAAAATATTTGGAGAACGGCGGCTTTTTATTTGTTGATGATGATTACGGTTTGGATAAATCTTTTAGAAGAGAAATAAAAAAAGTTTTTCCGGATAAAAAATTAACCGAACTGCCTTTCAACTATGGTCTTTATAATGATTTTTATGATTTCCCCAACGGAGTTCCCAAAACCCATGAACACAACGGAAAACCTCCGCAGGGATTTGGAATTTTTATTGGAAAAAGATTAGCTGTATATTATACTTATGAATCAAATCCAAGCGACGGCTGGGATGATCCTGATGTTCATAATGATCCTCCGGCAAAAAGGGAAGAAGCGCTTAAATTCGGAACTAATCTTGTCATTTGGTCGTTAACAAATTAAGAAAAAATAAAATTTTAAATGAGTACAGATTCCAATTTTTACAAAGAAATAATTAGGAAGTTAGAGGGATTGACTAAAGAGAGAATATTCTTTCTATTCTCTGCTGGGAATTCAACTTTCTTTAATAATTGGAATTTCTGCATTTACAATTTTTTCTTTTTTGGAATTAATTTTTCATTTCTCCTCAACGTTAAGAACAATTTTATTTTTCATTTTTCTGATTTTATTTATCGGATCTCTTGCATTTTTATTTATCAATCCGCTGCTGAAATATTTTAACATTTTTAATAAGAAAAATCACTTTGAAACTGCTTTAAAAGTCGGTAAGAATTTTCCAAACATAAAAGATGATTTACTGAATGCGATGCAGCTTATTTCTATTGATTCTGACAAGAATTTTTATTCATCCGGATTAATAAATGCTGCATTTAAAAATGTTTATAAAAGAACAAAAGAAATTCATTTTGAATCTATAATCAGCTTTAAAAAAGCAAAAGAACTTTTTTATTATTTAAGCGGAGTAATAGTTTTTTGTGCAATTTTGTTTTTAAGTATTCAGAATTTACAAGCAGCTTCCAACAGACTAGTAAAATTTAACCAGGAATTTATTGCTCCTAAGAAATTTAGTTTTATAATTACACCTGGTAACTCCACAGTAACAAAAGGCGATAATTTATTAATCAGCATAAAAATAAAAGGAGAAGCTCCTAGAGATTTGGATTTAAATATTAAGCATGAAGATGAAACAGAATTTAACGCTGTTAAATTAATCCCTGATTCAACTGGTATTTTTGAATTTAATGTAAATGCTGTTCGTAATTCTTTTAAATATTTTGCATCGGCCGAAAATATAAAAAGCGTATCAATATAATATAGATGTTATTAATCCGCCGATTATTAAAACTTTACATGTAATTGTTAACTCACCTTCTTACTCCAAAATTCCTGATGTTGAACTAAGAGATAATGGAAATGTAACGGCTTTAGTCGGAAGTAAAATCAATTTAAATATAACTTCTACAAAAGAATTAAAATCGGCTGAGTTAATTTTTGCAGATACAACTCAAATTCCTTTGGAAATACATAATAAAGAATGCTTCGGGAATTTTAAGATCAAAAAAGATAATTCATACAAAATAATTATAACTGATAAGAACAATAACAAAAATCTTTCTCCGATAACTTATACTGTAAAAGCTTTGTTTGATTCATATCCAATAATTGATATTATTCAACCGAATAAGGATGTTCCTTTGGCAAATGACAACAGGCTTCCTTTATATTTAAAAATTGCAGATGATTATGGATTTTCAAAATTAATTTTGAATTACAGGCTTTCTGAATCAGAGTATAATCCCGTACAAAATGATTTTAGAAAAGTTGAAATACCAATTGAAAAAAGTAATAAAGATCAGGACGTAAGCTACATTTGGAACTTAACCAATTTAAATTTAACAACTCAAGATGTTGTTACTTATTATCTGGAAATATTTGATAATGATTTTGTAAGCGGACCAAAATCAACCAAATCTCCTTCGTTTACGGTACGGGTTCCAACTTTGGAAGAAGTCCTTTCTCATGCAGATCAAACACAAAACCAAGCTGTTCAAGATTTGCAGGAAACTTTAAAACAAGCAGAAGAATTAAAAAAATCATTTGATAAAATAGATGCAGATTTAAAGAAAAACGATAAGCAGCTAACATGGGAAGATAAAGAAAAAATACAGAGTGCTCTGGATAAATTTGAAAAGCTTCATGATAAAGTAAAAGATATTAAAGAACAGATGCAGAAAGCTCAGAATGAACTTCAACAGAATAATTTGTTATCAAAAGAAACTTTGGAAAAATACCAGGAACTTCAAAAGCTAATGGATGAGTTTTCAAATGATGAATTGAAAAATGCTCTTGAAAAACTTAGAAATAATCTGCAGAATTTAAACAGGCAAATGACTCAATCTCAAATGGAAAACTTTAAAATAGATGAAGAGCAATTCCAAAAAAGCATTGAAAGAACTATGAATCTTCTTAAAAGAATTCAAATTGAACAAAAGATGGATGAACTTGTAAAAAGGACAGAAGAACTAAATAAGAAGATTGATGAATTACAGAAAGAAACAAAACAAAGCGATCTGAATAATCAAAATGAAAAAAATAAATTAAGTGATGAACAAAATAAAGTAAGCAAAGAACTGGATAAACTGAAAGATAAAATGAAAGAACTATCTGATAAAATGAATGACATGAAAGATATGCCGAAAGATCAGATGGATAAAATTAGAGAGAATTACGATAAGCAGCAGAATCAAAAACTTTCTAAGAATGCTCAGCAGAATATTCAAAATAATCAGCAGATGCAGGCACAGCAGATGCAGAGCCAGTTATCTCAAAACATGAAACAAATGAGCCAGCAGCTGCAGGATATGCAGAATATGATGATGCAGCAAAACCAGATGCAGACTTTTAAATCCATGATGAAAATCTTAGATAACTTAATTGCGTTATCAAAGAAAGAAGAAACTTTAAAGAATCAATCTTCACAAATGAATTATAATTCTTCTGCTTTTGATGAAAATGCTAAACAGCAAAATGAACTTCAAAGAAATTTAAATAATCAAACGCAAGAATTGAGTGAACTTTCACAAAAAACATTTGCAATAACTCCGGAAATGGGTAAACATCTTGGCGATGCGCAAAGAAAAATGTCCGAAGCAATTGAATCTTTACAGGCAAGAAATTCCGGGATGTCGGCTTTAAATCAAGGTGATGCAATGGAATCTTTGAATAAAGCTGCTTCTTTAATGAAAGGTAAAATGGAATCTATGATGCAGCAGGGCGGAGGTTCCGGCGGAATGATGTCGCTGATGCAGCAGCTTCAGCAGTTAAGCGGTCAGCAGATGAATTTAAACAATATGACACAAATGCTTCAGCAAATGCAGAATGGTCAGCTTTCAATGCAGCAGCAGGCGCAGCTTCAAAGATTAGCTCAGCAGCAGGAGCTTATCCGAAAATCTATGGATCAGTTAAACAAAGAAGCAAAAATGTCAGGAGATTCGAAAAAAATTCCTGCTAATTTAGACAACATAGTCAAGCAAATGCAGGAAGTTGTAACCGACATGAATACACAGAAACTTGACGATAACTTAATTCAAAAACAGGAAAGAATACTTTCAAAAATGCTT
This sequence comes from uncultured Ignavibacteria bacterium, assembly GCA_963713505.1. Classification (GTDB taxonomy): domain Bacteria; phylum Bacteroidota; class Ignavibacteria; order Ignavibacteriales; family Ignavibacteriaceae; genus CAVQMC01. Next base: position 50,750 of record CAVQMC010000013.1, on the reverse strand, counting down.
GATGCTCAAAAATCAATTAATGAAAGAGATTATGAAAAGAATCGAGAATCTAAAACAGGAAAAGATTTTGTTAGACAATCTCCTGCTGAATTAAATCTTTCCAATGAACAAGCGAAAAATAAAATTGTTGATGAATTGAATAAAGCAGTTCAGGAAGGATATACAAAAGATTACGAAGAATTAATTAGAAAATATTATGAAGCTTTGCAAAAGAATAATAATTAAACCGGATCAATATGAATAAATGCTTGCTGAATTTCTTCAATTTCCTCTATTGAATTTTTTACCAAAACTCCAATATCATGCGATGCCTCTGTGCTTGCGTTTTTATCAACTTCAATGTGAATTTCAATATGAAATTTATCCCCGACATAATGCGACCTTAAATCATTTAAACCTTTAACTCCACCAATTTTTAAAGTACGTTCTGCAATTTGCAAGATTAATTCTTCATCGGCAGATCTTCCCATTAAATAATCTATATTTTCTTTTGCAATTTCATATCCGGATTTTAAAATAATTAATGCTATTATAATTCCTGCAATTCCATCTACATATGGAAAACCTAATTGAACACAAATTATTCCAACTATAGAAATTGAAGTGGCTAATACATCATTTAAACTGTCAACGGCACTTGCTCTTAGAGCGGGACTTTTAAATTGCTTTCCAACTTTTGATTGATATCGAGTCAGAGCCAATTTAATTATGATAGTAGAAATTAAAATAATGTAAACTTCGGTAGTTATATTAGGATGATGAGGGTTTAAAATCCTGTTTATGGATTCTTCAATTAGATTGATTCCGACAATACCCGTAAAAAGAGCAATAATAAAAACTGCAATTGGCTGTGCAGCATTATGACCGAATTGATGTTCTTTATCAGGTTTTTTTAGTGAAACTCTTACGCTGAAAATAATTGCCGCAGACGAAACAATATCTGTTAATGAGTTAATTGCATCAGAGATTACAGCAATTGAATTGGAGATTATTCCGGCAAATAATTTTATTATAAATAAAAAAATATTTGCCCAAAGGGATAAATTAACTGCTCTTTTAAGTATCTTTACCATTAAAGGGGATTTGTTTTTTTATCAGATAAAGATATAAAATTAAAAAAGGAAATTGAAATATTATTTAGTTTCATTTTTTCTTGTAGTTTTTGCATTATTAGAATGAAACAAATTTACCGATGAAAATAATTATACATGTAAAAATTGCAACTTTTTTATGTTTAATATTGAGATAAGATTGATTTAATATCGAAATCCCTTTATTTTCAACAGACAAAATTTTTAATAAATGATTGAAAACCTAAATAATACTCTTGATTTTATAGTGCGGCTAAGCCACAGCACTTTTGGTTACTTATTAAAAATTGATGATTTTGGTAATGAAGTTCTAACAAAGTCGGGAGAATTAAACCAAAATCTGGATGGCTTGAATAAATACATTTATATTCTTCAAAAAAAAGGAAATATTGAAGAAAAAAATGGGGATGGAGCAATTTCTTTTGATGAATTCCTCGAAAGTCAAAATTTCAATTCTTTTTATATTCAAAAATTATTCGAAAATGACACTAACAGCAGTGAAATTCATTTAGTCTTAATTTCCAATAAAAAAGATGTATATAATAGCTCAAACTTCGGCACAATAATAACTTTAATTGATTCACTTAAAATTCAACTTCAAGATTACGATAATATAATTCTTCCAAACAATGGATATAACCGAAATTCAATAAGTGAAAATGAAGGTAAACTAAATTCGTACAAATATGACAATAGTTTATTAAAATCTTTCGATATTCTTGAATTATCCGAAGACTTGATATTTTCTTTGGATGTAGAAGGAAGAATTTCTGCAGTAAATAAAACCGGAGCTTTTGAACTTGATTATTCTTTAGAAGAATTAATTGGCAGACATTTTTTAGATTTAATCAGTTTTGATGAAAGGCCAAAACTTCTTAAAAGTTTTCAACAATTAATTTCTGATAAAAAATTAGTTAAAGTTAATTCGTATTTAAAAAATAAATTCGGCCGTGAACTTTGGTACGAAATTAAATTAAAGCCAATTAGATCCGATGATAGATTAAACGGCATAATTGGAATAGGAATAAACAAAAGCAAAAATAAATATTTAGAAGAAGAATTAATTAATTTAAAAAACAAGCTGAATGAAGCTAATAGATTGTTAAATGTTGAAAGAGCTAGAACCAAACCAAGCAGTTTAGTACTTGAGGAATTGAACTTTTTAAAGAGAGAATTTTTGTCGAATATATCTCATGATTTTAGAACACCTTTGGCTTCAATTATTGGATTTTCGGAAACCATTGATTCAGATCCTGAAATTCCTCCAGATTTAAGAATTGAATTCAATAGAACGATTCTGGAAGAAGGGAAAAGATTAGCACGATTAATAAATGATGTACTGGAATTATATTTAATTGAATCAAACAAATATCAGTTAAATAAAACAAGATTTAATTTTATTGATCTATTAAAAGAGTTGGTTTCATTAAATAAAAAAAGTATTGAAAACAAAAAAATAGAATTTAACTATGAAATATCCGATCAGGAAATATTAGTTGATGCTGATCGGAATAGAATTTTGCAGTCGTTTAACAGCATTTTGGGTTATTCCATTAAAACAACAAAGGAGAAAGGAAGGATTTCGCTTATTTCGCGCAGTATGTTTAAAGAGTTTGAGGTAATTATTACTGATACCGGAAAAGGTATTCCAAAAGACGAATTGCCCGGTATTTTTCAAAAAAATTACTCACATGAAGATAAAAACTCTGAACTAAACAGCTACGAAATTGGCTTGGTTTTTGCTAAAAATATAATCGATCTCCATAAAGGATTGATCTCTGTTCAAAGTGAACTAAATAAAGGAACTAGCTTTTTAATAAAGTTACCCAAAATCGTTTTTGTTAAATAAAATAAATTAAGGAATTATTGTGAGTAAACTGGTATTTATTGTTGATGATGAACCGGCTATTTCTAAACTATTAGCTTACTGGGTTAGAGATAAATGGAAATACGACGTAGAAGTTTTCAACAATGGGGAAGATTTATTAAGGAATCTGAACTCAAAACCAGATTTAATTTTATTAGATATAATGCTTCCGGGACTGGATGGTTTAGAAACTTTAAGAAAAATTAAAGTGATTGATGAAAACCTTCCTGTAATTATGCTTTCCGCTCAGGGCAGCATTGAAGTAGCAGTTGAGTCTCTTAGACATGGCGCATATGATTATTTCCCAAAACCAATCGATCAGCAGAGACTTGAACCTGCAATTAAAAATGCAATTAAAAGTTATGACCTTACAAAAGAAATTCAAAACCTAAGAGATAATGTAAAAAAAGAATACAGCTTTGATAATATTATTTCGGCAGACGGTAAAATGCAGAATGTTTTTAAACTTGTCACTAAAGTTTTAAACAACGATATTACTGTTTTAATATATGGTGAAAGCGGAACAGGAAAAGAACTTATTGCAAGAGCTATTCATTATAATGGTAAAAGAAAAGATAAACCTTTTATAGTTGTTAACTGTGCTTCAATTCCCAGGGAACTTTTGGAAAGTGAATTATTCGGCCATGAAAAAGGATCATTTACAGGAGCACATCAAAGAAAACTTGGAAAATTTGAGTTAGCAAATGAAGGAACTATTTTTTTAGATGAAATTGGTGAATTGGAAATGCTGCTTCAAGCAAAACTGCTTAGAGTAATTCAGCAAAAAGAATTTGAAAGGGTCGGGGGAACGGAATTAATTAAAACCGATGTTAGAATAATTTCAGCGACTAACAGAGATTTAAAGAATGCGGTTGAAAACAGAGAGTTTAGAGAAGACTTATATTATAGACTTAATTCATTTCCAATAGTAATACCTCCTTTAAGACAAAGAAGGGGCGATATTTTAGTTTTAGCTCAACATTTTTTAGATACCTTAAGTAAAAAATTAAGTAAGGAAATTAAAGGATTTTCCAAAAAAGCTCTTAAACTTTTGTATGATTATAACTGGCCCGGAAATATTAGGGAAATGGAAAATACTATAGAACGATGCATAATTATTTCAGATAATAATGTAATCGATGTAGAAGATCTTCCGCCACATATTAAAACTGCAAATGGCAGTAATAATGTTGAACTTAATGGAGCGTTGTTTTCTGACGATACCATAATTCCTTTTGAAAAACTAAAAGAAGAAGCTATTAAACATGCACTAAAAATAACTAAAGGCAATATAGTTGAAGCAGCAAAAAAACTGCAGCTTGGAAGAGCAACAATTTATAGGTTGATGGAAAAATATAAAATTGAAAATAGATCGCACGAATAAAAAATAAAAATATCACATTAGGAATAAATATGGAATTTACTAAAGAGGTTAAGGGAGATGTAGTAATTGAGAAAGTGGAATTAATACGAGCTACAATGAAGGAAGCCGAAGGATTTAAAGAAGCTCTAACAGAAGAAATACAGTCCGGCTGGCGAAAAATTGTGGTGGATCTTTCTCATTGTGAATTTATTGATTCTACATTTCTTGGAGCATTGGTTGTTTCGTTAAAGAAAGTAACAGTTTTAGGGGGGGATTTACGTTTAGTTGGTTTTCAACCTGCAGTTCACTCTATGTTTGAATTGACAAGAATGTATCGAGTATTTGAAGCTTACAAAACAATTGATGAAGCTGTTTCAAGTTTTAGTTCTCAGAATTAAACTTAGTTAAATTTTATACGGGGAAAACATGAGAGACTATTTTAAGGATTTTGAAAATAGAAAAAATTTATTGATTAAGATTAACATTAACTTACCTTTTAAATTTAACAAATCAGTATCTCAAAAATTTACTTATGCTTAATGCCGAATCCAAATCAATTTTAATTATAGATGATGATCTCACCATTCGAAAACTTCTCAGTTTTCATTTAAACAGGAATAATTATACAGTTCATGAAGCCGAAGGCGCTAAACAAGGTTTTGATATTTTAAATAATAGTGATGTTAACCTAGTTTTATGCGACGTTGCAATGGATGAAATGGATGGTTTTACTTTCTGCAGAAAAGTTAGAGAAAATGAGAAATATCGTCTGCTTCCTTTTGTTTTTGTAACTGCAAAAAGCAGTTTAGAAGATAAATCGCGTGCATTAGATGCGGGCGGTGACGATATAATTACAAAACCTTTTGATATAAATGAACTTTTATTAAAAGTAAGTGCCCTTCTAAGAAGAACTGAAATTTATAAGATTTATGGTGCTAAAAAAAATCTTCAGACTTCATTTGATCAAAAAAGAAAAGAAATATTATTAGTAGATGATGATGTTTCTGTTGCAAAACTATTTCAATATAATTTAACAAAAGAAGGATTTGACTGCATAGTTGCATCGGATGTTAAAGAAGCCATGGATTATTTGAAAAAGAGAATGCCGGATATTATTATTTCGGACATTATGATGCCGCAAATAGACGGATATGAATTTAGAAGATTATTGCTGGAACATGAAGAATTAAAATCTATTCCTTTCATTTTTTTAACATCGAAAGGGTCTGAAAAAGATATTTTAGAAGGATACGATTTAGATATTACTGATTATGTTCTTAAAACATCAGGTCCTAAAGTTATTGTAGCAAAAGTAAGTGCATTAATAAATAGCTTGGGAAAAGAACGCGACAGACTTGTGAGTGAACTCAGTAATGCTGCTGATTCAATACGCGCTAAAGTAGTGCCGGAAAAGTTTCCAAACTTTGAAGGCTTCGAAATAAAACATTGGCATAAACCTTTTCAAGGAATTCCGGGCGGAGATTTTATCGATTATTTCTTTTTAGATAAAGATAATTTGGCTATTGTACTTGGAGATGTAATGGGGAAGAAATGGGGTGCATGGTATTTTGCTTTTGCTTATGCTGGTTATATCCGCAGTGCTTTGAGAGGTGTACTGCAAACTGCAAAAGATTTTTCTCCAAGTGAAATTCTACAACAAGTAAATAAATCAGTTTTCAGCGATTCAAAAGTTGCTGAAGTTTTTACAACAATATCAATAATTATTTTAAATAAAAACACAAACGAATTAAAATATGCCGGCGCGGGAGACCTACCATTATTTTACAAAAAATCGGATAAAAACAAAATAACAGAAATTCATTCAAATGGTTTATTATTAGGCTTTAATTCAGAGGGCAATTATGAAGATCATTCAATAATATTAAATAAAGAAGATTACGTTTTATTAATAACAGATGGTTTAATTGAATCACGAAATTCAGAAAATATTCAATTCGGAATTGAAGGACTTCATAAAATACTTTCTGAAAATGAGTATACTGAAAATATACTTGAAATTATAAAGGATGAAATATTAAATTACACTTCGGGAAAATTAGAAGATGACATTAGTTGTATAATAATTAAAAAGAAAGTAAATTATCATAATAAATATTTAAAGTTTTTTACAATACTTATTCTGGGTTTTTAATGATCTTCCTAAAAAGGTCAAATTCAATTCTAATCATAATCCTCTTTATCCTCCTATCAAAAAATCTCTTACGCGCAAGATTATATTAATACAATTTATAATACCTTAAACGGATTGCAGGATTCAAAAGTATATGATGAACTTCAGGATAAAGACGGTAAAATGTGGTTTGCAACCGCCAGCGGTATTTGCACTTATGACGGCTCAGGATGGTATTATTTTAAAAGAAGATAGTAACTTATAAAAAAACTGCATATGTAAGATTAAAACAAGATTCTCAAGGTATATATTTGGGCATTACCGGAATTATCAACTAATCCAATTGAATATTTTAATAAATCATAAATGGCATCAAATTGTTACACCATTACAAAACAAAAAATATATTTATTATTGGCACACGTTTGATATTAGTAATAATGGAAAAGAATATTGAAATATTAATTGCAATAATAAGGAATGGTATTGTATATTAAAAAAATAATAACTGGCAATTTTTTCGAAAAGATAATGGGTCTACAGAGTGATACAATTTATAATGTTGAATATTTTGATAAACAATTTTATCTAGCTACTGAAAACGGACTGTTGATGTTTAATGGAAGTAGAATTCGATAATTCTTTAAATTTGAAATTAAATTTAACAAAAAATCCAATATTTAAAACAAAAATTATATACTAAACAAGGTCAAATAAATAATAAATAGAATTTGGCTATTAAGTAGACGATGGATAGGCTATATTGAACAAGATAGTATTATTATAGTAAAAAAAGGTTTCGATATTACTCAAGGATATGAACATTTCTATTATGATTTAACATTTGACTCCCAAAATAATATTTTCTATGGTAACGAATCTGTTTTATATTTTCTAGATAGAAGGACATTTCAAATAATCCCAATTAATACAGAAAATATTGGAGTGACTACTAATGGAGCTTCAGCCGTATTAAAAGATTACGAAAATAATATTTGGATTACCTCCTTTAGAGGAATAAGCAAGATTCGTAAAACACCATTCAAAAACTTTAATGAATCATCTGGATTTATTGAAGATGAGGTGACTGCCATTACTCAGTTCAATAATGGAGAAATGGTTTTCGGACATAATGATGGACTCTTAGTATAAAATTAAAAAATATAGTAATAAAGTAAAACCTTTAATCAGATAAAAGTCGAACAAAACAAATTAGTAGAATTTTAGATATTTGTTGTGATAAAAATGATAATATCTACTTTACTTCAACTCTAAATGGATTGGGGAAAATTACGAAAGACTTTAATAAATATTACTTGGTATATGATAAATGATACAAATACTGTATACTTCTCCACTTATGCTTCTCAAGATAACAAGATTCTGCTTGGTACTAAAGATGCATTATATTTTCTCATCTGGAAATAAATTTAAAAAAATTATTGACCTACCCTATTCCAATGTATTTATTAGAAAAATTTATCAACAAAAGGATAGCACATTTTTATTAGGTACAGCATATGGATTATTAACATTAAAGAATCCAAACTTAAAGATTATAAAACAAAGAACTATTATGGAAACGATATATTTGCACTTTATCAAGATGATAAATTGGGAGTTTTAATCGGTACACTTGATGGTTTATATACTCTTAAAAAAGATACTTTAATTAAATACTCTTCAATTAAAATTAACACCCCAATTTATTTTATTACTCCTGATCTAGATGGAAATATTTGGTTTGGTACTGATAATGGCGTGTTAAAATGGAATGGTTATGAATTAAGAAGATATAATACTTCTGATGGATTAGCAGGAAATGAAACTAACAGAGCTGCCGGATTTGTTGACAAACAGGGAAGGCTTTGGATAGGAACAGATAGAGGCGTTTCTGTTTATAATAAGGATTATGATTATAAGTATGACATTAAGCCTAAAATTTCAATTTTATATTACGAGGATGCACATAATAACAAATATTCTTATTCAAGAGATAATATCTTTATCCTACGATCATAATAATATAATATTTCACTTTAGAGGTTATTCATATATAAATGAGAAAGAACTGGAATATAAAGTATTGTTAAAAGATATCGATAACGAATTCAAAGAGGAATTTCTTACTAAAGAAAATTTTGTAAGGTTTAATAATTTATCGCCAGGTTATTACAAGTTCTTTGTTAAAGTTAAAAATGAAAGAGGTATTTGGAGCAACACCGTAAGTACCGCAAACTTTGAGATTGAAAAACCTTATTATAATCAAATTTGGTTTTATACTTTAATTATTATTGCATTTGGGTTTACAGCTTACACTTTACAAGACTATTATTCTGAAAAAAAATATTCTAGCAGACTTGAAAAAGAAGTACAGAAAAGAACTGAATTATTAAGTATGTCAGAGAAATAAGTATAAAACATTAGTCAACACTTCTGCTGATGGAATTTTAGTTATTGATGAAAAAGGTGAAATTGATTTTTGTAATAAAGAAGCTCTAAACTTATTAGGCGATAGAAGACTATTACGAAATTCAAAACAAATGATATTTTTTCTTTCATTGTTAAAGATCAACTCGAATTTGCCAAATTAAGCTTTCAAAAAAGCATATTAACCGGAATTGGAAATAATATTGAGTTTACTTTTATTAAAAAGAATGGTAATACTTTTCCTGCAGAAATAAATTCTGCTTTATTATCAAATCAAAATGATGATAAAAAATATTATGTGATAATCTTAAGAGACGTTACTATTTATAAAAAAGCACAGGAAACTTTAAAAAATGCTAACATAGAACTAGAAAAAAGGGTTCGAGAAAAAACCAAGGAATTAAGTTCACTGATTGAGCAATCTCCTTTAGGAATAGTAATTTATAATAGAAAGGGAAATATAACTGAACATAATAAATCATTTAACGAAATATTAGAAATTACCGATGAATCAAAAATAATGTTTTATAATATTTTTAGTGATGATTATCTAATTAGAAACAATTATTATCTTCAGTTAAAAAACATTTTCGAAGAAGGCGGTTCTTTACTAACAAGGTCCATTCATATCTCCAAATTTGAGAATTCAATATATCAAAATAATAATCCTAAATGGTTAAAATTTAGGTTTTATTCAATTCAAAGTAATGATGAAAAAATTCAAAATGTAATTGGAATTATTGAAGATATAACCGAACAATATAGATTAGAAGAAGTAACCAGGAAGTTGATAAGAAATAGAGCAAGAACTTCAGCTATTCTGGAAGCTACTGAAAATGAAAGAAAAAGAATTTCGATGGATTTACATGATGGATTAGGACAAATACTAACCTCGGCTAAACTTAAACTTGAAATATTTAAATTAAAATATAAATTTCCCAACGAAATTATAAATGAAGCCTTAGAGCTTATTCTAAAAGCCGGAAGAGAAATCAGTGATATTGTTCATAATCTTCATCCAATAGAAATTGATAAATATGGACTGCCGGCGTCTATAGAATTACTTTGCGAAAAAATTGAAAAAACTCGAAAAATTAAAATCAATTTCAAAAATGAAAACTATATACCTGTTAAGGATAAAAAAATTGAACTTGCTTTATTTCGAATAGTTCAAGAATCATTAAATAATATTGCTAAACATTCTAAAGCGGAATCTGCAGCCATTAAATTAAGTAGAAATGAAAATGACGAATGTCTTAATAATCATTGAAGATAATGGAATCGGCTTTAATTATAATGAATCGCAGGAAAAAAAGAACGGCTTTGGTCTCGTTAATATGCTGGAAAGAAGTGAACTTATCGGTGGAGAAATTCAAATTAATTCCAAAGAAAATAGGGGAACAATTATTTCAATTAAAATTCCCTTAGGTGAAAAATCATGAATGAAAAAATTACCATTTTATTAGTTGACGATCATGCAGTATTAAGAGATGGTTTAAAGGCTGCTTTTGAATTAAAAGAAAATATGGAGGTCGTAGGAGAAGCTGTCAGCGGAGTTGAAGGAATAGAACTTTGCTTAAAACTAAAGCCGACAATTGTTGTAATGGATATAAATATGCCAGGAATTGATGGTATTTTTGCTTCGAAAGAAATTAAGAAAAAATCGCCCGAGACCAAAATATTATTGTTAACAATGTACGATAATAAAAATTATATAATGGATGCGCTATCTTCAGGAATTGATGGTTATATTTTAAAAATGTCTGATATGGAAGAAGTATTTAATGCGATTCAAGAAATAGCCGAAGGGGGAAATTATTTCGATTATAATATAACAGAAACTTTAACACCGGCAAAAGAACTTATAGATTCAGATGAAATAAAACGGAATTCTTATCTTTTAGGGGTAACAAAAAGAGAAGCAGAAATAATTGGACTTATTGTTAGGGGTTACAGTAATGCACAGATAGCCGAAAAACTGTTCATCAGTTTTCATACAGTAAATAACCACAGAAGACATATAATGCAGAAATTAAATTTGAAGAATGCTGCTGATTTGGTTCGTTATGCACTGGAAAATGGCTTGATGGATGAGGATGTTGAATAATAAAATTTTTCAAAATTGATTATCTATTTTAATGTTAACAAATCTTTAAATCAGCTTTTCTATTATTGAAATGGATTACAATACCATAAATTTGTATATGTCTTTAATTACTTAATTGTAATTTATTCATGTAATAATTTCCGAGAAACTGAATGTTTCTATTATTTAAAGGAGACAATTGTGACAATTCCAATCTAAAATTAAATATTGATTATCCCATTTAAATACATTCTAATTAGCATAATTTTTGAAACTAAATAAATAATTCAAAGATTTTTAATTATTTAAAGGTTAAGATCGGGGGCTCGATGAAAGGTGTAGCTGTTGTTTCTTCTAATAAGGAAAGAAGCAACTTTAAGTTAATCGGTTTGTTAAAGAATTTTGTCATATATCCAAGTTATGCCGGATTATTTGGATTTGCCGCATTTTTTACTGTGTTAGTCCTATCTAAAATTATTGGTTACTATATTGGAGTCACACACTTTTTTGATGTACAAATAGATGATGTTGTATTATCACTAGTAGGGTTTGTTTTAGTTTTTCTTATAAGATTTTTAGAAAGTATTCGTACAAGTTTTAGATAATAATGCTTTAAACTTCTGAACTTGCCTGCAGTTTTTCTGCTCGATCGGCAAGTTTAAGTTGTTCTATAAGTTCATCCAGATCACCTTCCATAATATTGGAAAGATTGTATAAAGTAAGTCCGATTCTATGATCGGTTACTCTGTTCTGAGGGAAATTATAAGTCCTTATTTTATCACTTCTGTCACCACTTCTTACCATTGATTTTCTTTGTGCAGAAATTTCATCGTTATGTTCTTTTAGTTTCATATCATATAATCTTGCTCTTAAAACTTTCATAGCTTTTTGTCTGTTTTTTAGCTGGGATCTTTCATCCTGGCATTGAACAACAATTCCGGTTGGTAAATGAGTTATTCTAACTGCAGTTTCAACTTTATTTACATTTTGTCCGCCCGCTCCGCCGGATCTGTAAATATCAATCTTCAAATCATTTGGATTTATTTCGATTTGAACATCTTCGGCTTCCGGTAAAACTGCAACAGATGCAGCAGAAGTATGAACTCTGCCACTTGCTTCTGTTGCCGGAACTCTTTGAACTCTGTGAACACCGCTTTCAAATTTTAAAGTACCATACAAATCATTTCCGCTTAAAGAAAAAACAACTTCTTTTAATCCGCCTAATCCGGTTTCATTAATATCAATTAGTTCAATCTTCCATCCTTTCCTTTCGGCATATCGAGTGTACATTCTAAATAAATCTTCTGCAAAAAGCGCTGCTTCCTCACCGCCGGTTCCGGCCCTAATTTCCATTATTACATCCTTGTTATCATTGGGATCTTTTGGAAGAAGTAAAACTTTTATTGCCTCTTCAAGTTTTTCTTTTTCTTCTTCTAATTCTTCTAATTCAGTTTCAGCTAATTCAATTAATTCTTTGTCATTTCCGGTTTGTATAATTTCTTTATTGCCTTCAATGTTTTTTAGTATTTCAGAATAAGTTTCGTAAGTGGAAACAATTTCTTCCAAATCACTTCTTTCCCGGCTTAAACTAACAACTTTTTCCCGATCATTTAAAAATTCAGGATCGGATAACTGCTGATTTATAGCTTCAAACCGGGATTTTATTTTTTCTAATTTTTCTGTTAAATCCATTTTAATAACCTTTCAAGACAGCAAATATATTAAACCTAAAAATTAAATACTAAACATTCTTTCCAGTGTGATTTTACTTTAAAGAGTTTTATGATAATAAATTTTTCATTTTGACTAGGATTTTTTCCAATGAGAGATTTAAAATTTGAAAATTATTATCACTGCAAAATGAAGTAATATTTCTTATTTTAATAAATTAATATTTATAAATAAACTCTTTTAAATGAGAAAATTCGATATTCCACATAGTTATAAAAGTACGCTGATCAGCAAAATAAAAAATTTTAGAACTGCAGAAGACCCGAGAAAAAGAGACTTCAAACCAACTAAACTGGATTTTGGTCCGGTGCAAATTTTTGTCGCACGGCATTTTGGATTTTGTTACGGAGTGGAAAATGCAATAGAAATTGCTTACAAAACTATAGAAGAAAATCCCGGCAAAAGAATTTATCTTTTAAGCGAAATGATTCATAATCCCGGAGTGAATTCTGATTTACGAAATTTGAATGTAAAATTTATTATGGATACTTCCGGAAATTTATTAATCGATTGGAATGATTTAAAACCTAATGATATTGTGATCATTCCGGCATTCGGAACTACAATTGAGATTCAAAATAAATTAAATGAAATTGGAATCGATCCTTATAAGTACAACACAACTTGTCCTTTTGTAGAAAAAGTTTGGAACCGTTCTTTTCAATTAGGAAAAGAAGATTATACAATAATTATTCATGGAAAAAGTAAACATGAAGAAACGAGAGCGACATTTTCTCATAGTTTAATGAATTCTAAAGCTGTTATTGTTAAGAATCTGGAGGAAACAAAATTTCTTTCTGATATCATTCTTAATAAAAAAACAAAAGAAGAGTTTTATAGATTTTTTGATGAAAAATTTTCAGAAGGTTTCGATCCGCTTAATGATTTAAATAGAATCGGAGTTGTAAATCAAACTACAATGCTTGCATCAGAAACCCAAGCAATTGCAGATTTAATAAAAGAAACATTAGTTCAAAAATATGGAATTGAAAATCTGAAAGATCATTTTGCTGATACAAGAGATACTTTATGTTATGCAACTTATGATAATCAGGAAGCAACACATAATCTATTAAAAGAAGAAGCTGATTTTGCAATTGTTGTCGGCGGATATAATAGTTCGAATACAAGTCATATTGTTGAATTATGTGAACAAAAACTTCCGTCCTATTTCATTTCAAATGAGGAAAAATTGATTTCAAATAAAATAATTAAACATTTTAATATTGAATCTAAAAGTGAAAAGATAAAAGAAAACTTTATCCCAGACTCAAAACCGGTGAAAGTTTTATTAACAAGTGGTGCTTCTTGTCCGGATGCGGTAGTTGAAAAAGTTATGTTGAAATTAGCTTCTTTTTTCGATGATTCTAAAGATCCAAATTCGGTAATAAATCAAATAATTAAAGCTGTTTGATTTATTTATACTTTAAGAAAACATACTTCTTTTATTGATCTGGTTATTTGTTATTCTTTTCGATATTCGGTAATTTTAATACCTTAAATTTTTCATAATCAAGCAGTAAAATGAGAGCAATAATACCCGTAGCAGGAATTGGAACAAGATTAAAACCGCACACTTTTTCAACACCAAAAGTGCTTTTAAATGTTGGCGGAAAACCAATTTTGGGTCACATATTAGACAAGCTTTTGGAAGAAAAAGTTGACAAAGCAACATTTGTAATTGGACATCTCGGCGATCAAATTAAAACTTATGTTGAGAAAAATTATCCTTCACTTAAATCCGATTTTGTTGAACAGGAAAAAATGGAAGGATTGGGACATGCAATTTATACTGCTGTTCCAACATTCGATGATAAAGAAATATTTATAATTCTCGGCGATACAATTTTTGATGTTGATATAAAAGATGTATTAAAAAATAAACAAACATCTTTAGGCGTAAAAGAAGTTGAAGATCCAAGAAGATTTGGTGTAGCAGTTACTAATAACGGTTTTGTAAAAAAATTAGTGGAAAAACCGCAGACTCCTGTTTCTAATCTTGCTTTAGTAGGATTATATTATGTTGCTGATTCGGATATTTTAGTTAAAGCACTAAAGAAATTAATAGATAACGATATCAGAACAAAAGGTGAGTTTCAGCTTACGGATGCATTTCAGATTATGCTGGAAGAAGGTGAGAAAATAACGACATTTCCTGTCGAAGGCTGGTATGATTGCGGAAAACCCGAAACACTTCTTTCAACAAATCAGTTTTTATTGGAACATAAAAGCTTTAGTAGAGAATATCCTAAAGTAGTAATTAATCCGCCTGTTTTTATAGCCAAAAGTGCAGAAGTCTCTAATTCAGTTATTGGGCCTTACGCTACAATTGATGCAGATTGTAAAATCGAAAATAGTATAATTAAAAATTCAATAATCGGATTTAATGCACAAGTTTCAAAATCGTTACTAGAGAATTCAATAATCGGAAATAACTCAATTATTAAAGGCAGTTATAAAAGATTAAATTCGGGGGATTCTTCCGAAATAGATTTTTATTAATTATTTACATTACAAATTAAGGTTAACCTAAATATGTCTTATTTATTTACATCGGAGTCTGTTTCTGAAGGACATCCGGATAAAGTCAGTGATGCCATTTCTGATGGTATTTTAGATGCTATTTATGCTCAAGATCCTTATGCAAGAGTTGCTTGCGAAACGTTTGTTACAACCGGATTAGTTTTAGTCGGCGGAGAAATAACAACAAGTGCTTATATAGAAGTTCCTGATGTTGTTAGAAAAACAGTTCAAAGCATCGGTTATACTCATGCAGATTACAAATTTGATTCTGAATCTTGTTCAGTTCTTAATGCTATTCATTCACAAAGCCCTGATATTGCAATGGGAGTTGATAAAGGCGGAGCCGGCGATCAGGGAATGATGTTCGGCTATGCTTGCGATCAAACTCCTGAGCTTATGCCTATGCCAATTATGTATGCTCATAAATTGGTTAAAAAACTTGCGGATATTAGAAAAAAGAATAATAAATTAATGCCTTACTTAAGACCCGATGCAAAGTCTCAGGTTACTATAGAATATGATAGTAATAATAAACCAATAAGAGTGGATACAGTCGTAATTTCTACACAGCATGATGCTGATGCAAAACAAAAAAGAATAAAAGAAGATGTGATTGAAAACGTTATAAATAAAGTTATTCCTGAAAAATATTTAGATAAAAAAACCAAGTATTTTGTTAATCCGACAGGAAGATTTGAAATAGGCGGACCGCACGGTGACAGCGGTTTAACGGGAAGAAAAATTATAGTTGATACCTACGGCGGCTGGGCACCTCACGGCGGAGGAGCTTTTTCAGGAAAAGATCCTTCAAAGGTTGACAGAAGTGCTGCTTATGCAGCAAGATATGTTGCTAAAAATATTGTAGGAGCAAAACTAGCCAAAGAATGTTTAGTTCAAATTGCATATGCAATCGGTGTTGCAAAACCGGTTTCTGTTTATATAGATACTCACGGAACCGGAGTTATTCCTGATAAAGAAATTTCTAAAATGATTTCAAAAGAGGTTGACCTAACTCCAAAAGGGATTATTGATAAACTTCAGTTAAGAAGACCGATATATCAAAAAACTGCTTCTTACGGTCACTTTGGTAGAAAAGAAAAAGAATTTACCTGGGAACAATTAGATCTTAGTTCCCAAGTTTAAAAAATACGTTTAATATAAATAAAGAGAAGGATAAAAAATGAGTCAAGCAACTGCTAAAGAGACAAATAAACTTAAATACAAAGTTAAAGATATTTCATTAGCCGACTGGGGAAGAAAAGAAATAACACTTGCAGAAGCCGAAATGCCAGGGCTGATGTCATTAAGAAAAGAATATAAAGATAAAAAACCTTTAAAAGGTACCAGGATTGCCGGATGTTTACACATGACTATTCAAACTGCAGTTTTAATTGAAACTTTGGTTGAACTTGGTGCCGATGTTCAATGGTCATCATGTAATATCTTTTCTACTCAAGATCATGCAGCGGCAGCTATTGCAGCAGCAGGAGTTCCAGTTTATGCTTGGAAAGGTGAAACTCTGGAAGAATATGAATGGTGTATTGAACAAACTTTATTTTTTGGTGATGATAAAAAGCCTTTAAATATGATATCTTGATGACGGCGGAGATTTAACTAATACTGTATTGGATAAATACCCTGAATTAGTTTCCGGTATTAAAGGAATTTCAGAAGAAACTACAACAGGCGTTCATCGTTTATATGATAGAATGAAAAAAGGAACACTTCCGATTCCTGCATTTAACGTAAATGATTCGGTAACTAAATCTAAATTTGATAATAAATACGGCTGCAGAGAATCATTAGTAGATGCAATTAGAAGAGCGACAGATTTAATGCTTGCAGGAAAAGTTGCCGTAGTCTGCGGATTCGGTGATGTTGGAAAAGGTTCGGCAGAATCATTAGCAAATGCCGGAGTAAGAGTTATAGTCACGGAAATTGATCCGATATGTGCATTGCAGGCAACAATGAATGGATTTCAAGTTAAGAAACTGGAAAATGTTGTTGGTGAAGCTGATATAGTTGTTACAGCTACCGGAAATTACAATGTTGTAAATGAAAAACATTTTAAGAAAATGAAAGATAAAACTATAGTCTGCAACATTGGACACTTTGATAACGAAATCGATATGGCCTGGTTAAATAAAAATTATGGAAATACAAAAGATACCATCAAACCGCAGGTTGATAAATATACAATTGATGGTAATGATATTATTGTTCTAGCGGAAGGACGTTTAGTTAATTTGGGATGTGCCATGGGACATCCTTCGTTTGTAATGTCAAATTCATTTACAAATCAGGTACTTGCGCAAATGGAATTATGGGATAATAACGGACAATATGAAAATAAAGTTTATGTATTGCCTAAACATCTTGATGAAAAAGTAGCAATGCTGCATTTAGCAAAATTAGGTGCGGAACTGGATACATTAACTAAAGAACAAGCTGAATATATTGGTGTTACAGTAGAAGGACCTTACAAACCTGATTATTATAGATACTAAAAATTAATTTAGATTAATTAAAAGGCCGGGATTTCCCGGTCTTTTTTATTTGATAATATCCTTTAATGCACTCTCCAGATCTTCATATTTAAAAACAAAATTACTATCAAGCAGTTTTTTAGGAATAACTTTCAAACTGTATGTAATTGAATTTGCCATTTCACCGAGAACAATTTTCAAGACAAATTGAGGAACTCTAAAAAAGGAAGGTCTGTTTAATATTTTTCCTAAAGTTTTTGCAAAATCTTTCATCCTTTCAGGTCTTGGTGAAACTGCGTTTATCGGACCGGATAACTCTTTAAAATCTAAAATTCTTATAAAAATATTTACTAAATCATCCAGATGAATCCATGCAAACCACTGCTTTCCACTTCCTATGGGTCCTCCTACATAAAATTTGAAAGCCGGAAGCATTTTATTTAATGCTCCTTCTTCAAGACTCAAAACGACCCCTGTTCTTACACTTGCCCTTCTAACATGAAACTTTTCAACTTTGGCTGCTTCTTCTTCCCACTTTTTACATACATTTGCAAGAAAATCATTTCCGCTTGGACTATCTTCCGTCAATTCTTTATCTCCGGAATTTCCGTAATAATGGATGGCGGAAGAACATATAAAAACTAAAGGTTTAGATGGTTGAGACTCAATCGACTTCACTAAATTTTTAGTGCTGATTTCTCTGCTTTCCAAAATTACTTTTTTATAATCTTCATCCCATCTTTTTGAAGATAAATTTGCACCTGCGAGATGAATAACTGCATCTTTATTATTTAGAATATGCTGCCAATCTCCCGGATAATGATAATCCCATTCAAAATATTCTTTTGCTCCGGGAATTTCTTTTTTTGCATTATTGATGTCTCTTGAAAAAACAGTTACTTCATCTCTGCGGTCAATTAGTTTTTTGCAGATAGCTTTGCCAATTAAACCTGTTGCGCCTGTTATAACTATTTTTTTCATTTATTTGTTTATAATATAAAAGATTAAGAAAATTATAATCATTAAAAACTTTAATAATATTTTAATTTTTCAATGTTTCTATTAATATAGCAAGTTTTAATCATTCATTGCTAAAAATTATAAAAAAAATTAAATTGTTTGTGATTTTATTTATCAATTTATATTTTATTTAAAATTTCCTATCCTATTAAGAATCAAACGTTGAAAATAGAATTTTATTTAAAAATAAGAAGAATAATTGAAATTATTTCCACTCTAATATTTTTGATTATTTTATCACCTTTAATAATAATTATTCCTTTATATATAATTATTATCAATGGTCAAAATCCCATCATTGTTCAAAATCGTAGAATCACCAAAAATTTTAAAAAAATTCATATAATTAAGTTTAGAACTTTGAATTGTGATTTTTCAGATTCTGATACAACCGATATTAATATACTTTATAAAAGTTATTTAAAAAATAATGTAACAAAAATTGGAAGATTTTTAAGAAAAACCGGTTTAGATGAAATCCCTCAGCTTTTCCAGGTATTAGCAGGCAAAATAAGTTTAATTGGGCCAAGGCCCTTAATTGAAGAAGATTTAGTTGCATTGAAAAAATTTTATCCCGAATATTATAAATTAAGAAGTAAAATATATGATAAACCAGGAATTACAGGATACTGGCAGGCTTTTGGAAAGAGAGAATTTGGAATTGAAGAATTGATTAAGTGTGATTTATATTATCAAAAAAATAAAGGATTAATTTTAGATTCTAGAATAATTTTTAAAACAATGTTGATTGTAATTTTCGGAATTCATTCTGATTCAATAATAAATACAAATAGAAAAATTAAAATTTTATTTAAAGGTATATTGGAAAATTAAGAATTAATTATTGGGGGTTTTATGATTGTTTCTCCTTCGGGAAAAATTAAATTTAAACCAAATTTTAAAAGCCGTAAAAGTTATAACTTTTCAGCCAAAAAAATTATTCTTCCTTCTAATTGGTGGCATTCTGATCATTCTTACCAATCGCTAATAAAAAATAAACAAATTGAAAAAACACCTCACTTTAAAAGAGAATTAGATAGTTATAAATATAGTTTGCCTAAACCAAATTATTGGGAGATAAAACAGGGTGACTATAAAAAGAAATGTGAAGCTAAATATAATTTAGATAATATAAATATAAAGAAAGATTTATTATCTGCAGGTTTTTCAATTGCTGTAATAGTATCTGTTTTAATAATAATTGCTTTCTCATATTTAGTAGCAAGAATTTAAAATTTAATTTATTCCCCGTTTAAGTTGTAATGAGGGATCAAACTATAATTTATGGGAGGAAGAAATGAAAAGATCATTCCCAATCTTATTAATCTTTTTTATGATTATACTTGGCAAAAATATAATAGCGCAGCTTAGTATTGATAACGTAGGAGTTGATTATACAATTGACTTCGACAATACTGTTTTAGGAGTAAATTTTGATAAATTGAAAATGTTTCTGCCGCCAAATTCGCCACCGGATACTAATGAACTGGATGCTGCTGCTTGGCAATTGACACCCAATGATTCAGGTTTTTATCAAGGTCCGGATGATGGTGGAACAAGTGCCGGAGGCTGGTATTCTTGGCTTGTAAATACTAATAGCAGAGGAATTGGTGCTCAGCCAACAGGAAGTTTTGATAATCATTCAATAAAATTAAAAATTGTAAATAATTCTGTATCCATAATTAGTGAACTTTCAATCTCATTTAAACTTTATGCTGGTGATGATCAAGGTCGAAATGCTGTAATAAATTATTTTGGAATTTCCGGAACAGACAGTTCCGGCAGCGAGACCACTGATAATATTATTAATAATGGTACTTCAACAATTGGAAGCTGGAAATATATAACTAAAACTTTAACTATAAGTTCATTAAATCTTTATCCCGGCAATTCATATTATTTTACATGGCAATCAGATAGAGGAACTGGTACAGGAAGTTCCGATGAATGGGGAATAGATGACATTATTGTAAATGCTTCACCATCCAGTGCAAGTAATACAATCGTTTATTTTCCAACTGCCGGATCAACAATAAATGAAGGTGATGGTGTCTTACCAGTTCATGTTTCCATTATAAACCCGGATGCTGCAAATTCAACAAGTGTTGATTTAATTTTAATTTCCGGTGATAATACTGACATTGATGGATATTCAACTCAAACAGTTACTTTCCCTTCCGACAGTTCTTCAGATCAAATAGTAAATATTAATATTACAGATGATAATCTCATAGAAGGGAATGATACTCTAATTTTTGAATTGCAGAATGTATCAGGCGGAAATAGTGCTGAAATCGGAACACAGAATCAATTTGATTTAGTAATAATTGATAATGATATTCCTGATATAGTAATAAATGAAATTTTAGCTGATCCGGATGGTAATAATGGAGATGCAAATGGAGATAGTACAATAAGTACTCATGATGACGAATTTATTGAATTTATTAATAATGAATCTACTTCTTTAGATGTATCTAACTGGTATATAGATATTTCCGGAACATTAAGACATACTTTTCCGTCTGGTTCCATAGTACCTTCAGGCAATTCAGTGGTTGTTTTTGGTGGCGGAAACCCTACTAACATTCCAGGTGTTGTTCAAACAGCATCCACAGGCGGATTGCAATTAAATAATACTGGAGAAACCGTAAATTTATTTAATGATAACAACGTGCTTATTACAAATTATACTTACGGAACTGAAGCTAATGATAATCAGTCAATTGCAAGAAACCCTGACTTAACAGGTGATTTTGTAAAACACCTTTCAATTGCTTCAAATCCGGTTTATCAATCTCCTGGAAGAAGAAATGCAGACGGAACACCATTGCCGGTTGAATTATCATCTTTTAATGCAATTAGTTTGAACAATGTTGTTGAACTAAAATGGGAAACTCAAACAGAAATAAACGATTACGGATTTTCAATAGAAAAAAGCGATTCTAAATTAAATAATACTTATAATTTTCATGAAATTGGTTTTGTGAATGGAAATGGCAACAGTAATATTATTCACGATTATAAGTTCATTGACTCCAATATTAAAGCCGGTAAATATTTTTACCGGCTAAAACAAATTGATAACGACGGAAATTTTAAGTATTCCAAAATTATCACTATTGATTTATCAAATCATTTTTCTTTTAATTTGAGCCAAAATTATCCCAATCCTTTTAATCCGACTACTAATATTAAATATCAAATTGCGAAGCCGGAGAAAGTTATACTTAGGATTTATGATATTTTAGGAAGAGAAGTTGCAACCCTGGTAAATGAAAAAAAACAAGCTGGAATTTATTCTGTTAATTTTAATTCAAAAAATTTATCAAGCGGGGTCTATTTTTATCAATTAAAAGCAGGTGATTTTA
The DNA here is from genome assembly GCA_963713505.1 of uncultured Ignavibacteria bacterium. Classification (GTDB taxonomy): domain Bacteria; phylum Bacteroidota; class Ignavibacteria; order Ignavibacteriales; family Ignavibacteriaceae; genus CAVQMC01. The sequence continues at coordinate 28,651 of CAVQMC010000013.1, read as the reverse complement.
ATAAAGTAAAGAAAATGCTCTTATTGAAATAATTTTTTGTGCTTATAAGTTAATTTAAAAAATCAAGAAATTTTGGAAAAATTATTTCTTAATCTTAATTTAATGAAAAAAGGATGCTTTATTTGAAAATACTTATTATCTTTAGAATGTAATAAAACCTACCTAATTTAAAGGAGTATCTATGAAAAAAATCGCTTTACTTTTTCTGTTTTTTACTTTTCTTACAACTATTAAAGCTACAACAATTAATGTAGATGTAACAAATTTCGCTTTTACGCCTGTATCTTTTGATGCTGCTGTTGGTGATACTGTTACATGGACATTAGTTGAAGGAACACACACAACAACATCAACAAGTGTTCCTGCCGGAGCAGCAACCTGGAATTATTCTTTTACTGGAGTGGGTGATACATTTTCATATGTTATCACAGTTCCTGGTGTATATGAATATCATTGTTTAGTACACCCAACTTTAATGATTGCATCTTTTTCTACTTCGGTACCTTTACCATTCGTTGAAGATTTTGATTTTCCAGCTAATGACAATATAACAATGCACGGCTGGGTTGCACATAGTGCAGGCGGAACTAATCCAATTACCGTTAATGACGGTGGATTAACTTTCCCTGGCTATCTTTCATCTGGAATTGGAAATGCAGCTTTATTGTTTGGAAATAGCGAAGATGACCACAGATTGTTTGATACTCAAACATCAGGGTCAGTTTACGCTGCTTTCATGGTTAATGTAACTGATAACCCTAACGGATATTTTTTACATTTTGCTACCAATCCATATGGTTTTGATTACAGAGGCAGATTATATTTAGAAGGCACTAATCCGAATCTTGAATTTGGTTTAGCTTTTGCAACCGAAACACCGGTTGTTACTACTAATTCATATGTACTAGGTACAACTTATCTTTTAGTACTTAAATATACGATTAATGCTAGTACTGGTGATGATGAAGTTAGTTTATATGTCTTTGACGGAAGTTTCCCGAATATTGAACCTTCTACACCAACAATCGGACCTATTGTTAACTCTGGTACAACCGATATTGACCCGGGAGCAATTTCTTTTAGAAAATATAGTTCAAGCCAGGATTTAATTGTTGATGGTATTAGAATTGGAACAACATGGTCAGATGTGCTTCCTGTTGAATTATCATCTTTTGCTGCAGTTACGAACGGAAATAGTGTTACATTGAATTGGGTAACAAAAACTGAAATTAACAACTCAGGTTTTGAAGTTGAAAGAAAAGATATTAATTCAAATTCTTCATGGAATAAAATCGGTTTTGTTCAAGGAAAAGGTACAACCACAGAAGAAAATAATTACAGCTATACCGACAATAATTTGAATGAAGGAAAATACGCTTACAGGTTAAAACAAATCGATTTTAACGGAACTTATAAATATTCTAATGTTGTTAATGCTGATATTTCTGTTCCTGCTAAATTTGAATTATCTCAGAATTATCCAAACCCGTTTAACCCCAGCACCACTATTAATTATTCTATTGCTAAAGATGGAATTGTTAGTTTAGCAGTATATAACCTTTTAGGTCAGAAAGTTGCCAGTTTAGTTAAAGGTAATCAAAAAGCAGGTGCATATCACATTGCTTTTGATGCTTCAAAATTATCAAGCGGCGTTTACTATTACAGATTAGAATCCAATAATAATGTAATGGTTAAGAAAATGTTGTTGATGAAATAAATCGAAATAACTTTCTTTTAATAACCTTCGAGGTTTGTTGTTTGATTGCAGCAGATAATCTCGAAGGTTTTTTATTTTAAATTGTTAAGTATATAAGCTTAAAAAATTTAATTTTTTTTTGAGTTTCTTAAATTATCTGATAATTACTTTTATGTGAGATTTAAATACTTTCCGCTATATTAAATTAAGTTTATATATTAAAAATTTTAATTTGATTTTTGTTTATAATCACCGTTTAATCAAAAGATGTCACAAAACCGTGATTACTAAATAATCTTTTATTTATACTTTCTATAAAAATTAGAACACTGAAAAATATCTTTCTAAATTTATTGGAGGTATATGATGTATAGATTTATTTTTTTGTCAATGTTTTTAATTCTATTTTTAATACCAATTTACGCTAGTGGGAATTTACACTAGGACCGGATAATGGCAAAATAATTTAAACGATTTACAAACTGATGAAGAGAATCCTAATGTAGTTCAATGATACTCTATTTTTTGATAACTTTTCCGGGGGATGCAGTAACTGGACCATTACAAATGATGGTGGTGGATTATCTTGTGTATGGAATTGTGATCATGGATATCAAGATTACAATTTAGATTCGACAAATGCATCAGGGCTTGTGATGTCTGCAAATGCAAATGCTTGCGGACCTTATACTGTTACAGAATCGACTTCTAAACTTACAACTCCTATTGATGCTACTAATTATACAACCGTGACTTTAGAATGGGATCAAGACTGGGAAATATTTAATCAATATGATGATGCTTATGTATATATTAGTACTGACAGCGGATCAACCTATACCACCTTAGTTAGCTGGGAAGGGATTAGCGCTCCAGATCAACATGAATCTTTCGATATTTCTAACTTAGTTGCCGGTCATACATTTCAAATAATTTTTGAAGTTATTCAGCCTGGACGCGATTATTGGTGGGCCGTTGATAATGTTCAGGTCATGGGTCAATACGTAACTCCGGTTGAATTTACAGCATTCAATGCAAATACCAATAACGATAAAGTTGTTCTTAATTGGTCTACTGCAACTGAAACCAACAACAAAGGATTCGAAGTTCAAAGAAAATCCGGAAATGGAAATTTTGATAAAGTTGGATTTATACAAGGCTCTGGAACAACAACAAATCCTCAGCATTATTCATTTACTGATTCAAAAATTGCAAATGGAAAATATTCTTACAGAATAAAGCAAACTGACTTTGACGGCAAATTCAGATATTCCAAAGAAGTTGAGGTTTACGTAAACGTACCTCTACAATTTTCGTTAAAACAAAATTATCCAAATCCTTTTAATCCAACTACAACAATTGAATATTCAATACCAAAGAATGAAAATGTAAATCTGACAGTATATAATCTTCTTGGTCAAAAAGTTAAAAATCTTGTTAATCGAAATGAAAAAGCAGGGGAATATAATATTAAATTTAATGCATCAAACTTAGCAAGCGGAATTTATTATTATCGCTTAAAATCCGGTAATTATGTTAAAACCAAAAAGATGATTCTCCTCAAATAGTCCTAATTTTTTAAGCAAAATTGGCGAAGTCTTATTAAATTAAGGCTTCGCTTTTTTTGTATTAATTTAATAAAATCGAATTTTCTTCGATTATATTAATAAGCATAAATTCATTAATTATTAACATTTTTATTGATTTGCGAATATGTTTGGATTTGTAAAGTCTGATAGAGAAAGAAAATCACTTGGCGGCGAAGTGATTAGAAGAAAAAAGAAAATTCAAAAGATTTTATTTATAATCTTGGGAACCCTTGCATTTGCAGTTTTTAATTTGATTTTATATTCCCTCACACACTTCTAATTCAATAAAAGCGAAACATATTAGATTTTATTAGTGAAATAATGTTGGATTATTTCATTGAACAGTAATAGTTTATACTTTATATTTGAATAAAAATTGAAAGAATTATGAAAAATAATGTATATATAGAAACTTATGGCTGTCAGATGAATTTGGCGGATACGGAAATTGTTCTGGGCATTTTAAAAAATAAAGGCTATCAAGTTACAGATAAACCTGAAAATGCAGATGTGATATTTTTAAATACATGCAGTATAAGAGAAAATGCTGAAAATAGAATTTATGGAAGATTGGGAAATTTAAAGAATATTAAAGATACAAATCCGAATCTTGTTCTAGGTGTTTTGGGATGTATGGCGGAAAGGTTAAGAAAAGATTTAATCGATGAAAAAAAGATTGTTGATATTGTCGTCGGACCTGATGAATATAGAAAACTACCGGAATTAATTGATGTTGCATTTAACGGAGAAAAAGGAATTGGCGTAAGATTATCAAAAACTGAAACTTATGATGATATAATTCCATATAGAGAAGACGGACTTTCTGCCTGGATTTCCGTTATGCGCGGCTGCGATAAATTCTGTACTTTTTGTGTTGTCCCGTTTACACGCGGAAGAGAAAGAAGCAGAACTTTAGACTCTATTGTTAAGGAGATAGCTCAGCTTTCCAAAAGAGGATTTAAAGAAGTATCTCTTCTAGGGCAAAATGTAAATTCTTATAAAGATAATAATTATGATTTTGCAGATTTACTTGCTGCGAGCGCTGCCGTTGATAGATCAATTAGAATAAGATTTACAACTTCTCATCCGCAGGATTTGTCAGATAAATTATTATATACAATTGCAGAGAACCATAATATATGTAACTATATTCATTTACCTGTTCAATCCGGATCAAATAGAATTTTAAAATTGATGAACAGAACTTATACAATTGAACATTATTTATCTTTAATTGAAAAAGCCAGACAGATTATTCCCGGTGTAAGTTTTTCTACTGATATTATTTCCGGATTTCCTACTGAAACTTATGAAGATCATGTAATGACTTTGGATATTATGCGTCAGGTAAAATATGACGGCGCTTATATGTTTAAATATTCTGCACGCGAAGGAACTAAAGCATATAAAATGGATGACGATGTAAAAGATGAAGTTAAAACAAAAAGACTTCAAGAAATTATTGAATTACAGCAATCTATTTCCTTTGAAAAAAACCAGGAATTAGTCGGTACAAATGAAATAGCTTTAATCGAAGGTTTCAGCAGAAAATCGAATGAATTTTTATCCGGTAGAACCGACACAAATAAAGTTGTTATCATTCCTTTTAATGAAAAAATAAATAAAGGGGATTATATTAAGGTTAAAATAAACAGGGCTACCAATGCCACTTTATTTGGCGATTTTGAGGAATTTGTAAATCCTGCCGAAGATAATATTGTTCTATCGGCATAAAATTTATTAAAGCTCTAACTCCACACGAGAAAAAAATGCTAAAGACAAAACTCTTTTTTATAGTAACCATTCTTTTTTGTTTATTTCTGCCTTCGAAAATCTTTTCGCAAGAGGTAAATATTGTACCTTACTTAAAACAAATTGAAAGCGGGAAAAAAGAAGCTGCAGTATCGGCTTTAAAAGGATTTAAAAAAGGATCATCCCGATGATCCATCTGTTATGTTTTTAGATGGAGTGTTGACCGAAAATGCTCAAGACGCAGTTGCAATTTATAAAGAAATACTAGATAAATATCCTGGAAGCAAATATGCGGACGCAGCGTTGTACAGAATTTATTCCTATTATTATGCTTTGGGATTGTATAACACTGCCTCTCAATATTTAAATCGTCTTAAGGTTGATTATCCTTCATCTCCTTATATTAAAATTGCAGAAAGAAATATTCCAACTAAAGATGAGGATGATTCTGAAGTCAATAATAATAATGATTCTTCTTCACAAAAAAATAATGAACAGAAACAACCTTCAGCTGCAAAATATTTATATACTATTCAAGCCGGAGCTTTCAGTAATGAATCTAATGCCGCAGATTTAAATAAAGATTTTAAAGATTCAGGTTTTTATTCCGAGATAAAAGAAAAAAATATTGCCGGAACTACTTTTCATGTTGTTTATGTAGGAAGATTCGAAAATGTGGAAGAGGCTCAAAACTTTTTACAAGTTATCAATAAAGAATTTAAACTTGAAGGCAGAGTAGTCAGTATAGAAAATTAAAAATTGTACACTAAATATCTAATTTATACAACACGATCATTTCAGTTCAGTTGAAGTAAATTACATTTCTATTTAATTCAATAATTTTTACATAATTCTGTTTGTATGGAATTATAATTCTTATCTTTAATAACGATTAAAAAAATAATATATTAATTAGTCATTATTTAATAAATTATTTGAATTTTGGTAAAAAAACAATCTTATTTTAAATGACAAGAGAAGAATTTAAAAAAGAATTTGGGATAATTGGTAACACAAAGGAAATTAACGATCTTGTAGATATAACAATGCAGGTCGCAAAATCCGATATTTCTATTTTGATTTATGGCGAAAGCGGTGTAGGTAAAGAAGTTTTTGCAAGAGCAATTCACGGTTACAGCGATCGCAAAAACAAAACCATGGTAAATGTAAATTGCGGAGCAATTCCCGAAGGTATTTTAGAAAGCGAATTATTCGGACATAAAAAAGGTTCGTTTACGGGAGCAGTTGAGTCGAGAAAAGGTTATTTTGAAATTGCCGACGGGGGAACTTTATTTTTAGATGAAATAGCTGAAATGCCTTTGACCACCCAGGTAAAATTACTGCGGGCAATTGAATTAAAAGAATTTATGAAAATTGGAGATGAAATAGTTACAAAAGTTGATGTAAGAATAATTGCCGCTACAAATAAAGATTTACAGACAGAAGTAAACTCTAAAAAATTTAGAGAAGACCTTTATTTCAGATTAAAAGCCGTTACATTAACCATTCCTCCTTTAAGAAAAAGAAAAGCAGACATCGAAGAACTTATACATTATTTTATTAATAGTTATACAGACAACAACAATATGAATAGACCCGGAATTAGTAATGAAGCTTTGGAGATTTTGATAAACTATCCATGGCCCGGAAATATAAGAGAATTAAAAAATACAATTGAAACAGCTTTAGCATTAAATAGAAACGGCAAATTGGATATTGCATCATTCCAAACACTTTTAAGATATAATGAAACTGAAACGGAACCTAGGAATCTTCCGGTTTATTTAAGAAAATCTCCAGAAGAAGTAGACAGAGAACTTTTATACCGTGCGCTTTTTGAAATAAAAAAAGATCTTGTTGAACTTAAAGAAATTATGCACGATAAAAAAAACGAAATTTATTCTACTGCTAAATCCGCAAATTCAAATGAAGTATTACCTTTGGATGAAATGGAAAAAGAAGCGATAAAAAATGCACTAGAATTAACCGGCGGGAATAAAAGAAATGCTGCAAAAATGCTTAAAATAAGCGAAAGAACTCTTTACAGAAAAATTAAAGAATATGACATATAAAAAAGTGTTAAAATTAGCAGTTTTCCAGGCTTTTTTGAAAGCAAATTTAGTTAAACATCCAAAATCAAAAAACAAAATAATATTCTTAACATCACACTTCTTTATATTCTTGTTTATCATATTAAGTTCAATTAATTTTACAGGCTGTTGTGCTTATTCTTTTACGGGAGCATCAGTTCCTTCACATTTAAAAAGCATTGCTATTCCAACTGCTGATGACAGAAGTGGAAGCGGTGAACCGGGTTTAAGAGAATTATTGACTGATAATCTTACTCAGAAATTTATTGATGATAATACTCTGCAGGTTACAAATAAAAATAATGCCGATGCTTTGTTAAATTGTGTGATAACTTCTTTGAAATGATGCACCTGCTGTAGTTGCAGCCGGTGAAAATGTCACTCAAAGAAGAATTACAATTACTGTTCAGGTTACATACACTGATCTGGTTGAACATAAGACTATTTTTAGTAAAAGTTTTTCAAATTACGGTGATTATGCAGCAGACAAAGGTGTAACTGCAAGAAGTTCGGCAATAAGTGACGCTATAAATAATATTTCCGAAGATATACTTCTTGATGTTGTTTCCGGCTGGTAGATTAAATTAACTTTTTAAGGAAAGATTAAAATGGATGAGGTAGTTCTTATAGGGTATTTCGTTTCACTTTTCATCTTATTTGTTTTCGGCAGTCATGGATTTATTATGCTTTATTATCATAGAAAATATAAAAGTGTAACCCATAAGACCAAAGATAAATTTGAACCGAAGGATGTAGTAACAATACAACTTCCGTTATATAATGAATTATATGTTGTGGAAAGATTAATAAATGCTGTTTGCGACATAGATTATCCAAAAGATAAATTGGAAATTCAAGTATTAGATGATTCGACCGATGAAACAACAGAAATTACAGCAAAGGTTGTTGAAGAAAAAAAGAAGCTTGGATTCGATATTACTCATATCAGAAGAGGAACAAGAGAAGGTTTCAAAGCCGGAGCGCTTAAAGAAGGATTAAAAATTGCTAAAGGGGATTATATTGCAATTTTTGATGCAGATTTTATTCCCCATAAAAATTTTCTTAAAAAAACCTTATCGTTTTTCAGCGATGATAAAGTTGGTATGGTTCAAACAAGATGGGAACATATAAACGGTGATTATTCTATTTTAACAAAAGCACAGGCTTTAGCATTAGACGGACATTTTGTGATTGAACAATCTGTTAGAAATAAAGCCGGGTTCTTTATCAACTTTAACGGAACAGGCGGAGTTTGGAAAAAAGCTTGCATAGAAGATGCTGGGAACTGGCATTCAGATACTTTAACAGAAGATCTTGATTTAAGTTACCGTGCACAATTAAACGGCTGGCATTTTGTATTCTTAAAAGATTTTACTTCTCCTGCAGAACTTCCATCGGAAATAAACGCTTTAAAATCCCAGCAGTTTAGATGGACTAAAGGTGCAATTGAAACTGCCAAAAAAATATTACCCCTTGTTTGGAAATCCAGTGTTCCTCTCAGAGTAAAATTACAGGCTACTTTTCATTTAACAAATAACCTTGTATTTCCCGTTTATTCTTCTTGCAGCAATTTTAAATGTACCTTTAATTTTTATAAAAAATTCAGGTTCCCACGAAGCTTACTTTGCAATACTCTCACTTTTTGTCTTAGCATTTGTTAGTTCATTTCTTTTTTATTTATATTCACAAAAAGATATAAGAACCGACTGGAGAAAAAAAATAGTTCTATTTCCTTTATTCATGGCAGGAAGTATGGGCTTTGCGGTTAACAACAGCAGGGCCGTAATAGAAGGTTTGTTAAATAGAAAAAGTGAATTTGTCAGAACTCCCAAATTTAAAGTAGTAAACGAAAAAGACCGCTGGTCAAATAATAAGTATATTACAAGAAAATTAGGACTTTCGGTTATTGTTGAATCAATCATGGCAATTTATTGTTTAGTTGGTATTGGTTCGTCAATTTACTTTGCAGAAATTGCAGCTTTACCTTTTCAAATTTTATTTTTTGTAGGATTTTCTTTTGTCGCAGTTACATCAATAAAACATGCATATGCAAAATAAATAGGAAAGATTTTGGCTAAAAGCAGTATAGAAATATTTAATAATAAAGTTAATTTAATTTACGAATACAATAAACTGTCTCCAATATTTGTACGAATGGCAAATAACGAGATCGAAAAAAATAATATCGACAAAGCAATAGAAATATTAAATCAGGGATTAAATTTATATCCAAATTATGCAACTGCTTATTTTATTTTAAGTAAAGCCAATATCTTAATAGGTCGATATGCAGAAGCAAAAAAAGCAATTGAAAAAGGAAGTGAATTAATTCATACTTCCAAAACCAGAGAGTTTTATTTAAAAGAATTAGAAAATATTCGTAAACAAAGATCACTTTTCGAAACAAGAACTAAAAACCCATTTTTGCCTGCAGAAGAAGAAACACTAAAAAAAGAACCTGATTTATTTAATGAAAATTTAGAAAATAGTGAAGAAGAAGTTTCTTCGGTAGAAGAAGATAAATCACTGGAACAGCTTGCGCAGGAAATATCTTCTGCAAAAATAAATGCAAACACTTCAGAAGAAGAAAAAGACTTTCCTGAAGAAAGTTATAATGATGATAATATGATTGTTTCGGAAACATTAGCGAAAATTTATATTGCTCAAGGGGAATTAATTGAAGCAAAAAACATTTATAACAAATTGATAAATAAAAATCCGGATTTAAAAGATTATTATCTAAGTAAAATTAACGATATAAATTCCCAGTTAGAAAGTTAATTAATCATAATTTCCCTCTCTTAAACAATTCTTGCATGCAAATGGATTTTTTTAATTCTTCAAAAAAATTAAAAAGAAATTTTTATACACACGATACAATATTAATTGCTAAGGATTTACTTGGAAAAATATTTGTAAAAAATGACAGTAAAAATCTTTTAGCAGGAAAAATTGTAGAAGTTGAAGCATATCATGGAAAAGATGATCAAGCTGCTCATACATTTATTGGCAAAACTGAGCGCAATAAAATTATGTTTGAAGAAGGCGGATTTTTTTATGTCTATTTTACTTACGGAGCTCATTTTTGCTGTAATGTGGTTACAGAAAAAAAAGGAATTGGTTCTGCTGTCTTAATAAGAGCAATTGAACCGATACAAGGACTGGAAATTATGGCAAAAAATCGTTTTGGTAAAAAATTGATAAATGAAAAAGAAAAACATAATTTAACAAACGGACCGGGGAAAATATGTCAGGCATTCGGAATAAATAAAAAACATTACGGGATTGATTTGACCGGAAATAAAATTTATCTGCTTAACAATAGAAAAATACCCGAAGATAAAATTATAACGGCTAAAAGAGTTGGAATTAAAAAATCAGTAGACTTAATGTGGAGATTTTACATAAAAGATAATCCATATGTTTCTAAAAAATGATTGAGCCCAAAAATCTTTTAATAGTAAGAACCGATCGTTTAGGTGATGTTGTTTTATCACTTCCGTTAGCTCGCGTTGTAAAGGAAAATTTTCCTAATTGCAAAATAACATTTTTAGTTAGAAACTACACAAAAGATTTACTTTATAATCATCCATTTATAGACGATATTATCATTCTCAAGGAAGAATCGAATAAAATATTAATAAACGAAAATATCTCTAATATTAAAAAATATCGCTTCGATACTTCCGTAATTGTCTATCCAACATTTCAGACATCTCTGATCATTTTTCTATCCAAAATAAAATATAGAATTGGAACCGGTTATAGGTGGTATTCTTTTCTTTTTAATAAAAAAGTGTATGAACACAGAAAATATGCAGAAAAACATGAATTAGAGTTCAATATTAATCTTTTAAAGATTTTTGGCATAAAAAAAGATGTAAATAAAGAGAATGTAAAATTTGACTTAGTTGTAGATAATTCTGCAAAGTTAAAAATTGATGAAATATTAAATAAAAATGATTTAAAACCAGGTAAAAAAATTATTATTATTCATCCCGGAAGTGGTGGAAGTTCAGTTGATTTACCGGTTGAAAAGTTTAAAGTTCTTATAAATAAATTAAAAGAAATTCCGGAAGTTCAAATTATTTTAACAGGTGCTCAATCGGAAGTCGGTATTTGTAATGAATTAAAGTTATATGATGAAATAATAAACTTAGCCGGTAAATTAGGACTGAAAGAATTAATAGCTTTAATAGATAGAGCTAAAATATTTATTGCAAATTCAACGGGACCTATACATATTGCAGCAGCTTTAAATAAATATACAATTGGATTTTATCCGAAAGTTTTAGCTTGTTCTCCCCAAAGATGGGGACCTTATTCAAGAAAAAGTTTTATTTTTATGCCCAAAATAAATTGTGAAAATTGTACAACGGAACAGTGTGCTGAGTTAAATTGTATGAACAGTATTGAAATGGATGAAGTCTATTCAGAAATCAAAAAAATGTTAATGAATGCCGAAAATAACGGAGATTTAAATGTTTAATAAATTATCTTATATAGTAATCATTTTTCTTCTTTTACAAACAGCAATTTTTTCTGAAGGTAAAGAAGGAAAAAGCGGTAGTGATTTTAGAAAATTAGAAAATCATGCTTTTACAGTTGGTGAAAAATTAACGTTTGATGTAAAATATGGATTTGTAACTGCCGGTATTGCAGTAATGCAGATTCCCGAAATAAAAAGAATTTCCGGCAGACAAGCTTATCATATTACTTTTGAAGTAAACACTGTTCCAAGTTTTGATTGGTTCTTTAAGGTTAGAGACAGGTATGAAACTTATATGGATGTCGAAGGTTTATTTCCATGGCGATTTGAACAGCATATTAGAGAAGGTGGTTACACTAGAGATTTTGCTGCTTTTTTCGATCAAAGAAAAGGTAAAGCAAAAACAAGTGAAGGTGAATACGATATTCCTAAATATGTAAATGATATTGTATCTGCATTTTATTTAGCAAGGACGTTTGATTATTCCAATATGAAAGTCAACGATAAGTTTCATTTGCAGAATTTTTATAAAGATAAAGTCTACGATCTTGATGTAAAATATCTTGGAAAAGAACAAGTTGAAGTTGAAGCCGGAACTTTCAATTGTATAATGGTCGAACCGCTCGTACGGGAAGGCGGCTTATTTAAAAGTGAAGGCAGTATTATTGTTTGGCTTACGGATGATAGCTTAAAAATTCCTGTTAAAGTTAAAACCAAAGTTGTAATTGGATCAATTGATGCAGAATTGACAAATTATGAAGGTTTGGCTGGAAAATTAACTGCAAAAGTCAAATAATCTGAAAAATCTAACAAATTGGGGCTTTTCTAATTTGTAAATCTGTCTATTGTGATTATATTTAGAATAATTTTTTAGATGAATAATTACAATTTATGGATGAATTCAATAATCCGGAAAATCCAAACGATCCGGATCAAAATGAAGAAAACGATAAAAAATTAAAGCCATTTCATGATGAGCAGAAAAAAGAAATTACTCCATTAATTTCTCCTATCGCTGCTGCTTTTATTGGTTTATTCGGCGGTTTCTTTCTTTATCAAATTATTGGCGCAGCTCTTACCTTAATAGTAATAGGCGGCGATATAAAAAATGCTCCTGTTGATTCAGTAAGATTGATGACTATGGCCGGGCAGATTCTTTTTATCCTTCTACCTGCATTATTGTTTAGTAAGTGGTTTTATGAAGATGTTTCTCATATAATCAGAATAAAAGTACCTAAATGGTCTGAACTTGGTTTATTTTTAATCGGGATTATCATCCTCACTCCTCTTTTACAAAATTATTTATATCTGCAAAACTACTTTTTTGATAAACTTGCATCTTCATCTCATTTTTTTCACTCTATTAAAGAAGCTCTGGATTATTTAGATAAATTGGTAGAAGATACATACGGAAATCTTCTTAAAGCAAATTCAATTTTTGAAGGAATATTTGTAGTAATTGTCGTTTCAATTATTCCGGCTTTATGTGAAGAAACAATGTTCAGGGGATTTATTCAGAGAAGTTTTGAATTTAAAATGAAACCTGTTTGGGCTGCTTTAATCACAGCAATATTTTTTGGCTTGTATCACTTCAATCCTTATGGTTTGATTCCTTTAATAGCTCTTGGTTTTTATTTTGGATTTGCAGCCTACACAAGTGAATCAATCGTTATACCGATGGTCTTGCATTTCCTCAACAATTTTTTTGCAATTATATTGTATTTTATTTATGGAAATGAAGAGTTACTTGATTCAAAAGTAGATAAGAGTATTGATTTACTTGCAACTTCAACAACTCTTATTGGTTTACTTGTTTTATTTTTGGGTGTTCTTTATTTAATTAAAAAATATTATACTAGACAAAGAAATTCATAGGAGGTTTTATGCCTGTATGTCCTAATTGTGAATATGAATATGTAAAAGGCATGACATATTGCCCCGATTGCGGTGTTGCCTTAGTTGATGAAAACTTAATAACCAAACCGGAAGACTGGACCGAGGAAGGCTGGGTTGTGGTTTATACATCATCTGCAGATTATGAAATAGAAATGCTTAAAGATAACTTGGAAAGCGCAGGAATAGATGCTGCAATGTTATCCCAAAAAGATAGAAATTTTCCGGCTCCGGGAGATTTAACTATTGTTAAACTTTTGGTTAAAAGGGAAGACCTTAATGCCGCACTTAGTTTTATTGACAAATTAAAAAGTGAAAACAGCGAAGAGGAAGAAGAACAGTAATGTCCTTAAGTAATACAACAACAAGAGTTTTAGTTGCTGTCGTTGCTATTCCTTTAATTCTACTGATTTGTTATTTAGGCGGATATTATTTCTTCTTATTTATTTTGGCAATTGCTCTGCTTTCATTTCATGAACTATTTGTAATTGCAAAAAACAAAAAAATTAATATCAACCTATGGATTGGTTTTTTATCAATAATTCTAATTCATATAAATAATTTTAGAAATTTTATAGATTTCTATTATTTAACGATTTTAATAGTCGTTCTAACTTCATTATTTGAACTTTTTAGAAACAAAGGCTCCGCTATTGAAAATATCGGAGCTACATTATTAGGAATTTTTTATATCGGTTTGTTTACTGCTTCCATCGTAGGCATTCGTAATTTTTATCCTGATGTTGGAAATCTTTATTTACGGGGTGCATTTCTAATTATTTCTATTTTAGCATCTATTTGGATTTGTGATTCTGCAGCATATTTCGGCGGAATCAGTCTTGGAAAACATAAACTTTTTCCACGTGTAAGTCCGAATAAAAGCTGGGAAGGTGCAATTTTTGGCTTTTTATTTGCTATTTTAAGTATGATTTTAGCTAAGATAATTATTCTTGATTTTTTACAATGGAACTCTATTATTATTATAGGAGTTATAGTAGGAACAGTTGGTCAGTTAGGAGATTTGATAGAATCATTACTTAAAAGAGATGCCGGTGTTAAAGATTCTTCAGCATTAATCCCCGGACATGGCGGAATTTTTGACAGATTCGATTCACTTATCTATATTGCTCCGGTCGTTCTCATCTATCTGAATTACTTCGGCAGATAAAATAATTTTTACATGAAATTAAAAAACAAAAAAAATATAAGTGTAATTACACTCGGCTGTTCAAAAAACACAGTTGATTCGGAAAGGTTGTTAAATCAGCTTAAACTGAATGATTTTAATATAATGGAAGATCCGAATAAAGCTGAAACTGTAATTATAAATACGTGTGGTTTTATAGAAGCTGCAAAAGAAGAATCCGTTAATACCATTTTAAATGCAGTTTCATTAAAACAAAAAGGAAAAATAAAAAAAGTTATAGTAGCCGGATGTTTATCTGAAAGATATATAGTTGATTTGAAGAAAGAAATTCCGGAAGTAGATGCATATTTTGGAACTGAGAAGTACGAAGGAATTTTAAAGGAATTAGGCGGAGAATTAAAATATAATCTTTTAGGTGAAAGACTTTTAACAACTCCCTCTCATACTGCTTATTTAAAAATTTCGGAAGGATGCGATCATCCTTGTTCTTTTTGTGCAATTCCTTTAATGAGGGGAAAACACAAATCCAAATCAATAGAAAATTTAATTAAAGAGACCGAATTTTTAGCAAAAAATAATACTAAGGAACTCGTTTTAATTGCTCAAGATACAACAGATTATGGTAAAGATATTTATAAAAAACAGAATCTTTCAGAACTTTTAACTAAATTAACCGAAGTAAATGGAATAGAATGGATAAGATTAATGTATGCATATCCATCAAAATTTCCGGATGATTTAATTGATGTAATTGCGGAAAATCCTAAAATTTGTAAATATATTGATATTCCATTACAGCATATATCGGATAATGTTTTAAAGTCTATGAGAAGGGGAGTTACTTCCAAAAGAACTAAAGAATTTAATTTATAAATTAAAAGAAAATATTCCCGGATTAACCTTGAGAACTACTTTTATAGTTGGATATCCGAATGAAACAGAAAAAGAATTTGAAGAACTTTGTAATTTTATAAAAGAAGTTGAATTTGATCGAGTCGGAACCTTTACATTTTCTGTTGAAGAAAATACTTCGAGTTTTATTTTAGGTGATCCGGTTCCTGAAAAAGAAAAGAATTTAAGAAAAGAAACTTTAATGGAAATTCAAAAAGATATTTCCTTAAAGAAAAATAAGGAATTTATTGGTTGTGATTTAGAAGTATTGATTGAACGAACTGAAGGAGACTATTATATAGGAAGATCATATCGCGATGCTCCCGAAGTTGATGGAGAGGTTTTAATTCTAACAAACAAACATAAATTAAACGCGGGTTGTTTCCATACAGTTAAGATAACTGACTGTGATGAATATGATCTATACGGAAAGTTATCGTAGAAAGGAAGGAAATAAAATGAAAAAAATAATATTGTTTTTATTATTTGCCTTTACGGCATTTCCTCTTCTTGCACAAGTAGAATTTTCTCAGGATAATATTAAAATTGAAAACAGACCGCGATATTACCAGGACTTTTTAAATTATAATTCAGATAGACCTGGAAAAACCAGGCTGGATGTTTTTATTCAAGTGCCATATTCAGAAATACAATTTGTAAGAAATGGAAATGGATTTGTTTCTAACTATTTTGTAACTATTTCTATCTTTGATGAAAGCAAACAAAATTTAATTCAAGAAAAAACCTGGAATGAGAAAATTGAAGCAAAAGACTTTGATCAAACAACGTCAAAAAATAACTTTAATTTAAGTCTGAAATCATTTTACTTAGCTCCTGATAAATATTTTATAAAAACTTCCGTTGAAGATAGAGATTCCAAAAAAGAATTTACTGCAGCTAATTTTTATACTGTTAAAGATTTTGATAAACCATTTGCCGTTAGCGATATCATGCTAATTGCAAGCAGAACAGAAGATGAAAATAATAATAAAATAATTCCGAATGTTTCAAGAAATGTTGCTGCTCAAAAAAACGGTGTTGACTTTTTTTACGAGGTTTACAGCGATACAAATCAAACTGTTAATATAGAATATATTATTACGGATAAAGATGACAATGTCATATTCAAAGATTCGGAAAGTAAAGATGTAACAAAAGGAAGAAATCAATTTTTCCATACTTTAGCAGATACAAATTTAAGTCTTGGGAAATATTTACTAACTTTAAAAATAAAAAACAGTGACGATGATGATTTAGCCTCGGTAACTAAATCATTTATTTCAAGGTGGGAAGGCGTTCCTTCTTCTATTAATGATCTGGACTTAGCAATTGCACAATTAGTTTATATTGCTTCTACTTCTGAATTGGATTATATAAAAAATGGAAAAACTCAAACAGAAAAAACTAAAAGGTATTTAGAGTTCTGGAAGAAAAAAGATCCGACTCCAAATACGGACGATAACCCGGTATTTGATGAATACTATAGAAGAATTTCTTATGCAAATGAAAGATTTACACATTATATGGCTGGTTGGAAAACTGACAGAGGGATGGTATTTATTTTACTTGGTGCACCAAATAATGTAGACCGTCATCCTTACGATATGGGTTCTAAACCTTATGAAATTTGGGAATATTATACTTTAAATAAAAGTTTTATATTTATGGATCAAACCGGGTTTGGTGATTATAGGCTGATAACTCCGTTACAAGGCGATGAATACAGATATCGATATTAAACTCCGCATTTAAATTTTATAAGAATATTAACTTTATGGTACTTACTGTAACTTTAAATCCGCTTTTGGAAAGAAGATATATTGTAGATGATTTTAAATCAGGAAATGAACACAGAAAAGTAAGTATTGAATTAAAAGCAGGCGGAAAAGGAATTAATGTAAGTCGTCAATTAAACAAATTGACCTGTGAAAACCTTGCATTTACTTTTTTAGGTGGAACTAACGGAAAGACTTTAAGAGAAGTTTTAATTAAAGAAAATATTAACTTCACTAGTTTGAAATCTAAATCCGAAACCAGAGACTGCGCTATTATTGTAGATAATTCACAACAAAATGTTTCCTCATTTTTTTCCCCGAATCCAACTATAACAAAAGATGAAACAGAAGAATTTATTTCCAAATTGGATAAAATGATTCAAAACTGCGAAATCGTTGTTTTTTCAGGAAGTTCTCCAAGTGAGGAAACAAATTCTATTATTCCTGCTGGAATTGAATTAGCCAATAAATATGATAAAATTTCTATCTGCGATACTTATGGTGTTCATTTAAATGATTCTATAAGTAAATCTCCAACAATTCTTCATAATAATATTCTGGAAACTGAAAAATCACTCAACATTTCCTTAAAAACAGATAAAGAAAAAATTGAATATCTTGATCATTTGTATGCTAAAGGAATTAAGCAAGTTTATTTAACAGATGATGATAAACCTGTCTATGCTGCAAATTTTGATTATCATTTTAAAATTTTACCGCCTAAAATTAAGACTATAATTCAACCGGAAGCGGTGATTGTTTTGTGGCTGGAATTGTTTATGCATGGCATAATAATTTTACATTTGATGAAAGTTTGGAAATTGCTGTTTCTCTTGGAGCTTTAAATGCAGCAAAATTTGATGTTTGCAATATCAATATAGATGAAATTGAAGAGGTGAAAAACTATGTAGAGATTTCTACTGTTGGAAAAAAAATGAAAACATTAGATGTTACACCTCGCTAAAATTGGATTAATTATTTTATTCTTTAACGCTTTCCTGTTCTCTCAAACCATACAAGATATTACAGTAAGCGGAAACGAAAATTTTTCAGATGACACTTATTTAGGCTGGTGCGGGTATTCAACCGGTGTAAAATATTTTAACGGAATTTTAGATTCAATAAAAACCAATATCGCTTCAAACTTAGCTTCTAATGGCTATTTGCACAGCAATTTTGACGGAACAAATATCACATACAGCAATGATTCTTCAAATGTAACCCTCAACTTATCTGTACAAGAAGGCGATCCTACTTATATAAATAGTATAAACTTTTTTAATGCTGATTCAACCGATAGTGTGAAAGTACTTCCAGCATTTGATTTTTTAAATGGGCAAATCTATAGTTCCGATGATATTAAATCAACAATAATGGATGCTCTAACTTATTATGAAAATAATGGCTATCCGTTTGCAAAAATATTAGTTGCTTCGGTTTATTTTTATCAGGATTCTTCAAGTAAAGATTACTTAGCAGATATTGATATTAAAATAGATAAAGGTAATGCTAAAAGTAAAATTGATAAGATAGAGATTGTCGGTAATACTAAAACAAAAGATTATGTTATTCTTAGAGAACTGCGGATAAAAGAAGGAGAAGAATATTCCGAAAAACTAGTCGAAGAATTACCCAAAAGATTAAATAAACTTAGATATTTTGAACCTGTTAATAAACCTCAATATTATTTAAATAAAAAAAATGAAGGTGTATTGGTTATTGAAGTCAAAGAAAAAGAAACCAATAATTTCGATGGTATTTTAGGATATATTCCGCCGCAGGGAAATGAGAAGAAAGGATATTTAACAGGCTTGGTTGATGTTAGTCTTAGGAATTTATTCGGAACAGGCCGTGCTGCAGCTATTCATTGGCAGCAGTTTGACAGATATTCACAAGAACTTCAATTAAAATATTTGGAGCCATGGTTTTTAGGCTACCCGTTTAATCTTAACGGCGAATTGTATCAAAGAAAACAGGATTCTTCATATGTTCAAAGAAGTTTTACCGGAAGCATTGAATATCTTGCAACTGAAGATATTTCTGCATCATTATTATTTAAAACCGAAGCGATTATTCCTACTGAAGGTACCAATTCAGTTTTTACTGTTTTTAATTCATCATCACTTACAACAGGTTTAAGTTTAAAAATTGATACTCGTGACGATCCTTATGCTCCAACAGAAGGATTTCTTTTTATAAATTCTTATTCATTTAGTAATAAAAAAATATATGGACCGGCAAAATACCTAACTTCGGAAACACTGACGAATATAAATCTTCAGCGTTTTGAGTTAAATTTAAATTTATATTATGAATTATTTTCTAAACAAGTTGCGGCATTAGGACTCCATGGAAGAGAACTTCGAGGACCATTCTTGGAACAAAGTGATTTGTACAGACTTGGAGGAACCAATTCACTTAGAGGTTATAGGGAAGATCAATTTCTTGGCTCCAGAATATTTTGGTCCAACCTTGAATATAGATTTTTACTTGCAAAGAGATCTTTTGCATTTTTATTCTTTGATACCGGTTATTATTTAAGAAAAGGAGATCTGGCAAATAATATTCCTAAAGCCGAAGGATTTAAATATGGATACGGTCTTGGCTTAGATGTTGAAACAGGCCTGGGAGTTTTAAGTGTTAGCTATGCATTGGCAAAAGGCGGTAATTTTTCAGATGGCTTAATTCATTTTGGATTAATCAACGAATTTTAAATAGATGAATATTTCACAAAAACTTTTTGCTTATATAAAAATAATCAGGCCAATCAATTTTTTAATTACATTTTTTTCAGTTTTAGTTGCGGGAATTATCGGAACAATAGGTACTTTCCCGATTCAAAATATTCTTCTTGCCTGTTTTAGTGCCGCATTTACAGCATCATTCGGAAACATAATCAATGATGTTTTTGATGTTGATGCAGACAAACTCAATCATCCAGGAAGAATGCTAGTAATTGAACTCTTGTCGAAAAAAGAAGCCATTACTTTTAGCATTTTTTTATCAGTAGTTTCACTCCTATTAGCCATTTATATAAATATAATCTCATTTTATATAGTTCTTCTTTCTTTAGCTTTATTATTTCTTTATTCTTACAGTTTAAAGAAAATGCCTTTGCTTGGAAATATTGTCGTTGCATTTTTAACAGGTATGACATTTATGTATGGCGGAGTTGCTGTTCAAAATCCATATGGAGTTATTATCCCGGCGATGTTTGCATTTCTTATCAATTTAATTCGAGAAATTGTAAAAGATATGGAAGACTTTGAAGGGGATAAACAAACCGGAATTTTTACTTTCCCTGCCGTATTTGGATTTAATACTGCAAAAAAAACAATTCTTGTCTTGAGACTTGTTTTAATCCTTTTTACATTGTATCCATATTTTTATAAAATTTATAACGTAGTTTATTTTATTATTATTTTGGTAATTGTTAATCCATTATTAATTTATTTAAATAGAATTTTATTTGTTAATCACGACAAAAAAAACTTGAATAAGATCAGTAATATTTTAAAATTAGATATGATTTTCGGATTAGCAGCAATCTTTCTGGGTAAATGAATAAATTCGATAAAAATTTCCTTTCAGAAAAAATACAATTCATTGCAGGTGTTGATGAGGTTGGGCGCGGACCTTTAGCCGGGCCTGTCGTTAGTGCTGCGGTTATTTTTCCGCAAAATATTTCAATTCGTGGAGTTAAAGATTCCAAGCTTTTAACTGAAGCTGAAAGAGAAAAGCTTATTCCCAAAATTATTTCCAAAGCAATTGATTATTCTGTTTCCGTAATTTCACACGGACAAATTGATAAAATAAATATTCTTCAAGCTTCATTACTTTCGATGTCGGTTGCAGTCAGCAGGCTAAAAACTAAACCGGATTTAATACTAGTTGATGGAAATCAGAAATTTAAAAGCGAAATTCCTTTAATTACAATTGTTGATGGAGATGCAAAATCCTTCAGCATTGCTGCGGCCTCTATAATTGCAAAAGTTACAAGAGACAGAATTATGAAAAGACTCTGTCCGAAATTTCCGGAATATCTTTGGTCCCAGAATAAAGGTTACGCAACAAAAGCTCATATTCAAGCAATAAGAAATTACGGACCAACACCTCTTCATAGAAAAACTTTTTTAAGAAAAATCTTAGCTCCTGAAGTTCAGACTGAAATAGAATTTTTAGAAAAATAATTGGATATTAAATGTCCAAAGCAACAAAAGAATTCGGCGATGAGGGTGAAGAATTAGCCGTAGAGTTACTAGAGAAAAAAGGCTACGAAATAATCGAAAGAAATTACAGATATGGAAAAGGTGAATTGGATATTATTGCTAAAGATCCTGAAGTAGATTATCTGGTTTTTGTAGAAGTAAAATCCAGAAAAAATTTAGAGTACGGTCCGCCGGAATATGCAATTACAAAAAATAAAATTAAACAAATAAAAAAAATAGCTGAACTATATTTATATGATAAAAATATTACTGAAGCGAATTGCAGATTTGATGTTGTTACTGTATTATTGCTCGAGAAACAAAAACCCAAAATTGAACACTACGTAAATGCATTTACCTAAAAACATTTTGATTAATAAAAATAATTCAGGCTTGCCTTAACTTTATAGACATACAAAATTTGAAAATTGATCAATACACTTCATAGCAGCTGCAGCGGTTTTAATAATATCTTGTTTTTCATAAAAAACCCTTTTCCGTTAGTAAATTATTATAGTTGTTTTTATTCATTTTGAATAAAAATAGAAAGAAATAATTTTCTTCTAACGAAAAAGGGTTAAATGATTTAGACTATTCTTTCAAGAGGAAGCAGAAACATTCGAATTTCATCTTCCTTTTTTTGTGCATCTTTATTGAACTCATGAATTGAAGAGATTAAGTTATTTAGTTTTTCTTCAGCTTCAAACGGAATAAGTCTTATTATATCATGTCCCGGAAATGAACGAGTTCCAAGATGAGGTTCCGCATCATGAAATAATTTACCCTTAACATTTTCCCATTCCGAATAAGTATCTATCTTCAATTCATTTAATAATTTTATTACTCTGTCTTCAAGAATATCATGATAAACTAAGAATGAAATTTTCATTTATTGCCCCTCAGCCTGATTTAAATTATTGTTTTTATTTCTGGAAAATATCCTAAATATTTTTTTGAATGAAAAATCATCTAAAATTGTATATACAATCGGTACAACAAATAATGTAAGAATAGTAGAAGTTATCATACCTCCGATTACTGCCTGTCCCATAGGAGATCTTATTTCAGAACCTTCACCGAATGAAAACGCAACCGGGATCATACCAAAAATAATTGCAAAAGTTGTCATAAGAATCGGTCGTAATCTTGTAGGAGCTGCAGTCATAATTGCATCTCTTCTATTTTGACCTCTGTCCCTTTGGATATTTATATAGTCAACAAGCAGAATACCGTTTTTCGTTACCAAACCCATCAGCATTATTATACCTATTAATGACATTACAGACATTGAACCGCCGAACGCAATTAATGAAAGTATAGCACCAATTACGGCCATTGGAAGCGCAAGCATGATTGAAAAAGGATAAACAAAACTTTCGAACTGCGCTCCTAAAACTATATATACAAATATAATTGCAAGAACAAGAGAAATAAATATATTTACAAAGGATTCAGCCTGCGTTTGTCCTGTTCCGGCAACTTGAACACTGTAACCGGAAGGAAGATCTAATTTTTTAATTCTAGCTTGAGCTGAGCCTAATACTTCTCCCAACAATTTCCCTGAAGTATTTGCATCAATTCTTATTTCTCTTTGCCTATCGTAACGATTTATTGAAGATGGTCCCGTTCCTTCATCAATAAAAGTTAAATTACTTAAAGGTAGAAGAATTGGGCCGCCAGTTAGTGTTTTATGTGTACTTTTTATAGTTAAGTTTTTTAATTCTTGTATATCGGTTCTATCCGATTTTTTTACCTGAACTCTGACATCATATTGTTCATTACCTTCTTGGTATTTAGAAGCAACATAACCATCTACCATAGCTCTTACTGAAGTAGCAATTAATTGAGGATTTACGCCTAGCACAGCAGCTTTATCCCGCGCAATTCTAATTTTAACTTCCGGTTTTGAAGCTTCATATGAATTTTCAACATCAACAGCACCAGGAGTTGTTTTAACGATGTGTTCAACTGAATCAGCAATAACTTGTAATTTATTTAAGTTAGGGCCTCTTACACTGAATATAACCGGTTTTTGATTTCCGCCCGGTCCGCCGGGAATTCCTAAACTTACATCTGCACCGGAAACTTTACTAAGATCAAACCTTAGATCATTAATGAAATCGAAAACGCTGTAATTTCTATCGTTTTTAGGAATTAATTTTATAAGAATCTGACCTTTATTTACAGGATCATTACCTGAACCAATTGTTGTAAGTACAGTCGTTACACCTTTCTTTTTCTCTACTATTTTTTCGATTTTTTCTGCAATGTGATCAGTCCCTTCGATTGAAGTTCCCGGTGCAGCATCAATTGTTATTGTAAATTCACCTTGATCCTGTTGTGGGAAAAATTCAGAACCTAAAAACTTACCCAAGTAAATACTTAGTACAAAAATTGCTATTGACGCAAATACAACTGTCCATCTGTGGTTTAACGACCAGCTAAGCATACTTTTGTATTTATCACTTAAGTATTCAAAAAAGTGATTGAAATAATACAGTCCTTTTTGAAATATATTTCCTTTTTTTGTCGAACCTTCATCAGTTGGTTTGAGCCATTTTGAAGAAAGCATAGGTGTTAAACTGAATGCAATAAATAAAGAAACAAGAACAGCAACTGTTACGGTCATTCCGAATTGGAAGAAAAATCTACCTACAATTCCCGGCATAAATGCAACCGGAACGAATACTGCAACTAAAGTTAAAGTTACTGCCATAACAGCTAGACCTATTTCATCGCTAGCTGCTCTTGCTGCTTCCAGGGGAGTTTCTCCCTCATCCATATGTCTGTAAATATTTTCAATCACCACTATTGCATCATCAATCAATAATCCAACCGCGAGTGATAGCGCAAGTAAGGACATTACGTTTAATGTAAAGCCAAGAGCGTACATCAAAATAAAACTGGCAATTATGGATGTAGGAAGAGCAAATGCACTAATAATTGTTGCTCTAAAGTTGGCCAGGAATAAATAAATAACAAGTACCGCTAATATTGCTCCGTAAATAAGATCGAAAAGTACATCATCAATAGAGCTTCTAATAAACTTACTATTATCTCGCGCAATTGTAATCTTGATATCACTGGGTAAACTTTTTCTTAAAGTTTCAAGCTCTTTTTTTACACCATCCGCAACCTCTACGGTGTTGCTGCCCGATTGTTTTTTAATATCCAAGCCAACAGCGACTTTTCCATTTAATCTCGTTAAACTAGTTTTTAATTTTGTGCTGTCATAAACACTGGCTACATCACCCAAATAGACAATCTGTCCTTGATTACTGGAAACCACAATGTTATTAAAATTTTGAACATTGGTAAATTTTCCCATAGTTCTTACGGTTAACTGTCTTCTGCCTTTAATCAAATTTCCGCCGGGAATTTCAACATTCTGCGACCCGACTGCCTGAATAACATCATTAATCGATAAACCTCTGGCTTTTAATCTTTCTGCATCAGCTTCAATTAAAATTTCCCTTTCAGCACCGCCGACCAGATCAACAGAACCAACACCGGGAATATTTTCAAATTGCGGTTTAATTACATCCTTTGCAAATGTTGTAATATCTTTTTCACTTCGCTGCCCGGAAACAGTCAAAGTTACAATCGGCTGACTTGCCGGATCATATCTTTGAATGACTGGATCTTTGGTGTCATCAGGTAATTGTGCTCTTATTGCAGATACTTTTTCTCTTACATCCTGTGCTGCGGCTTTACCGTCAATTTCCAATTTAAATTGAATAATTATTATCGATAATCCTTCTTGAGATGTAGAGGAAATATGATCAACACCTTCGACAGAATTAACGGCATCTTCAATTACTTTTGTAACATCCGATTCAATTTGTTCCGGACCTGCACCTGGCAAGGCAGTTGTAATAACAACTACAGGTATATCAACATTAGGATATTGATCCACGTTTAATTTATAAAATGAAAATATACCAAGAACCAGTAATGCAATTACAATCATTGTTGTAAATACCGGTCTTCTTATGGATACATCAGCTAATTTCATTTATTCAAAACCTTTTTTCTTTTATTAATTTACAATCGATACTTGAGTTCCGTTGTTTAAATTATTCATGCCAACATATACTAAAGTATCGCCAACATTTATCCCGTTTTTAATTTCCGTAAAATCTCCATTGGAAATCCCGGTTTTAATATCTTTTTTATTTGCTTTGTTGTTTTTAATGATATAAACATAATCTTCTTGATCAGTATGAACGATTGATTCATTAGGAACCACAACGACATCATTTAAAGTTTCAAGTACTGCATTAACTTTTACAAACATTCCCGGCTTGTAAAAATTATCTTTTGTGTTAGTAAACTCCGCTTTGATCTGAAAAGTTCTTGAATCACTGGAAGCAGATTTTGCGATTTCTGTAATAGTACCCTTAACTTTTTTCTCCGGATTAAATTCAGAATAAATATAAACTACACTGCCTAATCTAAAATCCTGAACTTCGGTTTCACTTACATAAAATTTAATAAGCATTTTATTAATTTTTGCAACTGTTGCCATTAACATTCCGGGATTAACCCAGTCTCCCTCATTAACATTTACGTTTGTTAAGACACCATTTATTGGCGAAGTTAAGAAAACGGTACTTTTTGCGGCTTCATAATTTGCTTTTGCAACATCATATGCTGTTTGTGTTTGATCAAGCTGCTGCTGGGAAATTGCTCCGGCCTGCAGTAAATTTTTCATTCTTTCCAAGTTCTTTTTGGCTATGCTATAATTTGCTTCAGCTTGAAGATATTGTGATGAAGGACCGGTCTTATCAAGTTCAATTATTGTATCGCCTTTACTTATATATTGATCTACTTTGGAATTTATAGAAATTACCCTTTCTGCAATTTTAGATACAATGTTTGCTTGCTCAATTCCTTCAATACTTCCGGAATAAGTTTTTTGATTGCTAATATTTTTTTTATTGACAGTTACAACTTGAACCGGAACAATTTGATTAAGTTTTTCATTTTTCTGCAGCATTTCTTCTTTTTGTTTATTGCTGCATCCAAAAAGAAATAGTGTCAGAATTGCTGTTGTCACTAAAAAACTTTTATGTAAACTTTTTGTAAGCATATACTTTTTAATCTCCTAAATTTTCTTTATTCATTATTATTTTTCAATTCATACTTCGTTTGTCCAATGGTTTTTTCCCATTGAGCTTTTGCAATTAAAAAATCAAATATTGCTTTTGCATAATTTGTTTGCGTTTGTGTCAGTGCACTTTGTGTGTCCAGAATTTCTAATTGAGTTCCTATTCCGTTATTATATCTGGTTTGTGCAATTTTCAAAGCCCTTTCAGCCTGCTGAACACTTTTTTCTTGAGCAGTTACTCTTTCTTTTGCTTCTTTCATTTTCAACTCAGATTGCTGCAGTTGAATTTTCAAACCTTCTTCGACTTTCATTTTAGTTAAGCCGACTTTATCTTTATTTATTTCGGCCTGCTGAATTTGAGCACTTCTTCTGAAACCATCAAAAATTGGGACAGAAAGTCTTAATCCGACAGTAAATGTATTTGCCCAATTATAATTGCTGAAATGAAAAGTGTTGTCCTGTGTTTGCCATGTATAATTTGCATAAGCAGCAAGAGTAGGAAAATAACCAGCGGTTTGCAGACTTATATTTTTATCAAGAATTGATTCCTGCAGTTTCAAGCCTTCTAATGTTGGATTGTTCTTAATTAAAAGAGAATCAGATTCTGCCAATTTTTCTTTACTTATTTCTTCAAGTTTAAATTCGCCTACTATATTTAAATCGTTTTTTAAATCAAGCGCCAGCAAATTTTTTAATGAATTTTTTGCAAGCTTTAAATTGTTTTTGGATTCAATAAGCGCAGGTTCAACGTTTGCCAATTGAACTTCGGCTCTCAAAAAATCATACTCCGATGATACACCCTGCTGATACAGTTTTTCTACATTATCATAATTTGCTTTTGCTACATCATATCCTTTTTGACTTACTTCTACTAGTTTTTGAGCTAGCAGTATAGAGTAAAATGTCTGTTTTACCTGAAATACAATATCCTGTTTTGTAGAAGTTTCGTTAGTTTTAAAATAATCGGAATAATCGCCTGCAATTTGAATTGCTTTGTTTACTTTCAAACTAAATAAGGTTTGATTAAGAGTAACTCCAAGGTTGTAGCTATTTTTCGCGCCAAGCGAAAATGTTTCCGTATTTGGAGAAGGATTAAACGGAGTATTAGGAGGAATAAATAAAACGGGCAATTTTATATTTCTTGCATAATCCCCGGTAAAATTTATAGAAGGCCAGACATCAGCATAAGCTTCATCAATCTGCGCACTTGCATTTTTTACATCTTGTATTGACAGCTGGATATCTCTATTGTTTGCCAGTGCTATTGAGATAGCTTTATCTAGAGTCAAAGTGATAGTGCTATCTGTTTTAGTTTGTGCAATAATGTTTAATACCGGCAGTGTTAAAAATAATAATAATGAAATGATTAGATTTTTATTTACTAATTTATTCAGCATTCTGTTTTTCCCTTTAAAAGAATAATTTCTGATCATAGTTTTTCTTAATTTTTGCGTGCTTTTTCCATTATTAACCCATCCAATAGAACGGTTAATAAATATTCAAAGTTCTTGTTAATTTTGGTTATACTTTCGGATTTTTTTACTGTACTTTTAACACAAAAATCTTTGCATTTAACGGCTTCTAAAACTTGTAGAACTGATTGTGTGATTTTTGAAGAATTACATTTTCTGAATTCTCCGGTTTTAATTCCATCGTTGATAATATCTTCTAAAATAACTTTGTCTTTCTCATGCAGATTTTTATGCATATCTTTTAGTATATGTTCAATTTCAAGATATACACTTAAAGAAAGATTGTAATGGTTTAACTTTTCAATAAAATGTTTAATATTGACGCTTACAAAAGTCATTATTTTATTATAAGCAGAATCCGACTTTTTAAGTTCTTTCTCTAATTCTTCGAAATATGTTCCGGCTTCTTTAATAACAACATCTTCTATTATTGCTTCTTTATTTTTATAATAATAATAAAGAGAGGATTTCTTCATTTCTACGGCAGCGGCTATATCATCCATAGTGGTTTTACCAAAACCGTATCTGGAAATTATTGT
>CAVQMC010000012.1:0-65933 GCA_963713505.1 uncultured Ignavibacteria bacterium | reverse complement strand
CTCTCTGATATTGACCAGCCAACGATCTTACGTGTATATATCCCCAGAACAACTGCCAGGTACAACCACCCTTCTGAAGTGCGGATGTAGGTAATATCTGGGGTCCAGATCTTATTTGGTCCTTCAGCTTCAAATTTCCCTTTCAGCAGATTCTCAGCATAGATTCCTTTTCCATTATGCTTTGTGGTCATCTTAAATTTTCTCTTTGTTACTGAGTATATGCCGTATTTCCGCATTATCCTGTATACCGTCTTCCTGTTTACTTTCCAGCCTGCTTTTAGTAAGCAAAAATGAATATTCCTGACTCC
Source organism: uncultured Ignavibacteria bacterium (assembly GCA_963713505.1). Lineage (GTDB taxonomy): Bacteria > Bacteroidota > Ignavibacteria > Ignavibacteriales > Ignavibacteriaceae > CAVQMC01. The sequence goes on along the minus strand of CAVQMC010000012.1, from coordinate 65,625 downwards.
ATATCTTCCCTTGCTTTCCAGGTGATACTTCCTGATCTGGATAAGCAGCTGCAATTTGCCCTCCTGCACCCTCTGGTTTTGCTTTTCTGCCATTTGTAATATCCGGCTCTTTTAACTTCCAGCATCTGGCAGAGAAGACTTACCGGATAGTCTCTATAATGCTCTTTTATGAACCTGTATTTCACTCCTTTACCTTCGCGAAGTATGCTATGGCTTTTTTTAAAATGTCACGCTCCATTCTGAGCCTTGCTATCTCCCTGTCTTTTTTCCTTAATTCTTCTTCTTCCGGCTTCATATGTCCTTTTCCCGGGAATGCATTCTTTGCATCCTCCAAATACTTCTTCTTCCATATGAACAGCGTGTTCTCGCTGATCCCCAGATCTTCTGCTATACTTTTTACAGATCTCCCTGAATCCAATACCAGCTTCACTGCCGATATTTTGAACTCTCTGTCGTAGCTTCTCCTGGTTTGTTTCTCTGACATTACTAGCTCCTATATTATTTTTTTGATTAATATAGTTGCTTTTTCGGTTGGCTACAATATGTGGTACGGTTCAAAGGGAAGTAATCGGCATCACTTTGGCTTCGGATAGGTATAGTTTGTACAACAAGTATACAGAATAGTATTAGATTAATCGATTTCATTATTACCGATTTAAAATTTGAAAAATAGGTAGCTGCTTAAAATTCTAGGTAAATCCTGATAAGTAAATTCCTTTGGCTGTAAAATTTATTTTGCTTTTCATAATTGCCAAAAGAAATCTTGGGTACGAGTTTTGCGGGGGAGGTAATTTATATAAAGTTGTCTTAAGACTTTCTGATTTGTAGAAATAAACTGTAAGTACCGGATATGTAGAAAAGCAACATCCTTTAACCCTCAGTTAATTACCAAATAAATTTAGAAATTATTTTTTTTAAAAACCAATAGATTTAATCAATTTTTTATTAACCTATTTATTGTGTTAATTTCAACACAGATATTTTCTCTTCATTAAAACAGAGTTAAAGATTATAAGAGCAAATATTCTTGACTACAAATTCTGAATTATTCATCCCGGCTACCTTTTTATTTAAGAATAAAGAAATTCCAAGTTATAATTCTGTCTAAAATCTCGTATTTTAATTTTCTATTTTACTTAAAATATTTATTTTAAGTGGAAGTTTATTTCAACAAAACTTGTAACTAACATGAAACATTATTATTTCTTTTTGTATTTCATTTTCTTTCCCATACTTATTATGGCGCAAACTAATTTATCAGACAAAGTAACGGAGAAATCCAATGTCGATAAGCTGGTTGAAAATTTGGAAAAGCTTGCAAATTATTCTTATGACAATTGGAAAATCAGTCCTGACCTTGGAAAGAATGTCCAATTTACCGGAAATCCGTATGATCTGAATTTTGATGATTCATCTTGGGGAATTTTATCTCTCAATGAAAAAAATTATGACGATTCCTGCTGGCTGCGAAAAGTGATTGAACTTCCCAAAACTTTTCTCGGTGAACCGGTAAAAGGAACTGTCAAATTATTAGTCTCGGTTGACGATTACGGTTATATGTGGATCAACGGTGAAAGCAAAGGCTATTTTCCGTGGGATGGTGAATTTGTGTTAACCAATGATGCAAAGCCGGGAGAAAAATTTATAGTAGCCATTAAAGCAATCAAGACAGGCGGTCCATTAAGATTAATCGGTGCGCAGCTTGATATTGAAAACTCACAACCTCTCCGGCAAAAAGTTGAAGATTTTTCAATGAGCATTCGTACCGGACAAAAATTATTGAGTTTCGATACTTACCAGACAAATGCAAGAGTGAAAGTCGATCCGGGAATCGATAAATCAAAAATCAGCAGAAGTGAAAAAACAAAATTGAATGATCTTCTTCAGAATGAATGTACAAAGGTAGATGTGGATGCATTAAGAAACGGCGACCTGCCTACCGGACAGGAGGTGTTAAAACATTTGAAAAATCATTAGATGAAGTTCGAGCCAGTCTTGAACCTGTTAAAAAATTTGCGAAACAATTTACTTTATTCTTCGATTCAAATGCGCATATAGATGCGGCATGGTTGTGGCGGTATCTTGAGACAATTCAGGTTTGCCGGAATACTTTCTCATCCGTATTCAATATAATGAAAGCGGAACCCAATTTAACTTACTCTCAAAGCGCCGCTCAATATTATAAGTGGATGCAGGATTTATATCCTAAAGTATTCGATGAAATAAAACAAAAAGTTAAAGAAGGTAAGTGGGAAGTCGTCGGTGGTATGTGGATTGAACCGGACTGCAATTTGCCGAGCGGTGTTTCGTGGGACAGGCAGCTTCTTTATGCAAAAGATTATTTCAAAAAGAATCTTGGTGTTAATGTCGATTTGGGCTGGAATCCCGATTCGTTCGGATATAACTGGAATATGCCGATGTTTTATCAAAACGCAGGAATCGATGCTTTCATTACGCAAAAAATCGGCTGGAACGATACGAACGTTTTTCCCTACAGAGTTTTTTGGTGGGAATCTTCCGACGGCTCAAAAATACTTTCTTATTTCCCGTTCGATTACGTGAATACAATTACCCAGGCATTTCAGTTGGTTGATTGGATGAGGCAGTTTGAAGCAAATACCGGATTTCAAAATATGCTTATACTATTTGGATTGGGCGATCACGGCGGCGGTCCTTCAATCGAAATGACGAAAAGAATTGCTCATTTAAAAACTCTCGACATTTATCCAAACATAAAATACGGAACGGCTGAAGAATATTTGAACTGGCTTAAGAAACAGGATTTAAAAGAAGTTCCTACATGGGATGATGAACTTTATCTTGAATATCACCGCGGAACTTATACATCTCACGATGCAATAAAAAAGTATAATCGGAAGTGTGAAAATCTTTTAACCGAAGCCGAAAAGTTTTCATCGGTTTCAAATTTGTTCGGAAATAATTATGATGAAAAAGATTTAAGCTTTGCATGGCAGAAAGTAATGTTCAATCAATTTCATGATATTCTTCCCGGTTCGGGAATCAGAGAAGTTTACATCGATGCAAAAGTTGATTATAAAAAGGCTGTCGAATCGGGAAATTTTGTGCTGAATTCTTCACTTGATGAAATAAATAAAAAAATTAATACTTCGGAAGTGAAGAGTGGTATTCCTCTAACAGTTTATAATTCTCTAAATTGGATAAGAACCGATGTTGCGAAGTTTGAAATCCAGGAAGGAGATAAGTCAAGTTATTCAGTTTATGATTTAAATGGAAAAGAAATACCATCGCAAATTGTTCCGGTAGACAGATTGACAAACCAAATAATTTTCATTGCGGAAGATGTTCCTTCGTTAGGCTATAAAACTTATATACTTAGGAAAGGAAATACTCAAAATCAACAAAGTAGTTTGAATGTTTCGACAACCGGGTTAGAAAATAAATTTTTCAAAATAAAAATCGATACTTCAACCGGGTGGATAAGCAGCATTTACGATAAGAAAAATGATAAAGAAATTTTAACATCCGAAGGAAACAAACTTCAACTTCTTGAAGATAAACCAAAACAGTGGGATGCCTGGAATATCGGATTAACCGGAGTTGAATACCCTTCTCATTTCAAAAATGCAGAAGTTGTTGAAAACGGCCCGGTTAGAGTTATTGTTAGATTGTACCGTGATTATTTAAAGCCGGATGTACAAAAAGATTTCCCGACTGAAAATTTTCCTTCGTCGTTTTTTACACAAGATATTATTTTATATAAAGGAATTGACAGAATTGATTTTAAAACCGATGTCGATTGGTGGGAAGAGCATACGATGCTTAAAGTTGCATTCCCGGTTGCTGTTGAGGATACGATGGCGACTTTTGAAATTCCTTACGGTTCGATTCAAAGATCAACACAGAGAAATACAAAATGGGAAAAAGCAAGGTTTGAAGTTCCTGCCGAAAAGTGGGCAGATCTTTCCGATGGAAATTATGGTGTCAGCTTAATAAATAATTCAAAGTACGGTTATGATATTAAGGACAACGTTATGAGATTATCATTGCTGCGGTCGCCAAAATGGCCCGATCCGACAACCGATATGGGAAAACATTCAATCGAATATTCACTCTATCCTCATTCCGGCAGCTGGAAAGAGGCAGGAACAGTGGAAAAAGGTTACGATTTCAATCAGCCTTTGATAGCTAAAGAGAATACAATCCATAAAGGCTCGCTCAAACTGGAAGGTTCTTTTATAAAATTGGAAGGCGACGGATTAATTTTAACAAGTGTAAAGAAATCTTTAAATTCAAACGCAATTGTCTTTCAGTGGTATGATTCAAACGGAAGTGGAAGTGAAGCAACTTTGATTCTACCGAAAACTCCTAAAAAAGTTTTTGAATCCGATTTTATGGAAGAAGATAAAAACCCGGTTGATTTTAACGGGAATGAAATTAAAGTTAAAACAAAAAAGCATTCGGTTGAAACGGTAAAGGTTTATTTCTGATTTATGATTAAAGCAAAGCGCATAAAGTCAACACCTGGAGCTGTTCTTTTTGCGTAATGCTGTAGTTTATTTTTTATTCTTCCAGTAAAAATAGATTGGAACACCAAGGCCAAGCATAATTATTCCGGCAATTGCCTGCCCGGGTTTTTCAATTAAAGTGTTTATTACAAACCATATTGAGACTGCTATAAAGAAAAGAGGAGGCAAAGGATAAAGGGGAGTTTTATACCCGGTATCTGAGTTCAATTTTCTTTTTCGAAAAATAAAAATAGTTGCTGCCGTTAATCCGAAGAAAATCCATTAAAGTTTAAATGCAAAACTGTTAAGTTAGGACACCTAAAAATTCTGTTAAAACTATTAAAGTTATTTTTTAATTTTTTAGAGTTAATTTCTCATTAACACCGGGATTAATCCCGTGTTATTTCAAATTATCCACTTTAAAGTTCCCCATCACATTAAAAAACAACATCAAACATCACTAATAAATACCGCTCACCAAATTTCTTTTCTCTTCATCATAAAAAATAAATAATAATATTCTTTTATATAGATATTTAGCAAGTGGAAGGTAAAATGAAAATTTTAACAGTAACAAAATTCTCATTTCAATAGTCTAATTAATAAAAAATAAATTAAATTTATGAGAAAATACATTTTACTATTATTGTTCACTACTACAATACTGGCATCATCTCAAAATGCCGATAAAAGATTAAATCTTATCAAAGTTAATGACGAAATAAAACTTGACGGAATTATAGATCCAGTTTGGAGCGAAGCGGATTCTGCTACAAACTTTTTTCAGTTACAGCCGTATTACGATAAACCACCTACTTATAGAACGGTTGCAAAAGTTCTCACTTCAAGTGATGCGCTTTATTGTTTAATAATTTGCTATGATGATCAGAATGATATTCAAAATACTACCGGAATGCTGGATCAATTCGGCGGGGATATCGTTTCTATTATGCTGGATACATTCGGTGATAAAAAAACTGCTTACAAGTTTGCAGTAACTGCATCAAATGTTAGAAACGATTCACGTATGCTTGATGATAACCGAAACAGAGATTACAACTGGGACGGTATTTGGTTTTCTTCTTCTAAGATTTATAAATGGGGATTTGTTGTCGAAATGAAAATTCCTTACAAATCAATTCAGTATAACGATAAATTAAATGTATGGGGAATAGATTTCGACAGGTGGATTCCTGCAAAAACTGAAGATTTATATTGGTGCCGCTACAATGAAAATGAAGGTATGAGAGTTTCTAAATTCGGAACTCTAAATTTAAATGGTTTTAAACCTCCAGAAGGCGGATTAAATTTAGAAATTTATCCTGTTGGAATAACTAAAGCAACTTATTTAAATGACGGTAAATACAAAATTGATCCCGAAGCCGGTTTGGATATATTATTTAATCCTTCATCTCAATTAAAATTTCAATTCACAGCCAACCCGGATTTTGCACAAATTGAAGCCGATCCTTTTGATTTTAATATTTCAAGATATGAAACTTTTTTCAGTGAACGCAGACCGTTTTTTACAGAAGGAAACGAAATTTTTATGGCTTCCGGCAAAGAAAGCAACACCGGGTTTTACAGTCCGCTCGATCTATTTTATTCCAGAAGAATTGGTAAAAAGCTGCCGGACGGAAGCGATGTTCCATTAAATTTTGGAACTAAAGCGTTCGGTAGAATTCATGATTGGGAATATGGAGGATTTATAGCTAAGACCGGTGAAAAAAATTATATGGAAGATGATACATTAAGAACAGAACAAAAAGCATTCTTCGGATCAGCAAGAATTAAAAGAAACTTTTGGGAAAATTCACAAGTTGGATTATTATTTGTCGGAAAACAAACAAAAGATAATAATTACGGAGTTCTTGATATCGACGGAGCATTCAGAGAATCAGATTGGCAGTTATCATATCAGTTAGCAAGATCTTTTGAAAATTCTAAAGGTGATTATGCCGCATCAGCCGGATTTATAAACTTTGGAAAGACATGGGTTAATTTTGCAAAAACAAGGTTGATAGGTAATAATTTTGATATAAGCCAGATTGGTTATGTTCCATGGAAGGGAACAGGAATGTTTTCATTCTTAACCGGACCCGTTTGGTTAATGGATAAAGGATACATTCGACAAATATTAGTTTACGGCGGTACAAACTTATATTATGAAGATGCGGATCTATATACAGATCATTCTGCGTTTTTAGGTTTCAATATGCAGTTAAGAGATAATTGGGGTTACGAAATAAATGTATCGATTGGTAAATCAAAAGATTCGGATATAAAATATACTAGTTATTCCGCTTCTTTAAGTTCATGGTTTAGTACAAGTCCGAGTTGGAGCGGAAACTTATGGGGTGGGTATGAAAAAACTTATAACTTTAATAGAGAATATTTGGCTTTTTATACTTATTGGGGCGCTGCAATAGATTGGATAGCTTTGGATATTTTAACTTTAGGTACTTCTTACGATATGTATATTGAAGGAAATCCCCAAGGAAATATTGAAGACATAACTTATAACGCAAGACCATATTTTTCTTTAACTCCAATTAATAATTTAAATATTAGAATTTATGTTGATAATCTTTTTGTAAGATCTGCAGATAAACTTGAACATGTTATCGGCGGGCTCTTATTTGCATGGAATTTCTTACCAAAAAGCTGGGTATATTTTGCAATCAACGAAGTTAGAGATAGAAGCGATCAATACGGTTCAAACGGAGAATTACTTCCAAGTAGAATGCATGTTGTAAATAGAGCGGGAGTATTAAAGTTGAAATATTTATACTATTTCTAAGATCACGAATCAAAAAACTTCATTATATAAAAATTAATTTTTATTTAAAAATAAAAAAGCCTGATGCTGGGGGAACACCAGGCTTTGACTCTTTTACCATCAAAAGAAATGGGGGGATTCTCTTGAACGAGCTTATGAAAGATCATAATATTATTTTTGACTGTCAAGCAATTTATAATTGGATATAACCACTGATCATAATTAAATTTGTGTAAATTTATTTTTCATTTGGCAAATAAGTTTATAAGATTTAATTAATATATTTAAAATTTTCTCTGTAAATAAATCTATTCCCTATCAACATAATTATCATTTCTCTGAACTAAATTCAATAATTTGACTAAAAATTTTCATATCTTAAAAACTGTAGATATTTTAGAAAATAAAGATGAACATTTAATAATTATTTCTTTAACTCATTATATTACAATGGAAAATTAATGCATAAATTTTTTCCAAAAGCAATTCTGAATAATTTAATATTTGATTCGGTAATTAAATTTACTAATTCAGTTTTTTTTCTAGTAGTAATAATATTAATGTTTAATCCTTCCATTCAATCTCAAACCATTCCTTTAGAAGCTTATTCAGGAATGAAATGGAGATTAGTAGGACCTTTCAGAGCAGGCTGGGCTACAATGGCGGAAGGGGTTAAAGATTCAATAAACACTTATTATTTTGGAGCTGCAGGCGGCGGAGTCTGGAAAACTAATGATGCAGGCAGAACCTGGAAACCCTTAATGCAGAATGAAAAATCTTCTTCCATTGGAGCGATAGCTATTTCAAATTCGAATCCAAATTATATTTATGCCGGAACCGGACAGGTTGCAGTTAGATATGATATCCTTTCAGGTGATGGAGTTTATAGATCGACAAATGCAGGAAGTTCATGGAAAAATATTGGTTTAAAAGATACCAGATATATTGGCAGAATTTTAATTGACCCGCAAAATCCTCAAAAAGTTTTAGTTGCAGCTTTAGGTCATGTTTTTGAACCGAATAATGAGCGCGGGGTTTTCTTAACAACAAACAGTGGTAAAGATTGGCAGAAAGTTCTTTATTTAAATGACAGTACCGGAGCAGTAGATTTAGCTTGGGATATAAATAATCCAAAAATTGTTTATGCCGCAATGTGGCAAATGCAGATGCATCCATGGCTTGATTATTTCATGCCGCAAAGAGGAATACATTCCGGTATTTATAAAAGTGAAGATGGCGGCAAAACTTGGAAAAAATTAAATAGCAATAATCTGCTAAAAGGAATGATTGGCAGAATTGGTGTTGCTGTTGCACCAGGCAGCAATGGCAAAATTGTTTATGCTTCAATTGATGCAGAAAAAAGTCAAAGCGGATTATTCCGTTCAAACGATGCCGGAAAAACATGGAAAAGGGTAAATGATAACGGTGCACTAGCTAATTCATATTTCAGTAGGCTTACGGTTGATCCGAACAATCCGGATATAATTTATGTTATGGGTAAATCGATAAGCAGATCTGAAGACGGCGGGAAAACTTTCGAATATTTTAAAGGAGCACCCGGAGGGGATGATTATCATTTCTTATGGATAAATCCTTCTCATCCTGGATATATGATTACGGCTTCCGATCAAGGATGTGTTGTAACAGTTAACGGCGGACAAAGCTGGTCAAGCTGGTACAACCAGCCGACCGGACAATTTTATCATGTTGCTGCCGACGATCAATTCCCTTATAAAATTTACAGCGGACAGCAGGATAACGGGACAGTTGGAATTTTCAACCGTAGTCCTTACGGAGTAATAGAATTAAGAGATTGGCACCCGGTTGGAGGAAGTGAAAGGGATTATGAAGTTCCAAAACCCGGCAACCCAAATATTATTTTTGGTACCGGGCTTGGCGGTTATATGTCCCGTTTTAATGAACAAACCCGGCAGGTTGCACAAATTTCTCCGTGGCCTGTTTCAAGTTATGCCGAACGTCCTACTACTGTAAAATATAGATATACCTGGATTACGCCAATGGAATTTTCACCTTTAGGTTCACGTTCTATGTATATGGGGTCTCAATTTTTATTTAAATCTACTAACGATGGAGACAATTGGGAAATAATAAGTCCGGATCTTTCAGGTAAAAAGGAAGGCGCTGAAGATTCTGATAATCCAAATTATAAGCAGGCTTATGATGCAGGTTATGGTGTAATCTACACGATTGCACCTTCACCCATTGATAAAAACATTATTTGGATTGGTACCGATGATGGATTAATTAAATTGACTACAGACAGTGGAAAAAATTGGGAAAATGTATCCCCCCCTAAGTTACCAATTTGGGCTAGGATTGATGCAATAGCTTTGTCTCCTTTTTCTGTTAATACGTCTTATGCTGGAATTAATATGCATCGACTTGGTAAAATTGAACCATTAATTTATAAAACAACTGACAGCGGAAAATCGTGGCAAATAATAATTAACGGATTGCCTAAAGATGAATATGTAAATGTAGTTAGGGCTGATTCGGCGAGAAAAGGATTATTATATGCAGGAACAAACAGAAGTGTATATGTTACTTTTGATGACGGAAATAACTGGCAGCCGTTAACGTTAAATTTTCCAACAACGATGGTGAGAGATTTATTAGTTCACAAAGGAGATTTAATAGCATGCACACAGGGAAGAGGAATTTGGGTTTTAGATAATCTAGAACCGCTGCACGAACTTGATAAAAATATCATTAATACAGATGTCCATTTGTTTAAACCTTCTGATGCCTACAGATTGAGAGAAAGTGAAAGCCACGATACACCCTGGCCTCCATCAACTCCATTAGGACAAAACCCCCCGACAGGTGCAATGATAGATTACTGGTTAAAAGATAATATTGCTTCAGAAATAAAACTTACTATTAAAGATTCTACCGGAAATATTATTAATAGCTTTACAAGTAATGAGGAAGAAAAAAAATTACCCGCATATAGATATTTTCAAAAAGAATGGGTTGGTAAAAAACAAAAACTCTCAAATGAAAAAGGGATGCATCGTTTTATTTGGAATCTCCGCTACCCAAGACCTGAAGCTTTAAGATATGGATATTCAATTGCGGCAGTTTGGGATGCAGATACGCCATTAAATCCTCAAGGGCCTTTAGTTATTCCCGGAAAATATTTTGCAACATTATCAGTTAACGGCAGGGATTATACGCAACCTTTTGTAGTTAAATTGGATCCAAGAGTAATGACCTCAGAAAGAGCATTAAAAGAACAATTAGATTTGGCACTTGAAATAAACAAAGAACTTCAGAAAAGTTATTCACTTTATAAGAAGATTGAGGTGCTTTTAAAGAAAAAAAGGAAGTTATTGAACCATCGGTTTATGATACTCTTAATGTTATAGAAAAAAAAGGAAATCCCAATTTGGGCACCATAACAAACAGACTTGCTGGTTTGATTACAACGGTTGAAAGTGCCGATGCTGCACCAACCCAAGGTCAAAAAGATTTATTTGAAGATTTAAAAGCTAACCTAAAAAATCTTACTGATAGATGGCTGAGAATTGAGAAAAGTGTACCTTTTCAGGAGTAGAGTCACAATTAATTATTACTTATGTAGTGACAAGTCATGACTTGTCACTACTATAATGTTTCCTAAAACGTCAAAATGGATATAATTCGGAATACTAACCAAATCTTTATCTTTGTGCTGTTTTATCTCGCCAATTTTCTTTGGCGGCATAGGAATTATTTGTGAAACTTCCTGCTGATATCTTAAATATGTTTCTACCGTGAACTCTTACTAAATCTCTTTCTTCTAACTGCATTGCAACAAGTATATATCCGGTCGAAGCAAAAGCAAACAGTAAATGTCCGACAGTCATTTGAGGTATTGCCCAAAATGCAATTATAAAACCAAGATAAAGAGGGTGACGAACAATTTTATATAAAAATGGTTTTACAAATTGAGGATGAGATTGCTCCTGTTGTTTCAAGTTTCTATATACTTGCTGCAAACCAAAAAGATTAAAGTGGTTTATTAAAAAAGTTACAAGCAGTACTACAAAGAATCCGGTGAAAAATAGTGCATACATTAAACCAGCAAAAAAGGAACTTTGTATATTCCAAACTGTTTCGGGTATTGGACGCCAGAATAAAAACATTATAATGAGGGCTAAACTCGCGAATAAAACATATGTGCTTCTCTCAATTTCTTTTGGAACAATTTTAGTCCACCATTTTTTGAATCCCTGCCTTGCCATAACACTATGCTGAATTGCAAATAAAGAAAGCAGTAAAATATCAACAATCCATGCAAAAGAAGTTCCGCCCTGAAATCCGGCATCAACAGTTTTAGGAACTGCAAAATTTCCAATAAATCCAATTGCATAAAGAAATGTAGCAAAAAATATTAAATAACAGACTATTCCGTAAAGGAAAAAAATGAACCTTTTCATACGATCTCCTTATTTAATTTATAATTTAAATTATGACTTAAATGAAATATTTTATTTTTTTAGTATGCAAACTGAAATAAATCAACCTTTGTTGTTTACAGAAATTTCTACAGGAAATGGATTAGTTATTATTTTATATACTGCAGAGGATTTTTTAGCAAATTCACATAATAAAATTTTTTCATTATCGGATAAATTTTTTCCTGTAATGTTAAAAGTAATTTTAATGTTATTATCTTGATCTTCGTTTTCATTGTAAAGTCCTAACATGTATCTTAAATTGAAATTCCCGCTTATTTCTGATTCTATATCATCAATGACAATCCCTTTTTCCGAAGCATAAAAAACAATAGCATTTGTTAAACATCCGGCAAATGCATTTAATATATATTCGATTGGCGTGGGACCATAATTTTTTCCTAATAATATAAGCGGCTGATCAATTTCAAATATAAAAGGAAAACGTCGTGTGAAATCTTTTTTACCGTTGTTATAAAAACTTTTAATAATTGATCTGCTGTGAACTCCATTCATCCACGTATTATTCACATTAAACCAAAAATTTTCACGAGCAGGATCTTCATCTGTTACTTTTATCAATTTGTTTAATTCATTAATATCTATACCGTTCACTGTTTTATATTTATTCATTGGAACTTGTGTAATTACGAATGATATTTTATAAAATACATACTTAGTGCCATATAAAATTCTTTGGTAAAGTTTGATTTTTGCTTGATAATAAAAGAAAATTGGAATTTAATGATTTACGAGATTTCGTAAATGGCGAAAATCCGTAAATGTTATTGACGAAAATAAGTTAGTGAGAAAAACTATAGTTCAGAAATAAAAAGCGTTTATATCAATAAATCATTTTAGCAGAATCATTTTCTTAATTTTATTATAGTTTCCATTAGAATAATCTGCAGTTAAACGATAAAAATAAATTCCGCTTGATAACTTAGAGGCATCAAAATTAACTTGATATTTACCGGCAGGTTTGTATTCATTAAGAAGTGTTTCAACTTTTCTTCCAAGTTCATCATAAACATTCAATGTTACAAAACTAAAATTCGCAATCCGAAATCCGATTTTGGTTGTGGGGTTAAACGGATTCGGATAATTCTGTGAAAGTGAAAAATCAGTAGGAAAATTATTATCATTTTTAACACTTGAAATAAGCGTGTTTTGTAAAATATCCAATCCTCCGTCAAAGTTTGCAACATAAACATAACTTCCAACAGATTTAACATCGAAAGCATAATCTTTCGTATCATAATATCCTGCTTCTGTAGGATTTGCAGGATTAGAAATATTAACCATATATAAACCGGAGTAGCCGCATGCTAAATATGCATAGTTTCCGGAAACATCAATTCCAACAACATTATCTCCTGTGTTGAAATATCCTGTTTCAGCCGGATTGTTCGGATTAGTTATATTAATTATATACATTCCAAAGTTTCCACCGATATAAACATAATTTCCGGAAATAAATATGCAGTGTGAATCATCAAACTGATTAAATAATCCCACCATATTTGGAGAGAAAATATTTGAAATATCATCTATTCTAAGAATGTCAGAACCACCCCCGGCTAAGTAAGAATAATTATTTTTTACAGCAATATCTAAATCATTTTCTGCATATTCGTTTAAAAATCCGTCAACTATATAAGAAGGAGAAATAGGATTTAAGATATTAAAAATTGACAAACCTGCAGTACCATCTGCAAGAAACAAATCATTTCCTGAGATAAAAAGTCCACTGGCATAACCACCCGGATTATAATTCCCTTCATCGATCGGAACTGAAGGGCTGCTAATATTGGTAATTCTTAATCCGTCGTAACCATCGGCTGTGTATAAATAATTATTTTTGAATTTTGTTCTCCATGCATAACTGCCGTTATGTATTTCACCTTTTTCAATAGGGAAGTGAGGATTACTAATATCAATAACCTTTATTCCATAATCACCGTCGGCAATATATGCATTACTTTCTTGAATACTGACGCCGACCGCTTCGCCGCCAGCTGTTTGGAAATCACCAGCTTCAATCGGTACCGTTGGGTTGCTGACATTTAAAATTTCCATTCCTTTATTACCGGCAGCTAAATAAACGTAATCTCCATTTTTAACAGATCTTGAAACTAAACTTTCCGAATTATAGACTGCGATTTCTGTAGGATTTAACGGATTACTTATATCAACAATTTTTAATCCATTAACATCATCTGAAATAAAAGCAGTGTTTCCATTTATAAAAACATCCAGATCGTTTTCAATATCATTAATATCATAAAAATAGGAAACTTCGTTTGGAGTTTGAGGATTACTAATATCCAAAACTAAAAGTCCGTTAAGACCATCAGCTAAATAAGCATAATTTCCCGAGACAAAAACACCCGAAGCATTATCGGGACTTAAAATGTTATTTGAAGAAAATGATCCAACTTCTTCCGGTGAGTTAGGGTTGCTTATATCAATTACTTTCATTCCGCTGTCGCTAACAGCAAGGTAAGCGTAATTTCCATTAACAAAAATTCCTCTGGCATAACTGCTTGTTTGTAAAGCACCTTTGGGAACAGGGTTAGAAGGATTGCTTATATCAACAATCTGCAAACCATTATAACCGTTTGCCAGATATGCATAATTATTATTTACAAAAATTGCCGCTGCTTCATTACCGTTATCATAAGAACCTTTTTCCAAAGGAGTCGAGGGATTTGATATATCGATTATTCTTAATCCGGCAAATTCGTCAGCAACATAAGCATAATTATTTTTTACGCAAATATCTTCTACTACAGAGGGAGTTGCCAGTTCCGATTTTAATTGCGGGGAAACAGGATTACTAATATTAACAATATCCAATGTTGATCCGTTTCCTGTCAATGCATAATTTCCGGATGTCTTTACAGCATAACAAGAACCGTAGGCCCATCTTCCTACTAAAGATAGATTGCTGTTTTCTGACTTCGAAATTATTTTTTTAATTTTTGGAGAATGCTTCAAGTTCATTTTTATGTTATGCTTATTAACAGCAGCTTGTACTGATTGGATAAACAAAATTAAACCAAATGATATAACAAAAACTAATCTGAAAATATATTTCATTGTTCTGCCTGTATTTTTATTTCGTATATCTATTTAAGAAGCAGCATTTTCTTTACGCTTGAAAATTTTTCGTACTGATTATCAGCTGAAAGGACAGTTAATCTATAAAAATATACTCCGCTGGGGAGATTTGATGCGTGAAAATCAACCTCATAATTTCCTGCAGTTTTGTTTCCATTAACAAGTGATGCTACCTGTTTTCCAAGAATATTATAAACTTTTAGTGTTACAAATCCGGATTCTGCAATCCGAAATCCGAATTTTAGTGGAAGGATTAAACGGATTTGGATAATTCTGACTTAAATAAAAATTATCGGGAAGTTCATCGGAATTGTAAGAAACATTCGTGGTATTATTAGTTAATGAAAGATCATCAATTTCATATTTTGTCCCGACATGTGAAAGAAGTGATTGAGGATAAATAGTAACTGAAATTACGCAAGAGTCGGGAGGATTTTGAGAAACCCAGTAAATAGGAATATTAAATTCCGTATAGTTGTTAACTGTATTTTTTACTACCATACTTCCGCCTCCTCCGGCTCCTGCGCTGTCCTGTGAACTTCCCAACGAAACTAAGATTACCATTGAGTCTGCACCAACAGAATTAAACTTATAATAACCTGAGAAATTAATTGGTCTTTCATGGTATGGAAATACAGTTTGGATCAGAGGATTTATGGAAAAACCCTGGTCTGAAACTACTGCTCCTTCCAAGGCATAACTTCCGGAATGTGCAGTAGTTGTGGGAGTTACAGGTATAATTCCATCAGCCGGATCATTATCTGTAACCCAGCCGTCGGGATTTCCGTTTGTCCAGTTTTCAAATCCGCTATTTGGAACCTGGCAAATTAATTGCGGAGATATAATTAGTATTAATATAAATGAAATTAAAAATGATTTTATTAAATTTTTACTATTTTCTTTTAAGTTTAGTTTAGAATTATTCATAAAAATCTTTCCTTTAACTTTTCAACTGAGGTATTAATAAATAAACGGAATAAACTTTTTTGTTGTTTTCGAATAGTGATCAAATTGATTGCCGTATTTTTCATTTAAATATTTATCTAGCTTGGGTATGTTGTAAAAAGCAAAAAAACAGAAAAGGAAAACCGGTATCGTAATTGAAAACCAGTTTCTGGTTATTAAAGAATAAGCAGTTACCCAAAGCAAATCGCCAAAATAATTTATATGCATTGAGAACCTGAAAAAACCTCTTGTATATAATTTGCCTTTGTTGTCCGGATTCCGTTTCCAGATACTTCTTAGAATTTCCGATGTTGTATTTATAAAACTTCCCTCGATGAAAATTAATATTGCAAGGTAATCCAGTTTATCGATTGGTTTATTAATTGGTAAAACAAATAGGGAAAATCCTATATAATAAAGTGCAAACGCAAAAGGAACACTTAAACTTTCTTCCCATGGTATTTTTCTTCTTAGTAGGAAGAACATCATAAACGCAAGTCTTATAAATATTACTAAGTTGAAAGTAAATATTATTGTCCTTCTGTCAATTGCATTTTGTGCATTATAAATTCCTAACTGGTTTTGGAAAAATTTTCCTCCATTCATAAAAAGTATCCAGTAAGAAAGAAATAAAAAAAGAATTTCCAGTAAATGAATTAAAATTTTTTGTGGTATGCTTTTACTTTTTTGTTCGTATAATTCCATTGTTGCTAATTTCAATAATTGTTTAACAAATGATTTAAAGGAAGAATGATCGTCAATCTCAGCTGCAAAATTAAAACACAAAAACAGGTGTCTCAATAGAACATATGTTATAGAATGTTTATACTAAATCTTGTATAACATATGTACTATTGATGAATCCGAAATCAATTGTTATTTTACTGGAAACATTATGGATTCAATGAAAAATTTTAATTTTGACACTATTATAATAGGTTCCGGACAGGCCGGATTATCTGCAGCATATTATCTAAAAAAGGCCGACCAAAATTTTGTTGTACTTACAAAGGATAACAGAGTTGGTGATAATTGGAGAAAAAGATGGGACTCTTTAAAATTATTTACTCCTGCTTTTTATAATAATTTACCGGGAATGAGCTTTCTATCTGAAGATCCTGATTATTTACCTGACAAAAATGAAACCGGCGATTTTTTAGAAACATATTCAAAGGAATTTAAGTTACCTATTAAATTTAATAATGAAGTAATTGAAATTGTCAGAGATGGAAATTTATTTTCAATTAAAACTAAAACGGAAATTTATCATACTAAAAATGTAATTGTAGCAGCCGGAGCTTTTCAAACTCCTTTTATTCCGGAATTTTCCAAAGATATTTCAGAATCTGTTTTTCAAATTCATTCAAGCTTCTATAAAAATCCAAATCAACTAAAAGAAGGAAATGTTTTAGTTGTCGGAGCGGGAAGCTCCGGTTTGCAGATTTCAACAGAAATTAAAAATGAAAGTGAAATCAAAAGAATAGTGTGGCTTTCCGGTCCGGATACAGGCACATTTCCAAGAAAATTATTTGGTATAGATATTTATCATTTTTTGGCGCCGACAATATTTAAAATTCCAACCAAAACTTTTTTAGGTAAAATTGTTAAAGCAGTAAGTTACAGGCACGGAGATTTAGCATTACGACCGACTTATAAAAAGATGATTAAATCCGGAGTTAAAAGAATTGGAAGAACCATTGGTGTAAAAAACGGATTTCCAATTACCGAAAAAAGTATTCCATTAGAAATAGAAAATATAATATGGTGCACCGGATTTAAAAATAATTTTAATTGGATTAAACTTAACATTTTTAATGAAAACGGATTTCCAATTCACACAAGAGGAATAATTAATAAGGAACCTGGAATTTATTTTCTCGGGCTGCATTTTCAGCACACAATCAGCTCTTCTTTACTTGGAGGAGTGAAAAAAGATGCGGAATTTATAATTAATTTTATAACGAATAATTCTGGATTTAAAAATAAAGCATAAAATTTATTCTTTTCCGTAAAACTTATTAACTGCTTCCGTCCTGTTCTGAACATGAAGTTTTTCATAAATTTTATGAATATGCTGGCGCACTGTGCCGGTTGAAATATTCAGTTTTTCCCCGATTTCCTTATATAAAAAACCTTTTGACAATAATTGCAGAACTTCTTTTTCACGTGAAGATAAGTTCTCAATATTTTGTCCTTGTTCTGATTTCTGAAATGCGGTTACAACTTTTCTGGCTATCTGCATGCTCATCGGTGATCCGCCTTCATATAATTCTTTTATATGTGCAAGGATTTTGTTTTGAGGCGTGTTTTTAAGTAAATAACCGTTCGCTCCCGCTGTCAAAGCTTCAAAAACTGAGTCGCTGTCTTCATAAATTGTAAACATCATAAATTGAGTGCCGGGACATTTATTTTTAATTTTTCTTATGAATTCTATTCCGCTCATCCCTGGAAGATTTATATCAACAATATAAACGTCCGGTTTTTGTTCCGACAAATCATTGAATGCTTCTTCTGCATTTTCATAAATTCCAAAGCATAAGAATTCTTCGGAATTATCGATTAAATTTTTTAAAGAAATCCTAATTTCACCAATATCTTCAATAACACAAACAGAAATTATTTTTTTCATGATGATCTATTTAATGAATTTGCAGACAACTATCACTATAACATTTGTCATAATTAATCAGGTTTAATCGATAAATCATAAAGTGGAAGAGAAATAGTAATATTTGTTTTACCGTTACAAAAAATTGAAAACCTTCCTCCGATAGTTTCCATTCTGCTTTTCATATTCTTTAAACCGTTTCCGAATTTTGAATGTTCTGTTTCATCAAAACCTTTTCCGTTGTCAATTATATTAATTTTAATATTACCGTCAATAATAAATTCAATCTCTGCTTCCGTTGCTTCCGCATGTTTAATTATATTATGAACAGCTTCTTTAACAACAAGATAAATATTCCTGCGCTTTTCGCCGCTTAATGAAATAGAAGGAATTTCCGATGGAATTTTGAATTTGTAATTCATATTAAAATTCTCCAATAACTGAACAGTATTATATCGAATGTAAGTGATTAAATCTTCAAGAGTATCATATTCTTTATTCATAGACCAAATTATCTCATTCATTTTATCTACAACGAAACCGGCAGTTGTTGTAATTTTATTTATAGTTTTATTCTTAAGCTGTTCATCATTACTATTTAAATTATTACTTAAATACATTATTGTTGTTAGAGAAGAACCAATATCGTCATGCATTTCTCCGGCAATTCGTTTTCGTTCAGCTTCTTTGCCCTGCATAATTGCTTTCAGCCGGATTACCTCCTGTTCTTTTTAAAATTAATAATCGATTGTTCATGAAGTAACTTTTTTTGCATGTAAAATCTATAACTAATTATGACAAGAATTATTAATATAAAAATGAATATGGCTGAAAAAATCAGCAGAATGTTTTCTTTATCTATTGTAGACTGATTTTCTTGTATTCTAAGATTCTGTTCAGCGATTTGTTTGTCTTTTTGTGCAGCATTATATTTTATTTGAAGACTGTTGATATTGTCTCTCACTTCAGCATTTGAAATTGAATCTTTTAAAACTTCGTAAGCTTTTCTATATTTTAAAGCATTAACCGGATCACCTAACTTTTCCGAAAGAACAGAAAGAGTATCATACATTTCTTGAAGTTCATTCGGAGCGTTCATTTTTTTCCCGATTAAAATTGCCTGTTTTGTCATCTCTGCGGCTTTTTTATAATTATGTCTCAATTGATAAATCCCTGCTAAAGAAAACAAAGCATACAAATTATAATCAGGCATATTTAATTTTTCTGATTTTAAATGTACTGATTCATAATCATTCCATGCTTGTTGAAGTTTATTTTGTTTTGTAAAAATTATCCCTCTGTTTAGCTTTGCATCGAAATTAAGTGTAATATCTTTTACTTGTCTGCTAATGGAAATAGCACGATTAAAATGTTCGAGCGCAGAAAAATATTTTTTAAGATGAATTTCCGATATTCCAAGATTTATTAAACTGCTTCCAAGTTCAGCTGGATTTTTAGTTATTTCATCCATCTTAAATGCATTATTCGCGTAAATATGTGCATGAGGATAATCTTTTAATTCAATATAAATCGAGGCAATATTGTTATTAAGTTTTTGCTGGAATTTAAAGTTCCCTAATTTTTCAGAAAGGTTAAGAGCTTTTATATAATTTTCAGAAGCTTGTTGTAAATCTCCTAAATATTCAAATTCATTGGCTGCATCATTTAAGCCTTTTATTAATATAACAGTATCTTGAATTTCACTCCCAATAGAAATCATTTTCTGTCCGAGTGCGAGGGCTTTTTCATATTTACCTTCATTATTCAAAAGCCGAATTGCATTTGAAATAAAAAGGCTTAAACTTTTTTTATCATTGTTCAGTAATGCTAACTTGTATGCTTTTTCGAAATAAAACCAGGCAGAATCTGGGTAAGTTTGTTCAAACTTTTCACCAACTTTTATGAGATAATTTATACTGTCTTTATAATTATTACCAAAAACGGAATGGGATTTTCTTGTGATTTGAGGAGAATTGAATAACTTCAAAGTCCTTGCATAAACGACTGAATAAAAAGAAAAAAAAACTGCGAAAAGCAGGAACCGGTTATTTAAAATTAATTTCATGCAACTAATTAAAATAAGCTGATGTTATTATTTTTTAATTCCATATGATTTAATTTTCGAATTCAAAGTTGTGGGAGGCAATCCTAAAAGCTTTGCTGCACCATTTGTACCTGATATTTTCCAGTTAGTAGATTTCAATGCACGTAAAATATTTTCTTTTTCTAGTTTTAAAATTTCATTCTGAGAAAGAATTTTATCTTCTTTATTACCTGCTGATGTTTCACTTTGTAGATTTGCAGATTCATTCGGGATCATATTTTCAATATTTAGTTTTCCATTTTTCGAAACGATCATAGCTCTTTCAATTATATTTTGAAGTTCGCGGACATTCCCGGGCCAGCTGTAATTTTTTAATTTATTCATAGAATCTTGTGTTAACTTCGGAGAATCAATACCTAATTTTCTTGAACTTTTCTTAATGAATTCATTGGCCAATTTAATAATGTCATTTCCTCTTTCACGAAGCGGAGGAACTTTAATGGGATATACATTTAATCTATAAAAAAGATCTTCTCTGAATTTTCCTTTTTTTATTTCTTCCTTTAAATCACGATTTGTAGCTGCAATAATACGAACATCAACTTTTTTTGTTTCTGAACTGCCGACTGGTTCAAATTCACCTTCTTGTAAAACTCTAAGTAGTTTTGATTGAAGATCTAAATGAAGATCCCCGATTTCATCTAAAAAAATTGTACCTCCATCAGCCAATTCAAATCTTCCAATTCTTTTTTTAGTTGCTCCGGTGAAGGCACCGGGAACATGACCAAATAATTCACTTTCTATTAATGTAGAAGGTATGGCCGCACAATTTACTTTTACGAAAGGTTTATCTTTTCTAGCACTCATTGTATAAATTGCACGGGCAACTAACTCTTTGCCTGTCCCGGTTTCACCGGAAATTAAAACCGTACTATTTACTTTTGCAACCATATCAATTTCATGCAGCAGGTTCATGATGGGCCGGCTCTGCCCGATTATTTCTTCAAAACTATTTATTGAGTTTAATTCTTCTTTTAAATATTCAGTTTCGTTTTCAAGCGAATGTATTTTTTTCTCTGCTTCTATTTTGTCATTTACATTTCTTAAAATAACAGTGTAAAAATTTTCATTATTGACTTCATATAGTGAAACAGTTGCTTCGGAAGGAAACATTATACCGTTTTTACAATGAATTTCCAGGTTGTCGGTAATCCAAATACTTTTTTCGCCTTCAGGCATTTTTTCAAGTTCTTTAACAGAATTTTTAAATAAGGTTTTACTCTTATCAGATAATAGTTCAAGAAAACATTTTCCGACAATCTCTTTTAATTCACATTTAAATAATTTTAAAGTGGCAGGATTTATCATGCTGATATTAAATTCTTTATCAAGTTCTATAATTCCATCCATGGTACTGTTAACAAGCCTGCGCAGTTTTCGTTCTTTTTCTTGAATCTCTTTTTCTGCATATAACCTTTGCATTTCTGCGGATGCTCTTGAGGCAAAGATTTGAAATATCACAGGATTACTTTGCTTTTCAGGCAAGGGTTTATCATCTACAACCCCTAAAAGTCCGAGTGTTTTACCGTCAACATTTAATAGAGGTGCGCCCATATAGCTTACAACATTTAAACCAAATGAAGGACCATTAGGAAAATATTCTTGAACATTTTCTTTGATATATAAAAACTTAGATTTTTCTATTACTTGCTCGCATGGCGTTCCGTCAATTTTATAACCGAAATCTTTTATCCACCTGTCTTTGTACCAAAAAGCATTTGCTTTTAAAAAGCGGGATTCTTCCGAATATTCGGTAACCCATGCACCGCTTGTCTTTAAAACTAAGCATAAATTTTTTACTAAAGCAGAAAAGAATTCGCTTCCGATTTGTGTAGAGGTTCCTTCAAGGATCGCTCTTATTGCGGAATCTTCCTCTTTATTATTATTCATCTTATCTTGTTTATTAATCATTTTTTACTTCCGGTTTATTCATAAAAACAAAGAGAAATTAACTTTTTATGATTTATTACCTTCGAAAATATTTAATAATGGAATTTTGTAATAAAAATTTATTTAACAGAGGAATAGGAGTATTCAGATAGCCGTCTTTTCTAATAGATTTTTAATATATAACAAATATTAATTTGTATCAATAGTTTTTGGGATATTAATAATTAAAAAATATTAATGTATTAAAAAGATATGGATCTGCGATAAATAGAGGCTTAAAGTAAAGAAGAAATTTTTAAAAATATAATAAAAACAAGAGAGCCAACACTCCTTAATTAAAATTTTTCATAAATTTAATGAGTAATTAGTTTATTATTCCATTTGTTAATAAAGAAATTTTCATGAAGCCTAAAATAATTTCAATTCCGGAGAAAAAATTTATAGGCAAAAAAATGATTATGTCATTTGAGGAAAATAAAACTGCTGAATTATGGAAAAGTTTTATGCCAAATAAAAAGAAAATTAAAAATAATATCGGCATTGAGCTTTATTCCATTGAAGTATATAATCCTTTATTTTTTGATGATTTCGATCCAAATGAAAAATTTGAAAAATGGGCTGCTGTCGAAGTTGAAGATTTTAAAAGTATTCCCGATGAAATGGAGACTTTAGTCTCACCCGAAGGATTATATGCGGTTTTTATATATAAAGGTCCGGCCGGCAAAGGAGCCGAAACTTATAAATATATTTTTCAAACCTGGCTGCCAAATTCCGAATTTTTATTAGATAATCGGCCTCACTTTGCAGTTATGGGTGATAAATATAAACATGAAGATCCAGAGTCGGAAGAGGAATTGTGGATTCCGGTTAAATATAAAAAATAATTATTTGATCTTTTAGAATTGATATTTAAATTTTTAACGTCCAATACTACTTTTAACGGTAGGTTCCCAAAGCCTTTCCAATTCTTTATTGATTAATTTATTTATTGCTTCCTGAACTGTCATTTTTATTGCCAAATATATTTCAGTATTAGATTTATTTATAACTTCAAAAGCATTTGGACCGATGTTTCCAACAATAAATTTTTTAACACCATTATTTATAAATTCTTCAAAAGTATCGTGATTATGTCCTTCTTCTATATTCTTAATTGATTTAAATGATTTCTTTTCCGAATCAAACAAAATATAATAATTTGCATGACCGAATCTTTTTGCAATTTTACTATTTAAATTTTTATCATCGGAAGCGATAAGTATCAGCATGAAATTTACTCCTTTTAATATCCGCTTTTTAAAATAATTATTGTTTGGAAATTTTCTTGAACGAAATTATTAATCCTTCAGGTTCATATAATTTTATTGTATTCATTGAAATATCCAGCATTCTTACGACTGTGATTGTTGGAAAGTTTGGTTTTCATCTTTTATTTATAAACCTGTCATTTGGTAATTATAAATTTTTCAATTGCACTTTATCTATTTTATTTTCCGTTAAATTTAATAGAACGCATTTTTGTTCCGCAATTGCATATAAATTTTCATCAATCGTAAAGTTAACTTTCATTATCATAATATTATGCTGAATATCGTCTATCCAAATTGTAGCAATAGGCTTATCATTTATTTTAAGCTGTTTTTTATAAACGATATTTGTCGAAGTAACCACGGGATATAGATTTTGATATAGAAGTTCATAAATTGGAATAATATTTTCAAAGAGTTTGCATCTAAGATCCTCAAGCCATTTAATATAAACTATATTGTTTACATGTCCGGCTGCATCAATCTCGTATGTTTTTATATCAAGACTTATAGATGCTTTATATTTTGCATTATCATAATTCATATTTCTCACTTTTTACGGCAATAAAATTGCAGCGGTTAAAACTGTAGTCCACAAGCCATTTTTATTGCCTTCTGCAGTTTGAGTAATATTAAAAGTTTTAACTATTTTGGTTGACATCCTAAAAACCTGCTCTCTCTCATTCCAATCGGTTTCAGGATCAAATTCTACTCCCAAAGTTGTAGCAAGCATTTGTGCTGCTAAATCTTCAGCATAATCTCCTGCTATTTTTTCTTTTACACCATAAGGATGATATTCTGAAAGATATCCGTATTGAGTTCCATCGGCAGGAATAGCACAACCGATAGAAGCAGCGATTAATCTATTCGGTTCGTTAGTGGAATTTCTTGCCATAACAGTAAATGTAATTTGTCCCGGCTGAATTTCTTTCAAACCATCTTCCCGCGGGATTCTTTTACATCCGGGAGGAAAAATGCTGCTGACGGTAACCAAATTGCAGATTTCTACACCGGCACTTCTTAAAGCTGCTTCAAAAGAACTTAGGTAATCTTTATGCCTTCCGACTCCCTTGGTAAAAAATATTTTTGATGGTACGTACACGTTTTTATTCTTTCAATTATTTGATATGAATTGTTCGATTAAATTTTTAACTACACTGCCTTTTGGTACCAATTCAATTATTATATGTTCTTTAACTAGAACCGAATAGGCTTTTGTACCGATTTCTTTTGTTAAAAGAATATCAATATTATTTATAATTAATAACTCAGCGGTCTTTATTCCGGCTTTATCTGCACTTAGATATTCTTTATTTACGAACATTGAATACTTTTTAGTTTCAGTATCATAAATAGTTATATACGGAGAACGTGCAAACCATTCTGATACAATAGAATCTGCCGTCTTATCCTTTGTCATTACTGCTATTTTCATTTCAAACCCACTTTTCAATTTTGGTACAATTCGTGACTATTTTTTTGAGTATAGATCTTTAAATCATTCAATTTATTTCTTATAAAAAGATTAATTGTTTCTTCATATAAAAGTCCGGGAGCAGAGATTACATTTATATTGTATTTAAGAAAGTTAGCAATTGAATCTTCATCTAATTCACCAACTATAATTGTAGATATATTAAATTGCTTTATATAAGCCGGTAGTTGACAAAAATTATCAAATTCTCCTGCTAACGGATTAAATATTATTTCGGTCTTTAAAACTCGTTTATTGTTATCAAGTTCAATTACATTAAATTTTATGCAGTTTATGAAATTTTCTGCTACTTTTTCACGATTATTTTTTTCTTCGACAGCTACAGCTATTCGTTCATTCATTTTAAATTCATTCATTATTTTATTCTATAACTGACTTTTCAAAATTTTTATTTTCTTCCAGTTTATTTTCAAGATATTCATTTACAGCTTCTTTGATTTTTTTATTATTCCCGCAATAAACTTTTATATCGGCTGAATCAAGTAAACGCAAAATACTTGGTTCAATTCCATCGGCAATCAGAACATTTGTGTTTTTTTCAATTATAAATTGACATGTTTGAATTCCCGATCCGCCGAACAAATTTGAAAATGGATTTTTAAAACTTTGGTAATATTTCTTTTCAACATCATAAAAAACAATACAAGGTGCCTTACGAAAATTTTTAGGAATTAAAGAATCCTTTCCAAGTCCTTCTGATGTAATTGCAATTAACATTTTAAGAATATGCTTTCACAAATTATTGTTAAACAGAATTTATTTTATGATTCTTTTTCATCATTTTTCTTAAATAATATAAATATCCGCCGTAGTTTATTTCTTTTAGTAAATCCTGTTTTATAAGACTTTCAATTAATGACCAATCGGTTTTAGCTTTAAATAGAAAAGTCTCCACAGCATCTTTACGCATCGGATGAACTGCAAGTATGCTTAACAATTCTTTTTCGGCATCGGAAGAATAAACAAAATCGGTTCCTTCGTTAAATATTAAAAAATTCGTATCAATATTGTGATCATAAAAAATTTTATAAGCCAAATTTATTTTTTCTTCGGAAGGAGATTCGACAAATTTTTCAGCCGGCGGACGAACCGGAGTTAGTATAAAAGCTTTATCAGGTTGTAATTCACTAATTAATTTTGCTGTGTTATTTAATGATTCTTCACTATCGTTTATATCTTTGACCAGCATTGTTTCTGTTAATAATTTATTTTTATAATCAGAAGCAAAAATCTTTAAGCCGGATATTATCTCTTGAAATTTTAGTTTTCTATTTGGTCTATTTATTTTATGCCACTCATTTTCATTTACAGTGTCAATTTTTACAGATACTAAATCAGCTTTCAATAAATCTTTTCTAGCTTGTTCATCCCAAAGCAAAGAGGAATTAGTAATTACAGCAATTTTAATGTTTAAAGGCTTTAATAAATCAATTTCTCTTCCTATATTTAAATCCAATGTCGGTTCGCCATCCGGGACAAAAGTTAAATAATCAATTTTTTCATTTGCTTTTTTTAATTGATTAACCCTTTGGGAAACTTCAGTATTAATATTATCCGGACTTAAAAACTCTTTCCGATCAATTAACATTAAATCTGTTAATCCTATCTGGCAGTAAACACAGGAATAACTGCAGATCTTCGGAGGAATATTATTTATTCCGAGACTTCTGCCTAATCTGCGGGAAGGAATTGGACCAAATACAATCGACATAAAGTTAATTTTCTATTTTTTATTTATTGAACTAAACATTTATTTCACCGGATAATTTTTGCACGTCTATTTTTCTTATTATATCAAGGTCGCATTTTATTCCCAATCCTTTGAAGAAATCCATAATTAGTTTTAACTCATCCTCAGAATAATATTCCCTGCAATACCATTCGGTATATTTAAAGCTGTTATTGCAGTTTTTTTCTACACTAAATATTTCGTACAAGTAAGCCTGCAGAAATGCTAACTGATTAATTGAAATTGGTATTTCTAATTTTTTCATATACTTTATCTTTTTATTAAATAAAGCGTAAATCAACAGCCGCTTCTTCAACTAATATTAATAATTTTCAATTATCAAATTTTCTTGCTCCAACATTCATCGGATCGCCAGAATAACCTAAAGCTTTCCAATTCAATCTATTTGCTTTAACACCGTGACATGATGTGCACTTTAGTGCATCTTCTTTCGGTGCGATCATATGATTTATTGGCCAGAACATTTCAGTTTCTATGAAAGAATAATGCCCTGAATAAGGAAGATTAACTACTTTCATACCTAACTCTGAAGCTGCATTCCAATCATATGTTTTCCAGTATCCACCTTCGCCGAAAAGCTTAGGAATAATTAAATAATCGTTTTGTGAATCATAAATTTGTTTCCCTCGCATAACTTTAAACGGAGCAATTTTAGAATTAGGATCTTTTATATCGCCGTTTAGAGAATTAAGCATTACTATTTTTGCAGAATCAATTTTATCTCCGAATGAATAATAATCCGCACTGCCGTTATACCATTTGTAAGTTGGTACAACATCCTTTGCCCATTTAAATTCACCTTTCATTTTATTATATATTTCATTTCCATCTTTATCTTTTGCAGCAGGTTTATCTTCACCGGCTTTAGACCAATCCCACCAAACTTTAGTCGGTTCTACTTTAGCGAATTCAGGAATATGACATGTCTCGCAGGCAACTGTATTTAAGTGTCTGTTTATTGTTGCATTCTGGTGGATTTTACTTTTGTGGCAGTCGGTGCAGTAAATATGATTAGCATTTGCCGCCATAGAACCATGACTTGCGCCTAATATTTTATGTTTGAAATATCTGCTGGAATGACAATCAATACATTCAAAATTGAACTTTCCCATGTGAACATCAATATCGAAAGTAGGATTATATAAACTGCCATCTAGATCTCCATGTTTTACACCCGTTCCGCCGCCGCCGTTAAAATGACAAGCACCGCAATTATTCCTCGTGGGAATTCCAACACTCTGAGCAACTTTTTCAAGATCAACATATTTATCCGGCATTCCAGCTCCGGTAGGAGTCTTTTTATAAGTTCCGGTTTGATCATGACAAATCAAGCAATCTACATTTTCTTCTTTACTGAAATCAAAAGAGGCATCAACCCAGCCGTAACCTGTATGACAGCTTGTGCATCTAGGATTATTTGAAGGTACGGCGATACAAAAATTATTTATGAAATTTATTTTACCTCTTTGAACTGTCTGATTATTTTCATTTGTAAATTTTTCATCCAGCCATGTCCAGTGGCTTGTGCTCATAACTTCTTTAGCGGCATTTTCATGACACATTAAACAAGTGTTTGTTACATCCTGCGGAGTTTCGAACGGACCTTGAATTCTATCTTTATGCGATTGACTAAACAATAGTATGCTAGAGATAGAAAAAACTAATAATGTATTCTTCAATATTTATTCCTCATTTATTTTGATTTTTTGTATGCATTTATTATTACGTTAAAACAATAAGATTTTGTCATTAGATAATTTCTCATTTTGAATTAAATTCAATTAAAGTACCATTAATAAAAGTTTGATTTTTAACTAATTTAGAATGTTTATAATGAAATTTCTTGCATTATCGCAATATTTTATTGCATTTAAAAAAAATGTGCAATATTTTGCAATAGATATTAGATGTATAAATCTATTTAATCGAAATGAAAGACTTCCAAACTATAATTGATCAACATAAAGAAGCGGCGATAATCCCGGATGGAATTGTAGTGATAGGAACAGACATGAATATTATAATATTTAATGAAGCTGCTTCCAGAATTACAGGACTTTCCGAAGACAAGGTTGTCGGGGAACCATGTTCAATAATATTTAAAAAGAAAGGAAATGAATCCCGGTTTATTACCGAAGTAATTTCTGAAAAGCGGATGTATTCTAATCTGCCTTTTAAAATTAAAGACAAACAAGGCAATTTTATAAATGTACTTGCATCAATTACACCGATAATGAAATCCGATAAAGTGAGCAGTGTTGTTTTGGTTTTCCGCAATATAAAAGAAATGCTTTTAATGGCGGAAGAACTTGAGAAAAAAACTTCGCAGTTAATTGATCAGCGGAATAAACTTGATGCAATTTTCAACAGCAATATAGAAGGAACATTTACAATTGATAATGATTGGAACGTAACGTCTTTTAACAATTCAGCTGTGGATATAACGGGCTACAAAAAATCGGAAGCAATAGGAAAAAAATGCTGGGAAATTTTTAATTCTTCTTTATGTAGGAACGGCTGCCACATGGAAGAAACAATGCACAAAGGTAAAACTACTTTTGGCAATGAATTGATGATTGAACAAAAAGCAGGGAAAAGAGTTCCTATTAGAGTGAACTCTGCAATTTTAAAAGATAACCAGGATAAAAAAATAGGTGCAGTAGAAACATTTGTCGATATTTCCGAAATTAAAAATCTATCCGCTCACCTTGACGAAGTTTATAAATACGAAAATATAATCGGGAAGAATAAAGAAATAAAACAAATTATTTCTGTACTCGAAAGTGTCGCTCAAACTGACAGTTCGGTTTTAATAACAGGGGAAAGTGGAACAGGGAAAGAATTAGCCGCAAGAGCAATTCATCTTAAAAGCAACAGGCGCACAGGACCGTTTGTGGCTGTTAACTGCAGTGCATTTGTGGAGTCTTTAATTGAAAGTGAATTGTTCGGACATGAAAAAGGTTCTTTTACCGGCGCAATAAAAACTAAAACCGGCAGATTCGAATCAGCACAGGATGGAACATTATTCTTAGATGAAATCGGGGACTTATCTCTAGCGGTTCAAACAAAATTATTAAGAGTGCTGGAGACAAAAGAGTTTGAAAGAGTAGGCGGGAATAAAACTATTAAAATGAATACGAGAGTAATTGCGGCAACTAATAAAAATCTTGCGGAAGAAATTGCAACCGGAAACTTTAGAGAAGATCTTTACTATCGAATAAATGTAATTAACGTTCACCTTCCGGCATTGCGCGAAAGGAAAGACGACCTTCCGCTTTTAGTAAATCATTTTATAGAACGTTTTAATGAAAGATTTAAAAAGAATATAAAACATTTTTCCTCTTCTGCTTATGATATAATTTCCGAATACAACTGGCCGGGAAATGTACGCGAGCTGGAAAATGTAATTGAGCATTGTTTTATACTTTGCAGCGGAGAAATAATTCAAGTTGAACATTTACCTAAGAGATTAAGAAACACAAAATTTATTCATGTAAATGAAAAAAATGGAAACAAAAAAAATAATATTTTTGATGCCGAAAGGGAAATGATTCTAACTGCATTACATAACAATAAATGGAACAGAGCGCTTACAGCTAAAGAGTTGAATATTAATCCATCTACTTTATGGCGTAAAATGAAAAAGTTTGAATTAAAGTGATTTGAATAAATATTATTTTTATAAATGGGAAAAACAAATAAATTGAATGTTCACCCCCGAAAAATCATCTCTCATTTTTTTATTGCAGCTATTTTATAATAAGTTATAATTCCGAATTAATGATTGCTAAAAAATATCGAATGAATTATATTATTTTAGGATAAATATCATACCATAAAACAAAGGAGTCCTAATGAAGGCCATGAATTGCAGACAATTAGGCGGTGCTTGCGATAAAATTTTTCGTGCAGAAACTTTCGAGGAGATTGCAGAATTAAGTAAAAAACATGGAATGGAAATGTATCAAAAAGGAGATAAAGAACACATTAGTGCAATGTCCAAAATGCAGGAACTAATGCAATCGCCCTCGGCAATGAAAGAATGGTTTGAAAATAAGAAAAAAGAGTTTGAAGAATTACCTGAAGAAGAATAATTCAATCAACAAAAGTTGGATAATTTCTGTTGTTATTTATATCAATTAAAAGTTGCAAAAGTATTTAGATATTTGCTCTTTCTTAAAAATGTGAGGCTGTGTGGATATTAATAATCTTTACTAAAGATACATACATTGTGTTTATATAGAAAGAGCCTATAAAATGAGAAGTAAAGTATTTTCAATTGGAATAAACATAATATTTATTTTTATGTTTTTCTTAATTCCCAAAGTAAGTTATGCATCTATAAACAGTAAAGATTCCTCTTCAGTTCCCATCACTTATGTTTTTCACGGGATGGCCGGTAATGCTCTCGGTTCAATAACATACAATTATGGGTTAAATTACATTATAGCTGCTGCAGCTACTTATGGTATTGTAAAAAGCGGTTTTGACTGGAGATGGCATAAAAATGCCGAAGAGCATAAGTGGATTTCAAATACTGGTTTTATTTCAGTAGAAACACAGCCGATTGCTGCAGTGGCAGTTCCGCTTGGACTTTATTTATTTGGACATTTTAAGGAAAACAGAAATATTCAAATTACAGGTCTCGCTATCGGACAAGCTGCAATTCTTGGAGCAGTTGCTTCCTCTTTCTTGAAAGCTTTCACCGGCCGTGTACCTCCCGATAAAAAAGGAATTGCAAATGATTACAGCAAAGACTTCAGATTCGGATTTCTGCGCGGCGGCGTTTATGAAGGATGGCCCAGCAGTCATACGGCAACCGCTTTTGCTATGGCGGAAGCTTTAATTCAACTTTACCCTGATAATACAGCGATTAAGTATGGCTCACTCGCATTTGCATCTTTAATCGGTTTGGGTGTATCAACAAATATCCATTGGTTTTCTGATGCAGTTGCAGGAGCATTTATTGGGTATGCTATCGGCTCAGCTGTCGGCAGAGGGTTCCGTTCCGCAATGGGGCTTTCTTCTCAAAAAACTAATTATAGTTTTTATCTGACATCAAATGGTATTGGATTCATATATAAATTTTAAATTTAATCAGCGCTGAATATTATTTAAAATTTATAGTACCAAATTTATTAAGTAAAAGCTGAATTTGTTTAAATTTGAGATGAACATGATAATTTAAACTGTTTTATAATTTAAATAACTGATTGTTAATTCTTTTCCGCAGTTGAGGAAAATATAATCATGAACAAAGGCATCTCAAGCATTAACAAAAACAAACAAAAGAAACAGTACTTCCATGGAATTCGTTCTGATTTAAAACCAGGAGAATTAATAAATCCCAGTCATCATCTTCACACCGGTAAGAATAGTAAGATTAAAGAATACGTTTACTTAACCGATAATCTGGATGCAGCTATTTGGGCGTCAGAAATTGCGGATGGTGAAGAACAGGGTAGAGTTTATTTAGTCGAACCAATAGGTAATATTGAAGATGTTTCAAACCTGACAGATCAAAAATTATCCTGATCATCCAGCCATGCTATTATGTTCTAAAGAACCTTTGAAGGTTGTACGAGAAGTTACTGAGTGGAATCTTTATCATGGAACGACGGGTTGACCTAAAACCAGGAGATCTGATAAAACCGGGCCAAACTCCCAATTTTGGTAATAAAGTTAGAAAAACAACCTTCGTTTATTTTACCCGTACTTTGGACGCAGCAATGTGGGGAGCAGAGTTAGCATTAGGTGAAGGCCGCGGTAGAATTTATATCGTGGAAACAACCGGGCCGATAGAAGAAGATCCCAATTTGACGAATAAAAAATTTCGTGGAAACCCCACAAAATCTTTCCGCTCGAGTGATCCTTTACGGATTAAAGGAGAAATAAAAGATTGGCAGGGACACTCACCAGAAAAGCTTAAAGCTATGAAAGACAGAATTGAAAAACTTAAAAAACTTGGTGTTGAACCGATTGACGATTAATCAAAAGGCAGTAAATTCATAGTTTAAACAGTTAATCAACCTGCTATTAATTCAGCTCTTTTCTAATTAACTTTTAAACTATAGCTTTAATCAATACGGAATGTTTTCCATAATTTCTGACCATCCGGAACTTCCACAATCCAAGCATACCTGCCTGGTTCTTTAATGTAAGTTGTAAAATATTCAGCTTTTTGCCCAACTTTTGAATGATATGTACTTAACCCGCCTAAAAAAACTGCCGGTGCAGGACTGCGCAACCCACCTACATGGTACCAGTCCAGCCACTTATTAACCTCAGCCAGATCTGTATCGTCATCAAGTTTAATAAGGTTGATGTTGTTATGAATCGGCATGCCGGTGGAATCATTCTTTAGGTGCACCGCAAATGAATGTTTACCTGTAGCAGGATGCCAATCAGTTATTATTTGATTTTCATTTACAGTTATTTGTTCATTAGTCTTTGGTTCTGTACTTTTCGCTGATTCCTCCATGACTGTAAATGGCAAGGTCATACCTCTGCTAATGTGAATAAAACCATCGGAAGTTTTTACCCAGCATTCCAAAACGTAATTTCCTGGTTCAAGATAAATTGTTTTTTCGGCTTTGTGTCCTGGAGATACAAGACCTCTTGAGGTTATATACTGAACATTCTCTGACCAATCAGGAAGCAATTCATTTGCCCGGGATGAAATTCCCGGAACATCAATTTTGCCGTCTTGTAATTCTTTTAAAATTGTTTCCCAAGAGCCTATAAATTTATCCATATATTCCCTGTAGCCTATTCCTTCAGGCAATTTGGATATACTTATTTCATGTACATGTTTAGCATTTGAATTGTTTAAAACAAATGTAATCCATCCGGAAGGTATTTTTGTGGGTGCTATAAAAGCAAAATCTGCAGTTTTTACTTCTACTTTGTACGCTTTTTCTGTTTTATTTTGCCCACATGATACTAATAACAAAACCGGTAAAAAGTATATAAATAGTTTTTTCATTGTTCCTTTTTATTTTAAAGAAAATTCTTGATTGAGTGAAGTTTTATTTAATTTATTAAAAAATATTAAAAATACAAACCTAATTTTGCTTTTAAAATTAAAAATGGTGCAGAAGTAACAATATTACCGTTAAGTCTGATTACAATTCTGTTCAAAGTTATTTGTAATTGAATTTAGTTTAAACTTTAATATGGCAATATCCATAAAATATTAAAACAGCATGGCGGCTACTGGATAAAAGCTTATTTTTATAAAAAACAAAAATCATGTTTTTTATTGAAAACGCAGCGGAGGAAGAATTAATTAAAATTAAAAAAAATGAGATAAAATTCAAGCAACTGACGTAATTAAAAAATTCATAATGCTTTAATAAATAATAAAAATATTAATTTATTTCCAATTTTTCTTGCGTTATCATAGTAAATGAATACTAGATAATTTTTACTTTAAAAACAAAAAACCCTCAATTGTGTATTATTGCAACACAATGAGGATTATATTTTTTACTAGCGGAGAGACAGAGGGATTACCTTCGGTTATCCCGAAGTGTACTGTTAAACCCCTCTGTCATCTCTACGTATTTGAAGAACATTGTGCGTTAGCTGCTTTCAAGACCGTATTTTCCCCGATTCACGAGATATACCAGCTTTCAGGACAGGCCCACTATCTGGCCTGCGCAAGTGCCTCTCAAGATTTCACGAACTCAAAAACAATATGCTAATTTGGATAAGGTTTAATTCAGTTTTGGTAAAATATAAAAATTCTACCCAGAATATATACAATGGTTGATTCCCCACCAAAATCGCCAATGAGACGAATTGTTCTTCTTTTTCGCATGTACAAATGCCACATTATTGCCGGATATCTTATTAAAATAATTATTGAGGAGAACAATGAAACTATTAA
This sequence comes from uncultured Ignavibacteria bacterium, assembly GCA_963713505.1. GTDB lineage: Bacteria > Bacteroidota > Ignavibacteria > Ignavibacteriales > Ignavibacteriaceae > CAVQMC01. Next base: position 30,786 of record CAVQMC010000012.1, on the reverse strand, counting down.
TTACTGCACTATTTATTCAGCTCACTTTTTGTCTTACGCTTTTTGCACAAGGTGATCAAATAAAAAAAACGGAAGAAGAAAAAGCATCAATCGATTTTACAGGAAGCGGTTTGTTTCCTAAAACTGAACTATTGAAAAATAAAAGCATTAATGAACCTTATGTTCGGGACGCACAGGTTCTGGATGTTCCATCATTTACAAAAGTTACAGCCGGCGCGATTGCAACAGATGCTTTTCTTACACAAGGATGTGCCTGGGTTGATTACGACAATGATAATGATATGGACTTATTTGCCGCAAATAACAACAATACAAATAATGCTTTATATTCAAATAACGGCGACGGCACATTTACAAAACTAACTTCAGGGATTGTGGTGACTGATGGCGGCAGCACTTCACAAGGGTCTTGGGGAGATTTTAATAATGACGGAAACATTGATCTGTTTATTACAAATAAGGAAAATGTTATTAGCCAGGATAATTCATTATATATTAATAACGGGAACGGTAATTTCACAAAAATTACTTCTGGCAGTATTGTTAATGACCAGGGTTATTCGTTCGGGTCCGCCTGGGCAGACATAAATAATGACGGTTACCTGGATATGTTCGTTGTGAACCAGATAGCAACAGAAAACAATTTCTTATACTTGAATAACGGGGATGAAAGTTTTACAAAAGTAACAACGGGGGATATTGTAAATGTTCCTGCAACATCATACTCCTGTGCTTTTGGTGATTATGATAATGATAATAACATAGACTTGTTTATTGCAAACAGGGATGAAACCAATTTTTTATATCATAATAACGGAGACGGCACTTTTACAAGAATTGTTGATGGAGATATTGTAAATGATTTGGAATATTCTATCGGTGCCAACTGGGTAGATTATGATAACGATATGGATTTGGATTTATACGTTTCTAATGGTAATGCAGAAAATAATTCACTGTATGTAAATAACAATGACGGGACTTTTACTAAAGATACTTTAATAGAAATAGCTAACGACGGAACACATTCTCTCTGTAGCAACTGGGCGGATATTGATAACGACGGAGATTTGGATTTATATATAACAACTTTAAATAATAATTTACTCTACGCTAACAATGGGGACAAAACTTTTACGCAGGTAACAGCGAATACAATAACTGCTGATAATTTATCATCTCGCGGTTGTGCCTGGGCAGACTATGATAATGACGGCGATATGGATCTATTCGTAGCTAATTACGGTGTTGCAAACAATCTTTACTCAAATGATGGAAACAGCAACAACTGGATAAATATTAAATGCCAAGGTTCGGGATCTAACAAATCGGGCATAGGAGCAAAAGTTTGGCTGAAAGCAATGATAAATGGCTCACCTGTCTGGCAGTACCGCCAGATAAATCTGCAAAGCGGATATTTAGCACAGAATAGCCTTGATGTACACTTCGGATTAGGTGAAGCTCAATCTATTGATTCAGTTAAAGTTGAATGGTCTTCAGGTCGAACTGAATCCTTTGTAATTTCTAATATTAATCAGTCCTTTTTAGCTGAAGAAGGTGAAGGCAATGTTATCACGTCAGTAGAAAGTCAAACCGTAACCGATGGTTTTGTAACATCATATTCACTTTCACAGAATTATCCGAATCCGTTTAACCCTGTAACAATTATTAATTATTCAATACCTGCTGTTGGAACATCACCTTCCTCACCAGCTGGCGGATTAATGAAGTTCGTACAACTGAAGGTTTATGATGTTTTAGGAAATGAAGTTGAAACATTGGTTAATGAGGAAAAACCGGCGGGAACATATAAAGTAAGTTTCGACGCATCAAATCTCAGCAGCGGAATTTATTTCTATTCTTTATCCGCAGGAAAATTTAAAGCAGTTAAAAAAATGATTCTCTTGAAATAGTATCAAATAACCAGAAGAGAAGCTAAGTAATTATAAATAAGTTAAATAAGAACTCAAACCGACCAGGGAAACGATGAACAAGTCGTTTCCCTTAATTTAAGCAATAGTTTTAATAAAAATTAAGCATTTTAATCGAATTATTGACAAGTAGTTTTTTCAGAGGGAGCCCTTTGGGACAATTTAGCCGGCAAAGGTCAATGTACTGCCGAGCAACCCTCTTAGAGAGTCTAAATAAATTAGCAATCTTATTGTCTATCATTTTTAGAAATAAAAAAACCTTCAAATACATTCAGTATTCAAAGGTTTTTCATTTACCAGCGGAGAGACAGGGATTCGAACCCCGGGAGGGCTATACACCCTCAACGGTTTTCAAGACCGCCGCATTCAACCACTCTGCCATCTCTCCAAATTTTAATGATTATTCTGTCAAAAAATAAAAGAACAAAACTGACACTAATTTCAATTTTTAACTCATGCGAAAATTGAATTACAAATATACAAATCATTTCAAAATTGACAAAATAGTAATTTGACTAATCACCAAAATAGGAATATTTTAATTGTTGCTATTTTCTATAATTAACATTTTCAAATAATATGACTGAATTAGAAGAGTTTAAAAAATTTTCTAAATATTTAGCTGAAATTTCCGGGAAAATAATTAAAAGCTATTTTCGAACAGACATTAGTGTGAATTCCAAAAAGGATAATTCACCCGTAACAATTGCTGATAAAAATGCCGAAGAAAAAATGAGGGAAGAAATTATAAAGCATTTTCCTGATCATGGTATTTTGGGTGAGGAATTCGGTGAGCTAAATCCGAATGCAGAATATAAATGGATTTTAGATCCAATTGACGGAACGAAAAGTTTTATTTGCGGATCGGTTATTTTCGGAACACTTATAGCTTTATTAAAAAATGGTCAGCCAATACTTGGAGTTATAAATCAACCGATCTTAAATGAGTTTTTAATTGGAGACAATCAGTCTGCTTTGTTGAATAACAAAAAAGTAAGTATGAGAGAATGCTCAAGAATTGAAGATTCAGTTTTATTGTGCACGGATTATCTTAATATAGAAAGTTATCAAAATATCGAAAAATTTAATTCATTAATTCACAAAGTGAACATTTTTAGAAACTGGGGAGATTGTTACGGATATTATTTGTTGGCAACCGGTTTTGCTGATATTATGATTGATCCTATAATGTCGCCATGGGATTCAATGGCTTTGATACCAATAATAAAAGGCGCCGGCGGTATTATAACTGATTATCAGGGAAATGATCCTGTGAAAGGAACAAGTATTATTGCTTCAAATAAAATACTTCATCCTCAAGTTATAAAAGTTTTAAATTAAAGAAATTTATGATATTAAATAAAATTCATTATTTCAAAAAATATTAATGTAATAACCGATGAAGCAATTGCAATCGGTCTGTTTTTCTTTACATTAAATATTAAAATTATAGCTGCTACCCAAATTGCAAATAAAATAATCGGACCTATATCAAAGATAGCGTTCATCGGTAAGATCTTAGTACCGATATCACCTGCCTCATAAGTATTTTTAATTGGATTAAATGCAAAAGCGTAAGCAAAAAATGCAATTGTGGTAAAGATTGAATACATTTTCATTCTAGGCCGTTTATCATTAAATGCATCAAGCCCTGTTCTTACTGCTAATATTAATCCTATATATAAAAAGAAATAATAATAGAAAAAAATTCTTGTCGGAACCTTTGCATAAGTTTTTAATTCTACGGGTTTGTTAAATGGCAGATAATAATCTTTATTCTGATAATTTAGTTTTGCTCTGTATTCAATTTTGCCCGGTACATTAGTTATCGGTATCGAAGCACTTAATAAGTTCCCTTCATTCTTTAATTCGATAATTTTCCATCCGGCTGAATCAAAATCTGATTTCCATTCTATTGATCCTGTAATATTTTGAACTTCAGAGTGAATAATAATATTATAATTCTTTATTCCGTAATGAACTTTATCGAAACTGTAGATAATTTTTTTACCTCCAATCCCAACAGTTGCACTAATTGGGTAATCCGGGCTTGTTAATCTTTGCAGATAACCTGTAATAAAAATTATAATAATTGCAGCTGTCCAAAGAATGATATTTTGTTTCATAAATAAAAAAATGATGTAGTATTTTAGATACTAAATTAAATAATAATTTAATCAGATTTTATAAATAGGAAAAGGAAGTGATTTGTATTGGATTATTGAAAAAGTTAAAAATTGCTTTGCACTAAAATTATAAAAATAGTGCAAAGCTAAAAAATTAAAATGAGGTACCGACTTTTAATCTCATATTAAAAAATATAGATAAGAATCCGAATGAACCGTCTTTCAATGTAGAAAGAACTGCGGAAGGACCTATTGCCAAAGCACTAAATGCCCAGTTTTCAAATATTTTTTGAACCATAATATCCAAAACATATTGCGGACGTCTTACATCGCTATGAGGCATAATATCAAATCTGAAATCGAAAGTACTGCCGGCTAATGAAAGTTCTCTGCCGGTAAATCCTACATGCCATTCATCCAAATATTGAGCAACATAAAATTTTGCTCTTGTAGAACCTAAGAGACTAAATGGGTAACGGAATTCCCAGTTTAAATATGAATTATCAATAATCTTTACTTGATATTTAACCGAAGAATCAGGATTTAAAAGACTATTTTGTAAATACTTTTGAAGTTGTCCTTTAGATGGTTTTGAAATAACATCAGTATAACTGAATTGGAAAAAGTTTCCTAAAGGAACATTGTAGCCAATTTGATAAGCATAATTAAAATATATATTATTATAATTACCGCTGTGTTTTATTTCAGTTAAAGCGTCAACCGGACCGATAACTCCGCCGAAAAATCCCAATAAATGAAAATCACCTTCGACAGCATTGGTTTCCAAAACACCGGAATAAGGCGTTCCAATTCCAAATGACAATCCTATATCACCTTTGATTGGAATACCAAACCTTTCTCCGCCCCAAAGCTGAAGGAATGGATTTATATAGGAAAGGGCAGGTGAAATTTGAGCTGCTGTAGGAGGTGATACTATTTTATTTAATTTTATTTTGCTTATTACTTTTGTAAATACGCTTCCGAAGTTTATTGTTTCACCGAGATTTATTTTAAATGGATATGTTTGAATTCTTGCTCTTGTTTCAGGTTTAAAAGCAAGAAATGGATAAAGTGCGCCTTTGATTGATACAGTTTCATTATTAGGATCTCGTAAATCCACAATAATTTCAGCTTTAGGATCTGGAGGATCAATAAATACCTCTTGCTGAATATGAATGAATAAACTATCATCAAGCGGTTCCATTTGAAAATATAAAATCTTTTCCTCTCCTTCATTCTGTTGTGCGTAAACAGTTTTTAGAAAAGGGAGAAACAATATACCTATCAGAATAAATAGTATTTTATATCTATTCATAATTAATTCCGTAAAATGATGAACTTATTTAAGAGAACTTTTATCTAGAAAAATCCGTGAAGTAGAAAGAATCCCCGACCTGTACGCGGTCTTTAGTTCTTTCATCAACAGCTATAAAGAAGAAATTTACTTTATAGCGACCGTCAGGCTCTCTCAAGTTTCCGAAGCGATCTATCCAATCGTCAAATTTCGCTTGGGTTGAGGCAAGTTTCAAGGAAACATTATATACCAGATTTCCTTTGCTATCCGTAGTTGGACCAGAAACTGAAATCGGACCTGAATGTGTTATCTTAAGCTGTTTCGGTCTTTCATCTACAATCGTTACAGTGAACGCTGTAGTTCTCTGCAAGTCTTGGACATAAATATCCGAATTGTTCATCTTAGTTGTAACTTTTTCGATTTTAATTTCAGGTGGTTTATTTGGAACAACCGTAATTTTTTGTTCCTGGCTGCCAAACTTGGCAATAACTTCTTTTTGATTTGTAAGATCAAATGTTTTTTCTTGGCCTGGAGGTATTGTAACTATTGGTTTACTCATATCTTTAGGATCAAATATTTCTGTAGGAACATTGCCTGTGTTTGTAGCTTTGTTCCATGTATATTGAATAAAGGTTTGAGTAACCGAAATTGGTGACTGCAAAACTGTCTGTTCTTTTACTTCTTTTGTTTCCGGTTTCTTTTCTTCTTTTTTATCTTCTTTAACTTTTGTATTTAAATCTTTTACTTTTTTATTAAGCGAAGCTAGCTTTTCTTTCAATTCTTTATTTTCCACTTCAACGTTAGGATCAATTTGAATATTAAAGTTTAATCCTTTTGCTGTAAGAGAATCTATCATTGCAACCAATGAATCTCTTACGCTCATACTGACTGCTTTATCTTCAGACACAACTCTATTTAAATCCAAATCAGCTCCTTTTAAAGCAAGTACAGTAATTACAAATATGTACAAAACTTGATAAATGACGAATTTACTATCTCTATTTTTATGTACCATAATTTATCTTACTTTTTAACAACTATTGTTTCTAATGATTTTAATGCGCTTACTGTGTTTTCGTTACCTAATGAATTTGAAGCTTGAGTAATTGAATTTGCAAGGTTTTGAAGCTGTTCAATTTTTTCTGTACTGATATTTTGTGAGTGGTTTAGTTTTTCAAGTAAGTAATTTACTGAACTGAAATTTTTATGAATTTCTTCGCTTAAAGTTTTAGTTCTTTCCAATACTATTCTATAATTTTCAAGGTCTTTTTCGCTGATCTCAGGTACATTAGTAACACCAGCACCTGATGTTTGTTTCAAAAGATTTTTTGAATTTTCTATTTGTATTCTGCTGAAGTACCTTTCTCTTATATCCCTAACATGGTTTACGATATTTTGAAATTCTACACCTAATTGATCAAGAACAGGCTCAAATAATTTACCGAGTGCTAATATTATCAAAGATTTAACTTCAAATGGAACCGATAATCCCAAGAATACTTCTTCGCCAAGTTTAATACTTATCAAGAGGATTGCTGCACCAATTAAAGGAAGTGCTGTTGCAATACCATCAATAATACTGTTGGCACTAGTCATTATTCTGTCTATAGTTTCAGATGCAGGAGTTCTTACAATTTGAAGTTTTAAATTGTTGTAGGCTAAAAATGATAAGAATACAAAAAGTGCATAAATTGCAACCGGAAGCCACCAGAAGCTATAAGGAGAAATTTCTCCTGTCGGCTGCCATGCAGGGAATAATGATTTTGCAATTTCTACTGTAATATTTCCCAGAATTGGAACACTGGATAAATCCAGAAAAAAGGAAAATATTAATGCTATAAAAGAAATTATAGCCGGTTTTATTATTATTGTAAACTTTATGTCGTTTACTGCTGTCCGAGAATATCGCTCGAGTTCTTCTTCCAAACTGTCTTTTGTATATAAATCCGGATAACCATTTGACTTTACCGATTTCTTTTCTTGCACAGTGGTTGTATTTTGCATTAGCATCCTCTATGTATATTCTTAATCATAATTATTATTTCTAAATTTGATAAATTAAACGAATTAAAAATTACTGAGTTAAAAGGTTAAAGATCATAATAATGCATTGTTATGACAATTATTGTACCAAAATTAGAAAGTAACGCCAAATCTGTAAAATTTAGTATATTCTAATTCTAGTTCTTAAATAATCTTATTAGTGACTCCAATACAATAAGCGGGTAATAATAATGATAAGAAAACGTAAAATTAACTCGGAAAATATTACGCTTATTGCAGCATGATCAATATAATAAAATATCTTTTTTTATTACAAAAAAGATATAATTTTAAATTTTGGTGTTTTAAAATCCAATACTTTTTTTATGAAAAAACACTACATGAATATTCCATTTATGAAAAAGTTGATATTTCATGGTAATAATTACATGTAATATTTTTCAGCATTTACACATTAAATTATCTAAATAAATTCTTAATTACTATTACAAAAGTATTAATAAATTATTTTTTTTCCAGTGAAAAAAAAGTTCTGTTAAAACATTTTCTCAAAGTATATAATCAATTAAGTAAAATTATTTATCTTTGTGTTTAAATTCAGCAATAACTATGATGATAAAAAATCCTAAAATATTTGAATTAAATACTAGGGTTTGGATTAAAAACTTTGAAAAAGATATAACCTTAAGTCAATTACCGATGAACTACTTTGAAAAGTTGGTTGATAAAGGAATTGATTGTGTATGGCTTATGGGAATTTGGAAAACATGTCCATCTTTAGTAGAAGATTGTTGCTTTAGTATTGATTTGATTTCATCATATAATCGCAGTTTAAAAGATTGGAAAAATGAAGATGTTATCGGCTCTCCTTTTGCAATTGATGATTATAAAATAAATAAATTATTCGGTTCTATAGAAGACCTTAAAAAATTAAAAGGAAGTCTCAATAAAATCGGATTAAAACTGATTTTGGATTTTATTCCAAATCATTTTTGTGCAAATACTTCTTTGCTTAAATCAAATCCGGAAATATTTTTAGAAACAGATGAAGAGTGTCTGAATAGAGATTCATTCACATGTTTTAAAAGAAATGACGGAAGAATTTTTGTACATGGTAGAGATCCTTTGTTTCCTGCCTGGACAGATACAATACAAATAAATTATTTTAATCCGGCTGCCAGAGAATTTATGACTAAAAAATTGTTAACTATTTCTGAATTATGCGACGGTGTTCGATGCGATATGGCTATGCTTCCGCTTAATAATATTTTTTATAATACATGGATTGGAATTTTAAACAAAACAAAATTTAAAAAACCAAAAGAAGAATTTTGGAAAACTGCAATAGAAAAAGTTAAAGCAAAGAATCCTGATTTTATTTTTATAGGAGAGGCTTATTGGGATCTCGAATGGGATTTGCAGCAGCTTGGTTTTGATTTTACTTATGATAAAAAATTATTGGATAGGCTCGCTTCAGATGATGTTGCAGGAGTAAAGGCACATTTAACTGCGGATGAAGATTATCAGCTTAAGTCGGTTAGGTTTCTCGAAAATCATGATGAAACTCGCGCCTTGCAGAAATTCGGAGAACAAAAATCATTTCCTGCTGCAGTTTTAATGAATACAATCCAAGGTGCAAAATTGTTCTACGATGGTCAATTTGATGGGAAAAAAATTAAACTGCCTGTTCAATTAGGCAAAGAACCGAAAGAAAAAATAGCCAAAGAAATAAAAAATTTTTATGATGATTTGCTAGAAATTACAAAAGATAAAATATTCAAGTATGGAAAATGGGCACAGCTGTATCCGTTTTCTGCCGGGGGGAATAATCAATCTTACAATAATTTTTTTGCATGGATCTGGAATAATGAATCGGAATATAGAATTATTTTAATAAATTATTCAAATGAAACATCGCAATGCAGAGTTAAAATTCATATTAATACGGACAATTCTGAAGTTATATTAATTGATCTTCTTTCTAAATGAAACATATACCAGAAAAATGAATGATATAAAAGCAGAAGGTCTATTTGTTGAATTAAAAGCTTATGCTAGTCATATTTTTAGCGTCTCATTAAAGAACTAATCAAAATTTAATTAATTATTAATGAAAAGTGTTGTTATTATCCCGGCATTGAATGAAGAAGAATCAATTGCAAAAGTAATTAAAGAAATTCCTAAAAATTTAATCAATGAAATTATTGTAGTTGATAATAATTCTATAGATAATACTCAAACCGAAGCTTTCAAAGCCGGAGCAACAGTTTTAAATGAAGAGATTTAAAGGATACGGTGCTTCTTGTTTAAAGGGAATCGATTACATTAAAATCAATAATGACAAAACCGGACATTGTTGTTTTTTTAGATGGAGATTACAGCGATTTTCCCGGAGAATTAAAGTTATTGCTTGAACCAATTAAAAATGCAGATTTCGACTTTGTATTAGGAAGTAGAGTTTTAGGAGTAAGAGAAAAAGGCGCACTTCCGGTTCAATCCAGAATAGGAAGTATTTTATCCGGATTTTTAATACAATTATTCTGGAAAACAAAGTACACAGATTTAGGTCCTTTCAGAGCAATAAAATTTAATAAATTATTAGAACTTAAACTTTCAGATCCATGGTATCGGCTGGACAGTAGAAATGCAGATAAGAGCTGCTAAAAAGAAATTAAAAATTCTAGAAGTTCCTGTAAGCTACAGAAAACGAATCGGAAAATCAAAAGTGACCGGAACTCTAAAAGGCTCCATATTGGCAGGGTTGTGATTCTCTCGGTTATTTTTAAAGAGCTTTTTAATTATAATTCACATACATGAATTTATTTACAGTCTGAATTTCTCACACTTTATTATAATTCAATAGATTTCGTTACTATTCTGTTAATATTTCATATTAATTTATATGCAAGAATATGAATAACTGTATAATTGTCTTTTTGAAATATCCGGAACCCGGGAAAGTCAAAACCAGATTAGCAAAAACTCTCGGAGACAAACCTGCTGCTGAGTTTTATAAATGCTGTACAGAATATACATTAATGCAATTGAAAAATATTCATAATTCCAAAAGCGAAATTTTAATATTTTATTCTAAGTGATTCCCCAAAAGCTAAAATCAATAATTGGCTGGGAAATGAACTCAAAACATTTGAACAGCATGGAAACGATCTTGGTGAAAAAATGTACAATGCATTTCAAAGGTTTTAATTTAAATTATAAAAAAGCAATTATTGTCGGAACAGATCTTCCCGATATTAGTAATCAACTTATAAAAAAACAATTTATGAACTAGAAGATAATGACTATGTAATTGGACCTGCTGAAGACGGAGGATATTATTTGCTGGGAATGAATTCACTGCAAAAGTCTTTGTTTGAAAATATCAATTGGAGCACCAAAACTGTTTTGAAGAAACTTTAAATAAATTATATATGCGATTAACACGGTAAAGTAAAAATCCTTGATAAATTAAATGATATTGATACTGAAGATGAATTAAAAAATTGGATTGAAATTAATAAAGAGAAAAATCATCAGTTTATAAGTTATCTTAAAAAACGCCGATCAAATCTTATCAGAATAAAATGAAAAAAACAGTAATAATATTTTTATTCATTATTTTAATTTCTTTTGTTCATGAATTTATATCCATCTGATAAAGAATATAAAATAGATTTATATAATCAGATATTGCAAAAATATGTAAAAAATGGTCTAGTGGATTATAAAAATTTAAGATACGATAATAGGTTATACGAATTTATCAATTCTCTAAAAATTACAAACCCTTCTGATTTCAAAACTAAAGAAGAAAAATTAGCTTTCTGGATAAATGCATATAATGCCTATACACTTTATATTATCTGCAAAAATTATCCTGTTGAAAGTATAAATGATTTAAGTACCGGCGGAAAAATTATCGGTTATCTTCTCGGAGCTACTGTTTGGGATAAAGATTTTGTAGAAATTAAATGGTAAAAAAATGACATTAAATAATATTGAACATGATATAATAAGAAAAGAATTTAATGAACCAACAATTCATTTCGTATTAGTTTGTGCGGCAATTAGCTGTCCGCCGCTTAGAAATGAAGCTTATACAGGAGAAAAATTAGACGAACAGCTTAATGATCAGGCAAAAACTTTTTTGAATGATAAATACAAAAATTATTTTGATGAAGAAAATAAAACTGCGCATATTTCAAAAATATTTGATTGGTATAACGATGACTTTGGTAATAATGATAAAAGAATATTAAAATATATTTCTCAATATCTTCCTGAAAAATTATCAAACGATATTAAAGCCAACATTACAAAATGGCAAATTGAATATAAAAATTACAACTGGGATTTGAATAAAGCAAAATGAGTTTTGAAATTTTATGCAAAAGATAATAATGTTATGAATGGAAAAATATTAAGAGGACGGGGAGCTCAGATAAATCCTAAAAATAGATTCGAAAAACTTCATATCGAAGATTTTGAAAATGATGTTACCGATATTTCTTTAAAAGAACTTGAAGAAATTAAAGCTTCAAACATATTTTTATAAAGATGATTCACGATCTGTTATTAGCGAAAACGACAGTTATGATTTAGGATTTGATTACTCATTTAATCCTTACCGGGGATGCGAACATGGCTGCATTTATTGTTATGCAAGACCAACTCACGAATTTTTAGGTTTTTCTTCCGGAACTGATTTTGAAACTAAAATTATGGTAAAACCGGAAGCCGATAAATTATTGGAAAAAGCTTTTAAAAAGAAAAGTTATGTTCCTAAAGTAATCATGTTTTCTGGAAATACCGATTGTTATCAGCCGATTGAAAAGAAACTTGAATTAACCAGAAAGGCACTTAAAGTTTGTTTAAAATATAAAAATCCTGTTGCAATAATTACAAAAAATTCTTTAATACAAAGAGACATTGATATTTTGATAGAATTAGCTTCGCTTGGTATAACTACCGTTACTATTTCTGTAACTACATTAAACAAAGAATTGGCTAGAAAAATGGAACCAAGAACTTCAATTCCGGAACAAAGATTACAAACTATTGAAAAAATTGCAAAAAATGGAATTCCTGTTGGAGTTAATCTTGCTCCGATAATCCCCGGTTTAACCGACGAAGAAATACCAAATATTTTAAAAGAAGCTGCTTCAAGAGGTGCCGAACATGCAAGTTATATTATGCTGAGACTTCCTTATGCAGTTAAGGATTTATTCGTCGATTGGGTTAACCGCGAATTTCCCGACAGATCTCAAAAAATAATCAATAGAATAAAAGAAATTAGAAACGGCAAATTAAATCAATCTGAATTTAATAAAAGGTTTACAGGTGAAGGAGAATTTGCCGAAACAATTAGAAATCTATTCAAAATTAACTGTAAAAAGCTTGGATTAAATAAAAGAGATTATGGAATTCTAAGAACCGATTTATATGATAGAAATAGTTCGGATCAATTGGAAATGTTTTAAATTTAAGACTTATTTGAAATCATATTTTTTCTTAACTTACGAATCTAATTTAAATTAAACACATCAAATAATATGTCGCAAAAACGAAATAAAGATAGAAAAATCGGTAAAAAACAGCAGCCTGAAAAGAAACATTTAATCGATCCAAAATATAAAAATACTTTTTGGACTGTTGTAATAATTATTGTTCTAATAATATTTTTTATAGTAAATAATACTAGATCAGTACCGGAACATGGACCTTATCCTCCAAACTATAATCCGAATGCAGAAAATTCTCATCCGGATTCTTCTGTTCATCCTGTACCGGAATTAATTCATAAATAAATTTTTTTAATATTAAGCAGGTTGGTAAATGTATAAAAAATTATTGACAATATTTCTAATACTTTCAACTGTAACTGTATTGGGTTGTTCTAAGAGCGGTGACGATTCCGGTAGTGGAAACAAAGCATATAATTTTACTTTAAAAAGTGTAGATGGTAAAACTGTAAGCTTAGCGGATTTTAAAGGAAAAGTTGTTATAGTTGATTTTTGGGCAACGTGGTGTCCGCCTTGTAGAAAAGGCGTTCCGGATTTGGTTGATATTCAAAAAGAATTTAAAGATAAAGTTGCCATTATTGGAATATCTTTAGATTCTGATCAATCTTCAAATAATCTTAAACCTTTTATTAAAAGTTTTAAAATTAATTATCCTATTGTTTTAGGTGATCAAAATGTAGTTGAAAAGTACGGTAATATTAATGCAATTCCGACTACTTTTATAATTGATCAAAAAGGTAATATCGTAAATTCGTATATCGGATTAACACCAAAATCAACATTTATAAACCAGATAAATAGTTTAATTTCCCGCTCGTAAAAATTCTTTAAAAGGGATGATATATTCATCCCTTATTTATTATCCTAATAAAAAAGTAATAATTATTGATTTAGAGTTTAAAGTTAATTTTACCTTATTTTTTTAGCAGGTAAAAAATTAAACTAATAATAAGACTTAAAAGAATTGATGTTGTGATTGGGAAATAAAAAGTGAAATTTTTCTTTTTAATTATTATATCTCCGGGAAGTTTTCCAATAAAAGGTATTTTGTCGCTGAATAAAAATACAATTCCAATTACAACGATTAATATTCCTAAAAATATTAGAAATTTTCCGAGATGCTGAAATTCTGATAACATAAAACAAAGAATTTATTTACTAAAAGTTAAAAAAATAAATAATATTTAGTATGATTTAAATAATATTTTCAATTTTACATCAGAAATTGATATTGTTTAAATTAGCAAATAACAATTATTATTAAATATAAACTTTAAAATTTTTTTATGAGCGATTCTAATTCCGGAAAAAAATATAAAATTTTAATTACCGAAGACGATTACGATAATCAAAAATTTTTGCAGTTATTGCTTAAAAAAGAATTTGAGGTAGAAATTTGTGATTCCGAAACATCATTTTATAAGCATTTAAATAGTTCCCAATTTGATTTAATTATAATGGATATTTCGCTTAAAGGTAAAAAAAATGGATTGGATTTAACTAAGGAATTAAAGAATGACGGAAAATATCGTAATATTCCGGTTATATGTTTAACCGCTCATGCATATAAAAATGACAAGGAAAATGCTATAAATGCAGGGGTTGATTTATTTTTAACAAAACCTATTGAAAACCAATCTTTAATTAATTCAATAAAAGAATTGTTAGTTATAAATAATTGATATTTAAAATAACATTTATTAGCTATATCTATTTACGCTCAATTATTTTAATTTAATTCTTGATAATGAGATATCTATGAGGGACTATCTTGGGGATTTAAAGGAGTTTCAAAAGTAATTTTGGAACTCCTTTTTAATTTTAAATTGATTTATATCCCGTCTCTTAAAAATCTGGGCTCTTCCAAAGTAAGTATTAAAGAAATTCTGTGGGTATCGGGGAGTCTGTCAACTTCGGAAGCATTAAATCTGGCAAATGAATAATCAATATTAAGCTTAGGTAATTTTATTCCAGCGCCTATTGTAAATTGCTTTACATCATTATAACCGGCTCTTACTGAAAAAATATTTTTATAGTTGAATTCAAAACCTGCATGCATATCAAAACTAACAGGACCAACATTAAAATTGGAAGCAAATCTTCTGTTTTCAAATCTAACATCAAAATCCA
Organism: uncultured Ignavibacteria bacterium; assembly: GCA_963713505.1. Classification (GTDB taxonomy): domain Bacteria; phylum Bacteroidota; class Ignavibacteria; order Ignavibacteriales; family Ignavibacteriaceae; genus CAVQMC01. The sequence continues at coordinate 15,779 of CAVQMC010000012.1, read as the reverse complement.
AAGCAGGGGTAAATCTTCCTCCTATAATATCCAAACCGTAAGCAGCACCGATTTTGGCTGTAGGAGTAATGAGTTCGTTTCTTCCGGTACTCCATGCAACAATAGTTGTGGTAATGTCTTGTAAATTTGCGCCTAAATAAAAATTTTCAAAAGCGTTATATAATGCACCTACATCGAAACCAACACCGTAAGCATTATATTCTGCAATTTTCCTATAGATAATTTTGACATTTGCCCCGTAATAAAATTTACTTGAATGTCTTTTAGCAAATGTTAGATAAAATGCCCAATCTTGATCACTGAATTCGGTTATTTTACTGTAATCCAAACGGTCATCTGTTATATTAATATTACCATCCCCATTAGCATCATAAAGTGCATTCCTGGTGTCGGGAATTCCGTCTACACCTAATCTCATTACACTTATTCCGAAACTCATATCTGTTCCGTATGGAATAGCAACGGCACCATAATCATAGTTAACCAAATTTCCGAATTGTTCTGCATGCATTAATGAAATTTGCGGATAATTTAAACTTGCTAAACCGGCGGGATTATAATATGCTGTTGTAATATCGTTAGCAACCGCTACAAAAGCTCCGCCCATACCTGAAGGTCTGCCTCCAACCGGAATTGCCATAAATTCACCTGCATATTTTGCAAAAACAGTTTGAGCATTTATTTGTGAAAAGGCGAGGATTAGAAAGGCAGAAATAAGTAAAAACTTTTTGAGCATTAATATTGGCTCCCTTAAATTGCGTTATTTATTGAAACTTGCGAGAAAAGATGAGCAAATTGGTTTTGAAAATCAAGGCCAATTTTACTAAGTGAACAAAAAATATATCTTTAAGGGATAAAAAACCTTCAATTTCTTTTATTACCGAAGGCTTAATTTTATTTGGATTTTCCTTGATTTGCAACGGCTTTGGCTTTTTTCTCAATTTCTGCAGCATCCCCAAGATAATAATTTTTGATTGGTTTTAAGTTTTCATCCAATTCATAAATTAATGGGACGCCGGTAGGAATATTTAAACCGACAATTTCTTCATCGGACACGTTATCAAGATATTTTACCAAAGCTCTAAGACTATTTCCGTGTGCAGCAATAATAACTTTTTTACCTGATTTAATAGTTGGGGCAATTGTGTCTTTCCAATAAGGTAGAAATCGGCTAACCGTATCTTTTAAACATTCAGTTAAAGGAACATCGGCCGGATCCAGATTTTTATATCTTGGATCTTTTCCCGGAAATCTTTCATCGGATTTTTCCAAAGCAGGCGGCTGAATATCATAACTTCTTCTCCATATATGAACCTGTTCATCGCCGTATTTTTTCGCTGTATCGGCTTTATTCAAACCTTGCAAGGCTCCGTAATGTCTTTCATTTAGTCGCCAGGATCTTTCAACCGGGACCCACATTAAATCCAATTTATCCATAGCGATCCATAATGTCCGAATTGCTCTTTTTAAAACTGAAGTAAAAGCAATATCAAAAATATAATTTTCCTTTTTTAATAATTCGCCGGCATTTTCTGCTTCTTTTATTCCTTGTTCCGATAAATCAACATCTGTCCATCCGGTAAATCTGTTTTCTTTATTCCAAACACTTTCACCGTGACGGAGTAATATTAGTTTATACATTTTATTTTCCTGCTTTGATTTTGTAAACTTTAAAATTTAATAAATGTATTAATTCTAAATCTAAAATTAAATAAAAATGAATTCATTTATAGTGAGAGTTTTAACAAAAAATTATGTTACAACTTTATTTGGTAAATTATTGCTGGATTTTAGTAATATAAATCCAACAATTCCGCTAATTAAAGATGCAGTGATAATTCCTACTTTTGCTGTATTAATTAATGCTTCATCAATAAAAGCAAGATTTGTAATGAATAATGACATTGTAAAGCCTATACCTGCCAAAATACCTGCACCATAAATTTGTTTCCAGCTTACACCGGAAGGTTTTGAAGCAATACGGAATTTAATTGCAGCCCATGTGAATAGAAATATTCCTAATTGCTTGCCGATAAATAATCCTAGTATTATTCCCAAACTTATCGGACTCAATAATTCTGTAAAGAAATCATTTGAAAGTGGAACACCAGCATTTGCAAATGCAAAAACAGGCATAATAAAAAATGAAACCCAGGGATTTAAACCATGCTCAAATCTTTGAAGTGGAGTCATTATTTTTTCACAGTTACCTTCAATAGCTTGGACAATTGACTGCCTTTCTTCATTTGATAATACATTTGGTCCTTCTTCTCCTGCTTTTTCAAATTCATTTAGTAATTCTTTACTATTACTTTTAAATTCTGAAGTATTTATTCTGGAAAAGGCTGGAATTGTAAAGGCTAAAACAACACCTGCAACTGTTGCATGAATTCCAGACAACAAAAAAGCCAGCCATAATCCGATTCCTAATAAAGTATATACCAATAAACTTCTTACACCAAGTTTATTCGACAAGATTAAAAGTAATAAAAAGACTGCCGCAATAATTAGACTAATAATGGAAATTTCTGAGGTATAAAAAAATGCAATTACCAAAACGGCACCAATATCATCTGCAATTGCAAGAGCAGTTACAAAAATCTTTAAAGAAATCGGAACACTTTTACCAAGCAGTGCCATTATTCCTATTACAAATGCAATATCCGTTGCCATTGGAATTCCCCAGCCGGAAGAACTGCTGCCTTCATGATTAAATAAAAAATAAATTAATGCAGGAAAAAGCATTCCGCCTATAGCGGCAGCAACTGGTAAGGCTGCTTGTTTTGCAGAAGATAATTCCCCGACCAAAAATTCACGTTTAATTTCGAGTCCAACCACAAAGAAAAATATTGCCATTAATCCGTCATTTATCCAGTGATGAAGTGAATAATCTAAAATAAAATTGTCAACCCCGATTTTCACATGTGTGTGCCATAGATGAAAATATGAATCTGAAAAAGGAAGATTAGCCCAAAGCATTGCAGCTAAAGTAGAAGCAAGTAATAAAATACCGCCTGATGCCTCTAGGTTTAAAAACTCCTGGAATGGTCTTAAAAATTTTTCTATTGGAGGAGAATAACTATTCTTTTCCATATTTAATTTTATATTAGTTTTTAGTGATTGAATTTTTGGAGAATATAATTACAATTTTTGATATTAATATTATTTATTAATTATTTTATAAATAATCTTACCAATCCCCTAAAATCTTTCTCGTTTCTACTAATTGGCCTATATGATAAGAATTATGATCAGCCACGATTAAAAACTCTCGAAGATAAGTATGTTCAGTAGCGTGAGGAATTTTAGATGTTAATTCAATTTTGGGGTTATTTGCTAGATTAATTAAATCATCCAAATCGGTTAAAAATGCTGTTGCCGAATCCTGCCATAATTGTTTATCTGCTTTTACATTTTTATTCGGCCAATATCCTTCAGGCCATGCAGGGGAAACCCAATCTTTCTGAAGCATATACTTCAAAATATCTTCTTGAGCTAATCTTAAATGTTCCATTAATTCCCAAAGAGTATGCATTCCTTCCATAGGTGCTTTATTTAGCAAATCAATATTTACATTTTTTAATGCGTTTTCATTAGAAGCATGTGCCTGTTCACCTTTAAGTAATTTAGTTAAATGATCTCTTAAAACTTTTTCGTCCATAAACATCACCTATAGAATTTTTCGTTAAATGATTTCCGAATTATTTCTTCTTGAATGTACGATTAAAATTCCAGCCAGAAGAGAAAAGAATAATGTTAAAGGCAGAATAATAATCATACCCTGACTGCTTGAAAAGTTAAAATTATCTATATCAAAATGTCCACCCGACAATATTAAAATATACCAATAAACAAACGGTATTACACAAAGTACGGTTGAATTCAAAAAATAATTATTCGATAATTTTGAATTAACGAATAATGATAAGAAAAAATAAGTAATCGGATAAACAACTATATAGACCGGAAGGCTTATTCCAACTGCATAAGCAAAAAGAATTATTGTCTGACAACCCAGCATGCCAGCAAATCCCCAGACTAAAAGAATAAAAATATTTCTCATTTATTATCTCTTAAACATTTTTGTATTAAAGAGTCAACACTTTTATTACTTTATCTTTTTTACGAATCCTTCCGGGATTCTATTTATTTTTTTATTTGAATAATCAAAAAATACCATTCCGGTTTTTGCTCTGGCAATTTCTTTCTTATTTTCTTTATTAAGAATAAGATAAACAAAATCACAACCAAATTTTTCAATATCAGTAACTGTTACATTTATTGACAAGACTTCACCGTAAAAACTTTCTTTTTTATAAAGGATGATGGAATCTGTCATAATAATACCTGAACCATCTATATCAAATTCGGTAAATCCAATATTATTTAAATATCTAACTCTTGCTTCATGAATAATTGATAAAATAGCATCGTTTCCAAGATGTCCACCGTAATTTAAATCTGTTATTCTAACAGGAATTTCCGTAGTAAATTCAAAGGAATCGGGAATATTTAATTTAACTCTTCCCATTTGAATTAAATTTTCTTAGTATTTTGAATTTTATTAAAAGAAAAGATGATGTTTATTTATATAATAAGATAAAAAATAAAATAGAAATAAACATTTTTTTGAATAAATAACAAGATAACGAAATTCTATTCATTAACAAGTACAATTGCTCCTTCAACCTGCCCGTCTCTTAAATTATTTAAAGCTTCATTTGCTTTATTTAATGGCATTTCTGTTATAGTTGTTTTAACAGGAACTTTCGACGCAATTTTTAAAAATTCTTCGCCATCTTTTCTAGTTAAATTAGCAACGGATTTAATTGTTCTTTCTTCCCATAAAAGTCTGTATGGAAATTGAGGAATGTCGCTCATATGAATTCCTCCGCTTACAATAGTTGCACCTTTTACAGATTCTCTTAAAGCTGCCGGAATTAAAGGACCAATCGGAGCAAAAATTAATGCAGCATCAAGTTTTTCTGTCGGAGATTGCGTTGAATCTCCAGCCCAAACCGCGCCCAATTGTTTTGCAAATTTTTGTGCTTCAACGTCTCCCGATCTTGTAAAAGCGTAAATATTTTTCTTTTCATAAACTGCAACCTGAGCAACTATATGAGCAGCAGCTCCGAAACCGTAAATTCCCAAATTTTCAAATTTATCTCCCGCCATTCTGTAAGTTCTGTAACCTATTAAACCCGCACATAAAAGGGGGGCTGCTTCGGAATCATTAAATTCTTTTGGAATATGAAAACAGTATTTTTCATCTGCTGCTGTATATTCTGCATAACCCCCGTCAATCGTATAACCCGTAAATAAAGCATTGTCGCATAAATTTTCTTGATCTCTTCTGCAGAATTTACAATGTCCGCAAGTGTAACCTAACCATGGAACCCCGACTCTGTCACCGGTTTTAAACTTTTTGACGTTTTTCCCTGTCTTAACAATAGTCCCGACAATTTCATGTCCGGGAATTAAAGGTATTTTCGGATTGGTTAATTCTTGATCAACAATGTGTAAATCCGTATGACAAACTCCGCAGGCTTTAACTTTAATAAGAACCTGATCATCATTTGGTTTGGGAACATCCACTTTTTTCTCTTTAAGTTTTTCGCCTTTTTTCTCCAAAACCATCGCGGTCATTTTTTCGGGAATATTCATAATTCATTAATAATTAATTCTAAAAAAAATTATTTAACTTTTTCAGCAATCATAACTTACAGGAAATCGACTAACTTTATAGTGATTAATTTAATCAATATTATCTAAACTAATTTTGTTAAACTTTGCAAGAAATAAACCTTGAATGTTGTCTAATAGTATTTAATAAGATTATTTCTGAAATTTATGCTAGCTCTCTCAAAAAAAGAGGAATATTTGGAAGAAAATGCTTCTTTAAGCTTTGATGAAGTTTATCAGCTTTACGGCAAAAAAATCATCAACTTAGCTTATAAAATGACTTCGAATGAAGAAACCGCAAGAGATCTTACTCAGGATATTTTTATAAAAGTTTACAATAATTTTAATTCCTTTAAAGGAGAATCGCATATTTACACCTGGATTTACAGAATTGCTGTGAATCATATCCTAAACTATTTAAAGAAAGAACGCAAACGGAAGTTCTATAATATATTAGATAGAAAAGTATCCGATTTTATAAATCAGAAACAAGAAGAATTAGCATTTCTATCTCCTAGAAAAGATCAATCCCCTGAAAGAATACTGGAAAATTCGGAGAGGGAAAAAATAATCTGGTCGATTATTCAAACAATTTCCCCGACTTACAGAGTACCATTAATTTTGTTTAGATATGAAGAATTAAGTTACCAGGAAATTGCGGAATCTATGAATATTAGTTTAAGTGCAGTTGAAACTAGACTTCATCGTGCAAAAAAAGAACTTGTAAGCAAATTAAATCCATGGTTAAAAGAAATTTAAATTTTATGCAAGTTATTTCTTAATTAGTTGTCTAACTATTTGAAAGAAGGAACGAATTCAGATGAAAAACAAACATGTTAAAAAATATTTATTTGATTATTTGGAAAATAAACTAAGTGATCAGAAAAAGTCGGATGTAAAAAATCATCTTGAAGAATGCAGTGAATGTAAATCTGAATTTAATCTAATGAATGATTTATTAAACAGCACAAACAAAAGTTACTTTAAAGAAATTGAACCGGATCCATACTTGGAGCAAAAAATCAGAGTATTGGATTCTGAATCAGAAAATAAAAAAGTTGAAAAATCATTATTTGAAAAATTAAAATGGTCATTTGCTGCTGCAGCTTTTTCAGTTGCCGTTTATTTAGGGATTCTTATGGGAACCGGACTTTCTTCAACAACTACTGATTATAATGAATCGGAAATTGTTTCGGCTTATTATAGCGCATTTTCACAGCAGAGTATTTCCGATAGAATGGAAATTCTTCTGCAAAGTGAGAAGGGGGTTCAGCAATGAAAATAAAAGTACTGGTAGGAGTTTTGATTTTTCTTATAGTTATAAATCTAGCAACTATTGGAAGCTATGTTTATTTAAAGATAACGAATGAACCGAATAGACATATGCCTTTAATGCCTTTGGTAGAAGGCCCCGAAAGACCTCTTCCTCCGGACAGACCTGAATTGAAACTGAATAAAGGACAAAGAGAAAAGTTAATTAATTTGTTAAGATCATTCCGGGAAAAAACTATTGGTCTAAGACAGCAGATGAGAAAACTTGAAGATGACACATTTGTTTTGCTGCAGAAAGACACTGTATCGCCAAAACAAGTTGATGCTAATTTGCAGAAAATATCGGAAATAAAATTAGAAATAAGTAAGGAGGCGGTAAATAAATTAATCGATGCAAAAAAATTTCTATCACCCGAGCAACAAAAGCATTTTTATAATGCTTTAATGCAGATACGCCCGGAATTTTCGCAAAGAGCACCGGATCAATTTAACAGGGAAAGACATAACAGAAAATTCAACAAAGAATTAAATAATAAATAATTAACGAAGGAGAAAGTCATGAAATACCGTAATAAAATAATTGCTATAATAGTTGTGTTATTTTTCAGCTCATCATTTTTATTGGCACAGGAGAAAGACCAAAATGATGCGCCAAGTATGAGAAGAATGGGAATGAACTTTACAAAAGATCAGCAAACCAAAATGCAGGACTTAAGATTACAACTTGAAAAAGAAATTTTACCGCTTCGTGCTGATCTGCAAAAGTACAGAACCGATTTAAAGATTTTGCAAACAACAGATAATCTTGATGAATCCAAAGTAGAAAATACTTTGGATAAAATTTCAGATCTGCAAAAACAAATACAATTGAAAAAAATTAAAAACAGAAACAAAGTCAGAAATTTACTTACGCCTGAACAAAAAACTAAATTCGATATGCATCTTTTAGCAAAAGGACATGAGAGAATGGGTGAAATGCATCATCCGCCTATGAGACCGGAAAGGCCGGAAAGACCAAACAGACCGGAATTCAGACATCAAATGATGCAGGATAAAAACCAAGAATAAAATGAATAAAATTTTATCGAGATCGGTTTTATTAATCTTAGCAATTGGTTCTCTCTCCATCAACTTTTATGGCTGCGGCAATATGGAATTAGCAAGCAAATGGCGCAGCCATAATGTTGTAATAGACGGCAGCAGCAAAGAATGGGAGAATAATACAGTTTACTTGAAAGATTATAATTCTTCTGTCGGAATAATGAACGATTCAAATTACATTTACATTTTCTTTTCATCCAATGACAGAGACATTCAAAGAGAAATGCTTGTAAGAGGTTTAATTGTATGGTTTGATTCAACCGGCGGAAGCGATAAAATATTCGGTATAAAATTTCCTTTGGGAATGGAAGGTAATCCTGAACTTTTCCAGAGAAGACCTCAAGATGAAAATAACGGCAAAAGATTTAATCAAGAATATGCAAAGACTTTAAATGAACTGGAAATTCTAGGTCCGATGAAAAATGCAAGATTTCAAGTTTCAACTAAAAATAAATATGATATTGAAGCCAGTCTTGGAGAAAACGAAGGTAATTTGACCTATGAATTAAAAGTTCCATTAAAGATAAATAATGAATTTCAATATGGAATAGGAACTGATACTTCTAAAACAATTGGAATTGGTATTGAGATTCCAAAACCGGATTTTCAAAAAATGAGAGAAGATTTCGGTGGAAGAAGACCTGATGGCGGTTCGTTCGGTGAACGCGGAGCAGGAAGGCGAGGCGGACATCCTCCGCGTGAAAGACCTGAAATGAAAGAAGTTGATTTTTGGGTCAATGTAAAATTAGCCGGTCATTAATAAACTAATATATTTATTTAGCCGGAGATTAGAATTAAATATCATCTCCGGCTTTTTTTAAACTAACCCAATCTTTTTTGAAATCTTAATGAACTTAAAAATAAAATTAAAAGTCCAAATCCCAGCAAAGTAAATGTTTCGGGAACGAGCTGAAGAAATCCATCGCCTTTTAAAATTACTCCCCGCAAAATTGTAATATAATATCTTAAAGGTATTAAATAAGTAATCGGCTGAATCCAGCCCGGCATATTTTCTATTGGAAATGCAAAACCGGAAAGGAAATTCATTGGAAGCAGAATCCCGAACATTGCTACCATCATTGCCTGCTGCTGAGTTTTGGATATTGTTGAAATAAATAAACCCAAACCAAGTGAAGATAATACATAAATAAAAGATGCAATTATCAAAAAGAAAAAATCACCTCTTATTGGAATTCCAAACCAGAAAACCATAACTCCCATTACCAAAAGTACATCCATAAATCCTACTAATACAAATGGAATTGTTTTACCAATTATTAATTGATAAGGTTTAATCGGTGTTACAATTAATTGTTCCAAAGTTCCGATTTCTCTTTCTTTAACAATTCCCATTGCCATTAAAGTCGTAGTAATTATTGTAAGAATTAATCCCATAATTCCGGGCAGCATAAAATATCTTGTCTTTAAATCAGGATTATACCAAACTCTTAATTCCGGAGTTACCATTCCCACCATCGATATTTTTCTTCCTGTTTTATTTTGTGCATCAAGAATAATTTTTTGTGAATAACTTGAAACAATACTTGAAACATATCCTGCGGCAATCCCAGCTTTATTTCCATCAGATCCGTCGAATAAAGCCTGTACTTTAACCTGTTCTCCTCTTTGTATTTTCTTTTCAAAATCTTTTGGTATAACCAAAGCCCAAAGATCATCACCATTATTTATAAGCTTTGTAACTTGATCATAATTATCAGCATAATCTGTAATAGAAAAATATCCCGAGCTTTGAAATTTATCTATAAAATCCCTGCTTGCAACAGTTTTATCCTGATTATAAACAACCGTATTAATATTATTGATATCCAAGTTAGCAGCATAACCCAGAAGAATTAATTGAACAACAGGAGAAATAAAAATTATCCCGAATAATCTCGGATCTCTTCTTAATTGTAGAAACTCTTTAATTATTATATTAATTATTTTTTTCATCTTAATGCCTTTTGAATCGGGAACTTTATCAAAAATTATTACGCCATTTTGTTTTTCTTATTAATTATTGTTGCTAAGCCTAAAAAGAAAACATTAAAAATTATTAGATAAATTATCTGCTGCCAGAAAGCTGTAAGGCCAACTCCTTTAAGCAAAATATCTCTAAGAACAACTATATAAAATTTTACGGGAGTTATATTTGTTAAAATTTGAATTACCGGCGGCATGCTTTCTATCGGAAAAACAAATCCCGATAACAAAAACGAAGGTAATAAAGAAATTAATGCCGATAACTGAAATGCAACCTGCTGTGAATCTGAAATTGAAGAAATTAAAATTCCAAGATTTAGAGATGCAAAAAGAAATATTAAAGTCGATATAAATAACAGCAGTATACTTCCTTTAATAGTTAAACCGAATAAAATATAACCTGCAAATAAAATTATAGCCGCAATGACTAAAGCAATTATTGAATAGGGAATTATTTTTCCGACAAGAAGTTCTAATGAATTAAGCGGAGAAACATTAATTTGTTCAATAGTTCCGTTTTCTTTTTCTCTTACAATTGACATTGCAATCGAAATTACTGCAGTCATAATCAAGATCATCGAAATCAAGCCGGGTATAAGATAAAGCGTGGAATTCAAATCGGGATTAAACCAGAATCTTGGTTCAAGATTTATTGGTAAATAAGCCTGCTTTCCTCGGACTGCCATAGCTTTCTGAGTAATTTTATAATTATAAGTTGCTGTTGCCGCATTCATATAATTTGAAATTACCGAAGCTGTATTTGCATCTATTCCTTCAACTAAAATTTGAACTTTTGCTTCTTTGCTGGATTGAAGATTACTGGAAAAATCATGAGGGAAAACCAACACAACTTGTGCATCGCCTTTATCCAATGCTTCACGGATTTGATTTTCGGAACTAAGGCTTCCCACTAAATCAAAATAATTAGAACTTGTTAATCGGTTAACAAAGTCTCTTGTTTCAATAGATTTATCCAGATCATAAACGGCCATTTTAATATGATGAACATCGAAATTGATTGCGTATCCGAATAAAATTAATAACACAAAAGGGAAGACAAAAAGAACGTAAAGCATTCTTGTGTCGCGTTTTAATTGTCTAATTTCTTTTTTTGATATTGCTAAAATTCTTTTAATCATATTTTGCTCTAATTAGTAAAAGTAGACAGAAGTCAGGAGTCAGAAGAGAGAATTGCTTTCGAATAAGCAAATAATAATTTTCCTATTTCTTCCGTCAGATTTATTAACTCTTTAATATTCTCTATATAATTTAAATCTCTTGAAGGGATTAGATAATATTTACATTCTTCTAAAGAACCTTCTGAAATATTTAGAAATCTTACTTTATCTTTTTTACTTTTTTTCCTAAATCCTTTTGCAATATTTGCCGGAATAGATATAGAAGCTCTCCTAAACTGAGATATTAATGAATAGGTTTCTTCTTTCGGAAAATATTTTGTCACTTTGTAAATTTCCAAAACAAATTGATGTGCTTTTTGCCATACAATTAAATCAGATAAATCTTTCAGATTTTTTCATGATTCCTCCCATTAATATTTTTTTAATTATTATTGAATTCATAAATGTACTTTCAAATTCTAACTTCAGACTACTGTCTTCTGTCTCCTTATTTCTTCTCTTTATCCTCTTCCAATAAATGAATAAAAACATCTTCCAGAGTCGGAATAATTTTATCGATTCTTTTTACTTCAATTGAATTTTCATCTGTTAATATTTTTCTAATTTGTTCTTTGCTTTTGTAATTATCATTTACATTTATATGCATTTGATTTCCGAAAATTGAAGTTTCATTCACGAAAGTTTTCTTTTTCCAAAATTTCCATTGCATTTACAACATTACTGCATTCAATTTCCAGGATTGTACTTTTCAAATAATTTGTTTTCAATTCTTTAGATGTTCCTTCGGCAATTAGCTTGCCCGCATTTATTAAAATGATATTGTTGCAGAATTCAGCTTCTTCAAGATAGTGTGTGGTTACAAAAACGGTTGTTCCTTCCGAAGATAACTGATGAATTAAATCCCAAAAATTTCTTCTGGAAATTGGGTCAACACCGCTGGTCGGTTCATCAAGAAAAACAATATTAGGTCTGTGAATTACTGCAGTCCCCAATGCTAAACGTTGTTTTATTCCTCCCGGAAGAGATGCAGTTAAAAGGTTTTCTTTTCCATGGAGATTGGCGATATCAAGGACCCAATTTTTCCTTTCATTAAATTCTTTACCTTCGAGTCCGTATACTCCGCCGAAAAAATTAATATTTTCTTCAACTGTCAAATCATTATAAAGTGAAAATCTCTGCGACATGTAACCGATATTCATTTTAACTTTGTCAGGCTGTTTCATAATACTAAATCCGCCGACTAAAGCATCGCCGGAAGTTGGTCCTAATATTCCGCAAAGCATTCTGATTGTTGTGGATTTTCCGGCTCCGTTCGCGCCTAAAAATCCGAATATTTCTCCCTTTTTAACATTAAAAGATATATGATTTACAGCCGTAAAACTTCCGAATTCTTTTGTTAAATCATTTACTTCAATACTATTTGTTTCAGACATATACTTTATCTTTTATTATCTGCAATTATTAATAAATTTTTCTACCAATTGATTTTTCTAATTTTATTCTGGCTATTTCGAAATCAACTAATGAATTTGTCAAGTTAGTTTTTGCCTGCAGATACGGAAACTTCTGCATCAATTAAATCCGAACTAGTTGCTACCTGCTGATTATATTTTTGCTGCGTTATTCTATAATTCTCTTCCGCCTGTTCAACTGTTTGTTTAGATACTTTTATTTTATCCAAAGATCTGTTATAGGTTAAATAAGATTGATAAACTTCAACTCCGACAGCATCTTTAAGCTGTTCAAGAGAAGTCTCTGCCTGAACTTTATTCTGCTCAGCTTGAGTGGTTTGGGATGAAGTATAACCCCAGTTCCATAAAGTCCAATTTAAAGTTAAGCTTACGTCCCAGGTTTCTTTAAATTTATCAACCGCAGGAATAATTCTTTGATTTGGTTTATTGTAATAATAATTTCCAATCAAGTAAACAGAAGGGAACCAGCCGGAATTTGCAGCATTGATTGCATCGTCACTGGCATCAACTCTATATTGTAAAGATTTTAAATCGTTCCGTTTTTCTTTTGCTTCTTTTAGAATTGAATCAAGATTATATTTAACAAAAGAAGTATCAATTTTATTTACTAGTATATCTGTATTTGATTCAAGAGGCAGATTTAAAATTCTGTTAAAATTAATTCTTGCAACATCAATATTATTTTCAGCTTCTATTAATTTTAATTTTACATTTGAATACTGTACTTCCAATTTTAAAACGTCATTCTGAGTTGCTAATCCGTTTTTAAGAAAATTTTTTGTATCATCAAGATGAGTTTTAATTTGTTTTAAATCTTCATCAAGCAGCTCTTTTAACTGTTTAGCTTTATAATAATTCCAAAATGCACTTTGAATATTAAAAGCAGTTTCATTAAGATCCTTCGAGTATTCTAACTCCGCAGCTTTGTAATTTGAATTAGCCGCACTTTTCAATGACAATAATTTTAATCCGGTAAAGATCGGCTGCTGCAATGTTAATTTTAAATTATAATTATTAAGTATAACCGGAGAAATTTGAATGGGATTTGGAAAAATCGGAACAGAAATTTCGAACGGCGGAATATTGCTTAATCTTGTGTAGCCGGCCGAAAAAGACAACTGTGGCAATAAATGTGAAGCTGCCTCTGTTACTTTTGCATCGGCACTTATAACTAGCAATACTGTAATCTGTAACCGGCCGTATTGCTTGAGGCCCTGAAAGGCTGGCCCGTAGTTGAAGCCGATCTCCGCCAGTCGCTGGTAGAGATCCTCCGTGGCGAGAGGTTCTGCCCCCTGTGGTGGCCAGGTGTCCGGCATCACAGCGGCGGCCGGCGTCTCGGTGCTGAGAGTGCCGCTGGCATGGAGGACCCACCCTTCCGAACCACCCTCTACCGCCTCGGACTCGGACGAGATTGTGATCTCGCACCTGCCGGGGCCGATCCCTATCCGTGAGCCGTACCTGCAGGACAACAGCGCGGTCCCCTGGCAGAACCAAAGGTGCCTGAAGGGTCAGCTCGTCGACGACGGTCATGTTGGCTCGCCCGGCAGCGTGCAGAGCCAACTCAACGAAGGCCGTTCCGGGCAGGATCACCGTGTCGAGCACCGCGTGGTCGGCCAACCAGGGATGACTGCTGAGCGAGATGCGGCCAGTCAGCAGCAACCCCTCTCCTGGAATCTCAATCGCTGCACCGAGCAACGGGTGTCCAGCGGCCCTGAGACCTGCAGCACCGACATCCCCGGTGCCAAGGTTTGCCGAGACCCAATGGCGTGCCCTTTGGAATGGATAACCCGGCAGCTGCACCTTCTTCGCGCCGGGGTAGAGCTTGGCCAGGTCGACTTCGACGCCGGCGACGTGGGCGCTGGTGAGCGCGGTGGCGATCGCCGCCGGCTCCTCGCGCCCGGCGCGCAGGCTCGGGATCAACGTCGCCTCGGTGTCCTGCAACGTCGCCTGGTTGAAGGACCCGCCTCGAAGGGCTGACACATTCCGATGCCGGTTCGGGGAACTGTCACAAGAGTTGTGTAAATGGTGTGGTCTAGATTCCTCGATACCGGTGGTGTTGGGGTGAAAGGACCATATCTGATGTCTTCTGATAGGAATCCCCCCTTCCCGTGCTGAAGAGGACCGTGACACTGGCTTGGCTGTGCCGGCCGGGGACATGTCGGAATGGGCTAAAGCTTTGGTGACCCAGGCCCGCACTGACCGGGATCGAGGCCCACCGGCGAAGGCGGCCTGTCGACTGGCCTGATCCGTCAGGTGCTCCAGACCCGGTTTGGAGGTGGAGATGGCGGATCATCTCGGTTATGACCGCTACTCGCCTGAAGGTCACGTCCGGGGATGTGGTGTATGAGTGATGCCGTGTCGGCCTCGTTGTCTTCTTTCTAGCCGGTTGCGGTTTCGAGTGTCGGGGTCACCTCCTCGGGGAGCTGGTTGGTTTCGATGAGTCGGATGCGGGCTTGGGCGAGTGCGTCGAGGCTCATGTACCGGCGGGCGATGGCCCATTCGTCGTGCTGTTCGGCGAGCACGGCACCGACGAGGCGGATGATCGATCCCCGGGTGGGGAAGATCCCGACTACGTTGGTGCGACGGCGGATTTCTTTGTTCAACCGTTCTTGGGGGTTGTTCGACCAGATCTGGCGCCAGTGCGCTTTGGGGAACCCGGTGAAGGTGAAGATCTCGGCACCGGCTGCGTCGAGGTGATCGGCGGCGCTTGGAACCCGGCACGGCCAACTGGTCGACGACCCGACGATGCTGGGCCCACACCGATCCGGGGTTGGGCGAAGATGGTGCGCACCATGGTGGCGACCATCGACCTGGGCGCCTGCTGGGACCTTGTCCTCTGAGGTTCCGCACGTAGTGGGTGCGGCATCGCTGCCACGACGCGCCCGCCAGGTCTGATGCGATGGCGGCAACCAGCCCAGGGTGGTCGTCGACTGATCACCAGCTGGACGCCCGGACAGGCCTCGGGCCACCAGGCTCGCGGAGGAACGGCCAGCCAACCGGCGCCGTCTTCGGTGGTGGTGATGTCGATCCCGAGGATCTCACGGTGCCCTCGGCGTTGACCCCGACCGCGACCAGCAGCGACGTTGACGATTCGGCCACCCTCACGGACCTTCATCGTCAACGCGTCGGC
>CAVQMC010000011.1:0-415108 GCA_963713505.1 uncultured Ignavibacteria bacterium | reverse complement strand
ATGTTAAATCACCAATAATTAATTTTGATAACGCAATTTTAATCCATAATATTTCCGGTATAACATTAACATTAAATTATTTATTCTTCTTTTTACTTAATATATTTTCCGGTAATTACAAACAATATATTCCAAAGATAAAAGGTATCCTTAATAGATTAATTTTACAATCTAAATTTTATCTTTACGGAATATTTAACAACCAATCGCATCCCTTTGAAACTACAAAGGGACAAAAATTTAATCCTTTACAGCAGATTACATATTTAAATATAATGTACATAATGCTGCCGATAATAATATTATCTGGTTCAGCTTTATTGTTTCCGGAATTAATAATCAATAATATTTTTGGAATTTCAGGTTTAACATTAACCGATATCGTACATACCTCCGCTGGATTTTTACTATCTGTCTTTATGATAGGACATATCTATTTAGCTACAACAGGAACAACGATATCCAGTAACTTTAAAGCTATGGTAACTGGCTGGCACGAGTCTCATTCAGAACATTCTAATTCGAAAGGTAATAGTAATGAAAGCGAAACTGCTTCAGTTTATGAAAACTAAAATTGGAAAAACTACTACAATTTTAGCCGGATTAATTTTAATTATATTTATCTTTTCTCAGTTTTTATATGAACCATTTTTCGAATGGTACACAGGTGTTAAAAACGGAAAATTAACTTTTGATTCAAGCGTTAAATTAACTGATGAACAATTTGATAAGCTTGCAAAAGAATTAACATATCAAGATAGATTAAAACGAGCTGAAGAATTAACGAAAAACGAAAAGAATGAATTCAGCAGAAAAGTAAAAATAGAAATGCTGATGAATACAGCTTCTTTTCAATCCAAAACTAACTATTCTCATATTAAATATTTTAGTGATGCAGGTATTCGTCAATATAAAGGGCCTGAAACTTGTCTAAAGTGCCATGAAGAAATGACTGTTCATAAAAGTGATGGTACAACTGAAAAAGTAAAAACTATGAATGATGTTGTCGGTTCTGTTCATTTTCAATTTCAAAGAATGGCGGCAGGTTTTTCAACTTACGGCTACAACGGTAAAAAAGTCAATGAAGACGGAAGACCAATTCCTGTCGGAAAAATCGATAGAGCATGCGGAATTCCGGGAAGTTTTTCATGGACCGGATGGGCTGCGTTAATCGCTACAAAACCCGACAGTTTAAACGGAAAAGTTGTTTATAGAAGCGAAGGATGCGGTGCTTGTCATATCGGCGGCAACTATCAGCCTGCAACAGAAAAAATGATGCCTGTAGGTGATGTTCCAAATTCCGCAAAAGAAGGAATTGATTGTTTAATATGCCATTCTCAAACTTATGATATGAATTACAAATATGTGATTAAAGATGATGTCGGTTTACGCTGGAATCAGGACAGGACTATGAGAGCCGCTATGACAGTTACAAAACCTTCTAATGAAAACTGTCTTAATTGCCATCAGCACAATATGGGCGGGGATACTTATGCTCATAATGTTGCAGCTAAAAGTTTAGGCTTTAAAAATCAAAGAATAATTCACGAAGGGAGTAAAAGAGGAAATCCTTTTAGTCCGGAAGATGATGTACATTATAAAGCCGGAATAAAATGTATTGATTGCCATATTCCTGAAGGACATAAAATTCCCAGAGGAACTAAAGGAACGGATTTGGTAGCTAATGATTTACCGAATAAAACAGTTTCTTGTGAAAGCTGCCATACTTCTGCCCCGCATACTAAAAACGAATTAACAAGAGTAATTTTGAATGGACACGTTGCAAGAATTGCATGCGAAACATGTCATATTCCTAACTTACAGGAAGAAAATGTTGTATTAAGAGATTGGGTAAATCCAACCTGGAGTCCGGAAGAAGGAATGTATGCTCCGACTGATGTTTTACGCTCAGGAAAATCCGGAATTGGATTTACATACTTATGGTTTAACGGAAACGGAACATTCCTTGCAAATGCTTTAGGTAATAATCCAAATAAAACTGATAAGTACAATCCTTTAATGGATCAAATTACAAGGATTTCTAATCCCGAAGCCTTAAAAGAAGTAAAAGAAAATCTTAAAAAAGATTTTAATATGACTGATCTTCAAATTGATACATATATTAAATCAGTTCAAAATACATTATCCCAGCTTACTCCTGAAATGATTGAAAAGCGCAGAGATGTGATTGCAAGAAATCTATTGCCGATTGAAAATATGGGAGAAAGTAAAATTTATCCTTTCAAACTTTTTAATGCTTATATGTATGAAGATATGTCAAACCAGGGCCCATTTGGTGCAATGATTCTGCCTTTTGATTATGCGACTTATTACGAAACAGGAAATTCAAGAGAAGCAGTTGTAAAAGCTATTCAAAATCCAATTGTTAAAAGAATGTATGAACTACCATTTAAAGAATATATGATGGATGATTTTATGCATTACTTTGGTGTTGATTCATGGTCAACAACTTATCCTTTAGATAAAAACGGAAAATTAAGAAATGTTGAACCGCATTGGATGAGACAATACGGTACTTTAATGGTTAACCATGGAATTAAAAAAGACGGATTAAGCTGTAAAAGCTGCCACTCAGAACATGGTGTTTTAGACTTTAAAGCTTTGGGATATTCACCGGAAAGAATTAAAGATCTCGAGCATTTAAAAGAATTGAAATATTTCAAAAAAGAAGATTTCAAAATCACAAAAAAGAAAGAAGACAAAAATTTAATTTCTAAAAAATAAAAGTAACTCCTTCAGTTAGATTAACAAATGCCGTGGTTCTGCCGCGGCATTTTTAATTTAATTAAAAATTTATTGTTCATTATTATTTCTTCTCTGTGATTACTCTGCGTTCTCTGTGGTTAAAAATGAGCTGGATAAGTGGAAACTAATCTCTTACACTATATTTAATCTAATATTTCTAATTTTTCTTATCTAGTAAGAATGAGTTTTAGTTCTTAACTCTCTCTAAATCCCTTCCTACCGGCAGGCAGGTCTCTCTTATAAAGAAAGAGACTTTCTTGTCAATAAACTTTACATTAAACTTCTTGTCAAGACTGAAAATGAAAAGTAAATACTACCAACAAGTCCTTCTCTTACCTAAAGAGAAGGACTACAGGATGAGTTAAAAAATGAACTTGAAACATCTTACAAAAAAACATTTAATTTTTAAATCTTTTTTTAGAAATTTGCATCTAAATTTTATTAAATAAGAAAATTTTTAAATTTTGGAATATTAAAATGAATTACGAAACTAAAGATTTCCAAAATGATGTAATTGAACAAAGTAAGACAAATCCCGGTTTTAGTTGATTTTTGGGCCGAATGGTGCGGTCCTTGTAAAATGCTTGGACCTGTTTTGGAAAAACTTGCAGAAAAATATAAAGATAAATGGAAACTTGTAAAACTTAATACTGATGAATTTCAGGATATTGCTGGAAAGTATGGAATAAGAAGCATTCCAAATGTTAAACTTTTTATTGATGGCGAAGTTGCTGATGAATTCGTCGGAGCTTTACCTGAACATATGATTGAAGATTGGCTGAAAAAAGCTATTCCAAGTGAATTCAAAGAAAAAATAGAAACAGCAAAAATTTTATTCAAAGAAAACAGAATTAATGAATCAAAAAAAATTGCGGAAGATGTTCTTTCCGGCGAACCGGAGAATGAAGATGCAAAATTACTGCTTGGTAAAATATTAGTTTTTGAAGATGCAGAGAAAGCAAAAAAAATTGTTGAAAATGTTGACGGCAGTGCAGAGAATTACGAGCAAACCGAAGCTATAAATACAATCGCAGAACTTTTAGAAAAATTAAATAATAATAATTCACTTCCTGATTCTGAAATTAAAGAAAATTATTTAAATGCAATTAATGATTTAAAATCTAAAAACTTTGATTCGGCTCTGGAAGAGTTTATAAATATTATAAGAGAAGATAAAAGTTATGATGATGAAGGAGCCAGGAAAGCTTGTATTGCAATTTTCAAATATCTCGGTGAAGATAATGAAACAACTTTGAAACACCGCAGGGATTTTGGAAGTGCACTCTACATTTAATTAAATTTACACCGGGATTTTACTCCCGGTGTTTAACTTGAATAAAATCAATAACTATTCTTTGTAATTACTACTTTACCTTTAAACACTCTGTAAACGAAAAATGTATAAATCAGTACAATCGGGACACCAATTATAGCAATTATAAGCATTGTAAAAAGTGTTCTTTCAGTTGATGAAGCATTGTAAATTGTTAAGCTGTTTGCTAAATCAATACTTGAAGGAACTAATCTCGGAAATAGACTTATTGCAAATAGTCCTATCATTGATAAAATTAGCAGCGAAGATGAGATTAAAGCTTTAAAATATTTTTCTCCTTTTACTGCAACAGGCAAATATATTAGTGAACCCAATAAAAGGACAAACAAAATCCAGAATAACGGGTTCTTCAAGATTCCTTCAAATAAAAATGGTGCTTCAAAAAAAGTATATAATGTTGCAAGGAAATATAATATTATAAATACAACCCAGGTTTTGTTAAACCAGTTTACCATATTTCCTCTTAATGCACCTTCGGTTTTTAAAGTCATATAAACTGCGCCATGCATTGTAAAAAGTACAAGACTTGTTAAACCAACAAGAATTGAATATGGATTTAGCAGTCCGAGAAAAGTTCCTAAATAATTACCTGAACTGTCAATCGGAACTCCCCTTAAAATATTTCCGATTGCAACTCCGTAAAGTAACGCAGGCAACAAACTTCCAATGCTGAAAGCATAATCCCAAAATCTCTTCCAGCTATTTGATTCTACTTTTCCTCTAAATTCAAACGAAATTGCACGAAAAATTAATGCAACTAATAATAACATAAATGCTATATAAAATCCGCTGAAAACTGTAGCATAAACTATTGGAAATGCTGCAAACAATGCACCGCCGCCTGTTAAGAGCCACACTTCATTTCCATCCCAAATCGGTCCAATAGCATTTAAATGTATTCTTCTTTCTTCTTCACTTTTTGAAAATAAATTCAGTACACCTACGCCAAGATCGAATCCGTCAAGTATAGCATAACCAATTATTAAAACTCCGACAAGTAAAAACCAAACTGTGTTTAAATCCATTATGCTTTCACCTCCTTCAATACAAGCGGTTCCGGTCCGTGTTTAATTTCTTTAATTAATAAATAAAGGAATAAAAACAAAAGAGTTAAATAAATAATTCCGAATAAAATGATCGAAAATATAATATCCCCTGCAACTACAGAAGTTGAAACAGCATCTTTAGTTCTCATAACATTATAAACAATCCAGGGTTGTCTTCCTACTTCCGCAGAAATCCAACCTAGTTGGCATGCTGCTATCGGCAGCGGACTGACCCAGATTAAAACTTTAAGGAACTTTTTGCTCTCCCACAATTTTTTTCTTTTAAGCTGAACCGTACCCCAAATAGTCATAAGTATAAACAACATTCCAAGAGCTACCATATTATGGTAAGAAACAAATGTTATGAACAACGGCGGCAGATCCTGCTGCGGAAATTCATTAATACCTTTAATTCTAGCATTAACATCACCAAAAGCAAGCCAGCTTAACAAACCTGGAATTTCAATTTTTGCTTTTAATTCCGGAGGCGGAGTTTGAGGAAATGCAAATATTGCAAGCGGCGCACCTTCTTCCGAAGTATACAAACCTTGAATTGCAGCAAACTTAGCAGGCTGCATTTTAGCAACTTCCCTTCCGCTTTCATGTCCAAACGGAAATACTTCCAATAAAGAAACAACTAATCCAAATATTAAAGCAATTCTAAAAGATTTTTTTACAAGTTCGCTTTCTTTATTTTTAATAATTAAGTAAGCAGATATTCCCATTACAGCAAATGCACCTGTTATTAAAGCAGCATCAACAACATGCAAAAATCTTATAACGGTAGAAGGATTAAAAACAGCTTCCCAAAAGTTTGTTAATTCTGCACGGCCGTTTTGAATAATATAACCGGCCGGAGTCTGCATCCAAGAGCCTGCAACTAAAATCCAGAAGGCGGAAATTGTAGCGCCTATTGCAACCATAAAAATTGCAAACCAATGAACGCCTTTTGAAACTTTATTTCTTCCGAATAGATACAAGCCCAAAAATGTAGATTCTAAGAAGAATGCAAAAACACCTTCGGCAGCTAATGGAGCCCCGAAAATATCACCAACAAATTTTGAATACTCAGCCCAATTTGTACCGAATTGAAATTCCATAACAATTCCGGTTGCAACGCCGACTGCAAAAGAAAGAGCAAGAATTTTTCCGAAAAATCTACCGATTCTTTCAAATGCTTCGTCTTTTTTCTTCCATGCAATTCCCTCAAAAATTACAAGCATCCAGGCAAGGCCTATGGAAAGAGGCGGAAAGATGAAATGAAACCCCACGGTTAAAGCAAATTGTAACCTTGATAAAATAACTGTATCCATTTATTTTCCTCCTAAAAATGAAACCAAGATGGGGGTAAGTAAAGAACTTTATTACTAAAATTTTTATTCTTTAAACAATTTCTGTTCCAATGAATTTCTAAAAAGAGGATTAATAAATGCACTAAAATGCAATAAAATTACATTTTTCGAATATAAATATTTGCTTTAAAGAAAATTATTTTCCCAGTGTTTAAATAGACTGAAATTTAATTCTCTTATGTGGGAAATAATTAATTAAAGAGTTTTTAATTCGGTAAGATTTCTGAATTGATCCAAAGATTGGGGATTTGCCAAAGCATCTTTATTTTCAACTTTCTCTCCATGAATAATATTGGTTACAGCAAGCTCAACTTTTTTTCCACTAATTGTTCTGGGAATATCATTTACTTTTATAATCTTAGAAGGTACATGTCTTGGTGTAGCTGAATTTCTAATATTCAATTTTATTTTATCAATCAGTTCCTTATTTAATTCGATTCCGTTTTTAAGAACAACAAATAAAATTACTTTTTGATCTGCATTCCATTTCTTACCTACAACAATGCTGTCAACTACTTCATCCATTGCTTCCACAATTCTGTATATTTCTGCAGTTCCTATTCTAATTCCGCCCGGATTTAAAGTTGCATCTGATCTGCCATAAATTATTATTCCGCCATGTTCCGTTATTTCAATGTAATCACCGTGCCTCCAAACATTGGGATAAAAATCAAAATATGCCGATTTATATTTTTCCATTTCCGGATCATTCCAGAAATAAACAGGCATAGAAGGAAATGGAGCGGTGCATACAAGCTCACCCTTTTTATTTATTATAGAATTCCCTTCTTCATCATATGATTCTACTTTCATCCCAAGTCCCCGGCATTGAATTTCTCCGGCATATACTGGTAAAGTAGGATTGCCCAACATAAAGCAGGAAACAATATCAGTTCCTCCGGATATTGAAGATAACTGCAAATCTTCTTTTACATTGTTGTAAACCCATTTAAAATTTTCTACCGATAAAGGAGATCCAGTCGATAAAATTGTATTTAATGATTCAAGATTAAATTCATTTTTAGGATTAATTTCCGACTTTTGACAAATGCTCAAAAACTTTGGACTGGTACCAAAGATTGATATTTTTTCTTCTTCAATTTTCTTCCAAAGTGAATTCACTTTAGGATAAACCGGACTTCCGTCATAAAGAAATATTGTTGCTCCGATCTGGAGAGAACTTACCAGCCAATTCCACATCATCCAGCCGCAAGTAGTAAAATATGTAATAACATCATGCCTATTTAAATTTGTATGAAGTGAATGCTCCTTAAAATGCTGCAGCAAAGTTCCGCCTGCTCCGTGAACGATGCATTTAGGAATCCCAGTTGTTCCTGAAGAATACATTATATAAACCGGATGATCAAAAGGTAGTTGATTAAATTTCAATTCATACGAAGTGATTGATGCTAAGTCATTATATTTAATATATTTATTACTTTTAGCTAAAGTTTTATTTTCCTCTTGTTCAACTTTAAAATTAAAGAATTGAGGTATTAAAACAATATTTTCAATTTCAGGTATATTTTCTTCTATTTCTTTTATTTTTTTTGTACAATCTATTAGTTTACCGTTATACTTATAACTTTCTATTGCAAATAATACTTTCGGCTGAATTTGCCCAAATCGATCTACAACGCCTTTCAAACCAAAGTCAGGTGAACAAGATGACCATATAGCTCCGATACTTGTTGCGGCAAGCATACAGATTACTGCTTCAGGAATATTAGAAATAAATCCGGCAACTCTGTCTCCTTCTTTCACTCCAAGTTGTTTTAATCCCTCTGCAATTGAAGAAACATTGAGAAATAGTTCGTTGTAAGTTAATCTAACAGTTGGAGAATCTTCTCTTGCACTTATTATTGCAATATGATTATCTCTAAATTTTAACAAGTTCTCAGCGAAATTTAATCGTGCTCCTGAAAACCACTTTGCTCCCGGCATAATTTTTTTATCAAGGATTTCATCGTAAGATTTTGAATGGATAATACCTGCCATAACCCAAATTGATTTCCAGAATTCCTCAATATCAGTAACAGACCAATTATATAATTCATCATAATTTGAAATTGGTTTATTGGTTACCTGTTCAACATAGCGCATAAAAGCTGACATGTTTGAATGATGAATTCTTTCAGGTGATGGAGTCCAAAGGGGTTCGGCCAATTTATTTTCTCCGGTCGTTTTATAAAATCAAATTTTATTTATGTAAAGAATCGTTTTCCATGCAAAAAGCAGATCATTATTTTCCAGAGCACATTTTGCAGTTAACTCAATTAATTGTTTTTTGTTTTGATTTTCTTCTTGATTCAATTCTAAAATTGTTTTAAACATATATTCATATTTATTATGAAGCAGATATCTGTAAAAAGCTTCTTGGGAAACTTCAATATCTTTAAATTCTTTACTTTGAATTTCTTTAATGAATTCATTTACTTCACTATCCGATGGAATAGTCTCTATTCCTGCAAATTTGGCTAAATTATTTGCAGTTAAAACATTTGAAGATTTTATGAATTCCGGCAATTGATCATAACCTATTCCAAGTTTTACTCCCGGTTTTTCAACTTCAAAAATTGAATCACCATTTGCTCTGCAGTAATAATTTCCGGACATTCTAGCGGCAAGATCAATTAGCCGAGGTTGAATAATTTCATTTTCAATTATGTCTTCTGCAATATGAAATTTAATGACTTCGCAAATTGCCATGTTTGCAGAAGCGCCTTGGTCACCAAAACTTCTCATCTCCTTTAAAATACATTCCATTTGGAACGGTGATTCTTTTACCCGAAATGGTTTTACAATATCTGATTTAATTGGAGTTAATCCGCTTTTAATAAATTCATCAATATCTGGTGGATACTCCGATGAAGCTAAACTAATCTGTTCAACCATAGAATAAGTTACAGATTGAACCACACATTCTTTATTGTTCATTAAATTGTAATAAGTATCTTTTAAAGTTGCATTGCGTCCTCTCCTTGAAGGTGAAAAAGCAATTATCGGAGGATTCGCTCCAAACACATTGAAAAAAGAAAAAGGTGTAAGATTAGGAATTCCATTTTCAGCTAAAGTTGATACTAGAGCAATTGGACGCGGACCAACCCCTCCTAACAAATATTGATGAACTTTGGGAACAGGTAAATCTTTAGGTTCAAAATGAATCATTTTACTTTTTTCTTTTTTGACAAAATAGAATAATTATTTGATGTTTTAACCATTTTATTTTTCAGCTTGCCTAAACCTGTAATTTCAAGTTCCATTGTGTCGCCGTCTTGCAGCCAAATTGGAGTAAAGTCTGTACTTTTTTCCTTCGCTTCCAAAGCCCATGTACCATTTAATTCTAAATAACATCCGGTTCCAACTGTTCCCGAGCCGATTACATCTCCGGCAAATACTTCAGCGCCGTAAGACACTCTTTCAATTATTTCAGCAAAAGTCCAATCCATTTGTTTTACATTTCCATCGGAAATTTGCTTTCCGTTGTGAACTGCAGTCATTCTTAAATCATACCTGTCGCCTTCTTCGGTAGAAATTTTATATTGTTCAAGTTCATCTTTTGTAACAAGCCAGGGACCAATAACTGTTGCAAAATCTTTTCCTTTTGCCGGACCAAGATTTAATTTCATTTCCTCCATCTGTAGTTGTCTGGCGGAAAGATCATTCATTATCATATAACCGGCAATGTAATTATCTGCTTCTTTCACAGATATATTTTTTCCGTTTTTATTTAAAACAACCGCACACTCAAGTTCAAAGTCTAATCTTTTAAAATGATCCTCTTCGAGCAGTATATCCCCTTCTCCAAAAACTGCATTATGGTTAGTAAAATAAAAAATCGGGAATTGATCGAATTCCGGAATCATATCTACTCCCCTGTTTCTTCTAGCTGTTGCAACATGCTGTCTGAATGCATAACCGTCCCTGCATGAAGTAGGATGAGGCACCGGAGCTAAGAGATTATTGATTCCTTCAACATTACTTTTTACTTTTCCTTCTTTAACAGCTTGTTCAACTTTTTGTGCTTCTTGTAATAGCTTCATCTCCACCTTTAAGAAATTTTTTCATTTTTGAAGGAAGTTTAATATTTAATTCTTTTGCACTTTCTTTTAAATCATAAATCTTATCATTATAAAAAAAACCTAATCTTTCTTTATCATTTTTTACAAATGAAACTAACTTCATTATTTACTCCTGTTTTTCTCAAAGAAACGTATGTTCTAGGAATGATTTTTCGAAAATTACTTTCCCTATTGTTCAATCTGCAGTTTAAATTTTTTAGCTAATTTATTATAGACTTCTTCAATAACTTTTAAAGCGAATTCAGTCTCTTCATCTGTTCCCGGAATTAATTCTTATTCCATTAGGAATTCCGAATGTATTTACATGTCTGAGAATTAATCCTTTATTCAAACATTCATTATTCATTTCAGCCGCAAATTCTTCAGACGGAAATAACATCAAAATAAAATTTGCAGAAGTTGGGACTATGTTCAATTCCAATTTCGTTTAATTTTTTAATCATTCTATCGAGAGAAATTCTATTCTGCTGAACCGTTCTTTCTAAAAATTCATCATCATCAAATGCAGCAATTGCAGCTTCCTGTGCTAATAAATTCGGTTCAAAAGGAAGCTTAACTTTATAGAGTTCTTGGATAAGTTCTGCCGGACCGACAGCAAAACCCATTCTTAATCCTGCCAAACCATAAGCTTTGGATAAAGTTCTAATGACTAACAGATTGGGTAAATTATAATCCAATCCATTCGGATATTCCGGGTTTGATGCAGCATAAACCGTATAAGCTTCATCCAAAACTAAAAGAATATTTTCGGGAACTTTTTTAATGAAATATTCAAACTCCGATTTTGTAAACATTGTTCCTGTTGGATTATTCGGATTAGCAAGATAAATTATTTTTGTCTTTTTCATTGATGTTATTTAATATTGCTTCCAGATCAAAATGATATTTAATCAGCGGAACAAGCTTGGATTTTCTTCCGTATTTATTTGTGTTAACGTACCAGCCGATAAAAGTTCCTTCGGAAGTCAGCATTTCATCATCATCATCACTAAAAGCAGTTACAATATATTGCAAAATAGAATCCGAACCGCTTCCCGTTACAATTTGTTCAGGTTTTTTATTATACTTTTTTGCAATTGCATTTACAAGTTTAAATGCAGAAGGATTTGTATAACGATGAAGTTCATTTAAATATTTTTTTACGGCTTCAATTGCTTTTGGAGATGTTCCAAGCGGATTTTCGTTGGAAGCTAATTTTACAATTT
This sequence comes from uncultured Ignavibacteria bacterium, assembly GCA_963713505.1. Classification (GTDB taxonomy): domain Bacteria; phylum Bacteroidota; class Ignavibacteria; order Ignavibacteriales; family Ignavibacteriaceae; genus CAVQMC01. The sequence continues at coordinate 403,324 of CAVQMC010000011.1, read as the reverse complement.
TAGTTAAACCTTTTTCTCTTGCAAGTTCTTCAATTGGTTTACCAGCTTTGTAAGGTTTAAGATTTTCTACATGTTTCGGAATTTTAATCATTTTTTTAGTGCATTATTGAGTTTAAAAATAATCAGTTTATTTCTCCAGCCAAGATTGTGAATAATCGCTTACCATTGTTGCTTTAACATTTTCAGTTACTCTTAATCTATCGAAATGTATCTATCATAATTGCATATTCATCTGTGTCTTTTTTACCTATGGAAGCTTCCGTTTTTCCCGGCTGCGGTCCATGCGGAATTCCCATTGGATGCAAAGTTATTGATCCTTCTTCAATTCCTTTTCTCGACATAAAATCACCGTATACATAATAAATTACTTCATCGCTGTCAACATTTGAATGATAATACGGAGCCGGAATTGAGTCGGGATGAAAATCAAACAGTCTTGGAACAAAATTGCAAACAACAAAATGCTGTGTAACGAATGCAAGATGAACAGGCGGCGGCAAATGGATTTTACCAACTTTTGGTGCATACTCTTTTATATTAAAAGTATAAGGATATAAAAATCCGTCCCAGCCGACAACATCAAAAGGATGATGCGGGAGTGAATATTCAAAAAGCCTGTTATCAACTTTTAACAATAATTTAAATTCACCTTTTTTGTCAATGGGATCCATGAATTGCGGAACTTTGAAATCCCTTTCATAATAAGGAGCATCTTCTTTTAACTGTCCGTAATCATTTCTAAAATGTTTGGGAATTTCAAACGGAGTATCTGATTCAATAACAAATAATTTTACTTTATCAAAGTTATCAAATTTCATCTGGTAAGTTGTCCCTTTCGGAACTACAATATAATCCCATTGTTCAAAAGGAAGTTCGCCGTACTCAGATAAAAATTTTCCGCTGCCGTGATGAATAAAAATAATTTCGTGCATATAACTGTTTCTAAAAAAGAAATCGGCATCTTCACTAACATGAGCAGTTGAAACTGCAATATGCTGGTTCTTTAAAAATTCATTTCTTGCAGAAAGAAAATTTCCTTTTGTCTTGCTTTTTATCTGTCATAAAATGATAATACTGAAGCGGTGCATCTTTCCATAAATTATCATTATTTAATTTCTGTTCTTTAATGCTTTCAACCTGCGGAGGCATGTATAAATGATACTTATTTGAATAAATGCCGTTAAATCCCATTGTACTGAAAAGCTCTTCACGATATAATGATTTGCCGTCCGGTTTATAAAATGTAGTATGTCTTTTGGGAGGAACTTTTCCAACTTTTACGTAAAAAGGCATAAAAACCTCCTTTAATTATAAATTCATTTTAAAAAAACAAACCCTTCCGTAATTGGAAGGGTTAAAATATTATTCTTCATCTTTATCAAAATTTCCTCTAAGCATTTGATCCTTTTCTATGGATTCAAATAATGATTGGAAATTACCTTGTCCGAATCCTAAAGCTCCGTCGTTTCTTTGAATTATTTCATAGAAAAAAGTCGGCCTGTCCCCAATCGGTTTTGTAAATAGCTGTAATAAATAACCTGTACCTTCAGAATCATCACATAAAATTCCATGTTTTTTTAAGTCTTCAATTTTTTCTTTTATTTTAATCTTCTTTTCTTTTAAAAGATCATAATATGTATCCGGCGGTTCAAGAAATTCCACACCATTTTCTTTCATGTTTGCAATTGTTGTAAGAATATCATTTGTAGAAATTGCAATATGCTGAATACCCGAACCATAATATTCATCAATATATTCTTCAATCTGTGATTTTTTCAATCCTTCGTAAGGCTCATTTAAAGGATTTTTAACCGGAGCACCTTCTTTTGATCTAACAACTTTAGATAATAAGGCAGAATATTGAGTAGAAATATCTCCGGCACCGAATTCAATAAATGTTTCAAAATTTAAACTTTTATTTAAATAATTTTCCCAAAGATTCATTTCGTTAATTCTTACATTTCCAACAATATGATCAACTGCCTGAAGTCCGGTTTCTTTAGCTTCAATTTTTATTTTCTGAATCGGTTTTCCGAATCCTGGTTTAAATATTCCTTTATAATTATCCCGATTTATAAAAACAATTTCAGCATCATCATATAACTTTAATAGCTGCCTCTTCTACATAACCATTATCATCACTTATTTTTTTATAATTTCTTACAGGAACAGCTCCGTTTTTTACAGATGCATTAAAAGCAGCTTTTACATCTTTAACTTTCAACGACCATCTTTTAACACCATCGCCGTGACGTGTAAGAAAACCGGCTACATCATAATTAGTGGGTTTTACATAAGATGTTACAACAAAATGCAGATTATTTTTTACTAAATAATAAGAAGATCTATCCTTAACTCCGGTTTCAGGTCCGGAATATCCTTTAATTTCAAAACCCATTGCTTTAGCGTGCCAGTAAGCCCACATTTTTGCAGAACCTACATAGAATTCCACAAAGTCGTAACCAATTATTCCTAGTTGATTTGACATTAAAATTTCTCCTGTTGTTTAATTAGATGTGTCTATTTATTCAAATTTAAAGCAATTAAGCTTTATAGTAAAGTAAAGTAATATAGTGAATGATCAGTAATTTATCCATATCACAAATATTTTAATCTTTTAAGAATTACTTAACATTATCAAGTAACATAAAATCATTTTCTTTATAGATTTTTGAATCAGTAAGATTTTTTTCCTTAAATTTGCAGACTTTTAGTAAAGGACAGATTAAACACAAGGGTTTTTGAGGCTTACAAATTTCTCTTCCAAGTCTTATTAAATTTGTATGAAATTGATGTGCAATTCCTTCAGGCAAATTTTGATTAATTTTATTGAATGTTTTATCGGGAGTTTTTGTATTTACTATTCCAATTCTGTTTAATGTTCTGTGGACATGCGTATCAACAGGACAAACATTTCTATCCAGCGAAAACAATAAAACACAACTAGCAGTTTTTACACCAATTCCGATAAAATCTGTAAGCTCATTTAGAATTTCATCATTGGAATTATTCTTTAAATAATTAAGAGTAATTTTCTCTTTTTTATTTAGAACTGAAACAAGAAAATTTTTAATTGCTTTAGATTTTTGTTTTCCGAGCCCGGCAATTTTTATTGTCTTTTCAATTTCAGAAGTTTTTGCTTTGGCTGCAGTTTCCCAATCAGGATATTTCTTCCTCAAATTTTGAAATGCCTGGTAAGAATTCTTATCATTTGTATTTTGCGATAAAATAGTTGCAATCAGCAAATCTACAGGGTTGGGTAATTTTTTATTTCTTGGAGGCACTCCGTACTTTTTAAGTAATAATTTGTTTACTTGAATTATTTTTCTTTTCATAAAATTATTATTATTGTATTTAATTAAGATAAGAATTATTGAACATCTATTAAAATTTTAACACTCAAAATTTGATTAAAGAAATTGGGAGAATTTGAATGTCTACTTTAATGGTAAGTGTTTCCGGAATAAGAGGAATTGTCGGCGACGGATTAGATCCAAATGTTATTGTAAAGTATGCTTCTGCTTATGCGGATTTTATCGGAAGCGGAAAAGTTGTAATCGGGAGAGATGCTCGAATTACCGGAGAAATGGTTAATTCTATTTTAACAGGAACTTTATTGGCAAAAGGTTTGGATGTTGTCGATATCGGAATTTGTCCGACTCCGACAGTTCAATATACTGTTAAAAATCTTAAAGCAAACGGCGGAATTGCAATTTCGGCAAGCCACAATCCAAATGAATGGAATGCATTGAAATTATTAAACTCTACCGGCCAGTTTATGACACCTGAAGAAAATTTTGAGATGCTGAAAATCTTAAACAATACTCAAAAATAAATTTCAAAGCTGGGAAAAAATCGGCAAAAGAATTGTTTCTAAAGAAGGTTTAGAAATTCATAAAAATGATGTATTAAAATTAAAGCACATAAATTTAGAACAAATTAAAAAGAAAAAATTCAAAGTACTTGTGGATTGCGTAAACGGAGCAGGAGTATACGTAATTCCTCAACTTCTAAGAGATTTTGGATGTGAAGTAATTGAAATGAATTGTGAAAAAACCGGAATTTTTCCTAGACTTCCTGAACCGATTCCTGAAAATCTAATAGAAACAATGAAAGCTGTAAAAGAAAATAAGGCAGATTTAGGAGTTGTTGTCGATCCGGATGTTGACAGACTTGTTTTAATTACTGATAAAGGCGAACCGTTTGGAGAAGAAAATACAATTACTCAGGCTGTAAAATTTATTTTATCTAAAGAAAAAGGAAATGTTGCTGTAAATTTGTCTACTTCAAGAGCTGTAGAAGATGTTGCAAATGAATTCGGCTGTAAAGTTTTTCGTTCTCCTGTCGGAGAAGCAAATGTTGTTAAAAAGATGAAAGAAGTTAAAGCAATTATCGGAGGTGAAGGAAGCGGAGGAGTAATTTATCCCGAGCTGCATTACGGACGCGATGCACTTGTAGGAATTGCAATTACTTTGCAGCATTTAACCGAATTTAATAAACCAATTTCTGTTTTAAAAGAAATTCTTCCACAATATTTCATAACAAAGAAAAAAATAAATCTAGGTGAAAAAAATCCTGATGAAATTATTAAAAAGATTATTGAAAAATATAAAGATGAAAAAATAAATATTGATGACGGATTAAGATTAGATTTTGAAGATCATTGGGTTCATTTGAGAAAATCAAATACTGAACCAATAATTAGAATTATAACTGAAGCGAAAAATAAAAATTCTTCGGAGAATTATGCAGCAAAATATTCGGAAGAAATCCAGAATTATCTATGAGTACGATTTAATAAAGTCTGCTCCGTTTTTGGATATAACTGAACAGATGCTTTATCAAATGGTGTGGAAGTTGTTATTAAATTATATTCTATGTTTGAATTTAGACATTCGTTTTTAATTTTAGAAACAAAATTGCTCATTGCTTCTTTATATGCTTTTTGAATTTGATACGGCTGGGTTGTCATTTCCTCTTCTGTTTCTAAGTCAAAGAAAATTGCATCATTTTTAAAAGCAAAACTTTGTTCCATCGGATCTAAAATTTGAAAAACAATTACCTCGTTCTTTTGATATCTAAAATGTTTTAAAGCTTTTAAAATTGAATTTACATCATCAAAGAAATCAGAAATAATAATTACCAATCCCCTTCTCTTAATCTTTTCCGCAATAGAATTTAAACAAGAAGCTGTGTTGGTTTTATTTGAGGACTTCACTTCACTTAAACTTTTTAGTATCTCATGAAAATAAGCCCTGCTGGTTTTGGGAGGCATATATTTTTTTATTGAATCAGCATATAATGTTATTCCTACAGCATCCTGCTGCTTAGTCATCAAATAACTTAAACCGGCAACAAGAGTTTGACTATATTCCAATTTTGATATATTTCCTTCCGAAGCAAAACTCATTGACTTACTTGTATCTAAAAGTATGTAACTTTTTAAATTTGTTTCTTCTTCATATTGTTTGATAAAATATTTTTCTGTTTTTCCATAAACTTTCCAGTCAATATCTTTTAAACCATCCCCCTGCATATAAGGACGGTGTTCGGTAAACTCAATACTGAAACCATGATAAGGACTTTTATGAAGCCCAACCATAAAACCTTCAACAACTAATCTTGCTCTTAGTTCAAGGGAATTTAATTTTGAAATAATTGAAGGATCAAGAAACTTTCTATAATCTTGTGTCGCAGCATCTGCCATTATTTAGATGCTTCTTTTTTTTGCGATTTTTCTAAAATTTGATCCGGAGTTAAACCCAGATTATTTAATTCTTCTTTTGCAGCAAAAGCTAATTGGTGCTTAGGATATTTTTCGAGAAATAATTTATAAATATCATCTGCTTTTTTATAATTCTGCAAATCATTAGCATAAATAAATCCGCTCATAAATAAAGATTTAGGTGCTTCTTCACTTTGCGGATATTTATCATATACACTTTTATAGGTTTCTGCTGCTTTTTGCAATGATTGTGTACTGGTTAGATTTTTAACTAAATTTTTTTGGTATAATGCAGCTGATTCCAACAATGCTCTTGGTGCAATTTTACTATCGGAATGATCTTTAACTAAATTTTCGTAAAATACAACAGCATCACTAGCATCATTTTGTTTGATATATAACGCAGATAATTCAGTCATTGCTTCAGGTGCTAACTTACTATTAGGATATTCATTTATTAAGTTTTTATAAGATTCAATTGCATCCTTTGGTTTTTTATCCTTCACAAAATCAGATGCTTTTTTCATATATTCCTGATCTGTAGTTTTACTGCACGAAAAAGCGATTATTGAGACAACCAGCAGTAAGAAAATATTTTTCATTATTTTTTCCATATTTTTATTAAGTAATGAAGTGTTAAATTATTAAAATTGATAAGAAGTAGCAATGTAGATTTTGTGTATATAAAATAAAAAACCCCGCAAATTCGCGGGGTTTTCCAATAAAATTGGTTAAAATGAAATTATTTAGTCAAGATCATTTTCTTAACTGAACTAAATGATTGACCGTTAATTCCTTTGGCATCCAATTGATAAAAATAAACACCGCTTGATAAATTGGAAGCTTTGAAATTAACCTGATGGCTTCCCGCTTTTACAGTGTTATTTAACAATTGAGCAACCTTTTGACCTAATACATTGTAAACATTTAAAGTAACTTTTGAATCTACAGAAAGATTAAAGTTAATTACAGTACTTGGGTTGAAAGGGTTTGGATAATTTTGTTCTAAAGAGAAATTATTTGGAGCAACATGAACATCAACTTCTTTTGAATAAGATGCTGATCCGTTAAAATCAACTTGTTTCAGACGATAATAATATTCACCAGCAGTTAAATTTTGATCTGTAAATGAATATTCGTGTGGCTGTGTTGAAGTTCCCTGTCCTTTAATATTACCAACCGTTACAAATTCTCCTGCAGATTTTCTTTGAATTTCAAATCTGTCATTATTTGTTTCAGTAGCAGTTTTCCAGTTTAATACAACTGAACTGCCATTAATGTCAGCAGAAAATGAAGTAAGTTCAACCGGAACTGTATTTGCAGGTGGAAAATCGTCAATAGATCTTGGTAATATTTGATATCCGCCATCCGGAGGAGTTGAATTATCAAACTGGCTTCCAAATCCAATTACATCTCTTGGCCATGTAGGTTCGGGATTATCATCAATATTAGTTTCTTTATCAATTCTAATTGTAACTGTATCAGTACCATCAGTCATGATAAAGTTAGCATTTGAACCAGAACTTGGCCATGTTTGTCCTGCAATAGGATTTAAACTTGCAAATGCTACTAAAGTACCTTCATAAGCTTCCGGATCAGCAAAATACTGAGCCAAAGTCATTACCATATAATTAGGTAATGCATTACCAGTGCTTTCTAAAGTAACACTAGCATCATCTAAAGGTTCTAACTGAGTTAATCCGTTATATTGACCGATAGTTCCTGTTATTTGAAGCATATCACCTTCATTATATTCAGGTCCAGTATAACCGAATAAAATTGTAGTAACACCTGCTGTACCATCCCATATAACATAATTAAAGTTACCGGTATTGTAATCTGGTGAAGAAACAACACCTTGAACTGTAACAGTATCACCTAAATGATCCGGTACATAATCACCATTTAAATCTTCAATGGCTTGAGAAATTGGTATTATTCCGCCGCCGCCTGCACCAGTCATAATGAAATGATCTACCCAGACATTATCAGAATAATTACCTGAGGGGCCACCATCTACTATATAATAATTTACAGCAACATATACTTGATGACCTGAAAATGCAGATAAATCAAAGCCATATTTATGCCATGTACCGACTGGTCCATCAACTTTAAAATATCCAATTTGAGTAAAACTTGCTAAAGCGGTATCAGTAGTAGAAACCCAAACTTTTAATGAATCGTCATAACCGGCATCTATAGCACCAGCCCAGAAATATAAACTATCTCCACTTTCAACCATTGGTAATTGAGGAGAGATAATCCATTCATCAATTAAACCATTGCTGTTAGCATTATTAAAATTGCTAAACCAAAAACTTTGTCCAACTTGCGGATAAACTGTATCACCGCTAGTAAAAGCTACCACTTGACGAAATTCCCATGCTGAGCCGCTGCCATCGTTATCTACGATATTCCAGCCGGCCGGCGGTGTAGTGGAATTAAATGTTTCTTCCCATTTGATATCATTTATATTACTTGGAGAAGGCAATACATTGATAGGTTTGTAACTTGGATCTTGATCCAATGCAATTTTTTTTGACTGCCCGAATATCATCGTACAGCTCATAAGTATAACAAATATAGCATAGAATTTTTTCATAATTACTCCTGTTTTTGTATTGAGAAATTTGAATTATAAATGGAAGTGCTTTATTAAACTTTTTACCCTCCCGTATAAAGTTTAGTTAATTTTTTACATTTCTGCCCCTTATTCTATTAGCGCATAAAATCTAACGGAAATATACAAATTTTTTTTTACTTATTTAACATTTTCATGAATTTTAAGTATTAATTAATTATTAACTAAAAATTTAACTTTAGAATTTGAAATTTATTTACTGATTTTTATAATGATTTAAATAAAAAAAGCCGGCCTATATTCTAAGCCGGCTTTCAATTTAGATTTGTAATCTCTTCTTATTTTGTTAGAATCATCTTCTTGATTGATGTGAAGTTCTTTCCATTTACTCCCTTTGCTTCTAATCTGTAGAAGTATACTCCACTTGATAAGTTTGATGCATTGAAGTTTATATTATGTTGTCCGGCTGTCAAATTGTTATTGACTAACTCGGCAACTTGTCTTCCTAATACATCAAATACTTTCAAGCTTACTCTTGAGTCTACTGCTAGACTGAAGTTTATCTGTGTACTTGGGTTAAACGGATTCGGATAATTCTGCTCTAAGCTGTATACTGCCGGTAACTCTACATTTGCATTTACTTCTTTTGAATATGCAAATTTTCCATCGAAATCTACTTGTTTCAATCTGTATGTATAGTTTCCAGAAGCTAACTTAGTATCTACATAACTGTAGTTGTGTTTTTCTGTTGAGGTTCCGTTACCATCTACAAATGCTATTGTTTCATACTGGCCGTTTTCTGACCTTCTCTGAACATCAAAGCCTTTGTTGTTGGTTTCGGTTGCCGTTGACCAATTCAATGATACATTACCTTCATTTACATTGGCTGTAAATGATGTCATTTCTACAGGAGTAACTAATTGTACCATTACATTGTCAACTGCCCACCACCAGTCCCAGCCGGGCATTACTGTTCTGAATCTTAACATAAATGATGTGTTTCCTACCATTGATGATAGATCTACAAATGCATGTGTATCTCTTGCATCTACTCCATCATAACTTAATGCTGACATCCAGGTTGCACCGCCGTCTGTACTTACTTCTACTGCTGCTGTATCTGATGTGGTTATTGTTCTCCAGTCCTCATCAAATTCTAAATAAACAGTTGGAGAAGTAGTTGCATCAATCGGGTTTGTTAATGTTGCTGTTGACAGCAATGTTGAACCTGATCCGCAGAAATCTGCATCTGCTGCCATTACAAAGCCTGATGCTCCGGTACTTCCCATCATATATTCACTTGCATCATGTGAACAATCCCATACACAGGTTCCGCCGTCATTGGTTATTGTCCAGTTGCCGCAGCCTGATTCGAAATCATCCATGAATACAGTGACTAAATTTGGATTCTGCATTGTTGTAAAGTTCCATGTTGATGCTGTTGCATTACATGTATCACCTATTTCAATTACTTTCCAGTAATAGGTTGTTGCATAATCTAATGGTAAGTAGCTTGGATCTATTGTCCATGAGGTTGCTAATGTACCTGATTGTACTAATGTTAAACTTCCAGGGCTGGTTCCGAAGTATACTTCGTTTGTTACTGCTCCGGCTCCGTTATCCCAGGTTAACTGTCCTAAATTTACATCTACATCGCCTGCACCTGTTGCTGGATTTGGATTTGATGCACTTTCTACAGGGCATGGTGCGCCGCAGGTTCCAGGGATACCAAATGATGTAACTTCAGCTCCTGTTAATGTAGTTATAAAAGTAGTATTACCAGTTGTTAAATCTGCTGTTCTTAATTCTCCAGTGCCAGTTGCACCATTATAAGCAGCTATATACAAAGTACCAGTTGCAAAATCAAAATCTGCATCCTGAGCATAGTTTGCATCATATCCTAATGGACCAACAATAGTTCCAGCAGCAGTCGACGGATCGATTGATACTAAATTATCATTTACTAAATCAACACCGTACATTTCACCGTCGCAGTTTACTCCAATTGCAATTAAACCGGGACAATTTGTAACTGTACCAATTAAAGTTGCTACACCTGAAGAAACATCCAAAGTATATAATTCTGATGTTGTAATATTTGTTGTAGCCAAGTACATAGTGTTAGTAGCAGGATAATATCCTAATCCGATAAGTGACTGACCGGAAGTTACACCTGTAATTGATGCAACAGTAGTTTGAACACCTGTTGAAATATCATAAGTTACTAAAGCGTTGTCATTAATTGTACCATAATAAACACCACCTTCACCAAAATCTCCTCCTTGAACTAGTACGGTAGTAGGAGTACCAATTGGTGTAATTGGAGTTCCGTCAGGAATAGGGACTGAAAAAAATTGCTGATTTACAAAACCAACAATATCAAAATAAACGCCGTATCCGGTTGTTGCGCCGTCACGTTGAATTTTTGCTCCTCTTTCATGAGAAGGATTTATAACATGATTGGAAGGAGCTAAGCCTGTGGATGGTGCATACTGAGCAAAAGAATTTGTTCCGAAACACCAAGTTAAGAGCACAAGTAAAATAGGTATATGAAAAAATTTTTTCATAGTTACTCCTATCGATTGTTTAAAAGAAAGGTTATTGAATTTGTTTCTGAATTATAGTAAAACCGACAGAAACCGAAAATTAAATTTCTTAGGTCACCTCCTTTAAAAATAAAGTTAATTTGATTGGAATTATTTAAAGCCCACTATAATTCTTCTTGTTTGCAAGATTAAATATTTTTCACTATTAATGCAAGAAAAATTTCAGTAAAATTAATAAAATCTATGTATTTTTCTTCAGATGAATCTGATCTCACGCGATTTTTTTTAAAATATGTATTAAAATGATATATAAATTAACTTTGAGTCATCTTTTTATTTTTATTTAATGACTCTGTTTCTAATTTCTTTTTATATTTTTTTAACTTTTCCAATAATCCTTTATCATTAACAGCTAATATTTCTGCTGCTAAGATTCCTGCATTTTTAGCTTGATTGATTCCTACAGTAGCAACAGGTACTCCTCCAGGCATTTGAACTATTGATAGTAATGAATCTAATCCTTCTAACGATTTACTTTTTACAGGAACACCGATAACAGGCAGTGGAGAATGAGCTGCGGTCATTCCTGGTAAATGAGCTGCACCTCCAGCACCGGCAATTATAACCTTAATCCCCCTTTTATATGAATTGCTCCCATATTCTGCCATAAATTTTGGAGTTCTATGTGCAGAAACAATTTTTATTTCATAATTAATTCCAAATAAATCTAATATTTCTGCAGCGTCTTTCATTACCGGCAAATCAGAATCGCTGCCCATAATTATACCGATTAGTGGTTTAGCAGCAGCCATAAAATAAATTTCCTTAAATTATAATTTTTCCTTCAGCAGATTTTGCTCTTCTTATAATACTCTTAGAATTATCACCAATCAAAGTTATATGACCCATCTTTCTTCCGATTCTAGATTTACCTTTTCCATAAATATGCAAATGAACTTCGGGGTCTTTTAAAGCAACTTTGTAGTCATTAACAATTCCGGGTCCTTCTTTTTTTCCAAGTAAATTAATCATAACAGCACTTGGTCTAACAAGTTCTGTTGAACCTAACGGCAAATTCAATATTGCTCTAATATGATTTTCAAATTGAGAAGTTGTACATGCTTCTATTGTGTAATGTCCTGAATTATGCGTTCTTGGTGCAAGTTCATTAACTAAAAGTTTATCTTTTTTTGTTAAAAATAATTCAACACCAAAAATTCCATAACCTTTTATTGCTTTAATACATTCAACAGCAATTTCTTTTGTTTTTTTTATTAATTTATTTGATATTTCGGCCGGAGCAATCACTGTATGACAAATATGATTTTTTTGAATAGTTTGTACAACAGGGTATGTTTTTATTTCTTTTTTGCTCATTACAACCATCACGGCCAATTCCATTTTAAAATCAATAAATTCCTCTGCCATTAATTTAGAATGTCTTTTAGTAAGCTTTTTATAAGCATCAACAAATTCAGAATTATTTTTAACTGTTTCATTTCCATAACCATCATATCCCATTTTTCTGGATTTCAATATAAATTTTACACCTAAATTCTCAGAAATTACCGAGTATTTATTTTCATCTTTTACTTCAACAAAATCAGCAACAGGGATTCCATGTCTTCTTAAAGTTCTTTTTTGAATTAATTTATCCTGAATTAATGATATTGTTTTAGAAGATGGCAAAACTTTCTTACCTAATTTTTCTAGATATTCTAAATGAGTGTAATCAATGAATTCATTTTCTAATGTAATGATATCTGAACTCTCAGCAAATTTTTTCAATATTTTATTGTCATCAACCCAACCAACAAATTCATTATTTGTTAATTGTCCGGCCGGAGAATTTTTTATCTTTTCCAAGATGGCAATATCAAATCCCATTTTATAAGCCTGATAAGCAGACATTCTTGCTAATTGTCCGCCGCCTAAAATTCCAATACAAATTCTCTTTTTCAATTTTATAGAAGTGTTATTAATAATGACTTTTAAACTTAATCTAAATTATAGAAAAATAAAAATAGTAGTAAATTTAAACGTAAAAAAGCCGGCCTATATTCTAAGCCGGCTTTCAAGTTTAGATTTGATCTCTAACTATTTTGTTAGAATCATCTTCTTGATTGATGTGAAGTTCTTTCCATTTACTCCCTTTGCTTCTAATCTGTAGAAGTATACTCCACTTGATAAATTAGATGCATTGAAGTTTATATTATGTTGTCCGGCTGTCAAATTGTTATTGACTAACTCGGCAACTTGTCTTCCTAATACATCAAATACTTTCAAGCTTACTCTTGAGTCTACTGCTAGACTGAAGTTTATCTGTGTACTTGGGTTAAACGGATTCGGATAATTCTGCTCTAAGCTGTATACTGCCGGTAACTCTACATTTGCATTTACTTCTTTTGAATATGCAAATTTTCCATCGAAATCTACTTGTTTCAATCTGTATGTATAGTTTCCAGATGCTAACTTAGTATCTACATAACTGTAGTTGTGTTTTTCTGTTGAGGTTCCGTTACCATCTACAAATGCTATTGTTTCATACTGGCCGTTTTCTGACCTTCTCTGAACATCAAAGCCTTTGTTGTTGGTTTCGGTTGCCGTTGACCAATTCAATGATACATTACCTTCATTTACATTGGCTGTAAATGATGTCATTTCTACAGGAGTAACTAATTGTACCATTACATTGTCAACTGCCCACCACCAGTCCCAGCCGGGCATTACTGTTCTGAATCTTAACATAAATGATGTGTTTCCTACCATTGATGATAGATCTACAAATGCATGTGTATCTCTTGCATCTACTCCATCATAACTCAATGCTGACATCCAGGTTGCACCGCCGTCTGTACTTACTTCTACTGCTGCTGTATCTGATGTGGTTATTGTTCTCCAGTCCTCATCAAATTCTAAATAAACAGTTGGAGAAGTAGTTGCATCAATCGGGTTTGTTAATGTTGCTGTTGACAGCAATGTTGAACCTGATCCGCAGAAATCTGCATCTGCTGCCATTACAAAGCCTGATGCTCCGGTACTTCCCATCATATATTCACTTGCGTCATGTGAACAATCCCATACACAGGTTCCGCCGTCATTGGTTATTGTCCAGTTGCCGCAGCCTGATTCGAAATCATCCATGAATACAGTGACTAAATTTGGATTCTGCATTGTTGTAAAGTTCCATGTTGATGCTGTTGCATTACATGTATCACCTATTTCAATTACTTTCCAGTAATATGTGGTTGCATAATCTAACGGAAGGTAACTTGGATCTATTGTCCATGAGGTCGCTAATGTACCTGATTGTACTAATGTTAAACTTCCAGGGCTGGTTCCGAAGTATACTTCGTTTGTTACTGCTCCGGCTCCGTTATCCCAGGTTAACTGTCCTAAATTTACATCTACATCTCCTGTACCGGTTGCCGGATTTGGATTTGATGCACTTTCTACCGGGCATGGTGCGCCGCAGGTGCCTTCTATAGCAAAAGCAGTTACTTCCGCTTCTGTAAATAGCTGCAATGAATGTAGTATTACCGGTTGTTAAATCAGCTGTTCTCAATTCACCTCCACCGGTAGCATTATTATATGCGGCTATATATAAAATATTTGTTGCGAAATCAAAGTCTGCATCCTGTGCATAGTTTGCATCATATCCTAATGGACCAACAATAGTTCCAGCAGCAGTCGACGGATCGATTGATACTAAATTATCATTTACTAAGTCAACACCGTACATTTCACCGTCGCAGTTTACTCCAATTGCAATTAAACCGGGACAATTTGTAACTGTACCAATTAAAGTTGCTACACCTGAAGAAACATCCAAAGTATATAATTCTGATGTTGTAATATCCGTAGTTCCCATATACATTGTATGAGTAGCAGGATAAAATCCTAAAGAGGTAATTGATTGACCGGAAGTTAAACCCGTAATTGTAGCAATAAATGTAATAGTACCTGTATTCAAATCTATAGTAATTAAATCAGTGTTATTTTGTGTTGCATAAAAAATACCATTATCTCCAAAATCACCGCCTTGGACCAGGATTGTCCCAGGTGTTCCTATAGGTGTAAAAGGTACTCCATCGGGAATCGGAACTGAGAAGAACTGGTTATCGGTGAAATTATTTAGATCAAAATAGACTCCATAAGCAGTCGTTGCGCCGTCACGTTGAATTTTTGCTCCTCTTTCATGGGTTTTATTTATTATATGATTTGAAGGTGCCAAACCAATAGAAGGTGAATTTTGAGCAAAAGTATTGTTTGAACAGAAATAAAATAAAACAAGAATAAAACAAGGAACAGATAAACAATATAATTTTTTCATGTTTACCCTCCAGAAATTTAATTTAAGTTTTTAATAATCGGTCGGAAATGAGTGTATGTCAAATAACTAAATAAAGCACAATTGAAATCAATATATCTATGAATTGTTTTTATGTCGAAAAACTATTTTATATTTAATTAGATTATATAAATAATTTACAAAAAGCAATTTAAATTTTAAAAATAAAAAAGCCGCTTAAATTAAGCGGCTTAATAATCTAAAGTGTATCTAATATTAGAAATCTACATCAACTCTTCCATTAATATGCAGATCGGGATTGATGATTTCTCCATTTGCATTAATAACTTCGCTATGGCATCCAACACAGCTATTTAAATCAACAAATATATGTCCTTGAGGCGGTAGTCCGTGGCATGAACCGCACTGCATTTGAGATCCGTCGACTTTTGTCCATTGCGGAGTAAAATTATTTCCTATCATACTATCCGCACCAGCTGCAAATGCAATTTTATATCTTTCATTGCTTACCGTATCTTTCAAAATAACAAAATTACCGTGACAATAAGTATTTGCACAAGTAGCAGCATTTTGATCGAATTGAGGATTTGCACCGCCTTGAACTGCCAAACCATGAAAAACGATTCCTCCTGGGGTTGTTGGATTTAAATGTCCGTCTTGATAAACAGAACTTGGAACAGTATGACATGATTGACATTCAACTTGATGACCAAGTTTATTTGTATAAAGATGGTTCGTATGTGCACCAACTGTAATTTTCGTTGTTGTAGTATCTCCTTCAGGATCTCTTGGAGGTGCAATTCTTGAAGGATCTCTAAACTGTCCATGGCATGTATTGCAGGCTTCCGGTCCGGCAGGTTCTGTGTGACACTTCAAACAACTTACACCTGCAACTCCACCAGTATAATTCCTAGCATGACATTGCCAGCATTGTTCCATACTCCAATCTGCATTTTTAATTAAGTTGCCGTGAAAATTAGGAGAAGAAGGTTTCATTATACCATCTTTATGAACACTTATATTTGCAGACGGTTGAGTAATATCATTCTTAATATCACTGCAGCTGCCAAGTACTAAGCCGATTAAAATTGCCGTAAATATATATATTATTTTTTGCTTCATTTTAATATCCATTATTTTTCAATTTTTAGCGCCGTGGCAATATCCACAAAAACCTACACCAGCGGGTGTACTGGGTGAAGCGCTTGTATGACAATTAAAGCAAATCGAGCCGGCACTATCATGCCAATCTCCATGAATATCATGCATAAATCCGGCAGGATGAGTTTTAGGATTAGTTCCTTTTATTCCATCGCTGTCTAAATGACAAGTAATACATGTTGGATCAGCACCTTGGACATCATGACATGATACACAGCTTTCAATATCTCTTCTTGCAAGCACTGCATGTTCACCGCCTCCTGATCCTACTCCGAGAGTTGTAAAGTTAGGCTGAGTATGAGATAAAGGAACAACTCCGCCAAGTGCATAATCTTCTTTTTCGGAAGCGTGACATTTAACGCAGAACGTTTCTATTTGATGGCAAGATTGACATTCAGTAGAATTTAATTTTGCATCAATACCATGGGTGTATACATAATTAAGCTGATGAACTCTTGTTATTTGCTGCTGTTTTGCACCATCAACAAAATTATTTGGAGCATATGGCTGATAAAAATTTGATGCTGTATTATTTTCACTTATACCTGTTGTTGCATCATGACAAGTTTCACAAGAATTATTGTTTTCATTATGACACATTATACAATTTGCACCAATCTCTTCGGCCGCAAATCTGTGTGTATCCATAAAGTCAATACTTTTGTGCGACTGCGGAATTAAATCTGCAGTAGAAGTATGACATGCTTCGCAGGCATTAGTTGCAACTTTTGTTTCACTATGACATGAATAACAATTTTCCATAATAGGATTAGGTTGTTCAGCATCTTCTGCATACTCAACTTTTGTCACTCCTTTATGGCAATTTTCACATTTAAGCGACTGTTTATCCAAATGGAAACTATGGTTAAAAATTATTTCAGTTTTAGGCTGATTTAATTCTTCGTAAACGCCGTCATAATGGCAAGTTGTACAATTTTTTTCATCAGATACATCATGACATGCTGAACAATCATCCATAGTAGGCATTAATCTGTCTGATAATGAAGTACTTGTTGGTACAGCAGTATGGCATGATGCACAATCGGTTACGTCTGCATGAAGTTTATGAGAAAATTTGATAATGTTTTTATTATTTAACTCATCTCCCGGTGAAACTTGGGGAGTGAAAGCAGCAAATAACAAATAACCGATTGCAATAACTAGAATTGAAAGATATAGGTATTGTATTTTCATGTTACATCAAATTTAAATTGGTGTTAAACCAGTAATTAAGTTTAAGGAAAAATCTGAAATCATTTTTATAGATTTTGTTATTCATATATTGACCTTGAAGATCCATTGAAATAAATCTATAAGGTCTTATATTTACACCGGCTAGCAAAGTAGTTAAATTATCTTTTTCAGAATTTTCCGACAGCTTATAATTTGTATAAGAAAGTCCTATTGATGGAGTCAATAAGCCATCTAAAAATGTTTTTGCTGTATAAAGTGAAATTGCATCTAATTCACCGGCATAGCCTAAATTTTTACTATAGTTTATGCTTCCGTAATTCGAAACGAGTCCTACTGTAATTCTTTGTGAATTATCATCTTTATATGTAACATTTCCGAATTTTCCAATAACCGTAAATTTTTTGTTTATTGCATAATCTCCACCGATTTCAATTTCTTGTGTATTTCCAAAATCAAATACTGAGAAAATTGAATTATATCTTATTTTCGGCTCTCTATAGTTATAGTAAACATTTATACCGAGTTTGTCTATTTGTTTATATCTACCCTGAATTTCAAATTTAGATGCTTCCATAAAATTAAGGTCGTAATCGAATCTAGAGTTAACCGAAAAATATTTCGGCATATCATAATAAACTTCAGCAGAAGCATATTGATATTGCAGGGAATTATTTTCAATAAGAACTTTAATAGGATCTAAATTCTCATCAAGGCGAGTAGCATAGTAGCTCTCAGGTTTAAAGTTCTTATTTATATAACTTAATCCTATTTGAAAATCTTTAAGAGCAGTGGTTTTAAATTTACCGCCTAGAATATAATTTTGACTCCAGTTATCAGTTATCTTTAATTTCTGATATTCCGGGACATTACCACCGTAATAAGCGGAAAATTTGTAATCACTTTTCCTAAGGTCAAGATTAACACCATCAAAAGTTCCGCCCGCTACACTATTAAAAATAGGCTGTCTTCCTAATTTAAGAGTAGCAATATCCCACAGTTTTCTTGCTTCGAAATATAAATTGTAAACACGAAGTCTCGGGATCATTCTGCAGATCTTTAGTTAAATTTCCTTCGAAATTCAAATAGGATCTCACTGAATAATTTCCTTCATTTATATTCAGACTAAGCATTTCAAAAGCACGTAAATAATTATTGGATACATTTACTGTATCAAATCGCTCAAATGAATAGACCGATGAAGAAAACCTTCCATTAATATTCTGCGAATAACCGCTTGCAGATATAAAAAGGAAGATACCGATGGAGATTATAATTTTTTTCATTTCATTAAAAAAATAATTTATAAAAGCTTAAAGAATAATTACCCTATTATTTTTTTGGTATTGGGTGTTTAATTTTTTCCCACATTTTGTTTACATCTTGTTCGACATATGTAGGACTTTCAGGATTATGGCAAGTTGAGCAAAATTCTTTAAGATTTTCATGAAGTTGCAAACCGTTTGCTACAGCTTCTTTTCTATCTTTCATAACTTTCATGCTTTTATAATCAGCTCCGGCACCATGACATGTTTCGCATTGTACACCATCAGAAATTTCAAATTTTGCACCTAACAAGGATTTGTCTACGTTATAACCTGAAGTATGACATTTCAAACAAGCTTCAGTTTCAACAGCAGGAGTATTGAATCCTTTTTCTTTTGCAATTTTATTTGCTTTATCTGTTTTTAATACTTCGTATGCTTTAGAGTGTGCACTGTTTTTCCAAATTTCCAATTGTTTACCTTGTTTATCAGTATGATGACACATTCCGCAAGTTTTTACTCCAACGAATCCATGGGGTTTTGCTCCTGAGTCAGTCTGCCCCAAAACTAGCATTAAGGGTGAAAGTATGAATAAAAAGAGCATAAAAAATTTAGATGACATGACTCCTCCTGTATTTATATATATTTATTTTTGCATTAAAATAAAAAGAGTTCGCTGAAAATTTCAACGAACTCTTATAATTTATTATTTAATTAAGATCATTTTTTTAACTTTAACAAAATTATTTGCTTCAATTCTGTAGAAATATATTCCCGAAGCAAAATGAGATGCGTCCCAACGTGTAGAATAATTTCCCGCTGCCATATATTTATTTACTAATTTTGAAACTTCATTTCCAATAGCATCATAAACTGTAATAGTAACATTACCTGCTTTTGGAATTGAGAATTTAATAGTTGTAGAAGGATTAAACGGGTTTGGATAATTTTGGCTTAATGAATAAGAGTTTGGTGTATTATTATTTTCTTCTTTAACAGCAGTTGCCGGGCTGAAATTTGCAATTGCATCCCTTAAAAGTTTCTGGACAAGCAGTGTATTATGAACGCCGTTACTTCCTTCAGAAATTGCCGATTGATAATTGTAATTTGCATCCCAAAAAGCATCAGTAGTTGAATCGTAAGCGTTAGCTTGCTGCAATTTATCATAAAGCTGATTGATCAAATTCAAAGTATTTACTTGTGCATTATGATAATTGAATCTTAAATCAGCATTCGAAGTATCTACTCCAGAAGCAGTATAATAATCCTGACCATGGCATTGAGCTTGTGCGCATGCTTCAACTCTCGGCTCAAAAGTATGGCCTGTTGCCGCTACACCAGTAACCGGATTAAACGGGGACATATAAACATGGCAGTTTACACAACGTTTTGTTGCCACATAAGTATGTGCCGAATTAGAATAAACAGAGTCAGGATATCTATATCCAAATAAAGGAGAACCGCTTAAGCACTCTGAAGTTGTATGATGCGGTGCAACTCGAACATTAACAGAATCAATTTCTCCTGTATGGCATTGATCGCAAACTGTACTTTGCTGTGTAATTGGAAACCTTAATTGGCCTTCATATTGTGCATTATGCGGATCGTGGCAGGCAACACAAGTTAAGGGTTGGATATCATTACCTGTTACTAAAATGGTATCTCTATAATTAGCAGGATCTTTTGCATAAAGAGCAAAATTCTGAGCTATATGACATCTTACACAGCGTTTATTATTTATTACAGCAGGAATTGCTGATTGAGCATGCAAAGATTCTTCCCATTCTTCATAATATGGATGATGCTCTCCTTCATGACATCTTCCGCAAAGTTCCGCACTATAATCAGGTTTATTTAATGTAGTGCTGAAATGAACATCATTATTTAATTGATGATCAACGGTTCCCATTGGACCGTGACAAGTTTCGCACTGGACATTTTTTACTCTGTTAAAACCGGTTGAATCAGTGATTATGTATCCATTATTATCTGTAGAATCAACGTATTCATCTGCGCCATAATTATCTAGATAAACATTCCATCCGGTATTGTGGCAAGGTAAGCAAGAATAACCTAATGTGGAAGCTAAAGAATCCATTGCCCAAGAGTGAACAGTTCCTTTCCATTCATCATAAACCGGAGGTCCGTAACCGTTAGCAACATGACAAGATGCACAGGAAGTACGTATAGGATCCCCTGGGGCGCCAACTCCTAGATAATAAGCCTGGCCATATGAAAAAGTTGACACTGAAATGATGGTCAGAAATAAAACCGTAAAAATATTTTTCATATTAACCCCTATAGTTAATAAATCACCAAATTTATTGCAATAACAACTAATGCCGTTAGAATATTGTCAAAAACTTTACCAAACTTTTAGTAATAATTTCCTTCAAAAATGCAATATTTTTGCTTTCACATATGAGAATAGAGAAAATCAACTTCTCAATTAAAAGAAATGGAATTTCAAATAACTTTTTGAACTACAATGAATATATAATGATATTTTTATTTTTATTCAAATTATTAATAATCAATAATCTATAATTTTGATATTATTCATACATTCCATTATTAATCAAATAATCTCTGGAAATATAAATATTTATCAAGTAAATATATTATAATATTAATAATTTCAAATAGCAATTTAACTTATATTATGAATTTTGGGGTTTAAAATAGAACAAGCGTCTTTTAAATCTTCATTCAACAGGAACCACTTAATAATGCAAATACAGAGGGCGCAGTACTGCATTGAAACAACAGGCAAAATTTGAGTAAAGATTTTTGAGACGCTTGAATAGTGAAGGAATTTATTTAGCCCCGGCTAGTATAGCTAACTAACAGTATTTAAGGATGTCCGAACAGGAATATCAGTACTATATTATCCAACAGTAATTTTAATCAGCCATACCAGCCGGGAAATTTTTTGCGTTGTACTAAAACATTGTTAAAAAGAACAATATAATTTCTGGCATTAACTTATCATTTTATGATGTAATAAATAAATAGAGGAAAATATGTTTTTTTTGTAGTACAAATTATGACATTCAAGAAGTGCTATTGAAGGATTAACAAATTTTATAAATAAATATTTTATTCCACTAAACCATTGTGAATTGCATAATATGTAATTTCTGCATTAGTTTTCATGTCCATCTTATCTAAAATTCTGGCTCGATAAGTACTAACGGTTGGTATGCTTAAAGATAAATGCTCTGCAATTTGAGATACCGTTTTTCCGGTTGCAATCAATCTAAAAACTTCAAATTCCCTGTTCGAAAGTTTTTCATGAATATTATCTTTACTTCCGTTTTTAACTTCCTCAGCAAGTTTATCTGCTAAAACAGAACTAATATAACTACCGCCGTTTAATAATTTTCTTATTGCATTCACCAGTTCTTCCGGTGCGCTTTGTTTTGTTAAGTAACCGGATGCTCCTAATTTTAATGCCCTAACTGCAAATCTTTCTTCCGGGTGCATACTTAAGATTAATATTTTAATGTTAGGCTGAATTTCTTTAATTGCTTTTAAAATATCCAAGCCGCTTTTCCCCGGCATGGAAATATCCAAAAGTATAATATCAAATTTTTGTTTTGAGATTATTGATAAAACTTCGTCACCGGATGCTGCTTCGGATTTTACCTCAAGATCATTTTCTTCTGTTAATACTTTTTTAAGTCCTTCTCTCACAAGTACATGATCATCTGCAATAAGTATTTTAGTATTCATAAACTTCTTTATTTTTCTTTTCTGCAAGAGGAATTTCTACTGAAATATCGGTACCTTTTTTAGGATTACCGGTAATCTGAATTTTACCATTTAAACTTCTTACTCTTTCTTTCATACCAATTAATCCAAGAGATTTATTATTCTCAATTTCTTCTTTAGTTATTCCAACTCCATTATCTTTTATAACAAAATCAATTTTATCATTAAACTTGAATAATTCAATTTTTACAAAATTAGCTTTTGAATGTCTTAAAATATTTGTAAATGCTTCCTGCATTATTTTAACCAGACAATTGGCAATATCAGAGTTTAAATTATTGTCAATTAAATTTGATTTAAAGTAACAATGAATGCCGCTTCTTTTTTGAAAATTATTAATGTGCCATTCAATTGCTTCATAAAGACCTAATTCTTCTAAAACCGGAGATCTTAGTTCCGAAGAAATTTCTCTAACTCTGTTTATCAAACCATCAATTATATCATTTAGAGATTTTAATTCAGAAGAAACTTTTTTATAATCTATCGTTTCGTTTTCGGCATTAAGTTTTTTTGTAATTACGGAAAGATCTAATTTTAAAGCCGTTAAAATTTGTCCGAGGTCATCATGTAATTCGCGCGAAATTCTGGTTCTTTCTTTTTCTCTCACCTGTTCCAAATGAGAAGCAAGTTTTCTTAACTGTTCTCTGGATTTATGTAGTTTCTCTTCCGCATTTTTTTGTTTAGTGATATCCTGAGCTGCACCAAAAATCCTTACGACTCTGTTTTCTTTAAAACTCCACTCGGAATAACAATATTCTTTCAGCCATTTAATATTATTATCCCTGGTTATAATTCTAAATTCCATTATGTTGGATTTACCGTTGAGAAGGTTTTCTTTTCTTTTATCAGTCAAAATTTTATCATCGGGATGGACAACATATCTCCAACCGCCTCCTGCAATAACTTCTTCATAACTATAACCGGTAATTTTAGGAAGCGCATCAGTATACCAATCTTCAGTCGATGACTCATCTTCGTTAATTGTATATGCAAATGCAAAGTCAGAAGTCAATTCAGAAATTATTCTATGCCGTTCCTCACTTTTTTTAAGTGCGTCTTCTGCAATTTGTTTTTCAGTAATATCTTCTATTACGGAAAGTATTCCTGTAATTTCCCCTTTACTATTTCTTAAAGGTGCCGTGGATAAACTAACATCAATGATTTCATTATTTGAATTAATTCTTTTAAGTTTTTTTCCGATAAAACCTTTTCCGTTAAACACGTAGTCAATATGATATTTAAATTCATCCATTTTATCATTAGGTACAAAGGGCAGTATCTTGCCTATAACTTTCGATTCGCTCCATCCGAATATTTTCTCCGCACCAGGATTCCATAGAGTTACTTTACCCTCTTTATCCAAAGCAATTATTGCAAGAGGTGTTGCTTGAAATACAGCATGTAAAAAGTCATTTGTTTCAACTAACTTTTCTTCATATAACGTTTTTTCCAAATCATATTTATCAATGAACAAAAAGCCGTTTAAGTTTTGGCTTTTGTTTTTAAAGCAAATTATGGTTTCATTAATTAATATTTTTTTACCTAATTTATTTGTTCTTTCAACTTGCTGATTTATTAAACATTTTTCAGCTAACTCATATTCCAATTCTTTTTTAATTTTATTAGAATACTTAAAATCAATCTTTTCCAACGGTATAATATCAAGAGAATTTTCTATTTCGATTTCATACATTTTTTCAAAAGATTTATTCCAATATTTTATTTGAAAATCCGGATCAGTATAAAATGAAGCATCCTGATTCATATCAATATATTCTTTAAGTTCCTTAATATTTTCAAAACATAAATTCATTTAAGAATAGTCTTATTTAAAAATTAATCACTAACAATTTATTATGTAAGTATGAAATTTAATACAAAAGAACAACTATTGCAGGCAAAAATAAATATTACTTTAGAAAATGATATATTTAAATTATAAATCATTTATTTAATATAAAATTGATTTAATATTTTTAAAAACTGACCAAAACTTCTAAATAAATGACAGATAAAAAAACGATAAATAAAAACTTAGAAATTCAAATTGAAAGATTAATTAACCGTCTTGAAAGGCTAAAAAAGAAAAGCAGATCATTCAGTATTTACAGGCTGTTATTGTTTTTAACCGGGTTAACAGGCTTTCTTTTAATATTCTTTTATATAAAAGGAATATCTGCTTATTTATTTCTTGCACTTTTTATAATCTGCTTCGGATTTCTAACGAACTTTCACAATAAACTAGATCTTGGAATTAAGAAAAATATACTTTGGATTAAAATAAAAAGAGAGCTTCTCAATCGCTCTTTAATTAATTGGGATAAACTTCCAGCTCCAAAATTTCCAAATCCGGATTTTTCACATCCTTTCGACGGAGATTTGAATATCTCAGGCAACTATTCTATTCTTCATCTAATTGATTCTACTGTAACCGATGAAGGCGGCAAAAGATTAAGGCAATGGCTTTTAACTGAAAGACCTTCAAATGAATTAATTTTTGAAAGACAAAGTATTTTAAAGGAATTAATTCCAATGGATATTTTTAGAAATAAAATAAAATTGTATGCGAATCTTATTTCTAAAAAAGCTCTCAGCGGAAACAAATTATTAGAATCTTTAGAATCGGAAACAGATTTAAATTCTATAAAAAAGGTTTTGATATTAACATCATTTCTTATTGCGGCAGGCATAATTTTATTAATTTTGAATTTATTCGGAATTATAAAAGCGTATTGGACAATTGCGGCTCTAATTTATGTCGGTATGTTTTTCTATAATCAGAAGATGGTTGAAGAGCTTTTTGACAAAGCAACAGAAGTTGAAGAAGAATTAGGAAAGTTTTCAAAAATTTTAAGTTATCTTGAATCATACAAGTACAAGAATAATTCTAAGCTAAAAAATTTATGCAAACCATTTTGGCAGCCGGATGAAAATCCTTCAAAATATTTTAAGAAAATTAGAAGACTTGTAAATGCTGCAGCTTTCCAGCGAAATCCATTTTATGAGCTTATAGTAAATATAATTTTTCCTTATGATTTTTTTATAAGTTATAAATTAGAAAAGTTAAAAATTAAAATTTCGAAAAGATTAAAAACCTGGCTTGATTTATTTTATGATTTGGAAGCGTTAAATTCAATAGCTTCGTTTGCATATTTAAATCCGGATTATAATTTTCCCAAATTAAAAAATAAAAATGATTCTGAACTATTTTCAGCTAAAAAAATCGGACATCCGCTTATTCCTTTTAACAAAAATGTTCACAATGATTTTAAAATAGATAAGGTCGGCGAAGCAATTATAATTACCGGTTCTAATATGTCGGGTAAAAGTACATTTTTAAAAACAATCGGGACAAATTTAGTTCTTGCTTATGCAGGTGCTCCGGTTAATGCGGAAATATTGGAAACAAACTTATTCAGAATTTTTTCATGTATAAAAATTTCTGATTCTGTAACGGACGGAATTTCTTATTTTTATGCAGAGGTAAAAAGATTAAAAAAATTATTGGAAGAAATTAATAAAAAAGATGAAACTCCCGTATTTTATTTAATTGATGAAATTTTTAAAGGTACGAACAACAAAGAAAGATTAATAGGAAGCAAAGAATATATTAAAGCAATTGTAAACTTAAACAGCGTCGGTTTGATTTCGACTCATGATTTGGAACTTGTAAACCTTGAGCAAGAATTAAAAAACATTTCCAATTATCACTTTAAAGAAGATACTTCGGGAAATAAGATGATCTTTAATTATCAATTACAATCTGGTCCATGTCCCACTACAAATGCATTAAAAATAATGAAAGCCGAAGGGCTCCCAATTAATCCGAATTATTAAGATTCAATTGCATTTGAAGTATTATCAAATTTAGTAAATTTTTCATCGGGCCTAATCCCCTCTCCGTATTTTTCAGCATAAACTTGAGTGAACTCTGCGCCTAGAAATAATATTTGAGAAGAATAATAAATCCAAAGTAAAAAGACTACTAAAGAACCAGCCGCTCCGTAAGTAGAACTAAGCGAACTTGTTCCCAAATAAAGTCCGATAAGATATTTTCCGAGTCCGAATAAAAGTGCAGTCACCAAAGCTCCAACCCAAACGTGTTTCCATTTTATTTGGACATTGGGAAGAAATTTAAATACCATCATGCAAAGGACAAAAATAATTCCGAACGAAATAATAATATTAACAACTTGTAAAACATAAAGAGGTACTTCAAAAAACTGCTCGCTAACAAAATTATTAATAGATGAAATTATTGTACTGATTATTAATGTTACTAATAATAGAAACCCGGAACAAAGAACCATAATAAAAGAAATAAGTCTGTCCTTTAAAAATCCTTTAATAATTCCTCTTCCCGGTTTTGGTTTTACTTTCCATATTAAATTCAGTGATTCCTGTATATCAACGAAAAAAATTGTAGAACCGATTAATATTGTCACAAAACTTATAACAACTGCGATTATTCCGCCTTGATTATAAGAAGCATTTTTTAAAGCTGTTTGAATTATTACAGCGCCTTCCCTTCCCATAATATCCTGTATTTCGGTTACAATTCTTCCTTTGGCAGCAGCTTCACCGAATATAAATCCGGCAACTGCTATTACAATCATTAATAAAGGTGCTAAAGAAAAAATTGTATAAAATGAAAGTGCTGCTCCGAACTTTGGAGCTTTATCATCGATAAATTTTTCAATTACTTCTACTACAAATTTCCAAATTCCTTTTAAACTAAATTTCATTTTTATTCTCTATTGATTTGACTTCACGGTTATGTAACAATTCACATTTAATAAATAAATTATATCTAGTGTATTTTAACATTCAATATATTTTACTAATTTCACATCCGTTATTTATTAATTAAAAGCACATATGAACTTAAAATTGTTTTTAGCTGCGAGTTTTATTCTTATACCTATTATAACATTTGCACAAACAGATCAAACAATATGGAAGGAACTTGATACTAAAAATAACGATAATATTTTTTATGATTCAGAAATGCTCGATACAGCACATGGTTTAAAATTTGATGTATGGGTTATGCAAAAATATGATCCGCCTTTAAAGTTTGATTATATAAACGGAAAGATATATAAATCTAAAACTTTGTATAGTATTGATTCGAACAAACAAAAATATGGAATTTGGGAAGTAATATATTTTGACCAGGAAGATAAACAAATTTATAATCATATTAATGATAACAATAATTTGGAATTGGATAAAAAATACGGTTTTCCAATTTCAAAATATTCATTTATAAATCAGTTATTACAATTATATATTGATAAAAAAGGAGAATAACTTATAGTGACTACAAACGAAAAATTGCTGGATGAAAAAGTTTATGTAAAATCTTCTAATATACACGGAACAGGAATTTTTACTTCAGTTGATATCAAAGAAGGTGAAATCATCATGAAAATAACCGGAGATGTTATTGACGGTAATGAATGTATGCGCAGGGAAGACGAAGAAGATAATGTTTACATATTTTACAACGGCGAAGATTGTTATATTGATACCTCCGTTACAAAAAAAATTAAATTTATAAATCATAATTGTGACTACAACTGTGATGTTTTAGACGGTGATGAAACATATTTACTTTTAACTGCAGATAGAGACATTAGCGCCGGCGAGGAATTAACAATAGATTACGGATATGAAGAAATTTATGAGTTTTGTAATTGTCAGAAGTGTAATTCGGATTCTGTCTTACAAGATTAGATTAAAGGCTCCAATGAATGGAGCCTTAGTCCTTACCTTAATTTTTATTTTCCGCCAGATTTTTAAGAATACCTTTTAATAATTCATAAAATCTCTCAACGGTTTCTATATTTACTCTTTCATCAGGTGAATGTGCACCTTGAATTGTCGGACCGAAAGAAATCATATCCAAACCGGGATTTTTGCTTTCCAGAATTCCGCATTCCAATCCGGCATGAATTGCTTTTATTTCAGGTTCTTTATTAAATAATTTTTTAAAAACCATTTTAGAGGTTTTAAGAGTTTTACTATCCATATTAGGTTTCCATCCCGGATAACCGTCGGAAGTTTCAACTTTAGCACCAGCTAATTCAAATATAGAAACAACATTGTTTGCTATATAATTTTTAGCGCTTGCAATTGAACTTCTCTGGCTGGTTCCAAACTTCAACATTCCGTCTTTTGTATTTATAGTAGCAATATTAGTTGAAGTTTCAACCAAATCAGAAATATCCTGACTCATTGCAATTACACCGTGAGGTAAAGCTAAAATTGTATTAATGATTTTTTTATTAAAATCTTTCGTAAATACTTTCGAATGATTTGCATCTGTTTTGTTAAAGTTAATTTTCAATCCGCCGTCAGCAGTTTTAAATTCGTTTAATAATTTAGCAAACATATCATTAATTATATTTTCGACTTCTTTTTCGTTTGAAGGATTCAAATAAATAACTGCTTCGGCTTCTCTTGGAATTGCATTTCTTAAACTTCCACCTTCAATTTCTGCAATTCTAATATCAAACTTTAGTAATGAATTTAAAACTCTTCCCAGTAATTTAATTGCATTTGCTCTACCGGTGTTTATATCCAAACCTGAGTGTCCGCCTTTTAATCCTGTAACGACTAAATTATAAGCTGAATAATCTTTGGGAACACTTTCATCTTCAATCTTGAATTCAGCCAGAGTATCCTGTCCTCCTGCACAGCCGACATAAAATGCGCCGTCTTCTTCCGAATCCATATTTAAAAGAATTTTTCCGGTTACAAAACCAGGTTCCAAATTATTTGCACCTGTTAAACCTGTTTCTTCATCAATTGTCATTAAAACTTCAAGTGGACCATGAACAGCATCTTTATCAGTTACAACAGCTAAACCTGCTGCAACTCCAATTCCGTTATCGCTTCCAAGAGTTGTTCCGTCTGCAGTAATCCAACCGTCATCTCTAAGTAATTTTATCGGATCATTTTCAAAATCATGTTTTGTTGATTTATTTTTTTCGCAAACCATATCAACATGACCTTGAAGAATAACAGTCGGAGCATTTTCATAACCTTTTGTTGCTGGAACTTTTGCAACAATATTGCCCACTTTATCTTCTTTATATTCTAATCCTAATTCTTTTAATAATTTTCTCATATGTTCAATAATTTTACCCTCTTTTTTGGAAGGTCTTGGAACTTGAGAAATTTCGTAAAATCTTTGCCATAAAATTTCCGGTTTTAATCCTTGAATAGCTTCTTTAGACATTTAATTTACCTCCGCATAATCTTATAGAAAATAATGATTTTAAATATATGAAAAATAATTTACTTTGAAGTGTTACTAATCTCCGGTAAAATTTTTGTTACCTAATTAAACAAAAAAGGCAGTTATTAAACTGCCTTAATTCGAAGTTTATCAAAATTAAACTGTCTCCGTTTCTTTTTGTTTTTCAGCTAATCTTGCTTGTTTCCTATCCATATCGGTTAAATATTTTTTTCTTATTCGAATATTTTCAGGAGTAATTTCAACATAT
Source organism: uncultured Ignavibacteria bacterium (assembly GCA_963713505.1). GTDB lineage: Bacteria > Bacteroidota > Ignavibacteria > Ignavibacteriales > Ignavibacteriaceae > CAVQMC01. The sequence goes on along the minus strand of CAVQMC010000011.1, from coordinate 373,252 downwards.
TCGTCATCAGTTATCCATTCAATTGCTTGCTCTAAAGTTAAAATTCTTGCAGGTTCCAGTCTGATTGCTTCATCGGCGCCGGAAGCACGCATATTTGTCAACTGTTTTGTTTTAGTAACATTAACCTGCATATCATTGCTTCTTGAATTTTCACCGACAACCATTCCTTCATAAACTTTCGTCCCCGGATCAATAAAAAATACTGCTCTTTCCTGAAGCTTAAACATTGCATAAGCAGAAGCAACACCGTTTTCCATAGCAACTAAGGCGCCTCTTTGTCTGCTTACAATTTCACCTTTGAAAGGTTCATAAGCATGAAAGTTATGATGCAGAATTCCGGTACCCTTAGTATCAGTCATAAATTCTGCTCTGTACCCTATTAATCCTCTGGACGGAATTATAAACTCGAGCCGGGTATTTTCATTAAAAGTAATCATGTTTTTCATTTCGGCTTTTCTTTGTCCGAGTTTTTCTATAACAATTCCAACAAATTCTTCGGGCACATCAATAATAACATGTTCAACAGGTTCGGATAAAACATCATTTATTTTTTTAGTAATTACATTCGGTTTGCTAACTTGAAGTTCGTAACTTTCTCGTCTCATATTTTCAATTAAGATTGCAAGATGCAGTTCGCCTCTACCGCTTACTTTAAAAACATCGGGAGAATCGGTTATTTCAACTTTTAAACTAACATTAGATTTTAATTCTTTAGAAAGTCTTTCGCTTAAATTTCTCGTTGTAACATACTTACCTTCTTTGCCGGCAAACGGAGAATTATTTACTAGGAAGTTCATGGTTATTGTCGGTTCGTCAATTGCAACAAACGGCAATGATTCCGGATTTTTCGGACTTGCAAGAGTATCGCCAATATCAACATCTTCCAAACCGGCAATTGCACCGATATCTCCGGCAGTAATTTCATCAGCTTCTATTCTTTTTATATTTTCGAACAAATATAATTTTGAAATTTTTGAATTTATCTTTTTACCCTCTTTGGTAACTAAAACAATATTGTCGCCGGTTTTAATAGAACCGCTGTAAATTTTACCAATTCCAATTCGACCTAAATAATCGTTATAATCAATTGCTGAAATCAACATTCTGAAAGGTTCATCAAATTTTGCTTCCGGTGCAGGAATCTTATTTACAATTAATTCAAAAAGAGGCATCAAAGAATCACTTTCATCCTCTAAATTTAATTTTGCAATACCCTGTTTTGCAATTGCATAGACAAATGGAAAATCCAATTGTTCTTCGTTTGCTCCTAAAGAAACCATCAAATCAAAAATTTCATTTAAAACTTCATTAGGTCGAGCATCTTTTCTATCGATTTTATTAATTACAACAATTGGTTTTAAGCCGAGGTCCAGTGATTTTTTAAGTACAAATTTAGTTTGGGGAAGCGGACCTTCTGCAGCATCCACTAATAATAAAACTCCGTCAACCATTTTTAATGTTCTTTCAACTTCTCCGCCGAAATCTGCATGGCCTGGAGTATCAATAATATTTATTTTTATATTTTTAAAGTTAACACTGAGGTTTTTAGCTAGGATTGTAATTCCTCTTTCCTTTTCCAAAGCATTAGAATCCATAACGCGTTTATCTACATGCTGGTTTTCCCTCCATGCTCCGGTTTGTTTTAACATATAATCCACTAAAGTAGTTTTACCATGGTCTACGTGAGCGATTATCGCAATATTTCTCAAACCTTCTCTAATGTTTTTATCCACTTCGGTTCCTTGTAAATTTTTATAAAGACAATAAATATATTTAATTGAAGCAGTATTTACAATGAATAAAGAAATGTACGTGATGTAATTAGTTTAATTAGATTGGCTCAAATAAAAAGAAATTAAGTAACAATTTGAGTGTTCAGTGCAATTTCTTCTAAAACCGAAGAAACCTTTATACAATCGTTCATCGGTCCGTTAAAAACAATCGACTTTCCTTTAACATGAACTTCAAATGCAAAACTTCTAGCTTGTTCAAAAGTACAGCTAATTGCTTTGATTAATTGAATAATAACTTCTTCAAATGTATGCCAATCATCATTATATAATATCACTTTGCTTACTAATCCAATAGAAGTTTCTTCGTCTTCTAATATATCTATTTCAGGTTTATGTTGAAGTTCCTTTTCCATAGTTAAAACTTATGAAAATGATAGAAAAAATTAAAGAGAAATATGCATTATTTATAATGACATGATTCACAGTAGGATTACCCTGTTTGATTTTATAATAGGGTATGTTTATATTTTTTTAAGAAAATAAAGAATTTAATGGAGGTTCAATGAAAATAGCAGTATGTGTCAGTCATGTTCCGGACACTGCTACCAAAGTTAATGTCGGTTCAGACGGAAAAACTATCGATCCTAACGGTGTTACATTCATAATAAATCCTTATGATGAATTTGCAGTTGAAGAAGCTTTAAAGACTAAAGAAAAAATCGGCGGCGACAGCGAAGTTGTTGTAATTAGTGTTGGAAACGATAATAATAAGGAAACCATAAAAAAAGCTCTTGCTATGGGAGCAGACAAAGCAGTTTTATTAAAAGATGATAATCCCAGAGATTCGTTTAGTGTTGCAAAAGCTTTGGCAGAAGAAATTAAAGCGCAGAATTGCGAAATAGTCTTCTGCGGAAAACAATCTGTGGATTATGATAATTCTATTGTCGGACAAATTACTGCAGAATTACTTGATTATAGCTGCGTTACTGTTGTTGTTGATTTGAAATTAGAAGGAAATAAAGTTACGGCAGAGAGAGAAATTGAAGGCGGCAGAGAAGTTGTCGAAACAGAACTACCTGTTGTAATCACTGCTCAAAAAGGATTAAATGAACCGCGTTATGCTTCGCTTAAAGGTATAATGGCAGCAAAGAAAAAAACAATCGAAGAAAAACCGGCGGTAACTGCAGAGAATTTTACCGAAGTTCTCAAAATGCATAAACCGGCTCCTAAACAACCCGGACGGATACTCGGAACAGATGCTTCCGCAGTACCGGAATTAGTTAAACTTTTAAGAGAAGAAGCAAAAGTAATCTAGAGGTTTTAAATGGCAAACAAAATTTTAGCAATATTAGAACAAAGAGAAAACAAATTAAAAAAAGCTTCATACGAGGCAGTCAGCACAGCAGCTAAATTAGCAAAAGATCTAAATTATGAATGCGAAGCCGTTGTTATTGGAAACGAAGTTGAAAATTTAAATGAAATTTCTAAATACGGAATAAATAAAATTGTGCATTTTAAAAATCCCGATCTTACAAATTATTCACCATCAGCTTATAAAGATATTGTTTTAGATTATGCAAAAAGTACAGATGCAGATTATTTAATTTTTGCAAATACTGCACTGGGAAGAGATTTAGCGCCAAGAATAGCTGCTAAATTAAATGCAGGCTGTTTAATTGACTGTACAGAATTAAAAGTTGAATCTGGTGATTTAATCGCTACACGTCCAATTTATGCCGGGAAAGCTTTACTGGATGTTAAAGAAAATTGTCAGAAAAAAGTTATAACAATTAGGCCGAATGTATTTAAAGCTGAACCTTCCGAAGCCGGTAATCCCGAAATAGAAACTAAGGAAGTAAGTTCACCAAATTTAAAGACCAGAGTAGTTGAAATTAAAAAATCGGAAGGAAAACTCGATGTTGCCGAAGCTGATATAATAGTTTCAGGCGGAAGAGGTTTAAAAGCTGCAGAAAATTTTAAATTGGTTGAAGAATTAGCAGATGTTTTAGGTGCAGCTGTAGGTGCTTCAAGAGCTGTCGTTGATGCGGGATGGAGACCTCACCGCGAACAGGTTGGTCAAACAGGGAAAACTGTTTCACCAAGTCTATACGTTGCATGTGGAATTTCAGGCGCTATTCAGCATCTTGCAGGTATGTCTTCTTCTAAATATATTGTTGCTATAAATAAAGATAAAGATGCACCTATATTTACTATTGCTGATTATGGAATTGCCGGAGATGTATTTGAAGTTTTACCGGTTTTAACCGAAGAAATTAAAAAGATAAAATCTTAACGATTTGGAGCTGATTTTTGCAAAAAGTACAATGTGAAATATTAGGTTTATCTTCCAGCCCGTCCACAGGCGGAGCATATGCAATTCTTTTAAAAGAAATTAATGGGAGCAGAAGATTACCAATTATTATCGGGGCATTTGAAGCTCAAGCAATTGCTTTGGAAATAGAGGGAATTAAACCGCCAAGGCCTTTGACTCATGATTTGATGAAACAAATTACTGATAATTTAGGTGCATTGGTCATGGAAGTACTTATCGATGAATTAAGAGAAAATACTTTCTATGCAAAAATAATTTTGGAAGTCTCGAGCCTGACAAATGAAATAGATGCCAGGCCGAGCGATGCAATTGCATTGGCTGTAAGAGCACAAGCACCTATTTATGTTTCGGAAATTGTTATGGAAGCTGCAGCTTTTACACCATCGGAAGAAGGGGAAAAAGAAGAGGCATTAAATGAAGAAGCGAATGAAACGAACGAATCAAAACCTAAAACAAAAGAAGCAAAAATAGCTGCATTACAAAATAAACTTCGTGAGGCAATTGAAGCTGAAGAATATGAAAGAGCAGCAAAACTTAGAGATGATATTCAAAGATTAACCAGTAATAATTAATTAAATATTTTTGACCCTATTGCGCACTCACGGCATTTTTCCTTGGAACAGTAATTCCTGAACAACTCAATCATTCCTTGATAAAGTACGCTTCTTTTCCACGCATTTTCTAATGCTAAAGTTGTTGCCACTTCATCGACAAGATGATTTTCACTTTTTTGGAAATAATTCAAATATAATTTCAACACTTTAGCGGCAGCTTCATTTTTCCCGAAAATTTCAAAATAAATTGACAGAATCGGAAGCAGCACATTAATAATTATTTCGTCTGCTCTTGATAATCCAATAAAATACTTAATTTCTATTTTGGAAGGCTGATCGAATACATAATGATTGTGCCAAAAACCCTCACCTCTAATAATTATAAAATTGCGCAAAGAATTAGTAAGCTTTTTATAATTGTTTGGAGTTTCAAATAATTCGATCATTTTTGCAAACATATTTTCTTTTAATAATCTGTTTAACAACCTGGTTCCGCCGGCTATTCTAATTGTTGGGAAATTTTGTGGTCTTAATTTAAAAAAATGCCATTGAGTGTTTGAGAAAGTTTTTCCATCGTAAGTGCTTTTAATCTCACTCCATTTTTCAACTAAGTTTCTCACATATTCAGCAGTTTCATTATCCGGAAAATTTTGAGTTTCAGGCAATAACCCGCTTACATTAAAAAGCAGGGCTTCGATATAACTAATATAATTTTCTTTACTACCTAATTCCAAAATGATTTTAATTCCAATTGATTCTGCAAGTTTATGCATAATCTCTTTATTTTTAGAATAACCGAGTGCCTCAAACGTAGTCTCGAAAAATAATTGATACCAGAGTTCCGGTTTATTAAAATCCAGATGTGAAAATTTCCTGTTATAAAATTTTTCGTCAAGATCATACCTAACAACAGGTTCCTTTAAATTTAATTCATTTAGATATGTTATTTCTTTCAACCGTTCAAGCATCTTGTTACTTTTACTTTTAAATCTTTCGACACCAAGTGATGTTAAAAAATCAAGTTTTTCTTTTTCATTCACCAAAATATTCACTTCACTGCAAGGCATTCTATTAATTCTATTTTTTCTTTCACTAAGAATCGCTTTCTGAATATTTGATTTTATGTCCTTTTTAATAAAAGTATCTAATGAAATTGATTGTACTTTTCTGCCTTCTTGTGTAAACACATAATGTTGTCTTGTTTCATTATTTAAAGTAGCGTGCAATATTACACTGTTATATTTTTTATTAAGATAGTGTCCATGTGCCTTCCAATCAGAATGATAGCTGTCGATTTCAACATCACCATTATAAGTTATATTGCCGATTTTAATTCTGGCATTCAGAAAATCCGGACCGCCTAATTCTTTATTCTCAATTCCGACATCAACTATTTCAATTTTTTGTCCATCGGCAGTAATAAGATTTTTTTCAAAGTTTTGAGCTTTCCAAATTTCATATAAAAATTTTTCATGAACTTTTTGCTGCTTTTCCATCATTTTACCCATCCCTTAACCATTGATGATTATCTGCATGCTGCAGGCAGTACAGGTTAAAAGTCACCAATAATGACTGAATTAATAATTTTGAAAAAATTTTTGATTGAATTTTATTTTGTAATAAATATACAGTTGTGCATTTAAACCGGTGTGTAGTTCCAGATTCCCCAGATAGACAGTTCATAATAGGTATCGCAAATTATTTTTTAATCTCGAAAACTAAATTTTAATTTAGTTCCCGGCTACTTAAATATAATGATTAAGTGTTAATAACTTAACAAGAAATGAAACAAGAATAAAATTCCGGCTTAATTGTTTCATCTATCAATAATTGATTTTGCAACATCATTTAATCTTATTAATTCATTTCTTGCTTCAAAATCAAAATCTTTATTGTTTGATTTATATATTATTCCTCTGCTAACATTAACTAAATAATTTTTTCTATTAAAGTTTTTGAATGCGTTTACAACATCTTCCAAACTGCCGCCTTGTGCACCAACTCCAGGCAGCAGGACAGGTAATTCATTTATTATATTTAAATTAGAAATCAAATCTTCAGCTTTTGTAGCTCCAAATACCAATCCGCAATTTTTGTTTTTATTCCAATCATTTACTTTTCTTATAATTGATTGGAACAAGAATGAGCCATCTTTTAGTTCAAGCTTTTCAAAATCTCCGCTTCCGGGGTTTGAAGTTAAAGCTAAAATAAAAATTAATTTTTCTGCATATTCTAAAAAAGGCATTATTGAATCCGTGCCCATATATGGGTTGACGGTTATAGCATCGCATTTGAAATATTCGAAAACAGATTGAGCATACATTTTTGAAGTATTACCTATATCTCCCCTTTTAGCATCAGCTATTACTAGAATATCATCCGGAATTAAAGAGAATGTTTTTTCTAAATTTTCGAAACCACTTTTCCCATCCTTTTCATAAAAAGCAAAATTTATTTTATATGCTGCTGTTATATCTTTTGTAGATTCTATTATTTGCTTGTTAAATTCAAGGATAGGATTTTTATAATTTTTAATATGAGCAGGAATTTTATTTATATCAGTATCCAAACCTACGCAAATAAATTTGAATTCATTATTTTTTAAAATTAATTTTTCAGAAGCAGTTTTCATTTACCTTTAAAATTTTTATACATCATTGATTCAACCGGAAACTCCGAACGTTCATTATATTTTGCATTCTTTTTTAAATTATAAGGAATTTCAACATCACCCAACATTTGGAAATAAATAATCTGACCGATGGGCATATCTTTGTATATTCTTACAGGTTGTTTTACAGAAATCTCCAATGTCCAGGTATTACAAAAACCGGCGTCACCTTTCCCGGCAGTTGAATGAATATCAATTCCCAATCTTCCAATTGAAGATTTTCCTTCAACAAAAGGGACATAATTCCTTGTTTCTGTATATTCCTTAGTAACACCCAAATATAATTTTGAAGGTAGAAGAATAAAACCTTCGTCCGGAATTTCGAATTTTTTAATTTTGTTATGAGCTTTTGCATCGAGAATATCATTTTCATAAACCGCCAGCCATTTTCCTAAATGAACATCATAACTATTTGTTCCAAGATTATCTCTTTTAAAAGGATCAATAACAATATTGCCTTTTTCAATTTCTTCTAAAATTTTTTTATCGGAAAGAATCAATAAGTATATCTCCTATTAAGTATATTCTTTTCTTGTGCGATAAATGTTTGCTACTATTCCTAGCATAATCATATTAGCAAGCAGCGAACTTCCGCCGTAACTAACAAATGGTAAAGGAATTCCGATTACTGGCATAATTCCTATCACCATACCAATGTTAATTAATAAGTGAACAAAGAAAACAGAAAAAATTCCCATAACAGTAAGGCTAAGAAATTCATCTTTTGCAGTAGAAGCAATTTTTAAAATTCTCATAAAAAGATAAAGAAAGATTGCAAGAGTGATTACACTTCCTATAAATCCGAATTCTTCTCCAATAACACAATAAATAAAATCTGTCCATTGTTCGGGTATATATTGAAGCTGTGTTTGGTTCCCTTCTAAAAATCCTTTACCCAACAAACCACCCGAACCAATTGCAACTTTAGCTTGTATTGCATTATATCCAGCCCCTAATGGATCAGCCATTGGATTTATAAATGATTGAATTCTGTTTTGCTGATGAGGGCTTAAAGCTCTGTAAACATAATCTGCAAAAAATCCAGCGCCGATATTTAATGCAAAAATAGAGCCGCTGAAAATCAAATCTTTTTAAATAGGATTAAAGCAACAAAAACTAAAATTACAGCAGCAAGAAAATAAAAAGTTCCGAACAAAGAAGAAACGGCTACAAATGCAGGAGAAAGTACAATAAATAATCCGAATAAACTTATTCCTTTCCAGAAAATCAAAGTAAGGATCAATACTAAATAAACTATAGCTGTTCCCATATCGGGTTCAAGTAAAATTAAAGCAACAGGAAGTAAACCTATAAACAATGACAAAACTATATCTTTAAAAGTTTCGATATTAGTATTTGTTTTACTCAAAAAGTACGCAAGCATTAATATTGTACCGAGTTTTGCAAATTCTGAAGGCTGAAAGCCCGCAGACCCTAACTCTAGCCAGCTTCTTGCACCGGAAATTCTTCTGCCGGCAACGAGAACAAAAATCAATAAAAGAAGTGAGAATAAGTAAACTGGTATTGCAGCAATCTTAAAAGTATTCGTAGGTAAGGAATAAATAACAAAGAATATTATTAATGATATGAAACCCCAAATTAATTGTTTTTCAAAATTTCCATGAGCGGCAGGATTATTATATGTTGCACTGTAAATTGCTGCCAAGCCTATGCAAATTAATGCAACTGCAGAAAGAAACAATCCAAAATCAAATTTATCGCCTAATTTGTAATCAATTCTCAAGTGAAGCTCTTAATTCTTTATTATCTTTATTCTTAACTAATTTTTGCGGTAATTCATTATTTTCTTTTAGTAAATATTCTTTTATCATTTTTTGAGCAATTGGAGCTGCATATGTTGAACCAAATCCTACATTTTCTACGATAACTGCTATTGCAATCTGAGGATTATCAAAAGGAGCAAAAGCTATAAATAACGAATGATCCTTTCCATGAGGATTTTGAGCCGTCCCGGTTTTGCCTGCAATTTTAATTTCGTTCATTTTAATATTGGTTGCAGTACCCGCTCCATTAACAACCAGAAACATTCCTTCTTTAACAATGTCAAATATTTTTTTACTAACGTGTGTATTAATCTCTTTAAATTTAAAAGGAACTAAATGATTTGTTTTACTGTCGATATATCCTTTTACAACATGAGGTGTATAAGTTACGCCGTCATTTGCTATTAATGCGCAGTATTGTGCAAGCTGAATTGGAGTAACACTTAATTCTCCTTGTCCAATTCCCAAACTTGCCATAATGCTTCTCGGCCATTTAGGTCCGTATAATTTTTCATAATATTTTGTATCAGGGACAATTCCCGGACTTTCTTCACCAATATCAATTCCAGTATCTTTACCGAAGCCGAATCTTCTTGCATAAGCAGCCCAATTATCAAGGCCGAGTTTAAATATCAAATTATAAAAATAAGTATTGCATGATTTTTCAATTGCATGAACGACATTTATTGAACCATGAACTCCATGACACTTAAAAAATCTTCCGTAAGTAAATCCGCCTGCACAGTAAAATGTGGTTTTAGTTGTAATTACACCCATATCCAGGCCGGCTATAGCCGACAAAATTTTAAATGTTGAGCCCGGAGGTTTTAAGGACATTGTGGCTCTGTTGAACATGGGTTTTTCAGGATCATTATATAATTTTGTTAAAAAATCTTTTGATGTCACATAAGAGAATTCATTCAAATCATATTCCGGTGCACTTACTAAAGCCAGCACTTCGCCGGTTTTCGGTTCAATTGCAACAACAGCACCTTTAAGTCCTTTCATAGCATCCTCAGCAACTTTTTGAACACCGGCATCAATTGACAAAACAAGATCTTTCCCTTTTATAGAAGGAACATCATTCATTCCGTTATTAAATTTTCCAATCTCTTTTCGTTTAGAATCGACCAATACAAAGTCGTAGCCTTTATCACCCCGCAGAAGTTTTTCATAGTTTTTTTCCAAACCAGTATAACCGATATAATCACCGGGGTTATAGTAATCCTTATCTTTTTCTAATAATTGCGGAGATATTTCTTTTGTATAGCCGAACATGTGAGAGCCCATAACACCTGCAGGATAACCCCTCTGCATATCAACTATATAATCAACTCCGGGAAGATACTCTGAATTTTCTTCAAGCCAGGAAACAACTTTAAAATCTATTCCACGTTTTATTCTAACAGGAACATACTTGGAATAAATCCGATTATTATAAAGAATTTTATTTATATATCCTGAATCTTCTCCGATTACAGTTTCTAAAATTCTGTTTAATTTTTTATCATAATTGGCAGGAGTAATTCTTAAAGTATAAGCAGGTATGTTGCTTACAAGTACTTTACCGTTCCTATCATAAAAAATACCTCTAAGCGGAGTTTGTTCGACAGATTTAATGCTGTTATTTGCAGACTTAGTGTTATAACTTTTCTGCTCAACTATCTGCATTTGAAATAACCGAAATACAAGAATGGCAAATGATATTGTTAAAATACCATAAACAACTGATTTTCTTTGAAAAGAAGCAAAGTTCTCTGTTCTCAAAACATCTGCCTTTTAGGTATAAAAAATGTAACTAAAATACTTACCACCGCCGTATACAAACCAGGCAGCATTCCCTGTTCAAAAAATAAAAGTAATATATTTCTAGTTAAATCGGAAGTTGAAAAAAATGAATAAACCACCGAATCGACAACAGCGCATAAAAGGACAATTAATGAAAACATATAAGTAGTTAAATATGTTTCTTTTTTGTTTTCATTTGAAAAATATCCCGCAATAAATCCACTCAATGTTTTAGATAACATGGCGCTGCCTAGTAAACTACCGGTTATTAAATCAAAAAGAAAACCATAAACAAATCCCAAAACAGTTCCGTAAATTTGTCCATTGCTTATTGCATAAAAAACTAAAAGTATCACAATTAAATCTGGAGCGATTCCTCTTACAGCTATTAAAGGAACAATTGTTGTTTGCAAAACAAGAACCGGGAAGAATAAAAGGATAGAATAAATATATTGAGCTTTCATCCTTACTTTCTGTTATAAAAATTTAATTCCAGATTATTTTTTTCTTTGCTTTCAACTATCCCAAGTACAAAAACATTTTCCATCCGGTTAAAATCTACAAAAGGTTTTACAGTAACTTCATTAAATATCCCGGTTTCTACTTTGCTTAATCCGGTCACAAGCCCTACAGGAAGCGGAACAGGGACAATTGTACTTATTTCAGAAGTAATAATTCTATCTCCTTTTTCTACATCATAAGTTTTGGGAACATTTATCATTACAAGATTTTCACCATTCCATTTCATTACAGCATCAAATCTGCTGCGTTCATCTTTTACAGTGAGTTTAAGATCAATATTGTGCAAAGTTCTAACAATTGAGTAATTATCAGAAGTAGAATAAACTACTCCAATTAAGCCCTGATCATTTATAACCGGCATTCCGGGTTTTACTCCATTTAAATCCCCGGAATTAATTGTAATTGTATTTTGAGATTTAGATAAAGACTTTGAAACTATTGTTGCAGGTAGTAAAGGATATTTTGATGAATCTTTAAATGCTAAAAGTCCTTTTAACTCAGAGTTTTCAATTGCATATTGTCTTAGCTTATTGACTTTCAGCATTAGTTCCGCATTTATTTCTCTAAGTCTTTCATTTTCACTTTTAACTTTGGTTATATTAATAACATCCGATACAACTGAAGTTATTGAAGCAAATGCACCGAATGCAACTGATCTGACTTTTTTAACTTCTGAATTTTGGTTTTGAGATAAAGTGATAAGACTGATGACAAGTAAAAGGATTAGGATTAAGTATTCCTTAGTGCTTTCCCATAGCTTTAAAATTACTCTTATCATTAATTTATTTTATTCTAAACATTAATATCTTCTATTTCGAATTAAAACTTTGGAATAATGATTTAAATTATCAATGACTTTTCCAGCGCCTCTAACAACTGCCGTTAAAGGATCTTCAGCAACGTGAACAGGTAAATTGGTTTCCATTCTAATTCTCTCATCCAAACCCTTTAAGAGTGCGCCGCCGCCTGTAATCATTACTCCTCTATCCAAAATATCTGCAGAAAGTTCCGGCGGTGTTCGTTCCAATGATTGTCTAACTGCATCAACAATTTGTACAACTGCTTCGTTTAATGCTTCTCTTATTTCAACAGAACTGACTTCGGTTGTTTTTGGAATTCCACCGACTAAATCTCTTCCTTTTACCTGAATTGTTATTTCTTCCTTTAAAGGAACCGCTGAACCAACTTCGCATTTAATTGCTTCTGCAGTTCTTTCTCCAATTAAAATATTATGATTTTTTTTGAAGTACTGCATAATTGCATAGTTCATTTCATCACCGGCAATACGAATTGATTCTTCATTAACAATTCCGGATAATGCAATTACTGCAATTTCGGTAGTTCCGCCGCCGATGTCAATAATCATGTTTCCGACGGGAGCTTCAACATCAATACCAATTCCGATTGCAGCAGACATTGGTTCCGCAATTAAATGTACTTCTTTTGCCCCGGCATGTTCGGCGCTGTCTCTTACAGCTCTTTTTTCAACTTCGGTAACTCCGCTAGGAACCGCAACTACAATTCTTCTTGCAGAAAACATTCCTGCTCTTACACGTTTTATAAAAGCTCTTATCATTCCTTCTGCGATCTCAAAATCAGCAATTACTCCATCGCGCATTGGACGAGTCACTCTTATTTCTTTATGTTCGCGTCCCTGCATTTCTTTGGCTTTATTTCCAAGAGCAATAATTTTTTTTGTGTTTTTGTCGAATGCTACGATCGAAGGTTCGTTTAATACTATTCCTTTACCTTTAACATAAATTAATGTGTTAGCAGTACCAAGATCGATAGCAATATCTGCTGAAATGAAATCAAAAATTCCCATTTAACCTCTTAATGTTTAAAGTGCCTAATTCCGGTAAATACCATCGAAATATTATTTTTATTAGCGGCTTCAATAACTTCTGCATCTCTTACTGAACCGCCAGGCTGAATTACGGAAACAGCACCATATTTTATGATCTCCAATAATGTATCCGGAAAAGGAAAAAATGCATCTGATGCAGCAACAGATCCTTTTAAATCCAATCCATGTTCTTTTGCTTTCATGTAAGCAATTTTAGCAGAATCCAAACGCGACATTTGTCCTGCACCGACACCAACCGTTGTTTTATCTTTTACAAAAACAATTGAATTTGATTTTGTATGTTTAGCAACTATCCATGCAAAATACAAATCTTCCAATTCTTCTTTTGTTGGTTGTTTTATCAGTTGCGGTTTTAATATCGTTTTCGATTAAACCAAGTCTATCCGCATCCTGGACAATAACTCCGCCAGGAATATTTCTAAAATTCATGCCATCTGCTCTAACAGATTTCAATTGTTTTAACAATCTACGATTTTTCTTTTTCTTTAAAATTTCGATAGCTCCTTCGGTATATTCGGGAGCGGAAATAATTTCAAGGAAAATTTCATTTAATTTTTCAGCAATTTTTTCATCAACAATCGAAGTAAAAGTTACAATTCCACCGAATGCAGAAACCGGATCGCACTTTAATGCTTTCACATAAGCGTCGTAAGAATCGGTTCCTTTTGCAGCTCCTGCCGGATTTTGATGTTTGATAATTGTACAAGAATTTTTACCTAAATCCTCTACAAGTTCAACTGCTGCAATTAAATCCAAAATATTGTTGTAAGATAATTCTTTTCCATGAAAAACTTCAAAGTAATCGCTAAATTTACCAAATATATATCCATTCTGATGAGGATTTTCTCCGTATCGAAGTGAAGTTTCTTTTTTATAATTTACCCTAAAATAATTTGGTTCTATTTCAAATTTCTTTTCAAGATAATTTGCAATATGAGTATCATAATTTGCTGTGTGAGAAAAAGCTTCTACCGCTAGATTCTTTCTTGTTTCTTCGGTGATCTTATCTTCTTTTAATTGCTTTACAAATTCACTGTATTGTTCGGGATTTGTAAGAACTGAAACGAATTTATAATTTTTTGCAGAAGCTCTTATCAAGCTTGGTCCGCCGATATCAATATTTTCGATTATATCATCCAAAGTTGAATTTGGATTTTCTGTGGTTTTCACGAAAGGATAAAGATTTACACAAACAATATCAATTGGAGTTATTTCATTTTGTTCTGCTTCTTTTTTATCTTCTTCATTATCTCTTCTGAATAAAATTCCGCCGAAAATTTTTGGATTTAAAGTTTTTACTCTTCCCTCAAAAATTTCCGGGAATCCTGTTAAGGAACTTATTTCCGTAACTTCAATTCCGGAATTCGAAATCATTTTTGCCGTATTACCGGTTGCAATTATTTGATAATCTAATTCAACCAAATCCTTTGCTAATTCTACAATCCCTTTTTTATCAGATACACTAAGCAACGCAAGTTTTTTCAAAATTTACTACCTGTGATTTTTAGATTTTACAATAAATTAACTTTCAATTATAATTCTACCATTCAGATTTTTAATTTTATTTTCCGCAAATTTTTTAACTACAAAAGGTAAAATTTTATGTTCTTCTTTAAGAACCAACTCTGCTATTTCTTCCGGCGATTTTACTTTAGAAATATCAATGCACTTTTGTGCAATTATTTTTCCGGTATCAAAAGTTTCATCAACAAAATGTACAGTCGGTCCGGAAACCTTTGCAGAAGTTTCAAAGACAGATTTATGAACATTCATTCCGTACATTCCTTTTCCACCGAATGAAGGCAGAAGTGCAGGATGTATATTTATAATTTTATTCTTATAAGAAGAAATAAAATCAACCGGTATTAGTTTCAAAAACCCAGCAAGCACTATTAGATCAATACTTTTAGAAGAAAAAATTTTGGAAAGGTCTTGATAGCTAATACAACCATCTTTTTTGCCTATAGAATAGGTTGGAATTAAAAATCTTTTCGCTATTTCAAAAGCCGCACACTCAATTTTATCGCTAACCACAGCTTTAACTTCTACAATATGCTCTAAATCCTTGGAATCTAATATTGCTTGAAGATTTGAACCTCTGCCGGAAACAAATACAGCTATATTCAAAATAATCTATCTTTAAAATTGTCCAAAATTAGTCAAATACTGAAAAATTGTCAATTAAAGATGGCATGAATTGACTATAAATACTAATAATTTTTACTAATTAGAAAATTAGTTATTTCTAAAGTATGAAAAAATGACTTGTCTTATTTTGATTTTGATAAAATATATTAATAAAAAAGACTTATGAAAATATTTAATTTTTTTTAATCTTTTATTTTTTTATAGATCTATTTTCATCAATCTGAAATTTACATTCGTCTGAAAAAACAGATTTTATATTTTTATCATTTACAGCCCGAACTTTATATAAAAGTAATCCTGAGGTATTTTTAAAATTTTTATCAATCCAGGATAATTCTGTTTCAGTTTTATTTATGTTTTCATTTTTTATTTTAGCAATAAATTTAAATTCAGAATCAATTCGAGCTTTTCTAAATATTTCATAATATTTTATATTCGGTTCGTCATCCTGGAAAAATTTTAATTTTATATTTTTTTCTTTTGTAATTACAGCTTTCAAACCGAGCGGTTTTGAAGGGGGAAAATCATTATAAAGATTTTCTCCTTTTCTCCATTTTATTTTTATAATTCCGTTTGAATCACTTAAAACTTCAATTGCCAGATTACTTACCGAATGATTTGAATTTAAAACTCTAGGATTACTCCATGGACTTATCACATTATTGTTTTCAAGGTTAAATTGATCTTTACCAATTCCACTGAACAAAGGATTGATTGTATCTTTTTTTGTAAATGGATCAAAATAAGCATAAACTAAAGAAGATTCATTTTTATTTTCTGTTGAATCAAAATATGGAATTCTCTGATTATCAAAATATCCGTTTATTGGATCAGGTGTAGTTCTTTCAAGAACCGGAATTTCTCCTGAGCCCCACGGATTTGCAATTTTATGATCAAACTTCCACTGCCATTTTCCATTTGCAGAAACAAGATTCAAATTAGAATTATAAGGTCCGGTTTGATGAATAATATATAAACCTTTTCCGTTTCCCTTTCCGTTCGTAATATCAAAAGGAGAAATATTCTGATGATTTTCCAAAAGATAATATTCTTTTGGCTGCGTATTTGGAAGAGAAATTTTTAAACATTCTCCGGTTGTAACATAATCACTAATTGAAATTGTATCTGTAATTAATGTATCAAGATTGATTACATTTGTCCAGCCTAAACGAACTCTTTCAAATGAATTTGCACAGTTGCTTCTTGAACCGTAACCAGCCATTATTGCCCAAAAGCCTAAACCGCCGTGCATTCCATTGTTGCCTAAAAGATGATGTCCGAATTCATGAATACAAAGATTTTTTACTTTTTTAACACCGTTATAACCTTCCATAATATTTAATCCCGAACCATTTTCAAATCCCATATCAACAGTTCATCTTTTCGGAATCAACTTTAATTGGAAATCCATAACCTAGAGAAGCTTCTCCTGACCATTTTTGAATATTATCTTTACTTAAGTAAGTCGCAAATCCTAAACCAGCAGCTGTTTTTCCGGGATCTTCCATATCATTTGCAATATTTCTGAAAATAATCCAGATCATATCAACTTTACCATCGGGAGAAAAGATAAAATTATTTCTTCCTTTAATTGTCCAGTTATCATAATCTTTAAAGTCGATTGATGAATCTACTTCTGAAATTATATCAGCATTAATAAACGTTCTGTTTTTTTTATTATCTAAATACCATTTCCTTTTATGAGGAGTTTTAACATAAATGGTTTTTCCAATTACATTAAATTTATTTAAAGACATTGCTCTAAAGAATTGCGTAATATTACCCTTGTTTGAATTTTCGTTTAGAGTTGAATCAATAAATTTATCTCCCATAAATTTTGGTGCGGATCCTTTTTGCCATTGTTCAAAATTAGGATTAAAATCATCATCAGGAAATTCCGTAAAGATTACAAGAACTTTTACAAATGTGTTCCCGGCGTTATGGATGGGAAATATAATCCTTCTGTAACAATATTATTTTGATTTTGCTGCTGTCCTAAGTTTTTAGTTTGAAAACAAATAACGACAGCTAAAAGCGTCAATATAAATTTATAAGAAATTATTTTCACTTTGGGTTTTAAAAATGAAATAAATTTAGAATCTAAAATTAATATAAGTAAGAAGATTGCAGTAAAAAATAGATAAGTTATTCCCGGTATTGAATTGCTTCAAGCATATTTTTTAATTTATTTTGATAATCAAAATCATTGTAATCTTCTGCTTTTTCCACAAATTCTGAAACAGCAGTTGAATCGGAAAGTTTTTTACTGGATAATGCGCCATAATAACTTGCAAATGGTTTAACCCATTTTTCATTTGAACTATCAACTCTTAATGTTGAATCAACATAAGAAATTGATTCTTTGTAATTACCTAAATTAAATGAAGCTTCAGCTAAATAATAATAAACTTCTCCTTTTAAGTTTTTTGATTTAATTTTGTCCAACATAGTAAGAAGCGAATCATAAGCAAGTTTGTATTTTCCAGCTTCAATATCATTATGATATTTTATTATGGATATTTCATTCGGCGATATAGCTCTTTTAGAATATAATTCACCTTTTCTCTTCGCATAAATATCATCTTCAATATCCATGTTCCCTTTTTGAGCTTGATTAAAATAAATTTCTGCTAATTGTCTATTGCCTGTAATTTCATAACAAACAGCGAGTCTGTAAGAAGCAATGCCTTTATAATCTTTATCCGGAGTAGTGGTTAGGAAGTCTAAATAATAAACTTCAGCAGAATCGAACTCATTTCTTCTGTAAAAAATATCTCCAATTAAAAAGTTGGAAAAAGAAATAATCTGAATGAAATCAGGATTATTTTTTACAATTATTTTTCTTAAAATTTTCTCGGAAGTATTCAGATCTTTTTGTTTTAATTTTAAAACTGAATAAGAATAATTAAATAAAAGATTAGCAGGATATTTTTGAATTAAATTTTTTAAATATGTTCCGGCTAAATTATAATCAAATTGAACTTCGGAAAGAATCTGAGATAAATAATATTGAGCTTCAACTTTAGCAAATGTTCCGCGCTTTGCAGCAATTTTTAAATAACTTAAACCATCCTTTTCATTTCCGTTTATTCCGGCTAAATTTAACGCCCATTTAAATGCGGATGGAATTTGACCGACGGCAAAGTTGTAAAGTCCTAAACCTAAATAAGCATCATAAATTGTAGAATCTGTTTTTAATGCTTCACTTAAATAAGATTCCGATTTTTTACTTGCCCAAATTGCATCCAGATAACTTTCTGCTTTTGCAAAAACAATTGCTCTGTAAGTATAAGCTGAACCTAAAATATAAAGAGTATTTTTATCCTCGGGATTTTTTTCCAGCAAAGCATTTGCTTTATCAATTGTAGTATCAGAAAAGTCTACAAAATTCTGATAAGCGCTGTCTTTTTTACTGCTTAAATAATACCACGCATAAACTCTGGCTTTATAATGATAACCTCTTGGATCTTCAGGATATTTATCAATTATATTTTGAAAAACATTTTCTGCTTTTGTCCAATTAAAATTATATGCATCATCCAAACCTTTTAGAACAAGATTATCAATATTTCTTTGTGCGTGCAGTTCTAAAGAATTGCTGATTAAGACTAAAAATAATGCGGAAAAAATAACTTTACTTAGAAAGCGAAATCTTCTTTCAATAATGAAATTTGTGGGAAAATTATTCTGCATTTTGTGTATTATTTTCCTTATTATGATCATATTGTAAAGAAGCTTTAACAAACTCCCTAAATAAAGGATGAGCTTTTGTTGCGCGTGATTTTAATTCGGGATGAAATTGGCATCCTAAAAACCATGGATGATCCGGTAATTCAATAATTTCAACAAGTTCTCTATCCGGTGAAACACCGCTGAAAACCATTCCATGCTCTGATAAAATATTTCTGTATTTATTATTTACTTCAAATCTGTGTCTGTGTCTTTCCGAAATAAAATCAGTTTTATAAGCTTTTCTTGCTTTAGTATTTTCCTGAACAATACAAGGATAAGCACCGAGCCTCATTGTCGCGCCCATATTTTTTATATTTTTCTGTTCAGACATAAGATCAATAACAGAGAATTTATTCTTTTTAAATTCAGAGCTGTTGGCTTTTTTAATTCCGCAGACATTTCTGGCAAATTCAATTACAGCACATTGCAATCCCAAACAAATCCCGAAGAATGGGATATTATTTTCTCTTGCATAATTTATTGCGCGAATTTTTCCTTCTATTCCTCTTTCACCGAATCCGCCCGGGACTAAAAGTCCGCTTACATTTTCCAATAATTTTGCAGGATCTTCAGTTTCAAATTTCTCCGCACTAATTCCTTTTACAATAACTTTGGCGTTATTTTCTGCTCCGGCATGAACAAAAGATTCCATTATACTTTTATAGGCATCCGAATGTTCAATATATTTTCCGCAAACAGCAATCTCCACTTCTTTTTCCGGCTTTTTAATATTTGAGACAAGATTTTCCCAATCATCCAATTTAATTTTTTTATCGGGAAGGTGAAGTCTTTTTAGAACTAATTGATCGAATTTTTCTTTATATAAAACAAGTGGAACTTCATAAATAGAAGAAACATCATATGCGGAAAGAACTGCTTTTGAATCAACATTACAAAATAAAGCAATTTTATCTCTTATATCTTTGGCAAGTTTAACTTCAGACCTGCAAATTAAAATATCAGGCTGAATTCCAAGTTCAAGCAGATTTTTAACACTATGCTGAGTTGGTTTGGTTTTTAGTTCGCCTGCTGCAGGAATGTACGGAACGAGAGTTACATGAATACTCATTGTATTTTTTCTTCCGAATTGAAGCATTAATTGTCTCATTGCTTCAATAAACGGAAGACTCTCAATATCGCCCACAGTTCCGCCGATTTCCGTGATTATAACATCATATTCACCTACTTCGCTGAGCTTTACTAATCTCTGTTTAATTTCATCGGTTATATGCGGAATAACTTGTACAGTAGCTCCTAAATAATCTCCCCTTCGTTCTTTTGTGATAACTTCATTATAAACCTGACCAGTAGTTGTATTGTTTGCTTTGGTCATATTTACATCGAGAAATCTTTCATAATGACCTAAATCCAAATCGGTTTCGGCTCCGTCATCAGTTACATAAACTTCACCATGCTGAAACGGACTCATAGTTCCGGGATCAACATTTATATAAGGATCGAATTTTTGAATAGTAACTTTAAAACCGCGCTGTTTAAGAAGAAGTCCGAGTGAGGAGGCAGTAACACCTTTTCCCAAAGAGGAAACTACACCGCCTGTAACAAAAATGAATTTAACTCTTTTCCGTGATGCCATAGATATTTTTTTTGTAGCCAAATATAGACTTTGTATTGTAGAAAAACAATTTATTGCATGTTAAATCCATTCTCATTTTCATTTTTTTTGAAATAATTTCTAAATAAAACTTAAAAAGCTTTAAATGAATAAAAATTCTAATTATTCGTTTTTAATAATTATTTAGTTTGATCTTTTACAAATTGAGTTGTAACGGATTTTGGTCTGATAATAGGATTCATCATTGCCCGATTCATTACAGCTTGAGCAGTAAGTCCCAAACTGCGTGAAACGGCAAAAACAACCGTATAATAAGAAAATTCTTTCAAACCATAATAATACAATAATGAGCCGGTTGCTGCATCAACATTTGGATATGGATTTTTGATTTTCTCAACTTTTTTCAATTCTTCGGGAACAATTTCAAATAATCTGTGAAACTGTTAGAAAAACCGGATCATCCGGAATATGTTTTTTACCAAATTCTAAAAATGCAGTAAATCTAGGATCTGTAACTCTTAAAACTGCATGTCCGTATCCATAAATAACTTTACCTTCATTCAATATTTTCTTTTACTAAATCTTTTATCTGTTCTTTTGATGGAGTTCCGTTATACTTATCCATTATTTCTAAAATCCATCTAAGACTTTCTTGATTTGCTAATCCGTGAAGCGGTCCGGCTAATCCGTTAAATCCGCCTGAAAGTGAATAATAAATATCCGATAAAGCAGAGTTTATTGTTTGAGTTGTTAATGCACTTACATTTCCTCCTTCATGATCGCAATGAGCAACTAAGTATAATCTCATTAAATCAGTAAAATCTTTTTTATTGTTTTCAATTCCGAGTAAGTGAACATAATCTGCAGCTAAATTCATTTCCGGATCCGGGTTTATTCTATTACCTTTTTTGAATTTTAATCTGTAAATAGCTGCGGCAATTCCGGGTAGCTTTGCAACAAGATTCAGTGAATCTTCTAATGTGGATTTCCAAAATTCTTCTTTTTTCAAACCGCTGCTGTAATCTTTTGCAAAAACAGATTCTTTTTGAAGACTGATTATTGCAGCACTCAACATTGCCATCGGATGAGAATTTTCCGGTAAACTTTCTAAAACATTCCAAACATAATCCGGAACATTTTTCCTTTTCTTAATATCATTTGAGAAATTAATTAATTCATCTTTGGCAGGCAGTTCGCCTGTTAATAATAAGAAATAAACTTCTTCGGGAGTTTTATCAACCAAATCTTTTAAAGGTTTTTGTCTGATAATCAAACCTTGATCGGCAGGAACTCTGGAAGTATCGCAAATTAGAGAACGAACTCCTCTCATTCCGCCGAAAGCCTGCTTTATGCTTACATCTGATAACTTTTCGCTGCCATGATTTTTAACTAATTCAGATGCTTCTTCCCGCCATTCCCCTATTTTTGCGGATAATTTATCAAAAATTACAGACATTGAATAATCCTTTAACTTTATTCTGGTAAGTGCATAAATTAAGAGGAGTCAAGTTAATTTTTTTTTGAAATTGATTCAAATTA
Organism: uncultured Ignavibacteria bacterium; assembly: GCA_963713505.1. Classification (GTDB taxonomy): domain Bacteria; phylum Bacteroidota; class Ignavibacteria; order Ignavibacteriales; family Ignavibacteriaceae; genus CAVQMC01. The sequence goes on along the minus strand of CAVQMC010000011.1, from coordinate 351,009 downwards.
TTAAGGCTTTAATTACTTAATTAATATCAATTTAGACGAATATGTTAGCCTAATCATACAATAGAGAAATGTTTAAATTTGAGAATCCCAAATGTCAAAGATTTCCGAAATTGATAAACAAGCTAGGATAGATCAAATATTAAAATTGATAGAGTTAAACAAATATATCATTAAGTTACTTTAACAATCACCATTGTCATATCATCATGCTGCTGTGCTTTTCCGATAAAGATTTTTACATCCTTAAATATCTTATCTAAAACTTCCTTTGCAGGAAAAGCTGAATTTGATTCCACAGATTTGATTAATCTTTCTTCGGAAAACTCTTCTTTTTTAGAATTCATTGCTTCCGTAAAACCATCGGTATAAAAAACAAACGTATCGCCTTTTTGAATTTTGATTTCTACTTCCCCAATAGTTTTTTGGAAGACAGTTCCTTTTTCCAATCCTAATGCAAGTCCTGTGGAATTAATAAATTCAGTTTTATTATTTAAAGAGCTTTTAACTATTAAAGGATTATGTCCTGCTCTTGAAATTTTTAAAGTATTATTTTCAATATCAAAAATTCCGTAAATCATACTTATAAAAGTTCCTCTTTCAACATTCTCATAAAAAAGTTCATTCATTAAATTTAACATTTGAGCCGGAGAGTTTGTTGATTTTGATAATGCTTTTACAAATCCTTTTGTCAACGTCATATAAAAAGCAGCTTGAGTTCCTTTGCCGGAAACATCGCCGATAATTATTCCAATTTTTTTATCGGATAATTTAACAAAGTCATAATAATCTCCACCGACTTCCAAAGCCGGAATACATTTTGCAGAAATATCAAGCCCTTCAAACTGCGGATCTTTATTAGGAAGAAAACTCATTTGAACATCTTTAGCAATTTCAAGTTCTCTTTGAAGACGTTCTCTTTCAGTAATATTTTTTGCAAAAACCGGAGTTATTTTTTCGAAATCATTTATTTTATCTTTTGTAAAAAGTCCGATAGAAGAAATAATTAATATTGCACCAAATATTCCTAAAAATATTATACCGGAAAAAGAATAATAGGGATCTCCAACAGTAATTAAACTGAGTCCTAAGTTTAAATTCAGAAACAAATAAAATGTTATAAAGATTGTTAGGAAATCATACTTAAAGTAAATTCCCGTTAAAATTAAACCTATTATCACATTTAAAATAATTCCAATGTAAACAGGCTGAATATTGCTTTCATAAGTTAATCCCCAAATTAAACCTATAATTAGAATTAAGATATAAGTTGAAGATATTCGTTTTCTAACTCCAGGAATAATGAACATAAAAAAGGCAGCAGTCATGATCAGCATTCCAAGGAAATTTGATGTAAATAAACTTGTAACAGGACTGAATGAACTGAAAATAGTTAATTCAAAGTTGGAATTATTTAATAGATTAGTAAAACTATTCGAAATTAATAGCAACAAATGCCAAACTGCTGTTAATAATGTTCCGAATCCAATACCGCTAATAACGGATTTACTTACTTTAGAATGAAGTAAATATCCATTTCTTATAAGATCAATCGTAATAAATTTATCTTTCCAATTTTCTCTGATGATAACTTCGCTTATTGCCCAAACAAGTGAGACAAATCCGCCTAGAAAAAGAAAACCAAGTACAGCAGGGAAAAGTATTTGCCAATCCTGAATAATTCCTTGAGACTCCAGCAGTATTTTAAATGCAAAACATAAACCGTAAATAATGCCGATCCATATTGCAATTTTAAATCCGATCTCGTAGGCTCTTATTCTTTTATATGCGACTATAAGCATAAAAATTCCGACAAGAACAATTAATAAAATTGCTGCTACCGAATGAAAAACGTTCCTATCTTCCTGATTATATTTCTCCGGAATTTTATATTCGGTTGAAAAATATGTAACTATATTACCTGCAACTTTAGTTTTTATGATGATCGGATCATGAATTGATTCGGATCTTGTCCTCCATGTAAATTCATAATCTGTTCGGTTAGGTCTTTCAATAGAAATTTGATTTACAAATTTTACCTTTGTCGTTTCATTATTTAATGAATCTTTGCTGAAGTTTAATCCTTTACACCATGTATACTTTTCCAAAAAATTAATTGAAATATTTTTAGCTTCATTTATGGATAAGGTTTCAGATTCTAAACTATCATTAATTTCCCTAGTATAATTCATTAGTCTGCCGTCTGCATTAAAATTAAATTTAACCTGTACAGGCAGAACATTATTTTTACTATCTTCTTCATCACTACCCAAAACTACATGGATGTCTTCGGGTTTAAGCCAGCTTACTTCCCAGTAATACCCGAATAAACTATCTCTTAAAATTTTATTTGATTTTTCAATTCCAAACTTACTTTGGGTTTGCCTAATCAATTCAGTATTTCTTTTAAGGGAAATCTTGAAAATCTGGTTACCTAAGTTTAATCCTAAAATATCCAGCAGTTTATCGGCTTTATGTTCAATTGTTTTAGGATTAGATTGAAGCTCAATTCCGCCCAAAGGATTGGTTACTTTATATAGATTAACAGAAACTATATACGATATGATTACTATGATAAGAAATGGGATTAAAAATTTTAGATTTTTCATTTACAAGCGAAAATTAAATAATAAATTTTTTGCACTACTAAATTTAATATGATTTGGTATTTTTACAATAAATAATTGAAAATTGGTTAATATTAAAGATTAAAAGTAATTATCTGATATAAACTGATTTATGCTTTTCAACTTTGACTTAAAACATTAATTATTTGAAAGCGGGAACAATAACAATCAAATTTTTGTAAGAATTCAATTATATATTGATATATTTACAATACAATTATTTCAAAAAAATTATAGTTTATTTATTTGAAAAATCCTAAAAAGCTTTTGTTTTTAATTCTGGGGATAATTGGATTTATTTTAGTTCCAAACTTAACTGCCCAGGACAGTACGGTTAGTCTTGTTTTTAAAAATAATAGAGACCACCGTACAATGTATTTTTACCAGCCCGATCTTTCTTATCAATTGTGGCAGCAATTCACCTTAATGAAAAAAGCGAATGACGGTGATCCATTGGCAATGCATGAATTAGGATTGAGATATTTACTCGGGAGAGGCGTTGCTGCAGATACTGCAAAAGGAGCCTATTGGGTTGGGAAAGCTGCAGATAAAGAAGTTACTGCGGCATGTTTCAATTATGGAATTTTACTTTTAAATGGCTGGGGAGTGAATTGGAATCCTTTTAAAGCTTTTAATTATTTTATGGAAGCTGCAAAAAGCGGAATGGATCAAGCGCAGTATATTGTCGGCTTGTTATATACTGATAATCTTGTTATTAAAAGAGATTGGAGCAAAGCTTATTCATGGGTTAAAAAAGCTGCAGATCAAGGATACAAACCGGCTAAAGAATCATTAAAGGAATTAAAAGAAAAAATACCCGAATCATTACTTCAGCCGGACAGCATTCAAACTAAAGAAGATAAAAAAATTGCGCAGAATGAGAAAAATTCTTTATCATCGTCATTGGGATTAGTATTTATTGATTTTAGCTCAATAAATGATTCCACAAGAAAAGTTACCGATAAAATGCTAATCCAGGATTTAACACATGAAGGCAATGAAACTCTTTCCGATACCCTGGGAGTTTCAAGCATTAATGATTCTACAATTATTATTGATACTGCCAGAATGAAAGTTTTGAAGGATTTTGCAAACACTGGAAGTCCTGAAGCCTTAGCAATGCTTGGGAGAATGTATCAGCAGGGAATTTATACAAAACAGGATATTCTTTTAGCCTCAGCATATTACCTTAGAGCAATTAAACTTGATTCGCCTACAGCTTCGGTTTTACTTTGGAATTTAACTAAATCAAAAAATTATTATGAATATTTAGAAAAAGAAGTTAAAAAGAATAACCCAATTGCTGAATTTATTTGGTACGGATTATTTTCAGTTGGTTATAATAATTATATAACTGCGGGCGATGCAATAAATTTTTTGGAAAGATCTGCACAGCAAAATTATATTCCTGCAATAATTGAATTAGGTTTGGAATATTATACGGGAAAATTAACTCCACAAAATAAAATCAAAGGGATTGACTTGTGGAAAAAAGCTGAAAACATGGGAAGTAAAGAAGCAGGAATTAGAATTAGAACTTCATATATTTTTGATGGCTCCGGCAACAGCGATTTAAAAAATAATATAAATTATTTATATGCAGCCTCGGAACAGGGATCAGTGCTTGCTCAGGTTGCTTTAGCTTATTGTTATGAAAACGGAATCGGGATGAAAGCAAGTAAATCAGATGCAGTAAAATATTACCGCTATGCTGCTCAAAGAGGCAACAGTTATGCTTACGATGAATTAAAAAGAATGTACGATGCCATTCGTCCGGATACAAAAGAATTCGAAATCAACTAAAATGATTAATTCCAAACTGCCAAACATAGAACTTTCGATTTTTGCTGTAATGTCGAAAATGGCATCTGATTATAATGCAATTAATTTATCGCAGGGTTTCCCGGATTTTAATTGTCCCGATAAATTATTAAATCTCGTTGAATATTATCAAAGACATGGCTTTAATCAATACGCACCAATGGGAGGAGTTTTAAAGTTAAGAGAAAAAATTTCTGCAAAAATTAATAAACTTTACAACCGCAATTATAATCCGGAAAGTGAAATAACAATTACCGCAGGCGCAACACAGGCAATTTTTACGGCAATTACAGCCGTAGTAAAAAAAGATGATGAAGTAATTCTTTTAGAACCGGCTTATGATTCTTATGCTCCTTCCGTTATTGTAAACGGAGGAATTCCTAAATTCGTTCCTCTAAATCCAAAAGATTTTTCAGTTGATTGGGACAGAGTAAAAGACAGTATTTCTAGTAAAACAAAATTGTTTATAATAAATTCTCCTCACAATCCGTCGGGAAGTCTTTTAACTGAAAATGATATTACAACTTTAGAAGAAATAATCCGAGATAAAGATATTTTAATTATAAGTGATGAAGTTTACGAACATATAGTTTTTGATGGATTAAAACATATTAGTATTTGTCAATCAGAAGAATTGTATAAAAAATCATTTATAATTTCTTCTTTTGGGAAAACATATCATACAACAGGCTGGAAAATCGGATATTGTGGTGCACCAAAAAATTTAATGAACGAATTCAGAAAAATTCATCAGTTTATAGTATTTGCAGTTAATACTCCAATTCAATATGCTTATGCAGATTTTATGGAAAATGAAGACCATTATTTAAGACTCGGAATTTTTTATCAAGAAAAAAGAAATTTGTTTTTAGATCTTATAAAAAAATCTAATTTTAATTTTATTCCTTCTAAAGGGACATATTTTCAACTGCTCGATTATTCAAATATTTCTGAGAAAAATGATATGGAGTTTACAGAATATTTAATAAAAGATATAGGAGTTGCAGCAATTCCACTTTCCCCTTTTTATAAAAATAATTATAACAACAAAATAATTAGAATATGTTTTGCTAAAAACGATGAAGTTCTTGAAAAAGCTGCAGAAAAATTAAATAGTATTTAATATTCATTTGTTTATAATTTCTTCATTTTGATTTATTATATTAATACTGTCAATTTATTTGTATTTTTTAGGGTGAGACTCATCTAAAATGAATAAACAAAATTTAAAGAAAAAAGCCGCGATAATTTCCCTTTCCGTTGGAATAGGAATGTTTATTGCCAAAATGGGCGGTTTCTTAGTAACCGGTTCAGCGGCAATTTTTTCCGATGCTGCAGAATCCGTTGTTCATGTTTTAGCAACATCGATGGCTCTTTACAGCATAATATTAAGTTCAAAACCTGCCGACGAATCTCATTTATACGGTCATAAAAATATTGAATTTTTTTCAGCAGGGACCGAAGGAATATTAATTATAATTGCCGCTTTGGTAATTATTTATACCGCGATTCTTGACATTATAAAAGGAAGTGAATTAAAAAATCTTGACATCGGAATTTATGTTGTATCTTCGGCCGGAATAATCAATTTATTCCTTGGAATTATCTTGTAAGAATGGGCAAAAAAACTATCTCACTTACTCTTATAGCCGACGGCAAACATGTGCTAACTGATTCCTACACTAGTATTGGTGTATTAGTTGGAGTAATACTGGTTTTAATTACTGGATTTAAAATTTTGATCCTCTATTTGCAATTGGAGTTGCTTTAAACATTTTAGTAACCGGATATAAATTGGCAAGACAGTCTGTCGGCGGGTTGATGAAAGAAACCGATGTTAAAACTCTCAATAAAATTTCCAGTATCCTAATAAGTACTAAAAAAGATTATTGGATCGATTTGCATGAATTAAGGTACTGGCAGTCAGGTAATCAAATATTTGTAGACTTTCATTTAATTCTGCCCTATTATTTTACAATACAAAAAGCTCATGAAGAAGAAAAAGAAATTGAAAAAATTTTGCTGGAAGAATTTCCTAATTTAGATATAATGATTCATTTTGATTACTGCAAAGTTCCGGAAGTTTGTAAATTTTGCAACTATCAAAAATGTGAAGTTCGAAAAGATGATTATAAAGTGAAGTTTAATTGGAATGTAGAAAAATTAACTGGAAGTGCAGTTTACCTTAGATATCAAAAGTAACTTAATCTGCTTTTTTAAGTGAAGGTACTTTTACTTTTTGTAAAATTATCAATCCGGTTATAAAAAACAAACCAATAGCTAAAGCTGCATATCTGTCATTTGAGAGATCCGAAATAATTCCGTAAAATAAAGGACCGACAACCGCAGAAGATTTTCCGAAAAGTCCATCATAAAATCCAAAAAATTCTGCTTCCCTTTCTTTTGGAGTAAGCAAAGCCATTAAACTTCTGCTGCATGATTGAGATGATCCGATTGAAAGTCCGGCTAATAGTCCTATTGCATAAAACTCCGCAGTAGTTTGAACAAAGAAAGCACCGATTGCAACAATAATCCAAAAAACTAAAGTAATGGTAATTGTTTTTTTAGGGCCGATATGGTCAGAAATAATTCCGAATATAAATGAACCCAAAACCGCAGTGCTTTGAACAATTACAAAGAAAAGTATTACCTGTTCATCCGACATCTTAAGAATATTAGAAGCAAAAATAGAAGCAAAAGCAATTATGGTTATAATGGCATCATTATATAAAAAGAAAGCAAATAAAAATCTGGAAATAGACGGATGTTTTTTATGAACAAAAATATCTTTTAAAGTATTAAAACTTTTTCTAATTCCGTTTTTAATTAATTCCGTTTTAATAGTTTCACTTACTCTTGGTTCATGGACAAAAAGAAAAAGCGGGACTGAAAAGACTAAAAAGAAAACTGCTGCAACCACAAAAGATAATCTTACATAAAAATAATAATCTAGTGATGATTGAGGAGGAAGCATAAACATAACAATTAAAAGTACAGCCAACGCACCAACGTAACCCATTGCAAAACCGTAACCGGACACTCTTCCAAAATTCTTCTTTTGAGTGATGTTTGGAAGAAAAGCATCATAAAAAACTAATCCGGCTTCAAATCCGATATTTGCAAAAACAAAAAGAGAAAACCCAAGCAGTACATCGCCTTTTTGTACAAAAAACATAAAGGATGTGCAAACGATTGAAATCAAAGTAAATAAAAGCAAAAATCTTTTTCTGTTCCTTGAGAAATCTGCAATTGCACCTAAAGGCGGACTCAGCATAGCAGCTAATATCATAGAAACACTTACGGCAAGTCCCCAAATCCATCTATGTCCGGATGCGACATAATTGGAAAAGTATTTTGAAAAGATTACAGTAACTATGATAACAGAAAAGGCAGTATTTGCAAAATCAAATAATGTCCAAGCGAAAATTCTGCCGTTTTCTTTCATTTACTGTTTATTATTGGGAGTTTTAGATATAGTTTCTTCTAATAACCCCCTGCCGGTTTTATTTAACTTTCCCGAATTTTTTAATTCCGAAAGGACAGCATCTAAAATTCCGTTTATAAATTTACCGCTGCCTGCCGTGCTGTAAATTTTTGCAATTTCAATTGATTCATTTATTGAAACTTTCGGAGGAATGTCAGGGAAATAAAATAATTCACAAAGTCCCATTCTCAATAATAATTTATCAATAAGAGCTATTCGGTTCATTTCCCAGTTGGCAACTCTTTTTTTAATTATTACATCAAGTTCATCGGTATGAATAATAACTCTGTTTATCAAATCATTAGCAAAATCCCTATCGCTTTTCTCATTAATTTCAAACAGCATACTGTCTTTTAATGAGCCTAATGAATCTTTGTTCATTTCGCTTGCATAGAGAATCTGCAATACTTTTTCTCTAACTACTCTTCTCTTGAATATTTGAGACATTTGAATTTTGAAAATAAATTAATTTAGGATGTATAAATATAATATTTTTTGATAATTATCTTTTAATTATTTCTCCAAATCTTCCTGAAAAATTTGATTTTCCCGAATAAATTTGGCTGATTCTGCCAACTTGTTTTAATCTTTCTTCTGCAATTTTATTTGATGCTTCATAAGTAGGAATATTATCTTTTGATGAAGTTTCCAGGATTTTTGAAATAATATCATAAATTCCTTCAGCCTGTTTTAAAGCTCTATCCTGACGATATCCTTCCAGTTCATTTGCAACATTTATTAATCCGCCTGCATTAATTACATAATCAGGAGCATACAGAATACCTTTTTCAATTAATTTAGGCCCATGTACAGTTTCTTTTTCAAGCTGATTATTTGCACCGCCGGCTACAATTTCAGCTTTTATCCTGCTGATTGTATTATCGTTTATAATAGCTCCTAATGCATTTGGAGAAAAAATATCTGCATCTATGTCATAAATTTGATCCGGCTTTACAAATTGAGCTTTAACAGTTTCCATTACTTTTTTAACTTTTGCATCATTTATATCTGTAATAAAGATTTCTGCGCCTTCATTATATAAATGTTCACATAAATATCTGGCAACATTGCCTGCACCTTGAACAGCAATTTTTTTACCTTTTAACGAATCATTTCCCCATTTAAATTTTGCGCATGCTTTCATTCCTACAAAAACTCCGTAACCAGTAACAGGAGAAGGATCTCCGCTGCCGCCAAGTGCTTTTGAAATACCTGTAACATATTTTGTTTCCATTCTAACAAATTCCATATCTCTTACGGAAGTTCCAACATCTTCGGCGGTGATATAACGACCGGCTAAACCCTCAACAAATTTTCCAAAAGTTCTAAAAAGCAATTCATTTTTTTGTGTAGCTGAATCTCCTATAATTACAGCTTTCCCGCCTCCTAAATTCAAACCGGAAACTGCTGCTTTATATGTCATTCCGCGTGAAAGTCTTAATACATCATTTAGTGCTGCTTCATCACTAGTATAACTCCACATTCTAGTTCCGCCTAATGCCGGACCTAAAGTAGTATTATGTATTGCAATTATTGCTTTTAGACCGGCTTCTTTATTGGAACAAAAGACAACCTGTTCATGATCTTTTTCTGAAATGATTTCGAAATATCCCATATTAATCTCCTGATTTTACTTTAGTTTTTCAGAGAGCAAAGAGCCAAAATATTAGTAGTGCAATGCTCTCACGTATCTTATAATATAATTTTGTTTGAAAGCTAAGGTTTAATAAAGAATCTACTTCCTTAGCATTAATATTAAAGAACTTACAAATTTCTTTTATTCTTGTTAAATGATATGAATCTGAAATTATATAAAGCTTATTTATATTTTTTTTGATTTCCAAATTATTTTTAATAAACTGTATCTGTTCTTCCGTAGAGGAAGTATTTTTTTCAATCCAAATATCCGAAGTATCTACATTATCAAAAATTAACCTTCTGAAAGCAACTTCGGCTTCGCTTAATTCGCCAGGGGCATTACTTCCTGTAAGCTGAATTTTTCCAACAATTTTTTTTCTATATAGATCAAGTGCGCGGTCAACTCTTGCAGATAAACTTGGACTAGGCCGATTATCAGACCAAACTGCGGATCCAAGGACAACTGCAACATTCGATAGATTGGCAGATTTAACCAAATTACTTTGAGATTCGGATTCATTGCTAATATATAAAAAAGAAAATATAAAAAGGATGATAAATAGTATAACAGATGCTAAAGGAGCTTTAATTAAAAATAGTTTTCTCTGGCCAATAATTTTCAACCAAACAAAGAAAATAAAAATGAATAATAAAAATTCATAAAAGAAGAATAAAATTCCGGTTATTATTTTATGAAGCGGCTGTTCTAGTATATAAAAAGAATTGCCACCAAAGTCTATAAATTTACTTACAGCCCCGGTTACTAAAAATATATTTAATAAAATTAAATAATTAATAATAGTTGATTGTTTAAGAATATTTTCTTTCTGAAATCCGGTTATTATTAATCCAATTACTAAAATTACTGAAAAGAAGAAATTTAAAAAGTTTCCAATAAGACCTAAATCAAAATAAGAAAATGATAAGCCCAAACTGCTGTATTTAAAATAATATAGGAATAAAAGATCAGTTAGGATTATAATTGATGTTATAATTATTAAAAACCACTTATTTTTTTGATTACTCATTTCCGGCATTTATTATTTATCTTCATCATTTTGGGAAACACAAGTAATTATTATTAATGTAAATCGTTTTATTTGTAATGTTTATTTTCGATCAAGGTCAACAAAATTACTTAAAATAGGCAAGGTCTGCAAGAAAGGTACAAATCAATATAAAATAATAAGAAAAATGAGGTTATTGTAAAAAAAAGGGCGCCTTAAAGGCGCCTTAAAAATTTATTTAAGTTTAAACACAATTGGTATCATAACCTGTACTTTAACCGGTTTACCTCTTTGCTTACCGGGTTTAAACTTAGTTTCTTTAACAGCTTGAACTGCTGCTTCATCCAAACCGGCACCTAAACCTTTAACAACCTCGGCTTTAGTTACATTTCCTTTTTCATCAACATAAGCTTTAACATAAACTTTACCTTCAATGCCTGCTCTTTTTGCAATTTCCGGATAAACAATTTTACTTTGAATTGCAGCAATACCGCCGATTGGTTCAGGCATTTCTTCAACCGCAACGAAATACTGAGGTTCTTCATCAGTTTTCTTTTCCTCTTTTGGAGGAGGCGGTGGGGCTACTTCCTGATTAACATCCAGCTCCGTACTTCCTATATCAATATCCTGAAGAACATCTTCACTTGGTGCTTCAATTGGAATTGGAGGTTTTGGAGGTGGAGGTGGTCTGTTTTCTTGTTTAGTCTGCTGGACATCTTCTACCTTAAAAAGCTCTTGAGGAGCTTGGATAAGTACTTTTTCTGGTTTCAGATCAGGGAAAAATTTAAAAGCAACTATTAAAATTACTAACGAAGCAATTAAACTTATTTCGAAAAACCTTTTATACTTTGCTCTTAAATCTGCCTTTGGATTTTTCCTGAGAGCCATTTAAATTCTCCTTATTTTATGCGCTCAAGTTAATAAATGGTATATTTTTTGTCAAATTCTATTTTATTCTACTTTAATGTAAATTTTTAGTTCCAAAATGCATTAGAAAATCAATTTTTTCTAGCTAATTGCGTTTTTGTAAAGTTCAATATAATATTAATCAAAATAATTCCTAATATTGCACCTATAAAATCAGCTACCCAATCTAATGCTTCACAATCCCTGCCTGGAATAAATAGCTGATGTAATTCATCAAATAATGCATAAAATGCAATAATTGTGAGTGTACTAAGTGAAGAATATTTTCTAAGAGTTTCGAATTTATTTTGGACTATTAAAGTTAAATTTAGTAAAACAGCTAATATTAAATAAGCAGAAAAGTGTTCTATTTTATCGCTTACACCTACATTCGGTAAATCCTGAGATGGAAGTGAGGTTGCAGTAAGCAAGACAATCCAATATATAATTAACGGAATATATACTGCCGCAATTTTATTTTTTTCAAAAAATTTAATCAAATGTATTTCTTATAAATTTAATGGCGTTTGGTAAATTATTCATAATATTATATGCAGTATATCCGAATTCAGTATATTTTTTTACTAACAGATCACTTGCTAAACTATGCAGATAAACTCCGGCAATAATAGCTTTTTCCAAATCTTTTTGTTGTGATATTAATCCCGCTAAAACTCCTGTTAAAACGTCTCCCGTTCCGAATTTTGCCATTCCGGGATTACCGGTTGTATTAATTAAAGCATCGCCGTCGGGGGTGAATATTACTGTGGGAGCACCTTTAAGAACAAGATAAGCTTTTGTTTCTTTAACAAAACTTTTGCCGTAACTTAATAAGTCTTTTTTAAGCTGAGAAGTTTTTATTCCCAGCAGATTTGAAAATTCTCCGTGATGCGGAGTTAGAACATAGTTACTCAAATTTAATTTTTTATACTGATCATTTGAAAGTGCAAAAATTGCATCTGCATCTATGACCATTTTTTTACAGTGTCTTTTTTTTATGATTTTTCTTACTGCAATCTGAGTTTCTTCTTCCCTTCCCAAACCAGGACCAATTGCTGTTACATCAGCCCATTTTAATCTATCAGTTATTTCAGGTATATTTTCTTCCGTTAAATGATTTAAACCTTCATAAGATTCAACAATAACTTCATCTAATTTCTTTTGAATTAAATTTCGAACAGATTTAGGAAAAGATAAAATTGATGAACCTGCTCCAATTTTTAAAGCCGATTTTGATGTCATAGCGGCAGCTCCAGGAAGTTTTCCTGATCCTGCAATTGTTAATACTTTCCCTGCAGAATATTTATGAATATTTTTATTTTTTTCCGGTAAAGAGTTATAAACATCTTCCGGCTCAATTAAATAATCTTCTGTAAGATATTTTTCATAATAACTTGCCGGAACTCCGATACTGCCGAATTCAATATATCCGCCGTAATTATATCCGTCTTCAAAGAACAAACCTTTTTTATAATCACCGAGAGTTATGGTTAAATCAGAATGAAAAACAACTGAAGCAGAACCTGTATCGGCATCAAGCCCGGTTGGAATATCAACAGCAAATTTAAAAGAATTAAATGTATTAACTTTTTCTACAATAGTTTTGTAAGGTTCTCTTAAATCTCCTTTAGCACCGCTTCCCAAAAGAGCATCAACAATAACATCGCAGTTTCTTAATTTATTTATATCTGCTGTTTTCTGATATTTGGAAATTGTTATATTTTTATTTTCTTGAGCTAATTTTCTTAAGATTTTAAAATTTATCAAACAATCTTCGGAAAAATCCTTTTCATCACCAAGTTGTAAAACTTTAATTTTATAACCGGAATTAGCAATATGTCTTGCAAGTGCAAAACCGTCTCCGCCGTTATTACCTTTTCCGCATAAAAAACCAATCGTTTTAATATTGTTCAACTCATTAAATTTAGCGGAAACAATTTGGAACATTGAGAAGGAAGCATTTTCCATCAACACAATACTTGGAATTTTTAATTCCTTAATTGCAAAGTCATCTACTTTTCTTATTTGTTCGGTTGAATATAAAGGTATCATATTGAACAAGTTAAGGCTGATAAATCTTTTTGTAAAGGATTTAAATCAGCCTTAATCTCAAATTTTATAATTATTGTTAATAATCACAGAAATGAAGTGATTAAATTTATAACCGTACCGGGAGCAATTCCCAATACAATGACAAGCAGAACGGAAATTACAACTGCAAATAATCCGGTATTGCTATTAATAAAAGTATATTCGCCTTCTGCTTCTTTAAAGTACATTAAAACTACAATTCTTAGATAGAAATAAACACTTATTACACTAGAAATTACACCAACAATTGCAAGCCAGGTTAAATGTGCTTCAATGGCGGAAATAAATATATAATATTTTCCGAAGAAACCTGCGAACGGCGGAATACCTGCTAATGAGAACATACAAATTGAGAGCAAAGCAGCAAGAAATGGTTTTCGCGATCCTAAACCTGCATAAGATTGTATGCTCAAATTGGTTTCATCTTCGCCTTCAATTAAAGATACAATTCCGAATGCGCCTAAGTTCATAAAAGTATAAGCTGTCAAATAAAATATTATACCTGCAATTCCGGCAAAGTTACCTGAAGCTAATCCTATAATCATATATCCGGCATGAGCAATAGATGAATAAGCAAGCATTCGTTTTATATTATCCTGAGCAATAGCAACTATGCTCCCGTACAACATGGATAATACTGCAATTACAGCTAAATAAGGTTCAAATAAATTATGAGCTGTGTTGGTAAATACTGCTCCAACCGCAATTATTATTGCACTAAATGCAGCGGCTTTTCCTCCGGTTGAAAACAAACCGGCAACGGTTGTAGATGAACCTTGATAAACATCCGGGACCCACATATGAAAAGGGAATGCAGCAATTTTAAATGAAAATCCGATTAAGAATAAAAGAATGCCGACAACAAACAATAAATTTCCGGAAAGTTCCCCGAATTTACTTGCAATTGTCTCCAGAGATGTTGTTTGTGCAGTTCCATAAATTAAAGCAATACCATAAACTACAAAACCGGTTGCAAAAGCTCCTAATAAAAAGTATTTAAGTGAAGCTTCATTTGCGCTCAATCTTTTTCTATTTAAACCGGCTAATGCATAAAATGAAATGGACATTAATTCAAGACCAATAAAGATCATGAAAAGATCTTTCGCACCGGCCATCAGCATCATTCCAAGTACAGATGACTGCAGCAGCAGATAATATTCGCCGAAATACATTCCATATTTTTTTATATAATCAATTGAAAGCAGAGTTACAATTGCGGCTCCAAATGTAAATATGAAAAAGAATAAATTTGTATTTCCTCCTGTAGCAAGCATATTCTGAAGTACGATTGACACATTGTTAATTGTAAGCAGTGAATAAAATCCGGAAAAAAGGAAAACAATAATGGAAAACCAAGGAAGGATTTTTTCACTTTTTTTGGAATACATTTCAATTATTAATGAAATTACTATTCCCGCAGCAACAACTACAAGTGGTAAAATATTATAAAATTGTTGTATGTTTTCTAGCATAATTACTCTATAAATAAAATGTCTTCTTCTGTTTCTTCTATTTTTGTTTGATGTTTTTCACCTAAATAAACTGCAACTTTTTTATGGTTTTTTACATCGAAAATATCTTTGTCTTTTTCTACGCAAACCATTTTTATTGATTCATATTTAGAAACTACTTCATTGAGTCTCTTATAATCACGAAAATAAATATCTGTAAAATCTTCTTTTTCTCTTATAAAAACACCTTTGGCATTAGGTGAAAAATCGGTAATAATATCTGTATCGACAATGATTTTTAAAAAATGCGCTTTAAATGGCAGAATTAATCTGTTATTATAATACAAACCGCCAATTTTGTTTTTCAGAACTTCATCTAAAGTTTTCATTTAAATCATCCTCCAATCATCTAAAAAAAAGCAGCCAAATTATTGCATACAAAGGTATTAAAATCGGAATTGAATATTTAATCATATAAGTGAAAAAACTCGGCATTTCGATTCCGGCTCTTTCACTAATAGATTTTACCATAAAATTAGGTCCGTTGCCGATGTAAGTTATTGCGCCAAAGAAAACTGCCGAAACTGAAATTGCTTGTAAATAAATATCATCAACTTTAACAAAATGAATAACCTGCATTTTGTTTGTTACATCTAAACCATACTTGCCCATTGCCGCACTAAGAAAATTCATATAAGTAGGAGTATTATCTAATACAGCAGAAAGTGAACCGGTTGCCCAATAAAAAACTCCCGCATTAAGTTCATTACCTAAAACATTTGCTTCGTGAGCAATTAATTGAAGTGCAGGAATCATAGTTGCAAAAATTCCAATAAATAAATAAGCAACTTCTTTTATAGGTTCAAAATCAAATTCGTTTGCTTTTAATATTTCTTCATCGGCATGTTTGTATGAGAAATAAACAACCGCAAACATTATAATTTCTCTAAGTCCAAAAGGAAGCGGAGCTAAGCTAGGCACCCAGGAAATTACCAAGGGATCAACAAAAACAGCGGCAATAATTATAACAAGATAAATAACATTCTTTAATCCTTTAAAATGAATTCCGCCGGTAAATTCAACTGAAGAATCTATCTCTTTTTTATTAAACGAATCAAAAACATAAAACACAGCTAAAATTAATATCAATGCCGGAATCCAGATATACCACACATTATCAATAACCCAGAAAAAAGGAACGCCGCTTAAAAAGC
Source organism: uncultured Ignavibacteria bacterium (assembly GCA_963713505.1). Lineage (GTDB taxonomy): Bacteria > Bacteroidota > Ignavibacteria > Ignavibacteriales > Ignavibacteriaceae > CAVQMC01. Next base: position 334,773 of record CAVQMC010000011.1, on the reverse strand, counting down.
CAAGGAACAACGGCGGATCTCCAATAGGAGTTAATGCGCCGCCCATATTGCTTACAATAAAAATAAAAAATATTATGTGGTACGGAGAAAGTCTTTCGCGGTTCATTTTGATAAAAGGCCTTATCAAAAGCATTGAAGCACCGGTAGTTCCAATTATATTTGAAATTACTGCACCGAACAACAAAAAAAGTACATTGAGGAAAGGTGTAGATTTTTTGTCTACTCTTATTAATATTCCTCCTGAGGCAACAAATAAAGAACTCAATAATGCAATGAAAGAAATATATTCCGCCATAGTGTGCATAACACTATGTGTATCATTCAGTTTAGCCAAGTAATAAATAATAACTAAGGCGCCAAGTACAATAGATACTTTTGGATAATGTTTTTCCCAAAAATGCTTATAGAATAACGGGCCGGTTGCAATCATTAACAAAAGTGCAACAAAGGGAATTACCATAAACGGTGAAGGTAATTCATGTTCACTGACTATAGGCGGTTTATTTACAATATTTAGGGTGTCTGCATGATTTTGAATAATTGAAGCAGATGAAGGATAAACATTTGCATAAAACAAAAATACAAATAACAGCAAAAACGGTAGAAAATTTTTGTATTTTGAGTACATGAAGAACACCTACTTTAATTCTGCAGTTTGGTGTGGAGTGAAAACTTGATGAATTATTTTACTGGTTGTTTTTTCCGAAACTTTTAAAAAAGTGCTTGGATAAATTCCAATCCAGATTATAAATATGAATATCGGAACAAGAACAAATATTTCTCTTTTGTTCATATCTTTTAAATTGTTGAGTTTTGGGTTTTTAACCTCTCCGAATACAACTCTTTGATACATCCACAATAAATAGACTGCAGCGAAAATGACCCCGGATGCAGCAAAAATTGTATACCACCAGCTATTTAAAACTGGTGATTTAAATGAGCCGAGAAGAATTAAAAACTCACCGACAAAACCATTAAGTCCTGGTAACCCGATTGAAGACAATGAAGCAAACATCAATGCAAAGGAAAAAATCGGGACGATTTTAGCAATACCGCCGTATTCAGAAATTTCACGAGTATGAGTTCTTTCATAAATAACTCCAACTAAAAGGAATAAAGCGCCGGTAGAAAGTCCGTGATTTATCATTTGAATAACAGCACCTTGTACAGCTTCCTGCGTCATTGCAAAAATTCCAAGTACAACAAATCCTAAGTGTGCAACCGAAGAATATGCAACAAGTTTTTTCATATCCTTCTGAACCATTGCAACCAATGCACCGTAAATAATTCCGATAATTGCCAGAATAGAAATTACCGGTGCATAATTTATTGCCGCATGCGGAAATAAAGGCAAACAAAATCTTAACAGGCCGTATGTTCCCATTTTAAGTAGAACCCCGGCAAGAATTACACTGCCTGCCGTCGGCGCTTGTACGTGTGCATCCGGCAGCCAAGTATGAAGTGGAAACAACGGAACTTTAATTGCGAAGCTGAATGCAAATGCAAGAAACATATAATTTTGAATTGTAGCAGGAATAGATGGTCCTACTTTATAAAGTTCAACTAAATCTGTTGTGAAATGTCCCAGTGGAGTTGAAGCATAAACTGCCAGCCAAACAATTGCAACAAGCATTAACAAGCTGCCGAACATTGTATAAATAAAAAACTTTACAGATGCATAAATTCTTTCCGCTCCGCCCCAAATTCCAATTATAAAATACATCGGAATTAACATAGCTTCCCAGAAAATATAGAATAAAAACATATCCAGGGAAACAAAAACACCAAGCATTCCAACTTCAAGTAAAATCATAAAGAATGTAAATTCTTTAACTCGTTTTTGAATACTTGACCAGCTTGAAATTAAGGTAAGCGGAGTTATAAAAGTTGTCAGCAGAACTAAGAGTAACGATAATCCGTCAATTCCCACAGTATAGCTTATGTGCAGATTTTCAATCCAAAGAATTTTCTGTACGAATTGAAAACCGGATTTGCTTATATCAAAATTAAAATAAACAATAAGTGAAATAACAAATACAATTAATGAAATTCCTAATCCAAAATATCTTATTATATTTTCTTTTTTATTATTGATAAACAATAATAAGATTGAACCAACGATTGGAATTAAAAGTAAATATGTAATTAAACTGCTGTTTTCCATAATTATAAACTCATTATAATCCAGAATAATGCAATTAACAATTCCCAGCATCATTACAATTGCATAGGATTGAGCAATTCCGGTTTGAATTTTTCTAATATTTCTTGAAATAACATTAACTAAAGAAGCAACACCGTTCACAAGTCCATCAATAATTTTATTATCTGCAATTTTCCATAAAATTGATTCCGAACCTTTAACAATCGGTTTTATTATAACTGTTTCGTATGCTTCATCAACAAAATATTTATTTAATAAAAGATTGTAAGCGCCTTTAAATCGTTTTGCTAAATTATCTGCAATAGATGGTTTTTTAATATATATTGCTCTTGCTATTAAAATACCACCAACTGCAAGTACAATTGAAATTGCCATTAACAAAATTTCTTGACCATGTGAATGAGAACCATATACAACAAGTTTTTCTTCGGCTTTTTCAAATACCGGTGCTAACCAGTTATGAAAAGCATTTCCGCCTTCTCCTGAAAACAGTGCGGGAATTCCAATAAATCCGCCGATAGCAGATAGTACAGCTAAAATTATTAATGGAATTGTCATTACCTTTGGTGATTCGTGCGGATGTTTATCGTGGCCGAATCTTGGTTTGCCTTCAAAAGTCAGATAATATAATCTGAACATATAAAATGCAGTTAACAAAGCTGTGCCTGCTCCGATTATCCAGAGAATTACACTTCCGTTTGCAAATGAATACCAGAGAATTTCATCTTTACTAAAAAATCCTGAAAGCGGCGGAATACCTGAAATTGCAAGTGCTGCCACTAAGAAAGTTAAGAATGTCTGAGGCATATATTTTTTTAATCCGCCGTAATGACGAATGTCCTGTTCTTCATGCATAGAATGAATTATCGAACCTGCACCAAGAAATAATAAAGCCTTAAAGAAAGCATGAGTCATTACATGAAAAATTCCTGCAGTAAATGCACCAACGCCCAAAGCAAGGAACATATATCCTAACTGACTTACAGTTGAATAAGCCAGCACTTTTTTAATATCATTTTGAACCAAACCGATTGTTGCCGCAAATAAAGCTGTAAATGCTCCTATAATAGCAACAACCATTAAAATAGCAGGAGCAGAAGCATAAATAATTGAACATCTGGCAACCATATAAACACCGGCAGTAACCATTGTTGCAGCATGAATTAATGCAGAAACAGGTGTCGGACCGGCCATTGCATCCGGAAGCCAAATATATAATGGAATTTGCGCCGATTTTCCGGTTGCACCGATAAATAAGAATAATGCAATTAAATTAAATACGCTTTCTTTTACCGTGTAAACGTCAGCTCTCGTAAAGACATCGGAAAAATTTAAGCTTCCGAAAGTTAGGTAAATCAGAAACATTCCAAGTAAAAATCCGAAGTCTCCGATTCTGTTAACAATAAACGCTTTCTTGGCTGCATCACCTGTTGTTCCCTTTTCAAATTTCTTATCATACCAAAATCCAATGAGGAGATACGAACACAGACCAACGCCTTCCCAGCCTAAAAATAGAAGTACAAAATTATCGGCGAGAATCAAATTCATCATTGCAAAAATGAATAAATTCAGGTAAGCAAAAAATCTCCAGAAACTTTTATCTCCATGCATGTAACCTATTGAGTAAACATGGATTACAAATCCAACACCGGTTACAATAAGCGACATCACAAGTGAAAGTTGATCAATCTGATATGCTATATGAATATTTAAATTTCCGGCGCTAAGCCAGGTAAATAAATCTATATAGTTTTTTCTTAAATCAACTGGTAAGGCTAAAGTTTCAAAGAAAGCAAAAAGTGCAATTAAAAATGAAAGTCCAATTGCACCGCTTCCGATTATACCGATTATTTTTTCATTTTTTATTTTGCTTCCGAAAACTCCGTTTATAATAAAACCGATTAAAGGAAGCAGGACTGTCCAGTACATTAAATGAATCATAGACAAATAAATCCAATAAGAATTAAAATTATTATTAGTCTAACACTACCATTTTAAAATATTGATCTCGTCAATATTAACGGTAAGTTTATTTCTAAACATTGCTATTATAATTGCAAGACCAACAGCGGCTTCTGCTGCCGCAACAGTCATTACAAAAAAGACAAACAACTGTCCGATTGAATTTCCTAAAAAAGATGAAAAAGCAACTAAAGTTAAATTTGCTGAATTGAGCATTAACTCAACCGACATAAATACTATAATTGCATTTCTTCTGATTAGTACGCCTGTTACACCTACAACGAACATGAACGCACTTAAAATCAAATAATATTCTAGAGGTATAGCCATAATATTTTATTCGAATTTCTTTTTAGCTAAAACTAATGCACCGATTGTAGCCGCTAATAATAAAAATCCAGCAGCTTCAAAAGGTAAGACATAATTTGTATAAAGTTCCCGTCCGATTTGTTCAATTGTTCCAGCTTTAACACTTGCAGCCACACTACTTTGCATTGCTTCCGGTCTTGAAAAGAAAATCATGTAAGCAAGCTGAATAAAAACTAAAATTGCAATTATTAAAGCAAATATTTTTATCTGCGGATGTGTTGAAAGCAGTTTTTCTTTTTCAGGCCGCAAAAGCATTATAACGAAAAGGAACAGAACCATAATTGCACCGGCATATACAATTACCTGAGTAACTGCAATAAACTGTGCATTTAATAATAAATACAAACCGGCAAGCGCAGCAAAATTTAAAATTAAAAACAAAGCACTGATAATAGCATTTGATCTTGTTATCATCAAAATAGAAGAGGCTGCTGCAACTGCGGCAAAAATTATAAATAAGATTACTTCAAGATTCATACTGATTTATTCTATACAATATAATGTTAAGGTTTATTTCTATAAATCATTCTCGGGAACGGAATTGTTTCGCGAAGATGATCAAGACCGCAAATCCATGTAACGGTTCTTTCAAGTCCAAGTCCGAAACCGGAATGAGGAACAGATCCATATTTTCTTAAATCCAAATACCATTCAAAAACTTCCCTGGGAAGATCGTGTTCTTTAATTCGCTTTAACAATTCATCCAAACTATCTTCACGCTGACTTCCGCCTATAATTTCTCCATAACCTTCCGGAGCTAAGACATCAACTGCTAAAGCTAAATTTGGATTTTCGGGATCTCTTTTCATATAAAATGCTTTAACCGCAGCAGGATATCTATGAACCATAACAGGTCTGTCAAATTCCCCTGAAATTACAGTTTCATCTGCGGCGCCTAAATCATTTCCGTATTCAAATTCTACATTGTGTTTCTTTAAGATTTCAACTGCTTCATCATAGCTAATTCTCGGGAAAGGTCTTTTTACAGTTTCCAGCTTTGAAGTATCACGTTCTAAGATTTTCAGTTCTTCAGCTTTATCTTTTAGAACGGATTGAACAACATATTCTAAGAATTCTTCTGCAAGATCCATATCATCATTCAAATCCGCAAAAGCAATTTCCGGTTCAACCATCCAGAACTCAGTTAAATGTCTTCTTGTTTTGGATTTTTCTGCTCTGAAAGTCGGTCCAAAAGTATAAACTTTACCTAAAGCCATTGCCCCGGCTTCTGCATAGAGTTGACCGGATTGTGTTAAATAAGCTTTTCCTAAATCGAAATATTCTGTTTCAAAAAGTGTGGAAGTTCCTTCAACCGCATTAGGAGTTAAAATCGGCGGATCAAAAAGAGTAAATCCTCTTTCATCAAAAAAATCTCTAATTGCTTTAATTATTCTATGACGAATTTTTAATATCGCAACCTGTCTGCTGGATCTTAGCCACAAATGGCGGTGATCCATTAAAAATTCTACGCCGTGTTCTTTGGGAGTTATAGGATAATCAACAGATTCCGAAATAATATTTAAATCAGTTGCATCAAGTTCAAAACCTCCCGGAGCTCTCGGTTCATCTTTTACTTTTCCGGTAACTTCAATTGATGATTCCTGGCCGATTTTATCAGCCTTATCAAAAATTTCTTCGCTTACATTACCTTTAAAATAAACACATTGAAGATAACCGGTGCCATCTCTTAAAATAAGAAATTTAATCTTCCCGCTTGATCTTTTATTGTAAAGCCAGCCCTGGAGAGTTATTTCCTGACCAACATATTGCGATAAGTCTTTTATGAAAATTTTCTGCATTAATCCGTAAATTTTGTAAAAAATTTAATTTTCAAATATAAAGACGCAGTCTGAAAATTCAAAGTAATAAAGATTTAATTTAGTAAGTTCATAAAAAATTAAAACAGTAATTGTTTTAGAGAATTTAATATTTGAGGATTTAATTATTATAAATTTTAATATCCAGACTTTATTCTGAAGCAAAGTTATTTTCAACAATTAAATAATCTTCTTAATTATGGGATTATTTTTGGTAATAATGGTAAGAATTCAAAATTCAAACATCAAAATATTTGCAAAATGCAATTATTTGTCCATTGGCACATATCTTGACTAAAATGGATTGATTATTTAAGTTTAATCCCAATAATGTATAAAAAAGCAATAGTTATATTATTTAATTTATTATTCTTTGTTTCCACAACAGGACTTCCCCTTACTATACACTTTTGTTCGATGACGGAAACTGAAATGACAAACAGTCCAAAATGTGAATGTCATGAAATGAATAATAACAGCATGCACAATGCATGCAATATGACTAAAGATGCTACAAAAGATATTTCAGTTAAATCTCAAAATTGCTGTGCATCCGAAATTGCATTAAAATATGTTAAAGATTCTTTTCTAGCTAATAAAAGTGAAATTCAAAAAAATATTACGGTTAATAAAGTACTTGTATCTTTATTACCATTAAATGAAAAAGCAAAATCTTTCACAAATAATTCATTTTCAGACTCTTCTCCCCCATTACTTTCTAGTAATCAACTTTATATATACAACTCCGTACTTTTAATTTAATACCCTCAATTCTTATCGCCCGGATCAAAGGAATTATTACAACTTTTCCTTCAATCCACACTTGATCAATTTAAAATTTGATTTAGTTCAAATTAAAAAGATACAGGATTAAATTATTGAGGATATTAATGAAAAAAATACTGCTTATTTGCTTAACAACTTTTACACTGCTTGGATTAAAAAACTGTTTTGGTCAAAACGTAAATTTGGATTCTTTAGTTAGTAAAGCAATTAAAGTAAGTCCAAAACTTGCTATGCTTCGCGCAAAAAGAGATGTTGCAAAAAATAAAATCCCCCAAGTATCCAATCTGCCGGATCCAATGTTAACATTGGGATTGATGAATCTTCCTACAAGTTCTTTTTCTTTTAATGAAGAACCAATGACTCAAAAAGCAATTGGACTTCAGCAGAGTTTTCCATTCCCCGGTAAACTTTCTGCTATGGAAGATGCCGCTGCAATAGATACTTCAATTATAGATAAAGAAATTAAAGACGCAGAAAATGAAATAAGAAAAAATGTTAAGCAGAATTATTACTCGCTCAGTTTTTTTAGAAAAAATATTGAGCTAGCTGAACAAAGCAAAAACCTTCTTGAAAAGATTTCTGAAGTGGTAAGCACAAAATATTCTGTTTCCACTGCAAGTCAGCAGAATTTAATAAAAGTGCAATTAGAAATAACGGATATTTCCGATAAAATTGAGGATTTAAAAAGTAAGGAAGGTTCTGCTCTTTCTTCATTGAATGCCCTTCTTCTTCAAAAAGCTGATTCCAAAATATCTACAGAAACATTTGATTCAATAAAAACAATTGATATTACAGTTGAACAGTTAGATTCTTTAGCAAAAGCTAACAGACCTTATCTGCAAGGGATACAACTTTCACAGGAAAAAGGAAAATTAAAAGAAAATGCAGCAGAGAAAGATTATCTGCCGAATTTTACTTTAGGTGTTCAATACGGTCAAAGGGATAAACTGCAGAAAACCGGAATGCCGCAGAACGATTTTCTTTCTTTTACTGTGGGAATTTCTGTTCCGATTAATTACGGCGGTAAAATATCCTCAAAGGTAGATGAAGCAGTATCCATTCAAGAACTCTATAATCAACAGTACTATCAGGCAGTTCAATATCTTAACGGAGTTTTTGGAACTGATGTAACGGATCTTAATTCATTAAAAAACAGAATTGATTTATTTGAGAATGGACTGCTTCAGCAGGCAAATCAAAATCTGAGTTCTGCACTTGCAAGTTACCAGGTAAATAAAGTTGATTTTATAAATGTTATTGATGCACAGAACCAATTATACAGAATAGAAACAAACCTTTACAAGTTAAAAACAGATTATCTAAAGAAAATTGCAGAGTTAGAATTCCTTACAGGAACTCATCTAAACAAATAAATTTTGGAGAATATTAAAGTGAAAATTCAAAATATAATTATCGGAATATTAATAATAATAATAGTTGTGATTTCATATTTATGGCTGAGCGGGAATAATAATAATGTTGAAGTTACTAATGCAAAAAATGACTCCGGCCAAAATGCTGAACAAGAAAGAAAAGTCCTTTATTGGCGTGCACCGATGAATCCGAATGAAGTTTATGATCATCCGGGAAAATCTAAAATGGGAATGGATTTAGTTCCGGTTTATGCGGATGAAGCATCCGGAGATGGAATTGTGACTATCAGCGGTGCAGTTCAACAGAATATGAATGTTAAAACTGCTGTGGTTGAAACCAAAAACCTTAGTCCGCAAGTAATAACAAACGGAATACTCCAAACCGATGAACAAAAAGAATATATAGTGAATACAAAAGTAAGCGGCTGGGTTGAAAATTTATATGTTAATTATACAGGACAAAAAGTTAAAAAAGGCCAAAAGTTAATCGATATATATTCACCTGAATTAGTAGCAGCTCAGCAGGAATTGATAACAGCTTTATCCTATGGTTCATCGGTAATGGCAAGTAAAGATAAAAACATATCTGCAAGCGGTAAAGAATTAATAAACAATAGTATAAGAAAATTAGAACTACTGGATGTACCGGAATCGGAAATAAAAAGGATTGAAGATTCCAAAGAAGTAAAAAAATATGTTACACTTTATGCACCGTTTGACGGAACTGTAATTCATAAAAATGTAATTGAAGGTGATAAAATTAATGCCGGAACTCCTTTATTAAAAATTGCTAACCTGGATAACTTATGGCTGCTCGCAGATATCTATGAATACGAATTACCGAAAATAAAACTTGGATCGTCTGCAGAAATTACTTTCAATTTTCTTCCCGGTAAAACTTTTCATAGTAAAATATCTTTCATTTATCCGACGCTCGATGATAAAACCAGAACAGTAAAAGTAAGATTTGATATCCCAAATTATAACGATCAATTAAAACCATCTATGTTTGCAAATATTGTTATTAATGGAAAAAATCTTGGCGATTATCCTGTAATTCCCGAACAAGCAGTTTTACGCACCGGACAGAAAGACATAGTTATCCTTGCACTAGGTGATGGAAAATTCAAACCGGTGGAAGTTAAACTTGGTGATTATTCTGACGGATATTATCAAGTTTTAGATGGATTAAATGCCGGTAACAAAATTGTAACATCCGCACAATTCTTAATCGATTCGGAAAGCAATTTAAAAGCTGCCTTATCTCAATTCAGTTCAGAATCATCTAAAGATTCTTCGAAAATCGGTTCAATGAAAATGGACTCGACAAAATCTAATTCCAAGAATGATATGAATAATGATTCCGAAAGTAATGATCCAAGAATTAGAAAAGGTGTGATTGATCTTTCCGCAATTGATAAAAATAAAGACGGTAAACTTTACGAAGATATTATGGATTGGAATGTTATTTCAGATGAACCGGGTGAATGTCCTTTGTGCGGAATGACATTAAAAGAGTTTACAATAAAAGAAGTTGAAAAAAACTTAACAGAACACGGATATGAATACAAAAAATAATCATTAGAGTTTTGATGTTAAGTTTAATAAAATTTTGGAGAATTTAAATGACTACTAATAATCCAACTAAAGACGGAATGATTGCCAAGATTATAGAATGGTCAATAAATAATAAAATATTGGTAATAATTTTAACTGCCGCATTAATATTAGGCGGTATTTGGGCAATTAAAAATACGCCAGTGGATGCAATACCTGATTTAAGTGATGTTCAGGTAATTATATTTACAAAATATCCTGGACAAGGACCTCAGATTGTTGAGGATCAAGTAACGTATCCGTTAACATCCAAAATGCTCTCTGTTCCTTATGCAAAAGATGTGAGAGGATATTCTTTCTTCGGCTTTTCAATGGTATATATAATTTTTGAAGATGGTACGGATCTATACTGGGCAAGAAGCCGTGTACTTGAATATTTAAGTTCTATGCGAAGTTCACTGCCGGAAGGGGTTTCACCTGAATTAGGACCGGATGCAACTGGACTTGGGTGGGTTTATGAATACGCACTTAAATCAAAAACTAAAAGTTTACAAGAACTTACGTTCCATACAAGATTGGTTTTTAAAATATGAACTGTCCGCAATTCCGGGAGTTTCCGAAGTTGCAAGTGTCGGAGGTTTTGTAAAACAATATCAGGTTAATATTGATCCCACAAAGTTAGCTTCTTATAATATCCCTCTCAGTCATGTTAAAATGGCAATAAAACAAAGCAATAATGATGTCGGCGGTAGATTGATGGAAATGGGCGAGACCGAATTTATGGTTAGAGGATTGGGATATATAAAAAACGTAGACGATCTTAAAAATATTGCAATAGGTAAAAACCAAAGTACAGGCACACCTGTATATTTAAAAGATGTTGCAAATGTTGATATTGGCCCGGAATTAAGAAGAGGTATTGCAGATCTAAATGGTGAAGGTGAAGTTGTCGGCGGTATAATTATTCAGCGATATGGTGAAAACGGTCTCGCTGTTATCAACAGAGTTAAGAAAAGACTGCAGGAACTAAAAGCTTCCCTTCCATCCGATGTTCAAATTGTACCTGTTTATGACAGAAGTGAATTAATCCATAAAGCTGTTGATAATTTAGGTGACAAACTTTTAGAAGAAGGTTTAATTGTTGCATTAGTAATTATCTTATTCCTGATGCACTTTAGAAGTTCGCTTGTTGCAATTTTTACCCTGCCGACTGCAGTACTCGCAGCATTATTAATAATGAAACTGCAGGGATTAAATGCAAATATAATGTCGCTGGGAGGAATTGCAATTGCAATTGGAGCTATGGTGGATGCGGCAATTATAATGGTGGAGAATTCGCATTCTCATATTCTGCATAATCAGCTGCTGCCGGCTGATAAACGAAAGCCGCACTGGGCAGTTATTTTGGAATCATCAAAAGAAGTCGGACCATCGATCTTCTATTCACTTTTAGTTATTACAGTTTCCTTTATTCCGGTCTTTACTTTAGAAGCTCAGGAAGGAAGGATGTTTAAACCGCTGGCTTTTACTAAAACATATTCAATGGCAGCCGGAGCTATTCTTGCTATTACTATTGTTCCTGTTTTAATGGGTTATTTTATCCGCGGTAAGATGAAAAAAGAAGATGAAAACCCTATCACAAAGTTTTTAATGAAAATATATCACCCGATTGTAGATTTTGTCATGAAAAAAAGATGGTGGGTAATAATAATTTCTGCATTGATTGTAATTGCATCATACATTCCTTTTTCAAAATTAGGTTCGGAATTTATGCCTCCGCTGTACGAAGGTGACCTTTTATACATGCCTACAACTTTACCGGGAATATCAATTACAAAAGCAAAAGAATTGCTGCAGCAGACTGATAAAATAATTAAAACCTTCCCGGAAGTTGAATCTGTTTTTGGTAAGATAGGAAGGGCCGATACCCCAACTGATCCGGCTCCCCTTTCAATGATTGAAACAACAATACAATTAAAACCGGAAGATGAATGGCCGGCTGGAATGACAAGACAAAAACTTGTTGATGAATTGGATAAAGCCGTAAAAATTCCCGGACTTACAAACGCGTGGACAATGCCGATAAAAACTAGAATAGATATGCTGTCAACGGGAATTAAAACTCCGGTCGGAATAAAAATAGCAGGACCTGATCTTAATAAACTCCAGGATATCGGTAAACAATTAGAGGAAATAATCCATGGTATTCCCGGAACAAGATCAGTTTATGCTGAAAGATCAGCCGGGGGGAATTATGTTGATTTTGATATTGATAGAAATGCAATAGCAAGATATGGTTTAACTATTTCAGATGTACAGAATGTATTCATGTCTGCAGTCGGCGGTATGAATATTACCCAAACTGTAGAAGGATTGGAAAGATATCCTGTCAATCTCCGTTATCAAAGAGATTACAGAGATAATATCGAAGCTTTAAAGAGAGTTCTCGTTCCCCTGCCGGGGGGAGGAAATATACCATTAGATGAATTGGGAAATGTCATTATTCGAAAAGGTCCCCCAATGATAAAATCGGAAAATGCACGTCCGAATTCATGGGTATATATCGATATAGAAAATATAGACGTTGGAACATATGTTAATAATGCTCAAAAAGTAGTTGCGCAAAAGTTAAAACTTCCCCCGGGTTATTCTATAATATGGAGCGGACAATATGAATACATGGAAAGAGCTGCTAAAAAATTAGCTGTTGTATTACCTGTAACACTTTTGATTGTAATTCTCCTGCTCTACTTCAATACAAAATCTTTTGTGAAAACAGGAATTATTCTGCTCGCACTTCCTTTTTCTATGGTTGGTGCTGTCTGGTATTTATACTTGGCCAACTTCCACTTAAGTGTTGCTGTATGGGTTGGTATAATTGCTTTACTTGGAGTGAGTGCAGAAACCGGAGTAGTTATGCTTCTTTATCTTGATATAGCTTATGAAAAATGGAGAGAAAAAGGTCTGTTAAAATCTTTTGCGGATTTAAGAGAATCTATTTTTGAAGGTGCAGTAAAGAGAATTAGACCTAAAATGATGACTGTAATGGTGCTGTTCTTCGGTCTGCTTCCAATACTTATCGGCCATGGTGCCGGCGGCGATGTAATGAAAAGGATCGCGGCTCCGATGGCAGGCGGTATTTTCACAAGCTTAATTATGGAACTTACTATTTTCCCGGCTATCTTCTATCTGCTTAAAAGAAGAGAAATGAAGAAAAAAAATATGTTAACGGAAAATGTTCAGGAGAATTAAAATGAAAAAAATAATTGCATATATAAGACATGAAAAAGCCGATTTGGTAATTAATAAACTGGAAGAAGCCGGTGTAAAAGGTATGACTCTGCTGGATGCAAATGCTCTGGCAGAGTGGGCCGATAAAGATGCTTTCAGTTTTTCAATCGAGTATGTTCAAAAATATTCTAAAGTAGTTAAAATTGAAATGATTTGTAATAACGAACGGAGCGATAAATTAGTTGATATCATTTCAAAACATGCTCATACAGGCAAAAGCGGAGATGGATGGATTTTCGTTATTCCCGTGGAAAAAGCTGTAAGAATTAAAACCGGTGAAGTTAACGACTTTAATAATCTCTAAAAAAATAAAAAGGAACAAAAAATGAAAAATCTATTAAACAAAAACTTCTTTATGATTATATTCTTGGGTTTAATATTTTCCACTTTTACATTTGCTCAGGATAAAGGGAGCAAAAATGAAGATATGAACATGAAATATCATAAAAAGATGGATCATACTATAAAAAAAGATTCAGCTCATCATGATATTTCTAAGAAAAATTCCATCGTCCGTGAAGGAGCAATTGATTTAAGATCAATAGATAAAAATAAAGACGGAAAAGTTTACCAGGATATGATGGACTTCAATGTTATATCTGATGCTCCAGGTAAATGTCCTTTGTGCGGAATGAAACTAAAAGAAGTTTCTGTGGATAAAGCAAAAACATTTTTAATTAAAAACAAGTTTAAAGTTAAGAATTAAATATGTATCTGATTAATAAAATATATAAAGTATATTGTTCCCTTAAAATTAAATAATTTATTAAACAATAAGATAAAGATATATAACTCTATAAATAGGATTCATTTCTATTACTAAACGGAGATTACATGATAGGCAACATTTTAATTTTAATTTCCATCCTTTTAGGATTGTTCACAATTGTAATGTATTATTATTCATTAAAAGGTTATGAGAACACATTAAAAATTGCACGTAAAAGTTTTTATTTGATGTCCGGTACTGTAATTGCTGCCAGTACTTTTTTGTTCTATATAATTTTATCGCATCAATATCAGTATAATTATGTATATGAATACAGCAGCAGTAATCTTTCATTTCGGATTACTTTTATCAACTTTCTTCGCCGGTCAGGAAGGCAGCTTTCTTCTTTGGTTATTATTTACGGTAATATTCGGATTATTTCTGGTTAAATACCTTTCTAAAAATTCCAAACAAGAAGCTTCGTTTATGATCTTCTATACCTTAACTGCCGTATTCCTGGCAATTCTTATCAGTCCGCTTTTAAAAAATCCTTTCGCTTATATCTGGTCGGAAACAAGTTATATTCCAATAAGATTTTTCAATAACAGTTATTTAAATATTCACGATATCCAAAGATTTATTTTGGTTGACAATAACGGAGAAAAGTTCATTCACTTCACTCCGCAGTTAAAAGGTTTACTTTCAGCTTTAAATATTCCTGCTGATAATTTTATAATTGCCGGAAGAGGATTAAATCCCCTGCTCCAGAATTTCTGGATGCAGATTCATCCCCCGCTTTTGTTTGTAGGATTTGCAATGGCTGCTATTCCCTATTCATTCGCAATGTCTGCTATTGTTAATAAAGAATATAAAACCTGGGTTAATAAATCATTGCCATGGATAATTGCTTCAATGACAGTTTTAGGTTTAGCTTTGATGATTGGAGGATACTGGGCATATGGTGTTTTGGGCTGGGGCGGATTTTGGGGTTGGGATCCGGTAGAAAATTCCAGTCTCGTTCCATGGATTATCGGAATTGCTTTAATTCATACATTAATAATCCAACGCAATACACAGCAGAAAGATTTCAGTGGAAAGTATGTAAGAACCAATTTAGTATTAGCAATATTAACTTTTATTTTTGTTATTTATAGTACTTTCTTAACAAGAAGCGGAATTTTATCAGATGCTTCTGTTCATTCATTTTCCGCTCCCGGTAAAGTAACATATACTTTTCTGTTAGCCTTCATCTTAACTTTTATAATTATCGGATTAGGCGGCATATTATTAAGATGGAAAGATTTGAAAAAAATATCAAGCAATGGCGAGAAAGATTATTTATTAAGCAGAGAAAATGGTTTAATTTACGGATCCGCTCTTTTACTTGGTTCAGCTTTGATTATTATTGTCGGAACATCCGCACCAATATTCGGCAGATCGGTTGAAACAAGTTTTTATAACACTATGAATCTTCCACTAGTTATTTTGATGGCATTTCTGATCAGCGCAACATTATTTTTAAAATGGCGATCAACTGATAAAAATACTATGTTAAAACAATCCGGAATATTATCTATTAATTTCCCTTGTTATTACAATATTGCTCGCTCTTGTATTAGATATAATAACTGTAATGAATTTCATTTTTGCTCTGTCTTTAACTTTTACAATTATTGCAAATATTCATCAAATAATTAGAAGTTTGAAAATTAATTTTTTAGTTACAGGCGGACAAATTGCTCATATTGGAATTGCAATTTTTCTATTCGGAGTTTTAATTTCCGGTAACTTTTCTGTTTCGCAGGAAATTAAGCTTCCTAAAAATCAAATTGTGGAAGCTTTAAATCATAAATTCATGTACACTGGGTTTACTACTTTTGATAACGGTAAAAAGTATGCATTCAATGTTAACATAGCTGATAAAAATTCATCATGGACAGCTTCCCCTGTAATGTTTATGTCTGAATTCAACAACAGTATAATGAGAGAGCCGGATATTTTAATGGGATTAAGTAAAGATATATATATTGCTCCATTAGAATATGTAGGCAATAATAAAACCGGACCGGCAGAAGTTTTATCCATTGAAGCAAGTATAAAACCGAATATGAATTTAGTCTGGTTTGGAGTTATAATTTTAAGCATAGGAATGATTATCTCAATGTTCAGAAGAAGATATGAAAATAAGATTTTAAAGAATTGATTAAATCAAATTAATTTTTAAATAAAAAAAATATATTATTTATATTGAGGCATCTAATAAAATAGATGCCTTTTTGTTTTGATAATGAACTACACTTACTTGTTGATTTAACTTTAAATGTTTAGCTGGTATCTGAATTACCAAAACTGAAGTAAATAAAATTACAATTGTAAAAATAAATGCTTCCAATCGAACAATATTAAAATATTATTTCCTTTATTTCTATTTCAAATTTATTTTTAATAAATAATTTTATACAAATTCTCAAAAAAATCTATTTGATTTTTTACGATTAATTCTTCCTTTGATAACCTGTATATAATACTTATGCAGAATTGGGCCTGAAAACAATAATATCAAAATAAACATAGTCTTCAATAAAACTATTACTGTTATTCCTATAAATGAAATGAAGAGAAATAAATCATCTGCTGAGATTAGAAAATGTTGATCATTTTTCAGAAGATCACTTAGATTCAAAAATAAAAAAATAATCACCTTCGGACCGATGCCCGTCTTTTGAAAATGCAGTCCAATAAACATGATATTTTCCGGGCTGAATATCCTTCAAATCAACTTCTAACAATGCTTTATTATTGTTATCCACATGTGAATTTTTTTTATCAACTTCTGTACTGTCATTGAGTAAAACTCTTATTTTACTAAAAGCCGGTTCAACTTCACCATCAAACCAAATCTTAACCTTAGCCGGGCGTTTGCTTATGGCAGAGCCGACTTTTGGATAGGAATTTTTTGGAAATATATGGCAAATTCCTGTTTGAGTAAAAATTAATACAAATAGAATCAACAATATTTCTCTCGTTAAATTTTTCATATTGAATTACCAATTTTTATTTTTGATTAAAATTAAAATAGTGCCTTCCCTATACTTTTTGGAAAAATGTCATCAATAAATAAATGGAAAATCCCGGCAACTCCGATACTTTTTCCGGTATCTTGATTAGCCGGTATTTGTGCTTCGACTCCTAACTGAAAATATTTACCGAACCACATAACTCCCGGACAAACATATCCGGTTGTTGTACCCGATTTTTCTTTGTTTAAAGCTGTTTCAAATGGAAATTCAACTACTACAACCATCCTGTTAAATGGTATTCCCAGTCCAATATCTTTCACATATGATTCAAGATATTGTAAACTGTATTGAAGAGTAAATCCCCATTCAAGGGTATTTTCAACATCGCTGTTACCGGGCAAACTAATGCCTGCTATTCCGGTAATTGCAAAAGGTTTTAAAATATCGGCAGAGCTGATATCACCAAAACCTTTTCCAAAGCTTAGTGATGGAGTTACAACCGTGAAATCTTCAGCCCCGACTTTTGAATTTCCGGTTTTACCTATTTCGCCATCAACTCCTAAAGACAGAACAGTTTCGTGTCGTGGTAAAGTTAGGAACTGGTATTTTAATCCAAATTCAAGATTGCCGAATCCGCTTATAGTTTTACCATCAGCTGGTTTGATAAATTGATAGTTTTCTCCAATCGATAATCCAAATCCATCAAATATTTTTTGAGAATATTCTGAGGAGATGCTGCTAAAATTAATTGTCCCTCCGTTTTCTTCATCCGGTATTCTAATATTATTATAGACAAAAGATAACTCAGCAGCCATAAAGGGATCATCGACAAAAATTGTACTTGGGAAAAATCTTTTGCCGGTAACTCCGTGAGCAAATATATTTTGCTGAATAAAAATTATGAAAATAATCAGGAAAATATATTTATAAAATCTTAAAAGTATAAATTTCATTTTCAATAAATCCTGTCTAGTTTTATGGAATATTTAACTTCAGTTTTTACTTTATTTGAAATAAAGGTAAAATATTTAATGTCTTTCCGATAGCTATTTAAATATCACATTAGGTGATTATAATCTTTAATGATAAGGCTACAATCATCCCTTAAAACCGGATAACCTGATATTTTTTTATTTCAAAAGTTGAGTTATTAAGTGTTGTGTTTTGGAGGTGGAATTATGATTGAAACAAAACCATTTAATATTGATGGCTTTTCAAAATAAGAGAGATACTTTATTTGTGTGGAATTCCAGGAATTTGTTAGTGATAAAACACCTAATAATTCCGGAATCAAAATTTTAGTTTCAGTTACTGCACTTGATGAATTATTAACGTCAAGTTCCTTCTTTAAGAAACATTTACCTTCGCAGTGTGGAACCAAATGGGTACATTTATATTCAATTATATCCTTCCGGTTTAAATAAAATAATCCTGTCTTCAGCAAATCACCATTAACACATAGTAAAATAACTAACGCTAAAAAAATGGGAGAAAATTTATTAATCTTGTTTATCATTTCAATATGATGAAATATTTTCCTTACAATTAATTAAAATATTACTTTATCAATTTAATTCAGCGGTTTTTGTGATTCTTTGCTTAACTTAACAACAAATTTTGTATTTAATCAAATTTATATGCATTTCTTTTTCTATAATTCCTAATTCCTGATATTCATCACTATTTAAAATTTTATAAAAGTTAATTAAAAAAATGTAACATTAATTGAAAAATCTTACATTATTTTATAAATGATTGATTAAATATTAGAAACTAAGGATTTAAATGACTAATTCTAAAGTGAAAAAAAATAAACAAAAGGGACAACCGAATTATCAAAATAAAAATAATGATTCGGTGCATAATGAAAATTCACACAACAATCATCATGATCATCATGCACACATGGTAAAGGATTTTAAGAAAAGATTCTGGATCTCTTTAATTGTTACAATTCCTGTCCTATTGCTTTCTCCGATGATACAACAGTTTCTGTCGTTGGAGAATTTAAGTTTTACGGGAAGCTTATACATTTTATTTGCAATTTCAACTTTCATTTTCTTCTACGGCGGCTGGCCGTTCTTAAAAGGATTTTATAATGAAATAAAATCCAAAGAACCCGGAATGATGACTTTGATTGCATTGGCAATTTCAGTCGCTTATGTATATAGTTCTGCCGTTGTTTTCGGATTACCAGGAAGATTATTTTATTGGGAACTTGCAACCTTAATAGACATAATGCTTTTAGGTCATTGGATTGAAATGAAATCCGTTATGGGTGCTTCCAAAGCAGTTGAAGAACTCGCTAAACTAATGCCTAAAAACGCACATAAAATTACTGAAAGCGGAGATACAGAAGATGTAAAGTTAAATGAACTTAAAAACGGTGATAAAATATTAATTAAACCGGGAGAAAAAGTTCCTGCAGATGGAAAAATTTATGAAGGTGAAAGTTCGGTAAATGAATCTATGGTAACAGGTGAATCAACTCCTGTTCCAAAAAAAAGTAATGATGAGGTAATAGGCGGTTCAATTAACGGTGAAGGTTCATTAAAAATTAAAGTGGAAAAAACCGGTGAAGATTCATTTTTATCTCAAGTAATTAAAATGGTTCAGGAAGCCCAGGCGGCAAAATCAAAAACACAAAATCTAGCAGACAAAGCAGCCTTGTGGTTAACAATAATTGCAATCGCCAGTGGAGTCATAACAATGATTTCCTGGCTGGTTTTTGCCGGAAGGGATTTCAATTTTGCTTTAACCAGAACTGTTACCGTAATGGTTATTACCTGTCCTCATGCTCTTGGTTTGGCAATTCCTTTGGTTGTTGCAGTTTCCACTGCTCTTTCAGCAAAAAAAGGTTTACTTATTAGAAACAGAAATGCATTTGAAAGAGCAAGAAATATTGATGCAATAATTTTTGATAAAACTGGAACTCTTACCAAAGGTGAATTCGGTGTAACGGATGTAATTGTTTTTGATTCCGATTTAAAGAAAGATGAAATTATTAAATATGCCGCTTCGGTTGAAACAACAGCGAACATCCTATTGCACAAGGAATTGTAAAAAAATCAGACAGCTAAATTTGAACTTAAAGAATTTTAATTCTATCCCCGGCAAAGGAGCCGAAGGAAAAGTAAACGGAAAAGATGTTAAAGTTGTAAGTCCCGGTTATTTAGATGAGAATGACATGCAAATTAATAATAATGAAAAAATTGATAAGCTTTCTGAACAAGGAAAGACTGTTGTTTATTTATTGATTGATAATAAGGTTAAAGGTGCTGTTGCACTCGCGGATATAGTAAGAGAAGAATCCAAAGAAGCAATAAAACAATTAAAAGAATTGGGTATTAAACCTATGATGCTTACAGGTGATAACAAAAAAGTTGCAAAATGGGTAGCGGATGAATTAGGCATAGAAGAATATTTTGCCGAAGTTCTTCCCGATAAAAAAGCTGATAAAGTTAAAGAAGTTCAGTCGAGAGGTCTAACAGTAGCAATGACAGGGGACGGAGTTAATGATGCACCTGCCCTTGCACAAGCTGATGTTGGAATTGCAATTGGAGCCGGGACTGATGTTGCGGCTGAAACGGCAGATATAATATTGGTAAAAAGTAATCCGAAAGATGTTCTTTCATTAATTAAATTTTCCAAAGCTACTTATAAAAAAATGATACAGAACTTAATCTGGGCAACCGGTTATAATGCTGTTGCAATTCCTTTGGCTGCGGGAGTTTTATTTTCGGCAGGTATTTTACTAAGTCCAGCTGTTGGTGCTGTGCTGATGTCATTGAGTACGGTTATAGTTTCTGTAAATGCAAGAATGTTAAAAGTGTGATTATAAACAATAATGTATGCAAATAATAACAATTTGAACTTTAACGATAAGGAATTTGTGGTTAATCTTAAAAAGATATAAAGGAAATATAAAATTGTGTAACGCATTTTTTAAGTGTATATATTAATTTTGTTTGTAAGTAATGATGATAATGAATTTGAGATTCTAAATGAAAGGCAATGAAAAATGAAAACAAAAATTTTATTACCGCTGCTGATAATTTTAGTTATCGGCGTTTCTCTCTTGCTTGCACAAGAGAGTAATAAAATCAAGTCTATGCTTCAAAATCCAAAAACTCAGAATGAAGTCATTTCAACTATTATCAACAATCCTCAGATGATGCAGAATTTTACAAATCATTTAACCTCAGATCCAAATGCTTTAAATAGCATGATGGGTATGATGATGAATAATCAAAACTCACGTCAAATGATGATGAACAGTATGTACTCAAAAGCTAACAGGGATTCATCTTTTGCAAATTATATGTACAACATGATGGACAGTTATCCGCAAATGTACAGCTGGATGCAAAACATGATGAATGAAAATGGAATGATGGGACGAAGAGGAAACAATGGTATAATGGGAAGAGGAATGATGAACGGCGGAATGATGGGTCATGGAATGATGGGCGGAAGAAATTATAATTATAACAACGGAAACACAGCAAATCAGAGTTCTGTAAATAATAATGTATGGGAAGCACCTTCTTCTGCAAATAACATGAAGAATCCTATTGAAGATATTGAAAAGGCAAGCAGAGAAGGTAAAAATATTTTTAATACTCAATGCTACACTTGCCACGGAACAAATGCTAAAGGCGATGGACCTGTGGCCGCTACATTAATTCCCAAGCCCGCAGATCTAACATCATCAAGAGTTCAAAATGAAAGCAATGGAGCTTTATACTGGAAAATAACTCATGGAAATCCTCCAATGCCTTCGTTTCAAAATGCACTTACAAAAAATCAGCGCTGGGATTTAGTAGCTTACATAAAAAGCTTAAATAATTAATTGTTTATTAAAAATTTAAAGGAGAATAATCATGAGAAAGCTGGAAACACTTAAAAAGAATTTATTATTTCTTATTGCAGGAGTAATATTTTCTGTTTTTATGATAAGTCCGCAGTCATTTGCACAGCAGCATATGGGAAATATGCATAACAACATGCAAATGAATATGCAGAATCAAATGATGAATATGCAGCAGATGATGAAACAAATGAATAATATGAATCAACAGATGAACATGATGCAGCAGAACATGGGACAAATGCAGAACAATCAGAACATGAGCAACTTAATGAATAATATGCAGAATATGTCCAGCCAAATGAAAGGTATGCTCGATCAAATGAATAATATTATGCAGAATAAAGGATATCAAATGAATCAAGGAATGCATAAGAATATGCAGAACATGATGAACAATATGAAAGATATGATGGGCAACTTTAAAGGAATGATGCAGAATTTTGAAAGTTCACAAAACACAAACAATCAGCAGAAGTAAATAAAATGACGGGAATAAAAAATATATTAGTGTCATCTGTATTTGTTGTATTATTTACAACACTAGTATACGGACAAAGCAATTGGTCTATAAATACGAGTCTTCAATATTCAAGCGGAAGTTATTTATCAACAGAAAGATTAAATAGTTATTATTTATTCGGCGGAATAAGATATGAAACAAATGAGTATTCAATTGCTTTGTCCATTCCTTTTATTGCTTCAAACGGACAAAATATTTCACAGTTTGGTCAGGTTTATTTTCCAAATCATATGGGTTCAGATTCAAATCAAATGGGCGGACAAAATACCGGGCACGGTGGACATATGATGGGAAATCAAAACTTATTCACTTCTACTTCAACTGAAAATTATGGAATTGGGGATCTTTATTTATATGCAAATTATAATTTGCTAAACCAATTTAATTCTTTTATCGGAATGAATATCGGCGGCTATATTAAATTTCCTACTGCTTCTACTTTATACGGTTTTGGAACCGGAAAATTTGATTATAGTTTATCCGCAACTTTGAAGAAAAATTTTAATTCTTATTTAATTTATGCATCAGGCGGATATATTATACTGGGAAATCCGGACAGCATTACTTATAAAAATCCATTTACATTTAATTTCGGAATAGGAAAATATTTTGGAGATGGAAATATTTCAGCAATGATAAGCTATAGTTTATATACAAAAATTTTAGATCTCTATGAAATGCCACAGGAACTATCTGCCGGAATTAATATCATTTCTAATGAAAAAATAACTTATACTTTTATTGGTTCTGCTGGTCTATCAAACTCCACTCCGGATTTTGCAATTTCTTTAGGTCTAAAGTATAATTTATAAAATATTTTTCTATCTCATTCTTTGGCTTGCATAGAATTCTTTATAATATAAATGATCAATAGAACAATAAACAAAACAATGAACATTATTATTACGATTGTAAAATATTGTTTTGGAGAAAATGAAGATACATTTATCCTAGCTCTGTTTACACCATTTAAGTTTAATAAATAAGCCTCGATATTAGAAATTTCCTGTTGAGTTAAAGTATGAGAATCTCCATAATCGAACATATGCAGGGCAGGATTTGTACCGGCAGGAATTGAACCATGCTGAATATATTTATCTATGCTGTCTGCAAAACTTTGAGGATCTTTACTATAAAGATTTTTCGAAATTGGATTTAATTTAGGAACAAAGCCTGATAATAGATCCTGGATTTGCTACTCCTCCTTCACCATTAGTACCATGACATGACTGACAGTCCTGTTGATATAACAAAGCGCCGTGCGCTACATTTCCAATAATACCGGAAGCCCGTCCAGTTGTATTAAAATTATTTTTCTTTTCAGGTAAATTTGCAGCTGAGTTTGACTGCAAATTATTATTTGAATTTGCATTCTGTATTCCATTTTCATTTTTTCCGGTGGACTTTGATCCTGAGTTATGCGTACTTAAAAGGAAATCAGCTAAATTATTTATTTGAGTTTTATTTAACATAGTGAAAGCAGGCATAGGTGATTTTGGATAATGCTTTTTAGGATTTTTTATTTGATCAATTATCCAGCTTTTAGTTCTATTTTTGCTGGCTTCATTTGTTAAATCAGGACCTATTTTCCCACCTTTACCATTCATTGTGTGGCAGGCTATACAACCGTAGGTGTTAAAAACTTTTTCACCTTTTAACGCTGAATTAGTTAATGCCGCAGGAGGTTTATTTGCTTTAATTTTTTTATTCGATTTTGAAATTTTTTCTTTACTGCTATATCCTTCAACTGTTAATGACAGCAAAAGAATAACAAAAACTGCTCCGCCAAGCATCATAAAAGGTCTTCTTAAGGGATTGTGATCCTTTTTCCTGTCAAAAAAAGGTATAAGAATAAAAAGTAATATTACAACAGTTGGAATACCTACAGTACCGATTATCTCTAATGAACCAGAAAAAAATTTTAGTGCCTGATATAAAAATAAAAAATTCCATTCAGGCTTAGGCGTGAAAGTTGTGTCTAAAGGATCTGCCGGTCCCATAAAAGGAGGAGGAGAAAAGGCGGATAAAGTAATCAGAATTAAAAATATAAGAGAAACTACTATTACATCTTTAAATACTTGATCAGGCCAAAAGTTACTTTTTATTTTTCTTTTCTCTTCAGTCCATGGCCCTACGCTGCCAAATTTTCTAAAAGCAATTAAATGCGCTGCAATGATCATTACAGTAATACCGGGTAGAATTGCGGTATGTAAAATAAAAAAGCGGGAGATTGTTAATTGACCCATTGTCGTACCGCCTATTAACAAATGCTTTAAACTATTTCCAATAACTGGAAATGTTCCCGCAATACTAGTACCGACCTCTGCAGCCCAATAGCCTCTTTCGTCCCAAGGCAGAGCAGCACCGGTAAAGCTAAGCCCGATAGTTAACAATAATAATAAAACACCAATCAGCCATGTCATTTCACGGGGTTTTTTATAAGCTCCCCAGACGAATACTCTTAGCATGTGCAATCCAACTAATACTATCATAGCACTAGCTCCCCAATAATGCAATCCATGATTAAGCCATCCATAGGGGACAAAAAGTCTTAGATAATTAAGACTGTCGTATGCATGATCAATGGTTGGAACATAATAAAATAACTGCCAAACACCAGTTACCATTTGAAGAATAAATACAAATAAAGTAGCACTCCCAAGTGTAAAGAAAAAGCTTGCACCACCAGGAATTTCTTCATCAAGCCCCAATTGAAGTATAGTTTTTAATGGCATTCTTTCGTTAATCCAATTCCAAATCGTGCTTCCATTTTAATGCCTATATAATTTCTTTTTTAGAAATGCCCGGTTTAAATTTTTCCCATAAAACATATAGATAATTATTTTGTTCTTTAATTGGAAGAGTATCCAGAGGTCTGGGAGCGGGACCGGAAACTACTTTCCCATCAATATTAAATACACTATTGTGACACGGACATATAAATAAATTTTTCTGCGGATGCCATTGATATCGACAACCCAAATGAGGACAAATCGGAGAAAAGACTTTTATGTTTTCACCCGGATTTTTAACTGCCCATACATTTTCAGAAAGTGTTTCTTTAATAAAAGCATCGTTTTTAGTAATAACTAACGGAAGGTTTTCCGGATTTCCTTCTGAAATTGAATTGAGTGATGTTAGCTTTGAATAAGTTTTGTTTTTTTTATTATTTGCAGAACCAACAACAGATTCAACCATTGGCACACCTAAAGTAACAACAATGAATCCTGTAACAATACTGCTGGCAAACTTTAAAAAATTGCGGCGGGTAAATTTATTTTTTAATTCATTTTCAAATTCATCTAATAACTGGCAATTTTAATTCCTATTAAAGAATACATGTTAACTAAATTTTTAACTTTTAAAACAACGATTATGGAACCGGCAAAAAAGTTTCTATATTCAACTAACGTTAACTAAAATAATTTATTTAATTCATATTGTGATTTATTTTCCATATTAAATTTTGTTAATACTTATTGTGATTTTCAATATCAACAAAATCGATAAATATATTTTCAGTAATCTCACAAACTCAAAAAATCATTATTTGTTATTAAACTCACATATGCACAACTCTTCATTCTTAATTCATTTTTATTAATTAATACTCTTCATTATTTGCAATGTAATTTATTAAGATGAATGTAAAAGGAGGTAAACTATGAAGACAATGTTTTTGGCAGTTGCTGTAATTTTAATTTCTGCAACTATCAGTATTCGTGCACAAAGTGAAACAGTAAAGCAAGTAATGCATGATAATCAAACCAGACAGGAAGTAATGGACTTATATTTTAACTCATCATGCTGCTATGAATGATTTTGTGGATCATTTAATGAAAAATACTGATGCTCAAAATCAGATTTCCAAACAATTAATGAAAAATAAAGATTCGCGTGAATACATGATGGAACAAATGTTTTTCATTGCAAATAAGAATCCTAAATTTTATGATCAGATGCATGATTTTATGATGCAGAATAATAAAATTATGACTATGATGCATGGAATGGTCAAAGGTAATAACATGAGTCATGCAATGATGAAACTTAAAAAATGACAAGAATTAAATGTCTAACTTATCATAAAATACCGTGTCAATCTCAAATGACGACATAATTGATCCGGTTTACTAAAGATATTAACTAAATAATAGCTTTAAAAATTGAGTCAAATTAATATTACAATCCATTATTAACTTGTCCGAATTGCGGATATCAAAAAGAAGAGAAAATGCCGGAAAATGCTTGTGTTCATTTTTATGAATGCGAAAATTGTAAAACTCTTCTTAAACCTAAAACCGGGGATTGCTGTGTTTTTTGTTCTTATGGAACTGTTCCCTGCCCATCCGTACAAAAACAAAATAAGTCAAATTAATTTTTAACTTTTTATAAAAGTTTTTTTTACAGCTGCAAAAAAAATATAGAAAATTTATATTTTTATTAAATTAACGAAAAGATTTAGCCGGGCTTTTGGATTGAGCTAAAGTATAAGAACCCAGAACAATTATTGCGGCAGAAGCTTGAGCCAGAAGTCCCTGAACATTAGGGAAAACAGCGAACCACATTCCCAGCCAAGCCGGAATATCTATATTGATAGAAGTTGTCGGAAGCCATCCCGCCTGCTGCATTTCCTGAACACTTTCACCCACCATTACCAAAAGTACAATACCTAAAAGTATGCCGGTAAGTACAAGCATTTTTTTATATGGAAGATGTTCATGCGCAATAAAAGTTAGTACTGCAACTACGGCAGTTAGAATAATACCAATCGCAGCACCGGTTAAAACAATATTATTTCCGTCTCTAAGCCTAAGCTGCTGCAGGAACAATACAATTTCAAATCCTTCACGATATATCGCAGTGAATCCTAAAAGCACAAATCCCTGGAATAAACGAAATTTACTTTTATCCGAATTTTTTATAAGCTGTCGGCCTCTGTTTGTATGATTAGTAATCCATCCGGTCCAATAAATTTTATGAAAAAACCAATTCATTACTAAAAGCAATACGACAATTGCTAAAAGTCCTGTTGCAGCTTGTATATCCAATTCAGGTAAATCAATATTGGAAAGAATATAAACTACAAGAAACCAGGTTGCAATTGTTGCAATTAATCCAAGTCCGGTTCCGAAAGCAATACCTTTATCATAATTCTTTTTCTGTTTTCTTTTTACTGTTGCTGTTATAGCTGACAAAACCAAAATTGCTTCAAGTCCTTCGCGAAAAACTAAAAGTCCGCAGCTTAAAACTGCAGCCGTTGAATTTAAGTCTTTAGCTGAAGGATCGGGAACTCCAGCAAAAATAATTGCCTGCCAGATAATTACACCTAGGATCAGTAAAATACCTGTTACAATAAGAAACGATTTACCGTTTATAGATCGAATACCTAAAAACTTCATTAAACACAATTTTTTGTTATGTACTTATAAGTTGAAACTAATTAAATTATCGGCTTTTTAGCAGTAATATTTATTAGATTTCAATTATTATCTTTATTAAGATTAAATCTTAATAGTACTAACTTATAGAAATATTTTCTTTAATACAAATTTTCTAAACGTGTAACTATTTTGAATAATTTATTAATAACCCTTCTTATTTAATTGACTATATTGGTATTCTTTTCTAATTATTGAGACGTTTCTTTTTCAATTAATATAATTACTTGAGACCATCAACTAAATAGGGAGAATATTAAATTGATAACCAACAATTAGTTGCACTTATAAGCATAATTTATAACAACTTAGTGATGCAATGTTTGGTATGATATTGGAATTCATATTTCTAATTCAGAGTCAAAAATGTTTGATAAATATAAGATAAAAATCATATCGCTGCTTTTAATATTTATTCTGCTTCCGGTGGAGTTATTCGGTATTACAATGAACTTTTGCCAAAAGCTTGATAATAATCATAATATTATGCTTGAACTAAAAGGTAAATGCTGCATGGAAATGCAATTTGCCGGAACTCTGAACCAAGATAAAAATCACTCCCAAAATTTAAAAGATATCTGCTGTAAAAACCTTAAATACAAAATATCAAATGTTATTGAATCAAATAAAATAGACAAGGACCAGTTTAAAAGTTTTAGAATAGAAACAATTATAAAAAATAAAAAACCAGCTCAAGTTTTTCCGACAGAAATTTTAGATTTAATATCATTTGAAATTTTCAGTCCTCCATTTATAAAAAACAATACAATTATTCAATTAATTTGATACTGCCCCCCTATTTAATTCTTTTAAATTTTTATTTTTTAAACTGAAGAGGCAGAAAATGCTACGTGAAAAAATACAATATGCAATAATAATATTTTTACTTGGATTAGGAACCTCATTCGCTCAGCACGGCGGAGGCGGACATCATGGAAATGGAAACGGATGGTATTGTAATCCTGATTCGCTCACCGATACAACCGTAACCGGAACCGTAATTGTTGATTCTATGATGATGATGCAGAATTACTATTTAGATATAAATAATGACGGTGAAGCTGATTATATGCTGAACTTCGGTCCCTGGTGGTATGAGCCGGATAGTTCAAACGCAATTAAGACCAAATGACGGCGACAGTGTAACTATTTATGGCGGCTTGTTTAATGAAACTATGATGGGAACTCCCATGATTGTAGTTTATTCAATTAACGGCGAGTACTGGAGAGATCCTTTTGATCCATTCTGGACAAACTTCGGACATCATATGCATGGCGGTGGAATGATGGACAGCTGCCATACTTTTTCCTGGGGATGGAATGACGATTCACTTCAAACAGTTACCATTCAAGGAACTGCAATGGTTGATTCTACTTTTATGATGACAATGTATTATTTGGATGAAAATAATGATAATGTTCCGGATTATGTTTTAAATTTTGGACCGCCATGGTATGAACCCGAAAGCGGTGCAACTAGACCGGAAGATGGAGATCAGATTACAATTGTGGGCGGTAAAATAGATATGCCTAATTATTCAATGGTAGTTGTCTATGAAATAAACGGTATGCAGTGGTTTGATTCTACGGAATTTGGAAATCATTTCGGCGGCGGCTGGATACACAGTGATATGAATCAGCCCAGACAATTTCATTCTTCATTTGACAATAATGACATGATGGAAATAAATCCTGGCTGGCATTCCGGAATGATGATGCCTGATTCCCTTTTCTGCAGAATACTTGAAGTGTATCCTCAAAATGCTCCAAGCATAAATGGAACCTCTGCTTTTGCAGCTTATGAAATAGCAATGTTTAATCCAAACGGCAGTAATTTAATGTGGCAGAATGGTAACTGCGGCGGAAACATGCAGTTTAATTCTTCGACAATGTTTCAAATGCATTACAGCGATGCTCAAATAGCAAATCTCGGGATTAACGAAAATACAATCGGAGTAAAATATTACAATTACCAAGACAATAGCTGGGTTAATGTTTCTGGTGTATCTGTCGATCCAAATGCAAACACAGTTACTTTCAATACAAACAACATTCAAACCTATTATATTTTAAGTGCTGATAATGCAACCGGAGTAAACGGGAATAATAATTCAGTAGTTAAGAGTTTTAACTTATTCCAGAATTATCCCAATCCGTTTAATCCTTCGACAACAATCAAATTTGAATTGAATAAAAATACAAATGTTAAATTATCTGTTTATAATATATTAGGTCAAAAACTTTTCGATTTGGTTAATGGCCAAATGCAAAGCGGAGTTCATGAAGTTAATTTTGATGCAAGTAATCTTTCATCAGGTATTTATTTGTACCGCATTCAAACCGAATACGGAAGTAAAGTAATGAAGATGGAATTGTTAAAATAACTATAAATAAGGGAGAGGTTTTAGCCTCTCCCTTTTAATTTTAACTCTTTTGTTTAGCAACCCAAGCTGTGCAATGTCCTTGCGGATTTATTGGACCTTTAACTACCTGACAAGTTCCACATTGTGCACCATTTTGAGGTGCAATGAAGAAATTACAATTAGCACAATTTTATCTGAGTAAGGAGACTTACCAACATACTTTAAATTCTGTCTATTCTTTAACTCCGCATCCGTTAATCCGCTTACGTCTGTACAAGGATCACTCGATTTATTTGAATTGTCGGAGTCCATATTCCCCTGCCCTTGAGGCTGGTTTTTATTTCCCCCGCCTCCGCATGCTGCCAAAAATGCACTTGCACCGAAAGCTGTTAATCCATAAATCCCTAACCTCTGTAAAAATTCCTTACGGTCAATTCTTTCTTCATTATGTACCTCTTTATTAATTGAAGATGTTGATCTATAGGCTAAATTTATATTGATTTTTTTAATTGACTTTTACCAACGTTATATTAAAAGAATCTTTTTTATTAATAACAACAGAATTTCTAAATATTTTTATTTAATGTGAAGAGAAATACCTTTTAAATAATTAAATAATAATAGTTGCCAAAACATTATTATTGTGTTAAATCATATTTTTAATATTGATCCAATTATTTAATAATTATATATTGCCTTAGATGAATAGATTTAAAAACAAATATAAAAACTCAATTGCCAGAATTCTGCTTTTAGGTTATTTGGCATTTGTTGTTATTAATTCTGTTCATCTTCATCATTATGAAATATCATCGCTCGAAAAATATTCTTTCAAGGATATTTCAAATTCACAAAACAGCGGCGATCTAGTTTACGATGATATAATTTTCTGTTCCCTTCATCAGTTTGCATATTCATTATTAGATTACCAATTCACCTCAAATTCTGTTTTTGTTCCTTTAAGAAATTACAGTATATTAAAATTAAATTTAAAGACACCATCCAAATTTCAATCTTTATGTTCTGAATTATCACCCCGCGCTCCGCCATTCCACTCCTAAAACTCAATTTTTAATTCAACTTTAGACTAATTAAAATTTTCTGATCATGAAAATATTAGGAGTTTGTAATGCGCAAATTTATTTTTTTGTGTATAATTCAAATTATACTTTCATCTGTTTATATATATTCACAAAGTTCTATAAAAGGTAAAGTTTTAGATAATGATGATGATTCACCTTTATTGGGAGTTGATGTATTTATTAATGAGTTAAAGATTGGAACTACAACGGATCAAAACGGAGAATTCAATTTTATTAATATTAAAAATGGAAATTATACAATTAAATTTTCATTTATCGGTTATCAAACAATAATTAAAAATATTCAAATTGAAAATAGTTCAACAGAAAATATTATTGTAAAACTGAAACAATCAGCAATAAATATTAATGAGGTTGTTGTAACAGGTAATCCGTTCTTAACCGATCCGAAAGATATTTCTCAAACTACAATTGCTCTTTCAAAATTGGATTTAATTGTTAACCGCGGAAACAGCATTGCACAAACTTTGGATTTTCAGCCCGGTGTAGCTATGAGATCAAACGGAGTTGCGGCAGGAAGACCTGTAATAAGAGGTTTCAGCAACAATATGGTTCTTGTTTTGGAAAACGGATTAAGAATGGGCGATCTTTCCGGCGCTTCCGATGATCATGCAGTTACTGATGACGGAAGCGAACCTGAAAAAATAGAAGTGCTTGAAGGTCCGTCAAGTTTATTATATGGAAGTAATGCAATCGGCGGAGTAGTAAATATTATTACGGAATCTATTCCTTCAAGTGTGTACAGCGGGATAAACGGTGATGTACAAACCGGATTAAGTTCCATGAACGGAGAATATTTAGGAAATCTTCATGTAAATTATGGTATAGACAAATATTCGTTTCACAGTGAATTCTTTAAAAGAAAAGCAAATGATTATACTAACGGATTAGGTGTTAAAACTTATAATTCAAATTTAGATTCATACGGGTCGGAAGTCGGATTTTCGGCTCATCCAAATTGGGGTACTGCAGGTATAAGTTATTCAAATTATAAAAATGAATACGGACTGCCGGCTCTTCCGACATCCGATGAAATATCTTTCATAAGCATGCATAAAAATGAATTAAGGTTCCTAACAAATATTAGTAAAATAAATTCATTCGTAACATCAATGAGTTTAAAAGCAGGTTATTTAAATTATAACCATGATGAAATATCAAGAATTACCGGTGATATAGGTACTTCTTTCGGTCAAAAAACTTATACAGCGGATCTTTCATTTACTCATTTACCTATCATAAAAAATTCAAATGGAATTTTTGGATTTTATGGTTTAGTTCAAAACTACAATGTAACAGGAGCTGAAGCTCTCACTCCAAATGCTGATTATAATAATTATGCATTTTATTTTCTGGAACAATTTAAATTTGATTACCTTCATATGAATTTTGGTGCAAGATATGAAATAAATAAAATCAAGTTTCCTGAATCGGTTTTAACTGATTCAGTATTCAATTCGGGTAATGAAAAATTTAATTCTCTTTCTCTTTCTTACGGAATATCTTATAACTTTTTGGATAATTATTCTGTTTTTGCAAATGTAGCAAATGCTTTTAGATCTCCTACAATAGAAGAATTATCATCTTTTGCCGTTCACGAAGCCTTAGCTTCTTTTGACATCGGTAATCGAAATTTATCAATTGAAAAAAATACTGGTTTTGATTTAGGCTTTAGAAATCAAAATGAAAATTTATTTGTTGAAATTACAGGTTATTACAATATTATAAATAATTTTATTATCAGAAGCCCGCAAAATTATTTTTATAGTACTGCAGAAAATTCAACCGGTACTGGAGTAAATGGATTTAATAATTCAGATGGTTTTAGAGTATATCAATATAATCAAGCAGATGCTGTGCTCTACGGTTTTGAAAGTAAAATTAAATTTGAATTATTAAGGAATTTATCAACAACTATTATTTCCGATTATGTCCGGGCAAAACTTAAAAACATAAGTGAAAATCTTCCTCAAATTCCTCCGTTAAGATTTGGCTTGGAATTCCGCTACACTTCAAAAGATTATTGGATTGGAACGAAATTTAAATTAACTGCGGCGCAAAACGATGTTGCACCGAATGAAGATCCGACAAAAGGTTATGGTATTGTTGATATCTACAGCGGATTAAGAATTAATTTAGGCAACTACGCTAATGTTATTTCTGTAAGAGTCTCAAACATATTTGATCAGCCTTACAAAGATCATTTATCGGCTATTAAAGATTTTACTTATATGCCCGGAAGAAATATATCTTTAAATTATAAGTTTATCTTCTAGGATTCGCATATCTTAATCTATTTTTACTTAGTGCTTCTTAGTGTGCTTAATGTCTTTCACGATACTAAGTTCACTAAGTTGAACTAAGAATTATTAGTAATTTATTTAATAAAGTTTATGCTGATAATTCTATCACAAACCTTCTAATTATAATCTTCCCCACTTCATTCTAACTTCATTTTATTATCATAGTTTATAGAAAGATTAATTATGTAAAATATTTTAAAGGCAAATAAAATGTGGTACAACTGGGGATTTAATGGTATGTGGCTTAATTGGATTTTTTGGCTTGTAATTATCGGATTGATTGTATGGCTGATATTAACAAACGGTAAAAGATATAGTACAGAAAAAAACATTCCCTTTGATAATGAATCTCCTATTGATATACTTAAAAAGAGATATGCAAAAGGCGAAATAAATAAAGATCAATTTGAACAGATGAAAAAAGACCTAAATAACTGATAATATTTAAAATGCTTTAGGAGGTTAATGCTATGTGGAAAATTTGGATAAATTTTATACCCGGCGCCGAGTTAATTTTAACAGGATTAGTTTCTCCAATTAGAACGGAAGCAAGTACTATTATAGGAGGAGCTTTAGCAGTTTTATTTGGGATGGTTCTATCTTCTGTAAAATCGTCCTACGCTGTGCTAAATATTCTAATCGGAGTAATTGTTGTCTTGAGTGGTTTAATGATGCATCCGGTTCAGCAGTGGGATTTATACACATTCGGCAGTTTGCTTATTGTCATTACTTATGCAGCATTGACTTTCGGAAAAAATACAAAATTAGCTCATTAATATAATTGTTTTTAATTTTCTTTAGATGAAAGCAAAAAGTATTTATCTTTCTGTATTCGTAATTTCAATTTTTGTGTTGAACGGATGCAGTATAAATCAAAAAAAGGAAGATTTTCCAAAAGAAAATAAAATCCATTTTGTTACGGAAACAAAATCAATTGCAGAAACACAACTAACTATTAATCTTGATAAATTTGTTTTATCTCCGGACACAATTTTTATTCCTTCCAGTGAAGTTGTAAATCTTGAGATAAACAATAAAGATTTAAGAACTTATAAAATTATTGCAGGGAATATATTTAATGTACAGAAAGATAATTTTACAAATAATTTATTTTCAAAAACTAATATCGATGTTAACCTTAATAAAAAAGGGAAAAACAATTTGAAGCTTCAAGATCATATAAAAAAAGATTTTATGAATGAAAGATCTCTTTTAATTCCTGCAGATGAAGATATTTCATTCACTTTT
The DNA here is from genome assembly GCA_963713505.1 of uncultured Ignavibacteria bacterium. GTDB lineage: Bacteria > Bacteroidota > Ignavibacteria > Ignavibacteriales > Ignavibacteriaceae > CAVQMC01. Next base: position 299,874 of record CAVQMC010000011.1, on the reverse strand, counting down.
TCTATTGATGAATCTAAAATTGGTGAATGGCAGATTGCTGTAAAATCGTTAGGCAAGAAAAATTCTGAATGGAAAATAAGAGGAACTATTATTGTAAACTGAAATGCATTTAAATAAAAAAAATTTCTAAATAATAAAATGAATTAAATGAAAAAATTAATACTAATTATATTACTCTTTGGCGGATATACTTTTTCACAAGATTTAGATTGTGATGTTAAAACAGATTATTCTGCTTTAACAGTAATTAACCCGGATTTAATGCATACCTTTCATGATGCAGTAAAAGATTATATGAATTCTACTGAATTTGCTGAATTTCCATGGCAGGATGCAAAAATAAAATGCAAACTGGATATTTTCTTTTTAACAGGAAACAACGACGGAGATTTTACCGCTCAAGTATTTGTTTCTGCAGAAAGATATATAGACAGTACCGATGAATATACACCGTTATTGAAAATTTTTGATGACAATTGGTCCTTTAACTATAACATGGATCAATCAATATATTCCGATCAAGCACTTTTTGATCCGGTTGCAAGTTTTCTGCAATACTATGCTTATATTATTATCGGATATTACGAAGACAGCAGAACAAGTTTAGGCGGATCAAATTATTTTGAAAAAGCAAATACTTTAACAAATCTGGCAATGCAAAGCCCTTACTCTGCAGGCTGGGACAATCTTAATACAAGAGATGAATTTAACAGGCAGGATCTTACTGATAATTTAACAAATGAAATTCTGGATCCAATCAGACAAGCTTACTATGATTATAACAGCGGAATAGATTTGTATGCTCACGATCCGATTCAAGGACAAAAACAAATCGCTCTTGCAATTGATTCTATTGAGAATGTAAGCGAAAATTATACAGGCAGCCTGACAATTTTAAAGGTCTTTTTTGATACTAAATACGGAGAAATTATTGATAGAATGAGTTCCTATCCAAATAAATCTTTTTTCACAAAATTAATTTCACTCGATCCTGCGCATTCAGATGAGTATGAAGAAGTACTTAGCGGTAAAGAGAATTACTAAAAAGTAAATTAAAATGATTAGTTAAAAGACTTGTTTTAAAATGTATAATTGCTGTGCAGTGTTTCTCTTGTTTTATTAAGATATAACTGAGCATTACAATCGTCACCACGGAATTTATACAATCTATAAATATCTAATGTACGTGTAAAAGGATTAGTATAAAAGAGATAGTCTTCTTTTGTTTTATAAGTCGGGAAAAGCTCCTTAAATTCTATCTCCGTTATGTTATGTTCAAATATTGATTCCATAATTCAAAAAAATTATTTTAACGGCGACTATTATAAAAAAGTTTAATAGAATGTTACTTGATTCAGTGCACAAAAAAAATATCATTTAAAGATTTGTGTTTAATGAACAATCATTTATAATTTTGGGGAAAATTAAGTGAGAAAAATTTATTAAATAACTTTAACCAATGTTGGGTATTAACAAATTTAACCCTCGACAATTATATATAAAATCAAAAAAGTTTATATTTGATTAATAATTTACTGGATAAAATTTTCCATTATGAATTCTATAGAAGCATTAGAAAAATTTTTCGGCTATAAGAAATTCCGCCCTTCACAGGAAGAAATAATTGATACTATTGTGAATAATGGGAATGTACTTGCAGTTTTACCAACCGGAGCCGGTAAATCATTATGTTATCAGATTCCCTCATTAATTTCAGATAATTTTTCTATTGTGATTTCACCTTTAATTGCTCTCATGAAAGATCAAGTAGATGCTTTAAATCATACTAATAATTCAGCGGCTTTTATTAACAGTACAATGAGTTTCCAGGAAGCAGAACAAGTGCTTCAGGATATTGCATATGGGAAAGTAAAAATTCTTTACGTCGCCCCGGAGCGACTAGAAGCTTTGGTTTTTGCAGAAAGAATTAAAAAGCTTTCACCAAATTATCTTTTTGTAGATGAAGCACATTGTATAAGCGAATGGGGACATAATTTCCGACCGAGTTATCTAAAGATAAAAGAATTTGTTGACTTCGTTGAGATAAAAAAAATTTCAGCTTTTACTGCAACCGCAACTCCGGAAGTTGTTCAGGATATTGTTAAGCAGCTTGATTTAAAAAATCCTAAAATTTTTGTAAGAGGATTTGAAAGACCGAACCTTTATTTAAACTCTATAATTACTAATAAAAAATTTGAAAAGTGTGTAGAATTAATTTCAGCTTATAAAACACCATGCATTATTTATACTTCATCAAGAAAAAAGACTGAAGAAGTTTGTGAATATTTAAACTTACATAGAATTAAATCGGAATATTATCATGCCGGGATGAAACCTGAAGAAAGGAAAAAAGTACAGGAAAATTTTATAAATGATGTTACTCAGGTTATTTGTGCAACCAATGCTTTTGGAATGGGTATAGATAAAAAAGATATTAGATTAATTATCCATTTTAATACTCCGGGTTCAATTGAAAATTATTACCAGGAAATCGGCCGTGCCGGAAGAGACGGAAATGATTCATATGCTTTTTTATTATATGATGAATCGGATATTAAAATTCAGCAGTTTTTTCTGTCTAATTCTCATCCGAATAAAGAATTAATTCAAAAAATTTATTCAGCAATTTGCGACTACGGCAAAATTGCTTTGGGTAATTCTTCCGACAAACCAATTCCTATTAATATGGATTACATATCTTCTTTCACTAAAAGGAAAATAAATAGAGGTTTACTTCATTCTTCATTAAGACTTTTAGAAAATGCTGGTTATCTAAGAATTTTATCTGAATATGAAACGCAGGATTCCATTCAATTTAATTATGATAAAAACAGTCTTAAAGATTTTGTAAAAAACTCTACTAACGATACACTAAAAGATTTTATTATTTTACTTTTACGCGAATTCGGGAATGAACTTTTTACAAACAAAACCAACATTTCTATTTCAAAGCTCGTTAATGAACATGAATTAACTTCGGAAGAAATTGTAGAATCTTTGACCATACTGGATAATCTTGGAATCTTGGATTATAACAAAACTCTTTCTAAAGAGAACGTACTTTTAACTTCTCCCCGCATACTCCCTGAACGATTAAATATCGATTATAAAAAAATAAATGAAAATTATCTTCACCTGCAGAAAAAAATTGATAAAATGGTGAACTATGTTTTTACAAACGAATGCAGGTTTAAATATACTTTAAATTATTTCGGAGAAGAAACTAAAGATTATTCATGCGGAAAATGCGACAGATGCAGAGATACAAATTTGCTTCCTGATTCTACAATAGATTATATTAAAGAAATTTTTCTAAGAACTTTAAACCAGGCCGGTTCGCTGACTGAAAGAGATATTATTAATACTTTATTAGGCAAAGCTCGATCTTCGGAACTAAAAGCACTTAGCACTTTCAGCAGTTGTTCAAATTATTCTAAAAATGATCTGCTTACAATTCTGGATAAATTGATAAATGAAAAAAAACTTCAAAGAAAAGCTGAAAATAACAGGATGATAGAAATAACTAAAATCGGCAGAGATTCACTACTTGAAGAAGATATTTTTGAAGAACCGGTTCAACAAGAAAAGGATTATAATAAAAGATCTTGAGCTTTTTAATTTATTAAGAGAAATAAGAAAAAAAGCATCTGAAAAATTTCTTCAGACAGCATATTTAATTTGCCCCGATGAAATTTTAAGAGAAATTGCTGAAAAAAAACCAACCTCTAAAGAAGATTTGATGTCTGTTCCCGGATTTAATAGAAGAATGTTTAATAAAATCGGCGATGATTTTCTTGAAGTTATTGGTTCATACAAAAAAGAAGATGAAATTGCTAAAGATGATTCAAATAATTCTGAAAGGAATTCAATTCCTAAAAATATTACGGAAACTTTTAATCTATTAAAGAAAGGTTATGAACTCAAAGATATTGCATCTTTAAGAAACTTAACCGAAGCCGTAATCTCTATGCAGATTGAAACTATTATTGAATATAACCCTGAATGTTGATATATCAAATTTAATTGATAAGAAATCATTAACATTAATTTTTGATGAAATTAAGAAAGGTTATGATAATCTGAAGGATTTAAAGGAAAGACTTCCGGATAATATTTCTTATTCAATAATTAGAATTGCTGCTGCAAAACAAAAATTCAGTTCTTCTTAGATTTTAAACTGTCCACATAAGCAAGCGCTTTATCAAAAAAATTCTGCCATTTAACCGGATCATTATTGTAAAAATCCAAAGTTGCCTGATATTGTTTCTCGGAAATATCGTTATTTTCAAAAACTTTTTGTTTAATTACTTCCCTATTATTTTTAGTAACATTTGAAGTATCAAAAGCAATAACCAAATCGGAATAAACTTTAATAAATTTATCCTCTTTTAGTTTTTTACTTGAGCATGAAACAAACAGAATTGAAAAAAATATTAGAAGCAGATTTTTAATATTAAAATTATTAATCATAAAATGATTTTTCTTAGATGAATACAATAATTATTTCATCTTTTTACTTGCTTCAAATAAAATTCTTTTTTCTTCGGAAGTTAAATTCTGATAACCTGATTGACTTATCTTATCGAGAATTCTGTCAATTTGTTCTTGTGTAATTTCATTTTTATTTTCTTTTTTCTCATCTTTTATTTCATAATATTTAGCTTCCTGCACATTGCTTTCCTTTTGTTTCAGTTTATCAGTAAATCCGGCAAACGGATTAAATGGTTTTTTCTGTGTAAAAGATCTTCTTCTAAAAATATTTTTCAGATCAAACTGAATACTGCTGTCTGCCATCATGTAAATAAATCCGGCAATAGCTCCGCCTAAATGTGCTAAATGTGCAACGTTTCCGCCGGGACTGTCAATCGAGAAAAATTCAATAAGAATAAAAAATGTAATTAAATATTTTGCTTTAATAGGAATGAAGAAATAAAGGAAAATCAATCTATTGGGGAATAATAAACCGAATGCAACCAAAACTCCGAAAATTGCCCCGGAAGCACCGATTGTTGGCGCTAAAGCTTCTCCTAATAAAGGAGGAAGAAATAGCTGGAATAATCCGGCAGCAACTCCGCAGGTTAGATAAAAGATAATGAATTTTTTAGAACCCCACATATTTTCAATTTCAATTCCAAACATCCATAATACAAACATGTTCATAGCAATATGCCAAAATCCGCCGTGCATAAACTGGTAAGTGATCAACTGCCATATTTGGAAGTTATAAGCTTGACCCGCAACATCAGTTCCGCCGATTGGATTTAAGGCAAACCATTTATCTAAAATATACCATACCGGAACCCCGCTTAATTTAACAGAGTTACCGATCATCTGAATTATAAAAACAATAACATTTATAATTATTAAATTTTTAATGACCGGAGGAAAAAAGCTAAACCCGCCGAATCCTCTTGGTCTATAATAATCGCTCACTAAAAAATTCCTTATTTATAATTTTACTATTTCTTTACTAAAATTTTACCAAAATAAATTTACTTTAAATCAGAAAGTGCAGCAACGCCGGGAAGAACTTTTCCCTCTAAAAATTCCAAAGAAGCTCCGCCGCCGGTAGAAACATGAGAAACTTTATCTTCCAAACCCGCTTTTGCAATTGCTGCAGCAGAATCACCTCCGCCGATAATTGTTGTTGCTCCGTTTTTGGTCGCTTCTGCTAAAGCTTCTGCAACGGCGAATGTACCTTTTGCAAAATTTTCCATTTCAAAAACTCCCATCGGACCGTTCCAAACAATTGTTTTCGCATTCATAATGGAATCATTAAACAATTTAATAGTTTCAGGCCCTATATCCAATCCCATTTTATCTGATGGAATTTTATCAATATTTACAACAGAAGAAGGAGAATCGTTTTTAAATTCTTCAGCAACAATGACATCCTTAGGTAATACAAAATTTATTTTTGAAGATTTAGCTTTTTCCAAAACTTCTTTAGCTAAATCCAGTTTCTCTTCTTCTAAAAGGGATTTCCCTATTTCTTTACCTTGTGCTTTAAAAAATGTAAAAGCCATTCCGCCTCCGATAAGAAGCGTATCAACTTTATCAAATAAATTCATTATAACATCAATTTTACCGGAAATTTTGGCTCCGCCTAAAATTGCACAATATGGTCTTTCCGGATCAGAAACCGCAGAACCCAGATAATCCAATTCCTTTTTCATTAAATAACCTGCGGCACAGTTAGCAATAAATTTAGTAACACCTTCGGTAGAAGCATGTGCTCTGTGTGCGCTTCCAAAAGCATCATTCACGTAAACATCCCCAAGATCAGCTAATTTTTTTGCAAATCCGCTGTCATTTTTTTCTTCTTCTTCGTGAAAGCGGACATTTTCAAGTAAAATCACATCACCGTTTTTCATATTTATCAACTAACTTATTTACTTCATCACCAATACAATCGGGAGCGAGTTTTACTTCTTTATTAAGCAGTTTACTTAATCTTTCTGCGGCAGGTTTTAAACTGTATTTTGGATTTACGTTTTCCTTTCGGTCTTCCGAGATGGCTCATTAAAATTGCTTTACCACCATCAGCAATTATTTTTTTAATTGTGGGAAGCGAAGAAACAATTCTTATATCATCGGTTATATTTTGATTATCATCCAGCGGAACATTAAAATCTACTCTTACTAAAACTTTTTTTCCGTTTAATTTTAAATCATCTATAGTCATTTTATTCATTTCGGCACCCTCTTTTTCGCAGAGAATTTATTTTCTAAAAAATTAGGGAATGTATAAATTCCCCTTTAAAAAACAGCCCGGTTTATGAACCGGGCTTTTAAATCAATTTGTTACTTTGCAATTTTTTTAACAAGATCAACAACTCTGCATGAATAACCGAATTCGTTATCATACCATCCAAAAATTTTAACAAGATTTCCGTTTACCATAGTTGATAAAGAATCAAATATTACAGAATGTGTATTACCAACAATATCTGCAGAAACTAAAGGTTCTTCAGAATATTCGACAATTCCTTTTAAAGCACCTTCTGCAGCTTTTTTAAATAATGAGTTCACTTCTTCTGCAGTTGTTTCTTTTTTTACAACAGCAACAAAATCTGTAATTGAACCGTCCGGAGTCGGAACTCTTAAAGAAAATCCGTCAAGTTTTCCGTTTAATTCCGGAATTACTTTTCCAACTGTTTTAGCAGCTCCGGTTGTTGTTGGTATTATAGAAACAGCAGCAGATCTTGCTCTTCTTAAATCGCTGTGAGGAAGATCCAATAATCTTTGATCGTTTGTATAGGAATGAACAGTAGTCATATATCCTTTTTCCAAACCAAAATTATCATTTAAGAATTTTAACCATCGGAGCAAGACAGTTTGTTGTACAAGAAGCATTGGAGACAACTTTTTCATCACCTTTTAAAATAGAATCATTTACTCCCAATACAACAGTTGCATCAATATCGCCTTTAGCAGGAACAGTTAAAACAACTTTTTTTGCTCCGCCTTGAATATGTTTCATACAGGCTTCTTTTGTTCTAAAAATTCCGGTTGATTCAATGACAACATCGGCACCTAATTCTCCCCATTTCAAATTTGCAGGATCTTTTTCAGCAGTAATTTTAATTCTGTCGCCGTTAACAATTATATCATTTCCTTCAACTTTAATTTCGCCTTTAAATTTTCCATGTACCGAATCATATTTTAATAAATGAGCTAAAGTTTTAGCATCAGTTAAATCGTTAATTCCTACAAAATCAAATCCGCCTAATTCCAAACTTCTTCTAAATACCAAGCGGCCGATTCTTCCAAAACCGTTTATACCGACTTTAATTGCCATTATTTACTCCTATTTTTAATTACCTAACTCAAATGAATTAATTAAGTAAAATTACTTAAAGAGATTCTGAATTTCAATAAAATGGGTTAAATACTGATTATTATTAAGGTATACTTCTGTTAATATTGTTTTATATCAAACAATATTTATGGATTTTATAAATGACTTGAGAATTTTGATGAGTTAAAATTATTTCTGTAAAATCATCTTTTTTATCATATTAACATTTTCTCCATAAAGTCTGTAAAAATAAATTCCGCTCGATAATTTTTCTGCATTAAAGATTACTGAATGATACCCTGGATTTATTTCATTATTAATTAAAGTTGCAACTTTCTGACCAAGTACATTATAAATATCCAAGGTTAGAAATTCACTTTTGGGAACCGTGAATTCTATTTTAGTCGAAGGATTAAACGGATTTGGATAATTTTGTTTTAATGAAAAATCTTTTGGAATATTTTGATTTTCCTTTACATCCGTTGTGAAATCATAAACTCCGGCATCAACAGTAAAATTATTTTCACCAGAGGTTAGAGTAACACATTCTGTTAAACTGTCAACCGGGTTCACATCAGAATCAAGCGAATCATTATTCCCGGCATTTTCAATTGTAAATTTATAAATTGAGTTTGCATCGATTAAATAAAATTTTAAATAATAATCTCCCGGCTGCAAATCTGTAAAACTATAATTTCCATTTTGATCTGTCAAAGTATAATTGAGCCAAGTGCCGTCGCATTTCAAAAGATCAACTGTAACCCATTGCAGACCCTGTTCCCCTGCATCTTGAATTCCGTTTCTGTTTGAATCGATCCAAACTTTATCTCCTATAGATGCCGGAAGCAAAGGCTGATTATTATAAACATTCCAATTGATTGAAGCAGTATCAGTAGAGTTGTAAACAAATCCAGTTACTTTTGCATAACCGTTAACTAAATTATTCTGCAAATAAAAAATAGAATCTGATTGGTATAAATTATTATTAACTTTCCAAAAATAACTTAACTCTCCGTTTTCAGGATTTACGGCATGAATTTCAAATTTTAGAGAATCACTTGTAATAACAATTGAGTCTCTTGAGTTAAAAGTTATATTTTCATTATTAATATTCTTGTTTTTGGTTACATAAGGAGAATAACTTAGGATTTCCGGAGGGAAAGTTCCTTTTTCGAATTGAGTAAAAACATTTTTTGTGATCTTTTGAACTACCGGATCGGTAGATAATCCGTTTGCCCAATTTATTGTACCAGTGTTGAAAACCGCTCCGCCTGAATTTAAAATATAAACTCCCATTGTTGCATGGGTATTTGTAAAACCTTCGGGATTATCAGCCGGAGAAATTCCTAATACTCTATAATTAATTGGAGTTGAATCGACTCCGGTCGGGACTGGAATTCCATTCATCCAATTAAATCTTGCACCGTCAGTTTCATATCCTACAATAGCAGATGAATAACCAAACTCTTGTCCTTCTTTTAAACCCGTTCCTTTGTAAATCCAATATTGCGAATTGAATGCTGCATAATCTCCATAACCATCCGAAGCAGGAAGATGTCCGTTATAATTAACATATCCTCCGCTTCTGAAACTTTCCCCGGTAAAAATATTTTCAGGATTATCAACAGGATCATTATACCAATTAACAGTTACTAATTGAATCTGCTATTCCATTTAAAGGATCTAAACTTGCATCTTTATAGCAAACTATGGTTCTGTTATTATCTTCAATCCTAACCTGCCACCAGCAGGTGTTCCCGCCTAGAAGTAATAATCTTCCTCCTCTATTTAAGAAACTTTGGATTTGTGAACGTTCTTCATAAGACCAATACTCATCATGACCTACAATTAATACTACACTATAATTATTTAAAAAATTAGGATTATTATCCAGATCAGTATTAATACCAAACTCTGCATTTAAATTATTTTGAAGCATCCATTTATTGAATTTGTAAGTCCAGTTATAAAAGTCGCCTTGAGCTAATTGAGTAAATGGTCTGTTATAAGTTACTTTATAAGCTCTTTCTCCGTTTGAAGAATTATATTCATATAAACTCTTTCCGCCGAAATTATTATAAGCATTCCATGTATTAGTATTAAGTATAATTAAATTTTTTGAATTCGATCCTAAGGTTTGTTCTCTTACAACAAACACTAAACTGCCATAACCGGAGTTCACCTGGAAATCTGCTCGATAAACTCCGGATTCCCAATCAGGAGGAATTTGCATTTGATAAGTTACCGGCCAGTCACATCCTTTTGAATAAGCACTGTCGGGCAGCGGATATTGTATTCCATTTAAATCAGGACTTGTATAAACAAGCTGATCATTCACACCAATCTTAAAAATTTTAATTTGATACATATTTACGGAAGTAGAAATGTGAAATTTTATAGTATCGCCTCTCGCAACAGAGATATTATTTAGATATCCTCCTTCCTGGGAAAATATTTTGGATGAAAAAATCAGAAGAAATAAAACCATATTATACTTAAACATCTAAATCCTTCAATTGTAACTTTGTAAAATACAAAGAGCATACCATTAAATAATTGCAATTATTTAGGAACAAAATGCATTATTATTTTAAAATTAAATATTAGAAATTCACTTCGTCTTGATTTAAAACAAAAAGCTCTCAAAAGAGGATTAAGGAATTTTAATTTGTGTAAAACTGGTTAGGTTATTATGACTGAACTTTAAGTTCATTAAAATTGAGAAAATCGCTAAAACGTTTATTTATATTTTTTGTTTGTTTTTGAGGCTTTCCCGAAAGCAGCATTGCCATATCCACCTGAGGGAAAAATCCTAGGATTTGAAAAGATTTCTCGGTCGAAGCCCCTCAGCTAAAGGCTGGCAATCAGGTTTGCGTAACTCTGTGTAACTTATTTTATCGCAGAGAACTCTGAGGAAACACGGAGGAAACAGAGTTTTGCGAACTTAGCGTTCTTAGCGGTTAAATAAAATCTTCTTCCAACCCTTCTTTTTAGAAAATGTGTTTCATAATTTAAAAAGACAAAGTGAAAAAGACCTATAAGTAGAAAACAAAAGGGAATGAGATTTCTCTCATTCCCTTGAATTGAATACCTAGTTACTTTAGAAGCATCATTTTCTTTGTTTGAACGAAGTCGCCGGATTTAATTCTGTAGATGTATACACCGGTTGCTAGTTTGGATGCGTCAAACCTGACTTCATATCTTCCTTTTGTTTTGAACCCGTCAACTAAATTTGCTACTTCACGACCGAGAATATCATATACCTTTAACGTTACAACTCCGTCCTGCGGTATCTGGTATTTTATGGTTGTGCTCGGGTTAAATGGATTGGGGTAGTTTTGGGAGATTTCGTATGATTTTACAATAGATTCACCATTGTAAGTCTTTTCTTTTATATTTGTTTTTTGAAGTGTATTATCTAATGCATGAAGTTCTCCAAGTGCATAATCAGTAGTAAAGTTATCATCAATTACGAGTCTTAGATAAACTGTTCTGTTTCCTATTCCACTTGTATTAACCTGATAACTATAATTTTCATATAGCGGTAGATTTGTTTGATCGTAGGTTACTTCATCAAATGTTCCCAACACTTCGTTCGTTTGAGCATCCATTAGTTGAAGTTCAAAGCTGATATATTTATCTGTGTTTTCAAGAAGATTTAGAACTGCAGCTGAATCTGTTATTCCGTACGCAATGCTGTATGTGAAATTTGAATTATCCGATAAATTAAAGTTTTCACTCTTCAAGTATTCATTCATCATTACTTTTGAGTTTACATCTAATGAATCTGGTATTGGAATGAAGTCTATTGACTGACTATTTACATTTATATCTCCTACTACGAAAAATACCTGAGCTGTATCTTTATACACTACCCCTTCTCTGCCACTTGCAAACGAATAGCTTGTTGCTTTTTGTGGTGTATAGTAACTTCCAATGCTATTTGATGTCGAAAAGGAATAAGGTGTTGTCTGAGTATTGAACACTTCTGCATACATTTGATCTTTAGTTGGACCGTTGCTTACCTGAACATAATTTCCAGGTATTTCCATATCCTTTGTAAAACTAAGAGTATTATCCGCAAAGTAAGTGGAAGCACCATTATTCTGACTCCAGGCTAATGCGTAGTAACTATCATCATTAGCCTTATTAATGTTTGGAATACCAACATTGTTACCGAATAACCAGAATCTACTATTATTACTGCCTCTAAAAATTATTTTACTTTGACAGAATGGGTTTTGTGTTTCAATATCCTCATCTTCTTGATAAGTACAATTTGAACCTCGCCAACAGACTCTTGCATAACCATCACCCAAAACAACTAATGAAGGATTTGTATTATAGGAATATCCATCTCCGGTTGAAATTGTTTGTATTGTAGGCATTGCTGAAATGGAACTTATATACTTTATTGTGTTACTTTCTTCCCAAACTAGTTGTACATAATCATTTCCCGATTTAGTTCCAAATATAGAAGGATTAACTGAATGTGAATTAGTATTTGCAATATGAGTTGGAATTGGTTGATTTTGTGGAAATTCTATATAATATGTGTTATCATTATGTCGAACTACTTGACCATTTTGAAACCAAAATCCGTCAGCTTTTTTGAAAACTATCTTAAATGCTCCTCCTTGGCTGTGAAGTGCTACAACTGGTGTACATTCCAATCCTTCACTATAGGGTGTAACTAAAATAGACTGAGTATCTTGTAAGTTCCAACCAAATGGGCTATAAGGAGATAAGAATTTAACATACAATTTTACTCTTATATAAGAATATTCTTGATATACTACAAGCATAATATTTACTAAATCACTACCAACATACATTTGTCCATAATCCAATGATGCTCCTTCTGCATCACTAGTATTTAGTGGTTGATGATCATTAAATATTTCCCAATCAGTTGTATTAGATGATTTTTCAAACCAAATATTATTTAGACTTTTATAAGTATTGAAAAAAGTGCCGTCAAAAGTTTGAATAAATTTTCTTGGACCATTTTTAAATGTATGCTGGTCATTTGATAATCCTTGACCTTTTAATATTGCAGAAACTATTGCATTTCCGCTAGTAAATTCTGTCCATGCTTCATTACCATAAAATTGAAGATTTGCGCCAGTTGCAGTCCATCCCTGGAAATAAAAATTCCTTGTGTCAATACCGGATACTGGAATTTGTTGATCTCCGCTCCAGCAGTTGTAGTAGGTTTTATTTGGTCCAATTGCTTGGTCTAGGAATACCCCCTTATAAGTGTAACCGCCATAGCTTGTTGTATAATCCGGGTGGAAAGGCGAATTGCGCTGATGCCAAATTACATGATCCATTCCGCGGTTCATCACTTGATTTCCGTGTGAAGCATCTATAGAGTCAATGAGCCATGGGTCTCGGAAATCTAGATAACCTCCAGTTGCATCTGTTCCTTCCAGGCTGTTCTCAATTGTTACACCCGAGTATGCCGAGACAAAATGAGAAGTCAAATTATTCGTTTCTGTAGTAATATAAAACGAATGGTGATTAGTAACATCCGAAAATCCATTCCAATTGTTATATTTTTGATTTGAATAAGTACCCTGATCACCGAGAATAGTTTGAGTTGAATTAACCGGGAAAGAAAATGTTTGCGGAGGAGTATATTGCGAACCCCAAACAGTACCTTGCCAATTCTTCAAATAACCAACTCGTGTTCCGTTACTTAACTTCTGATCAACAATAACATCTTGTGAAGTAGATGTATTTATCTCACCGATCTGCGTACTCCATTGATTATTATTATCCGCCCATTCGCCGCATATCCAGACGTCTTGGTTGTTTGCCGGATCAAGCGCTGCTCCGCTGTAATCTCCCCACCTATTCTTACCGCTAAGCGGATTATAGTACGAAGCGACGCCTTCTTTAAGCCACAACGGGGTTTCTGCATTTTGGTTCCCTGAATAAAGAATAGTCCAGGCAACTCCTACGTAGTCGCTGGAACTTGATTGATTAAATACAAAAACAATGTTTCCGTAATTGTCGGGTTGTAAAACGGGATAATAATAAAATTTATTTGCAGCCTCTATTTTTCCGTTAATAAGCAACTGATAATTGTTATTTGTGTTAACCTTAAAGTAAACGATCATAGAGCCGTTTGATGTAGTATTCTGTGCGGTATAAGCACTATATAAATATCCGTCTTTACAAACCACATCGGAAACACGTGAGTCTCCCATATCAATTGTGTTGCTTGAACCTTCTTGGGTTGCATCGGAAATTGTATTATATGTACCAAGGCTTTTGGTTGTTTCTTCTGATAAAGTTGGATTTGAAGAAATAGGATTTTGAATTGACCAGATACGGATTCTCCCTGCATCTTCCGTATTAACTAAATAATATTTCGATGAGCTGCCAAACTTCCTCATGGGCTGAAGATGTTCGGGATACGAACCATCGTTCCCGTGAAAATCTATAAAATCTTTTCTAAAGCTAATTGATCCTGCATAAACCTCCGACTTTTTTAGAATAGTTATTTTCGGATAGTTATTATTTGTATTTCCCAACTTGTCCGTTGTAAGATATATTGCCTGCTCGTCATAACCCAACCCGGGAAAATCAATATAGTATTGTTCATATCCGTTATCTACTGCCGTAAGCTTATATTTGTGCCATGCTGATAAATTTGTGGGGTCGGAACTTTGGGTTACGGCGAGCATATAGTTCGAATTCGAATAGTCGTTGTTTCTTGCCGCTGCCAGGAAAATAAATCTATCACTATATTGATCATAAGCTAATTTAGGATCGAAAATTTGATCGGGCGGCGTTTGATTTGTAAAAAAGCTGCTGAATGTCTGCTCGGATATCAGGTTCCCTGCTTTATCATAAACGGCAAGCTCTTTATTCACTGCTTCAACCACATAATTGTTTCCAACTGCAATAACAGGATCGGGCGGTTTTTCGCCTGTGTACGAAATACCTTCAAAGCTGGTAGTCTGGGCTATTATTATTTGTGTAAAAAATATTAAAGTTAAAAAACTGAAAATAGTTTTCATTTTTACTTCCTTTCCTAAATGTTGATAAATGATTAATTTTGCATTGCAAACAAAAAGGCATATTTCACCCGCGTGAAATTCTGCTCTGTTACTATTGTTTGCATCCAAGGGCAGTAGTGTGCCAGCACTACTGCTCATTTTTTTAAAGGCGGCGATCTTTCCATCTGCATTTCCTTTCTTTTTTAATTTGTTCTTTTCCCTACTGTTATTACGGCCTGTGGATTATCTTCACCTACCGCAACTATTATATTGTTTTTGAAATCTAATCCGTAATAATTCCCTGCCGGTAATTGTGTTTCATTTATATAGCTTTTCCAATGCATTCCGTTAAAGTAAATTATTTCACCTGCACCACCGGCGGCAACTATTCCGTTAAGATTATTTCCTCTGATTTTATATGTATAGTACCTTGTTATATCAAATATTTTATTTTTCCATTTTGCTTCATTTAGATTATTTTTTATGTATATCCCATCTCCAGCAAGATAATACTTTATATTAGGCTTAAACCAAATGCTGCTTAAAACACTTGAAATTGGTTGTGTCGATAAATGAGTTACAACATTATTATTTATTTGTAGTAAATCTCTATCATAGCTTTCCAAAACATTAGCGGCCGGAGCAAGTATTTCATATTTATTTGTTTTACTATTATAAGCCCCATATATGTCATTTATATTTAAGCTCGTCCCGCTTTCAATTCTACTCCATACTCCGTTATGGTATTGCGCAACGTGGCCGCCGTTGCCTACTGCGTACAAATCGCTGCTGTCCGGGCCCCACATTTTTTTTGCATCTTCTCCACCGGTATTGTAAAAAGTGCTCCAATGAGAACCATCCCAATGAAATAATGCATCTCCGCTTATCCAGACGTCATTCTCACCAAATGCAAAGACCGAATATCCATGAGAAGTTGCACTATCGCCGACTGATCCCGGCGGGAAATACTTTAGTCTTCCCAACTTCCATTGTATACCGTTCCATTTTAAATAACAGTACAAAGTATATCCGTTTTGGCTTGTATCTGCAATATTTAATTCACCAACGGCATATATACATGTATCATTTATAATTGCCACGTCCCGGAGAACGCAACTACCTGCGTCTCCACCGAAAGTATATTTTGTGAATGTAAAATTATTGCTCGTTGTATCGAGAGTAGTAGCGTTCACTTCGTTACTCGATACTTGATTCTCGCTGCTCGATATTTTGAATTTGTATGTTTGGTTTGGAAGAAGTGAATCAATATATAAAACTGTATCCGCTGTAGTTAAGTTTATTGTTTCTCTTTTGTTTTCATTTTGATTTAGGTCGACGGTTGTTGGAAGTTGGATGTTGGCGGTTGTTAAACTCAGCCATGCTTCTGTGCAGGAAATATCTTCTAGTTTTAAAGTTGCTGAACTATTGTCTGGAGGTGGTTCTGTTGTGTTGCAAGTGTAAAAACTATAAAGTAAAATTATAATCAAAATAAGCTGCATAATTTTTTTCATTTAATTATTGCCTTTATAAGAATTGTTAAACTGCTTGAATTATTTTTCTGTATTGTAAAATAAAAAATCAAAAACTATAAAGCAGTTATTTTTTAATTACAGAATTTTAAGATCTTGTGAATAAAATTTTTGTGGCATTGCTCCATATAAAAGGAATGTCCCATATTTTGTTCCCCTAATGTGACTTTATACTTGATGTTTAAAATAGAAAAAAAAAAAAATGAAAGTCAAATTAAATTTTTATTAACCAAATAAATTATCAATAAGTGAAGTATATGGGTTTTGTTAATTGTTAATAGTCAGTTGTCAGTTGAGGTTTTTATTGTTTAATGGTTTAATTGTTCAATTGCTTTATTAAATATTGTATCAATTTTTGAATTAAACTATTAGGATGTAAATTGAATGCATGCAAGATTGCAAGAATGAATAATATACATCAGCGAAACTTATTTTACCGCAGAGAACGCTGAGGAAACACAGAGGTAACAGAGAATAGAATGATTAAGGAAAAATTTAAAAGCTTAATTAACTCCGTTAGGAGTGATATATTCTTAATAATAAGTATAACTGAAACACAAAAAACTCCGTAGGAGTGACATATTTAAATTAAAATTTATTATCCGCGGTTTGTACTTACTCTACGGGTGATATTGTATAACTCTGCATAACTTATTTTACCACAGAAAACTCTGAGGAAACACGGAGGAAACAGAGCTTTGCGAACTTAGCGTTCTTAGCGGTTAAATAAAATCTTCTTCCAACCCTTCTTTTTAGAAAATGTGTTTCATAATTTGAATAGGCAAAGCGAAAAGAAACTATAAGTAATAAATAAAGGGAATGAGAATTTCCCCATTCCCTTAAATTGATACCTGATTACTTTAGCAGCATCATTTTCTTACTTGCTACAAAATCACCGGATTCAATTCTGTAAATATAAATTCCGCTTGTTACTTTCATATTATGATTGTCCAATCCGTTCCATTTAACCGAATAGTTTCCTGCTTTCATTTCATTGTTAACTAAAGTTGCAACTTCCTGTCCGAGTAAATTATATACAACAAGTTTTACATGAGTATTTTTTGCAATAGAATATTTAATAACTGTACTCGGGTTAAACGGATTGGGATAATTCTGTTCAAGATTGAATGTTAACGGAACATTCATATTTACATTTAATTGATTTGAGTAATGAACACTTCCGTCAAAATCAACTTGTTTTAATCTGTAAATATAATTTCCATTTGGAACATGCTGATCGGTATAAGAATAACTTTTTTCATTAGTTGAAGTTCCTTCACCTTTGATAAAAGTTAAATCATCAAAGGCTCCCTTTTCAGATTTTCTTTGAACATAAAAACCTTTATTGTTTGTCTGGGTAGCAGTTTTCCAATTTAATATTACATGAACTGCCGTTTACATTTGCATTGAAAGAAGTAAGTTCAACCGGAACAGCATTAAGTCCGCCGGAAAAACAAATTACCTTTCCATTTAAAGTTCCTGCTAAAAGTTCATAACTGGCATTACCATCTATAGAAGGCATAACATTTACGGTATAAATCCTGTCACCAGCAAATGACTGGCTAAATAAAACTTCATTCCCGTCACCGTTTACACAATAAAATGTTCCGTCTTGATCTCCTGTAATTGCATCAGGATAGCCATCGTTATTTAAATCCGGAACCGCCGCACATCCGTATTGTAAATTCATAGGATATGACCATAAAACATCTCCGGTAGCTCCGCTTAGACAATTGAATTGACTTGAAAAAGAAGCGATAAGAATATCATCAACTCCGTCATTATTTACATCCGGAATAGTTGTCATTTGAATTACACCTGCAAAACCTAAATCATGCGACCAAACTTCAGAACCGGTTTCGCCGTCCAATCTGTGAATTATTCCAAAATATTCAGCAACAACTACATCAGGAGTTTGATTTGGAATGGATAGTTCAACCATTTCTTTGGGTTCATCATTTGTCATATTAAAACTCCAAACCTGCTGTCCGTTTGCTCCATTTAAACAATATGAAGTTAAATCTGAAGTTCCGTTATTTCCAACAGCAATAACAGCATCGGGAATTCCATCTCCGGTTACGTCATCAATTGAAATTACTGTTTTTCCAAAAGATAATGAAGGTCCCGGATAAAAATACTGCCATATAATATTTCCATTTGTCCCATCAAATAAAAATGCTTTATGATAGCCGGTTCCCTGATCATTTCCGTCGGCAATTGCCAAAATATCGGGAACTCCGTCGCCGTTAAAATCTCTTCTTCCGTCAACGGCTTCAAAATCGCCCAAGCCATAATTTACATCATCGCCGTACTGCCAGATGATATGTCCGTTTGTTCCATCCAATGCGTAAACATGTTCGTTGCTTCCTCCGGTTCCGAAAACAACATCATTTTTACCATCACCATTCAAATCGCTTACAATTGCTAATGCATCCTGAACTCCATAATCATTTGACATACCGATAGTTCCGGCATTAACATTTGAAAAGTATGTATTGAAAGTCCACAATGTATCTGTTGTACCGCTGCCTGCTCCGTTCAAAGCCATTATCCAGTAATTATCTGTAGCTATAACAACTTCATCTACTCCATCACCAGTTATATCATTCATAGGTTTCAATCCCAAAACTCTGTATTCCTGAAATGATCCTTCATGAGGATTATCGGGAACCTGGTAAGTCCAGAATTGGTAACCTAAATCATAAGTACCGGCAAAACCAGAACCTTGAACACTCAATTTCGTTATTGGTGATTGTGAATCGTTTGAAAAAATATTTAAAGTATCATTATAAGTAATTGCCTGATCCGGCTGAAATATAATTCTTATTTGTAGCTGTATCGGCAGGAGGAACTTGAATAGGAAAATTCTGCGGATCATAAGAGAATGCAGGTAATGTAAACTGCATATCTGATATATTCAAAACTTGACTGCCTGTATTTATAACATTAAAACTCCAATAAGAAACACCATCGGAACCAACCCAAACATTTCCAAAATCATGATTATATGATGAAAGTACTATAACAGGTCCGCTCAAAACTCCTTGACCCGACAAAGAAACATCGACAACCGGATTAGTAATATCATTATTATAAATACTCATTGTTCCATTGTACGTTGTAAAATCTTCCGGGCGAAATTCAACCGGCAGCTGATAATTATTTCCGGGATCAATTTGAATTGGAAATGAAGCTGAACTGCCAAAAATTGTTTGACTAAATGCAACCGAGTCTAAAACCAAAGGAGCAGTTCCAACATTATTAATATTCAAGAATTGTATGAGAAGTATCGCCCACTGTAGTTTGAGGAAAAACAATTGAAGTATTATTCAATTGAATATGAGGCGAACCGTTTCCTGAAAGATCATATTTAAATAATTGTCTTCCGCTGCCTGCACCGACCGGTTCAGCCATCAGCCAGAAATAATTTCCATCCCATGCAAGCCCTCTCGGATTTTCTCTGGTTCCCGGAACTTCCGGAACATGAAAAGAAAATAATGTATCTTTTGTTGAAAGATCGACTGCATAAATATTTTCCGGATCACCGTCAAAACCATCCATTACATAAAATAATGTATCACCTTTTACCGTAATACCGGTCGGCTGAGTTCCAAAGACAGAAATTGTATCAACAATTTGTTTTGCAGTTACATCAACTTTATAAAGAGCAGCAAGATTATTCGGATAATAAACTGAAATCCATAAACCTGTTCCATCCCATGCCGCTCCGCCTAAATACCAGGAACCGCCGATTGAAGTGATCGGAATTGAATCCAATACATCGCCGGATTGTGAAACTTTAAATAGATCGCATCTTGCAGTTTTTCTTTCAACGTACCAAAAGTCTGTTCCATCATAAGCCAGATCCTTGTGATTCCTGCATTGAGGGATAATTAATATTTACAGTATCAATTAGATTTCCCGGTATTATCAACTGCATAGAAAACTCCATTTCCAGCAGATGAACCGGAAGAAATCCAATATTCTGAATTCGCATAAACCATTCCGTATCCATAATCCCAAAAAGTACCGGAAGGTAAATTTACTGTTTCGACTAAGGATTGGGAAAAGCTTATGGTAGTGAATAGGAGTGAAAATAGAATGTAGAATTTTTTCATAACTCTATTCCTTATAAAATATGAAAGGATAACATACACCTGCTTGTTTACAAATTCATAAACGTTGTATTACAACTGCAATTTATTTAATATATTAATTCCTCGGGTGTTCTGCACACCATTTTTTAATATACTTAGCAATTTCTGTGGTGGGAGCCCCCGGTGTAAACAATTCACCTGTTCCCATCTTCTTCAAATTTTTGGCATCTTCTTCCGGAATAATTCCTCCCCCTGTAAGCAAAACATCATCAATTCCTTTTTCTTTCATGAGATTTAGAATCTTTGGAAAGATAGTCATATGCGCACCTGATAAAATACTAATTCCAATTACATCAACATCTTCCTGAACTGCAGCTTCAACAATCATTTCAGGTGTTTGTCTAAGTCCGGTATAAATTACTTCCATGCCGGCATCTCTTAGAGCGGCGGCAATAACTTTTGCTCCTCTGTCATGTCCGTCTAATCCGGCTTTTGCTACTAAAACTCTTATTTTTTTATCCATTTTAAATTCCTTTATTTATTAAGAACATTACGGATTTTGTCGGCAAAGTCCTTCATTACTCCGGTTCCGTAATTTTTAAATTGTGG
Organism: uncultured Ignavibacteria bacterium; assembly: GCA_963713505.1. GTDB lineage: Bacteria > Bacteroidota > Ignavibacteria > Ignavibacteriales > Ignavibacteriaceae > CAVQMC01. Next base: position 278,828 of record CAVQMC010000011.1, on the reverse strand, counting down.
TTTGAAATGAAAATCATCCTTAAATCTTGGGATTATATGAAAGTGAAAATGAAACACAGTTTGACCGGCGGCAGCTCCATTATTGACAATTATATTAAATCCATCAGCTTCCAAACCGGTTTGAACTTTTTCAGCTAAATATTGTGTAGTTTCAATTAAAGCATCAAGCTCATCTTTTGGAAGAGACAGAAAATTTTCATAATGAGTTTTGGGAATTACTAAAGTGTGTCCGAAATTTACCGGTCTTATATCTAAAAAAGAAATTACTTTATCATTTTCAAAAAGAATTTCAGCCTTAGATTTTTTACTAACTATGTCGCAAAAGATACAATCCATATTTAAAAGTTAATTCTAATTAAAATTTAAGGCAAATTCAATTAGAGTTGTTTTTTAATAATTTAATTCAAAAGAACTTCAATTTTTCTCACGCAAAGGCGCAAAGATCGCAAAGATTTCAATTTGAGATTTGTAAATAATTTCTTCTTTTAGAAAAAACACCGAATATTCCGCCCGTGTGAAGAAATAAAATATTATTCGAATATTTTGTTCTTAAAAATTTATCATGATATGCAAAGAATGCTTTACCCGTATAAGCTGGGTCTAAAAAAATTCCGGTATTCTTTGCAAAATTATTTACCAATTTAAGTTTATCTTCATTAATGTTTTTATATCCTTCTGCTGAATATCCATCAAAAATCTCCAGATTATTTTCATCAATTTTACATTCTAATTTATAATCCAGGACAACGCCTTCAGATAAATTCATAATTTTATTTTTGATTTCATTCTTTGGATACAAAACATTTACTGCAAAAACTTTAATATTAATTTTATTTAAAGCTAATCCGGTCAAAATTCCCGCTGCGGTTCCGCCTGTCCCGGCTGCAGTTAAAATTCCTTTTATTTTTTTTAGATCGATTTGCTTTTTCAATTCATTAACAAAATTTATGTATCCCCAAATGCCTAAAGTTGTTGAACCTCCTTCCGGAATTACATAAACCTTTTTTCCTTTACTTTTTAGGTTTTCACTTTCTTCAAACATTATTTCGTTAACATTCTCATAATTTTTCTTATCAAGGAATGAAATTTCAGATCCGGCTATTTTATCTAAAAATAAATTGCCATCCGATATGTTTGAATCTTTTCCCCAAAGAAATATTTTTGTATTAATTCCAATCTTGGCAGCGGCAATTGCAGTAGCTCTGGCATGATTTGATTGTTCACCGCCGCAGGTAAAAATGTAATCTGCTTTTTCTTTTTTTGCTTTATAAATTAAATATTCGAGTTTCCTGACTTTATTACCGCTTAATTCAACTCCGGTAAAGTCGTCTCTTTTCATTAAGAAATTCTTGCCTTCAAAATTAATTTTTTGAATTGGAGTAGGAATATTTGCAAGTTCTATTTTCTTCGGAATAATCATTTTGAATCTTTCTGTTTTTTTAATAAAGCTGCATAATATGCCCTTGCTTTATTCAAATCTTCAGGAGTATCAACTGCTAGATTATCAAATTCAGTTACAACTACTTTAATTTTAAATCCATTCTCAAGCATTCTTAACTGTTCAAGTTTTTCAATTTTTTCAAGATCTGTTTGACTGAGTTTAGTAAATTTTAACAACGCTTCTCTTCTGTAAACATAAAGTCCAATGTGTTTATAAATATCTGCTAAATTTATTTTTTCATGATTTGTTCTTGCATCTCTCACATAAGGAATCGGTGAACGTGAAAAATAAAGTGCAAAATTGTTATAATCAAAAACAACTTTGGGAATTGAAGGGTTTTTTAATTCTTGAACTGTTTCAATTTTCTTTGCAAGTGTTGAAACATTTACAGAGAGATCAAATAATAAAGGTTCAATAGCCTGATCTATCATTGTTCCGTTTATAAAAGGTTCATCTCCCTGAATGTTAGCAACAATATCAGCTTCAGGATAATTTTGAACAACATATGCAATCCTATCGGAACCGGTTGCAATGTTTTTTGGAGTTAGGACAACCTCCGCTCCGAAGTTTTTAGCAACATCCGCAACTTTTGTATCATCAACAGCAATTATAATTTTGTGTAGAAGTTTGGATTTTTTTGCACTCTCATAAGTATGCTGTATCATCGGTTTTCCGCCGATATCTGCAAGCGGTTTTCCCATTAGTCTTGTTGATGCAAAACGAGCAGGTATTATTCCAACATTCATTTATTTATTATTTATTCTATTACTTTTGGAACTTTAAAAAATTTATCATCTCTTTGAGGAGAATTTTTTAACGCTTCTTCTGTACTTACAGATTGTTTAACAATATCTTCTCTAAAAACATTATTCCCCTCAACCGGATATGCAAGCGGTTCAACTTTATCGGTATCCAGTTCATTTAATTTATCAACGTATTCTAAAATTTTATTAAGATGATTTACATATTCATCAAGTTCGGAATCTTTGATTTTTAATTTTGCTAATTCGGCAATATGTTTTACATCTTCTTTACTTACCGCCATTTTCTTTTTCCATTCTTTCTGAATTTTGAATTATAATATCTCTAACCTTTTCCATAAGTTCAAGTTCATCTTTTCTTGAAGTTACATTTTCAGTGGAAATTGGTTTATCATAATGAAGATAAATAGTTCCCGGTTTTATTTTGAATGAACCTTTCGGAAGGATTTTTTGGGTTCCGTAAATTGTTACAGGAACAACCGGAAATCCAACTTTAGCTGCAAGATTAAAAGCACCTCTTTTAAACGGTTGGATTTCACCGGTTTTGCTTCTAGTCCCTTCCGCAAAAAGAATAACAGAAAATTTCTTGGTCTGCATTACTTGTTTTGCTTTTTCAATACTTTTTATAGCTTTTTCGACATTCTGTCTGTCAATCATAATATAAGGTCCGGTTCTTAACTGCCAGCCGAAAAGAGGAATTTTTCCCAACTCTTTTTTAAAGACAATTGAAAGTTTTAACGGAACCGATAGCTGCATTGCGGGAATATCATATTGACTGCTGTGGTTTGAAACAAAAACATAAGTCCCGTTTTTGTCAAAGTTTTCTAACCCGGTTACCTTTAGTTTTATTCCGCTGAAAGTAAGAACTCCCCATGAAAATATTTTTGAAATAACAAAATAACTTTTAAATGTTCTATCGATTAAAGATGATAATAATGCTATTATTGAAAGGAAAAAAGTAAAAATTACTACGAGTGTAACTTTAATATAAGTCAAACTTCATTTCCCTTCTCTTCAAATTCATTCATCAGTTTCACTTTCTTCAATTCCATTTTCCAGATGCAAATTTTTTAATTGCATTTACACGGTTTTTTATGGACGGATGACTGTAGAAAAACCACTCTACAAAAGGATGAGGATTTTTATCACCTAAATTCTGTTCTGTAAGTTTATCTAAAGTAGAAATAAAAGAAAGTGGTTTTTCAGTAGTTTGAATTGCATATTCATCTGCTTCATATTCGAATTTTCTTGAAAGAATATTTCCAAGCGGTGTTTGGATTAAACCGATGACCATTCCCCACAACATTAACAAAGGTAAAGCAGCAATTTGTAATATCGAATTGAATCCGAACCAGTTTAAAGAGTTTTGATAAAATAATGCAATAAGAAAAAGAGTTAAAAAACTTGAAACAGTTCCAATGATAATATTTTTAATAATATGTTTTCTTTTATAATGACCAAGTTCATGTGCAATTACAGTTTCAATTTGATCTTTTGAATAACTGTCAAGCAAAGTATCGCCGAGAAGAATTCTTTTTGATTTTCCAAGTCCGGTAAATGCAGCATTTGCTTTCTTGGTATTTTTGCTCATATCGAATTTATAAACATTTTCAACTTTTAATCCGGCATCTTTTGCTAAATTTTTTATCCTGGTTTTCAGATCTTCATCTTCAAGCGGAGTTATTTTATAGAACAAAGGTAAAATTAAAATCGGTACAACTTGAGCAAGAACTACCGAAACTAAAAATAATACAATTGCAAAAGGCAGCCACCAAAGATTTTGAAATTGGTTTAATGAATAAAAGAAAAAAAGCAGAATCGGAATTCCAATTACAAGTGAAACTGCAAGAGATTTTAAATCTTCAAGAATCCATTTTATAAAAGTCTGGTTTGACAGATCATATTTATGCTCTAAATAAAAATCTTTGTAATAACTTAACGGGAAAAAAATTACCGAGCCGATGAATCCTGCCGAAAGAACAAACGCCAGGAAAAGCAGATAATTACTTGAAAAATAATTTGTTAGAAAATCAAATAATTTTGTGCTGTAACCAAGCCAGACAAAAAGCAGAACAATTACAAAACTTGCAATTCCTTCAAAAATTCCAAGGGCTAATTTAGTATTACTGTATTTTTTATTTTTATTTGTATTCATAATGCTAAAATACAAAAGTCTTGCCCATCTAATCAATTTTTCAGTTCACATCAAATATCAATAAAAAACCCGCACTTAAATAATAAATGCGGGTTAATTTCTAAAAAATCAAACGAAATTTATTTTTCTTTTTTATCCATTTTTTTCATTTCATGTTTGACGGTCATCCCTCTTTCAGAATCACATTCGGCATCATTACATTTTTCTTTATTGCATTTTCCGTCTTTCATTTTTTCCATTTTATTTACTTCGGCAACACCATCTTTTTCAACTTTTGTTGTTTTTACAGTTTCACCATTATTATTGGTAACTTCAACAATTTTTATCTCTTTATTTTCAGTAGTTTGTCCGGATTTCTGATCTAAATTAGACTGCTCCATAGTTTTGTTTTTATTTTTAGAACAGCAATTACCGTCATCTTTGCACTGTGCATTTACGGAAAGTGTAAAAGCAAAAACTAAAATGAATAAACTGAATATTAATTTCATAAACTCCTCTTTTTAATGAAATGTTATTTTTTATTTAGGGATTTTCCGTCTTCACTTAATCTGCCGATATATTTCTCAGGATCAACTTTGAATTTTTTCAGACATTTTTTACAGCATAAAGCATAAGTTTTTCCATTGTAGCTAACATTTACATGATCGGATTCAATATCTTCTCCGGAAACAGGACATACAGTATTAAAAGGTGTTCCGTCTTCTACTACTTCAACTTCACCTTTAACTGAATCATCAGATTTTTGAAGTTCCTTAATATCAACTTTTTTTTCTGCCTTTTTCTCGACTTGTTCTTTCTTTACATCTTGCTTGCTTGTTTCTTTTTCCTGGGCAAATGAATTAATAGAAAATGTTAACCCAAGAGCCAATGCAAACATAAAAATGCCTGTTTTCTTCATGTTTTTCCTTTCTTTTTTGAATGATGAGATGTGAATCTATAGAAAATTTATGAATAATAAAAAGATTTAATTATTGACCTTTATTAAATAATAACATTTAACTCATAGTTATTCCAATACGAAATAATTACTCTTGTTAATAATTTATAAATGGATTTTTGGAATTTGAGATTTTTTATTTTTTTAAGAAATGTAACGAGATTTCAGTTTTATTAATTTAATTGCAAACGATGATATTTTTTTATGATCTCTGCTTTTCTTAACGTAAGAAAAGCAGCAAAAGAAACATGCTCTGCAAAAGAATTACTTAAAAAATTACTCCATTTCACTAAGATAAATAAACTCCCCCGATTTCATCGGGGTCAGACAGTATTTATCTTTTAATCCCTTTTAAAATCAAAGCAATTCCTTAAACGGGCTTAACCGTTCAATTCCATAATTTTTTCTTTGCGTAATTCTTTTGAGGAGCGATTAACAATATGACTTAAAATTAATGAATGTTATCTTTTATAAATTCTTAAAAAAGACTAAACTTCAATTATTCCATTAATGAACTATCAAATAACTCTAAGATCATTTGAAGGGAGCCAGCCGATTTTTCCGTCTTTAAGTCTAACTTTCAGCCAATTATCTACATTATCCTCAATTTTTACTTTTAATCCTTCGTGGATTACAAATGCATCGTTGCTGGTATTATCCGGAGAAAGTTTTGCAGTTACAGTCGGCTGAATAATTATACCATTTTTAACGTTCAATTCTCTATTTACGTTTACGATTAATATTGCAATGGTAAATATCAATAAAATGGAAAATGCCAAACCCGAAAAAACAGAATACCTTTGAACGGCAGGTCGTTTTATAAAAAAGTAAATTCCTATTGAAATTAATAGAAGCAGATAAAATGCATAAGCTAAATATGTCCAGCCGGAGATTGAAAAAATTGCCAGCAGACTTTCCCACCATTGAAATAAAAAGAAAGGCGGAAGAGTATCTAATTTATCTACAGTTTTAGAATTTGCAAGAGCAAGATTATATTGAATATCATCATCACCGGGATCAATTCTTAAAGCGCGTTCATAATTTAAAATTGCAAATCCCAATTTATTTTGTTTGTAATATGCATTGCCGAGGTTATAATATAATTCTGCACTTTCATAACCTTCGTTTACAATTTTCTGGTAAATATCTGCGGCTTTTGCAAACTCATTTTTCTGGTAAAGATCATTTGCCTGTTTTAATAAAGTTTCCGCATCTTGTGCAAATAATAATATTTGAAGCAAAAACTAAAAATCAAAAATAGATAAATAATATATTTTATTTTACGCATTTTTTTTCATTGATAATGATCTATCAAGATCGATAATTAATTTTTTCATATTATCATACATTTCATTCATTGCTGCCATTCCGTCTGCGGAAGGAGCAAATCTAACATACTCGCATTTTTCTGCATTAATTTTTAAATCAGAAATTAAGTCAGAATTTATTTGCCTGTTTTCTAATTCACTGACTGCCCTGTCAATTGATATTTCGGATTTCGGAATGTGAAGTTTGTCTTCGAGATATCCGAATAAAGCTAAAGAAATTTCCGTGTAAAATTTAGTTTGAGTTTCAGACGACATTAAATTCTTAGCAGTTTTTAATCTTGATTTAGCCATCTTTTCTGCTTTTTGATATCTTAAAAGCTGAAGATTTCCGGCAAGTTTATCAGTTCTGATTTTCCATGTAACTAATCCGCCCAAAAGTATTAACGGAACTCCTGCCGCAGCCCAGAAACCGAATGTAAATAAAACTAAACTGCCTTGTTTGCTCAGACTTGTTTCCGAAGTTTTGATATAACGAATATCTTGTCCGAGCATTCTAACATCTTCTTTTGAATTGCCTGCATAATTCTCTCCGGCAGTTTCTTTTCCCTGCTGAACATTTACCGTATACTGCGGAGTATTTAATGTTATATACTGCTTTTTGTTTGGATCGAAATATGAAAATTTTAACGATGGAATTTCTTTTACACCGGCAGTTCTAGGAATTAATAAATATTCAAAAGATTTTTTACCGGAAATCTTTCCTTGTCTATTAATTTTTTCAGAAGTTTTCGGTTCATATTTTTCCATTCCGGAAGGAAGTTTTACTTCAGGTAAATCTAATAATTGAATATTGCCTGTTCCGGAAACATTAATTTTTAAATTGATCGGTTCGTTGGTTTTCGTTTTTGTATTATCCAAAGAAGATGTTAAAGTAAAAGAACCAACTGCTCCGTTGAAATTGTCGGGTTTATTTTGCTGAGGTAACGGACGAACATTTACTTTTATTGTATTTGATTTAGCATTATAATTAATTGTCTGTCCGGCATTAAACGGATCATTGAAAAAATCATCAAAGAAATTATTTCTGTTTTTTCTTCTTTGAATTTGAACAGGAACAGAAAGTTCAAAAGGTGTAACTGATAATTCTCCTGTTTGTGTCGGGAATAAAGCAACTCTTTTTAAAGTTCCGACTCTGAACTGCTTTCCTTCATAAACTTCCGTATTAAATGAAATATTGTTGGAAGTTTCCAATTCCTCCGACCAAAAACCTTGATACTGAGGAAGTTTGGAAATAGACATTTGTGAAGCAATATTTAATCTCGTATAAAGTTTATAAGTTACAGTAACCTGCTCACCTTGATAAACATTTCTTTTATCCGCAACAGCTCGTACAAAAAGATTTTTTGCAATTTCTTCATTAGTAACCTGCGGTGAATTACTTTGGTTTCCATTATTATTTGGTTTTGCAGAACCTTTAATAACTTTAATATTAATCGGTTCGGTTTTGTAAGTTTTATCATTATAAACAATTGAAGCACTTCCGATTGTAAAACTGCCGACTGCTCTCGGCTGGACATAAAACGACATTGATTTGGAAGCAGAAACCGATCCGTTAATAATCTGCATACTTGTGGATTCATTCGGACCGGAAAGGACTAAAAAGTTGTCAAAGTTCGGCGGAGAAAAATTTTTCAAACCATTTATATCTGTTCCCTGAAAAGTAAATGTAACCTGGAACCTGTCGTCTTTTCCAACAGTTGTGTTATTAACCGAAGCAGTAAAAGTCTGTCCGAACATTAACTCCGGCAAAACTATAAAAAATATTAAGTATGTATATTTTAGAAATCTCATTTAAATGCGTTACCAATCTTTGTCTGTTTTAATCGGTTTACCTTTAATCTTCCTCAGCTTTTTCTGCAAATCTTTTTCATTATTTTTCAAGGCTTCCAGTATTCTTTCAGCTTCCTGTTTGGAAATTTTATTTTTCTGCTGCTTTAATTGATCCTGTTTTGCAGTCTGATTTTGATCCGGTTTGTTTTTGTTCTGCTGCTGATTCTGCTGGTTTTGTTTATCCTGTTTATTCTTTTGATCCTGATTTTTATTATTCTGATTCTGCTGTCTTATTTTTATCTTTTTGATTTTTATTGTTCTTGTTATTCTTATCCTGTTTTTGATTTTTCTTTTGATTTTTTAACAAAGAAAGAGCGTAAGATAAATTATATTTTGTCTGATCATCATTCGGATTTAATCTTAACGAATTTTTATAAGCATTTATGCTTTGTTCAATCTGTTTAGATTTTAAAAGTGAATTACCAATGTTGTGATAAACTTTTGCTTTTTCATCATTGCTTTTACTTTCTGCCAAAGCAGATTGATAAGCTTTTATCGCATCTTTATAATTCTGCTGTTTATAATAAGCATCGCCTAAATTAAAATTTGTTGTAAAATCTTTTGGATTTTTATCAACACTTTTTTTAAAGTTTACTTCAGCATCTGCAAACTTACCTTTATCATACTGCTCAACACCTTTGTTGTTAAGAGATCTTTGACTTTGTGCAAATAATGAAGTTCCAAATACAATAAAAGTCAGCAGAATAATATTTAAAATCAGATTAAATCTTTTCATAATAAAACCATTAGTTACTTTGTATTCCGAGTCTTTGATTAATTTTCGCAAATAATTTCGATTTTCTATCGGACAAAAAGAATTCAAGAACTAAAATTAAAATAGCCGGAATTAAAAGATAATAAAAGCGGTCTTCGTAGTCAGTAACTTTTTTAACACCAAATTCTGTTTTCTGTAAAGATGATAAATCTTTATAAATTTCATTTAAATTATCGTCGTAATTTGTTCCGCGAAAATACTGCCCATTCCCTTTTGAAGCAATTAATTTCAGAGTTGCATCATCAAGTTTTGTAAGAACAACATTTCCGTTTTTATCCTGTTTGTAGCCAACCTGCTGTCCCTGCTGATTAAATATTGGAATCGGAACTCCAGTTGTTGAACCTAAACCGATTGTATAAATTTTAATATTCTTTGCCACAGCTCCGCTTACAGCTTTTTCAATATCTCCTTCATGATCTTCACCATCGGTAATTAATATCATTACTTTTTGTGTGTTTGTCTTGTAATCAAATGATTCGGTTGCCAAATTTATCGCAGAAGCGATTGCTGTTCCCTGCTGTGGTACTGAATTCTCATCGACTGCAGATAAAAATAAATTTGCAGCGGAATAATCACTTGTCAAAGGAAATTGAACATAAGCATTTCCGGCAAAAATTATTAAGCCAATTCTGTCCCCTCTCAAACGTTGTATCAAATCTGAAATTTGATATTTTGCTTTATCCAATCTGTTTGGTTTGATATCTTCTGCGGCCATACTTTTTGAAACATCCAGAAGAATATAAACATCAATTCCTTCCTGCTTTACATTTTGTATTTTGGTTCCAACCTGAGGATTAGCAACTGCAAAAATCAATAAAACCAAAGTGAACATTACCAGGCTAAACCTAAACCAGGTTTTTGCATTACTGTAAGAAGGAAGTAAAACTTTATGAAGTTTTTTATCTGCGAACTTTTCCAGCAGTTTTTTCTTGTTTCTATTTAAATACCAGAAAAGTAAAAATAAAACCGGAATTACATATAATGCATTTAAATATTCCGGATGTGCAAATCTAAACATTATTCTTTTCTATATTCTATTTTCTAAAATTTATTAAGGCAGTTTTCTAAGTAAAGTTCTGCCGATTCCGACTTCAACAAGCAGAAGGAAAATTCCTCCGCCAACCCAGCCGTAAAAAAGTTCTTTTGCATTTCGATATGATGTAACTTCAATTTTAGTTTTTTCCATCTTATCGATTTTATTATAAATTTCCTGCAGCGATTTATTATCCGTCGCTCTAAAATATTGACCGTTTGTAATATCTGATATTTTTTGAAGCAAAGCTTCGTCTATTTCTACCGGGACCATCTGGTATCTTGTTCCAAATGGAGTCTGAACCGGATAAGGAGCATTTCCTCTTGTTCCAACTCCGATTGTGTAAATTCTTATTCCGTAAGTTTTTGCAATTTCGGCAGCAGTTACCGGATCAATTTCCCCGGCGTTGTTTACACCGTCAGTTAATAAAATTATTATTTTACTTTTTGCTTTGCTGTCTTTTAACCTGTTAACTCCGTCGGCAATCGCATTTCCAATCGCAGTTCCATCCTCAACCATTCCGCTTTTTACTTTGGACAGCAAATTTTTTAAAACATGATAATCAATTGTTAAAGGACATTGAGTAAAAGCATCTCTTGCAAAAATTACTAAACCAATTCTGTCGGAAGTTCTGTTATCAATAAAATTATCAATTACTTCTTTGGCAGCTTCTAATCTATTTGGTTTGAAATCTTCCGCAAGCATACTTCCGGAAATATCAAGAACCATTGCAATATCGATTCCTTCCGTGTAAACATTTTCACCTGATGAAAAACTCTGCGGTCTTGCCAGAGCAATTATAAAAAGTGCAACTGCTAAAGATCTTAAAATCACCGGAAGATGTCTTAATTTTTCTTTCCAGGTTGAAGGAATTTCTTTAAAAATCTTTAATGAAGAATAAGTGATTGAAGGCTGAATTTTTCTTCCTTTCCACCAATACCAAAATATCATAAATGGAACTATCAGCAGAAACCATAAAATCCACGGATATGCAAAAGTTACATCATTGAACATTGGTCACCTCTTCTTCAACTTTTCCATTCTCTTTTGGAGTTGTAATCTTTACAATTTCAAAAGCCTGTTTCATCATTTCTTCGTTAACTGAACTCATCGGTTTAAATTTTGCAAATTTTACAAGATCCGCGTTATTTAAAAAGTCTTTTGTTATATCTATTATAACTGAAGCTTCTTTTCTTGTTTCCAATTGCTGAATTGCTTCGGAAGTTGTTAATTCCAGAGCAGGAAGATTAAATCTTTCCGAAAAATATCTTCTTATAATTTCCGTAATTCTAGAATGATATTCTTTAACTTGTCCGTTCTGCCAGAGCTTAGCTGATTCCAAAACTCTTAAAGCACTTAAAGCAGTTAAATGAGCGGGAACTTTTATTACTTTCTTTTCTACTACTTTTTCTTCCTGCTTCTTTTTGTATCTTCTGTAAAAATAGAATAAAACTCCGATGACAATTAATACAATTAAAATGTAAAGAAGTATAAATTTCCAATCCAAAGGAATTTTAATCGGCTTTTTGACATCTTTAATTTCCTGGCTTGTCGCAACTTTCATTGTGTGAACAGTAAAACTAACAGGGTTTGTCATGATGGTTTGCCAGGATGTATCTTTTGCAGTTTTAAATCGAATTGGAATTTGCGGAATTGTTACATCAGCAGAATCATATTTTGAAAAGACAAATTTAAATTTATCTGATACTTCCCCGTTCTGTTCGGATCTAACCGGTTTTTCAATTTTAATTAAATCCAATCCGGCAATGCTGTCTGTTACAGCCGGGGCACTTATTTGAATATCTTTAGCATGATTAACCTGGATAGTATAATTTATATAATCGCCAATGAGATAATTTGCCGAATCAGCAGAAGCTAAAGCGGTTATATCTTGTGCTTTTATTAAAATTGTAAAAGCAAAAAATACTGTAAATATATAGAGAATCTTTTTTACCATCTTTTCTCTCTTAATCTGAAAAACTGGACAAGAGGTTTAACATAATCTTCTCCTGTATTTACTTCTATATTATCCAATCCGCTTGTGACAAATAATGATTTTCGGTAATCAATATTTCGTTGTCTCAATTCTTTCATATGATGCTGCACATTTGCATTGCTCGTATCGATCCATCTTTCTTCGCCGGTTTCTGCATCAGTTAATTTTACCAAACCCATTTTAGGAATTTCGCTTTCTCTTTTATCATTTAAAACAACTCCGATAAAATCATGTTTTCTGCCGACAACTTTTAAAATTTTTTCATAACCGGAATCCATAAAATCCGACAACAAAAATACAATTGATCTTTTTCTTATTGCATGGTTCATAAATTCCAAAGCAGATTTTATATCTGTTGTTTTTCCTTCCGGTTCAAAAGAAAGAACTTCTCTTATAATTCTTAAAACATGTTTTCCTCCTTTTCTTGGAGGAACGAATTTTTCTATTTTATCAGTAAAAAGAATCAATCCAACTTTGTCATTATTTTTCAATGCCGAAAAAGCAAGAATTGCACTTAACTCGGCTGCAACCTGCTGTTTGGTTTTACTTGCCGAACCGAAAATTAAAGAACCGCTGAGATCAACCATTAACATTACAGTAAGTTCTCGTTCTTCTTCAAATATTTTAATAAAAGGATGTCCGAATCTTGCCGTAACATTCCAATCTATATTTCTAATATCATCGCCGATCTGGTATTCCCTGACTTCGGAAAATTCCATTCCTCTTCCTTTAAAAACGGAATGATATTCTCCGGAGAAAACCTGGTTTACCAAACCTTTGGTTCTTATTTCAATTCTTCTTACTTGTTTTAATAATTCTTTTGTTAACAAGTTAATTCAATTGTTTAATGGTTTAATTGTTAAATTGTTTTTGCCTATTGCTTACTGCATATTGTCAACTGATTACGGTACTTCAACTTTATTCAATATTTCACTTATAATATTTTCAGAAGTAATTTCCTCGGCTTCGGCTTCGTAAGTAACAGCAACTCTATGTCTTAATACATCGGAGCAAATTGCTCTTACATCTTCAGGAATTACATAACCTCTTCTTTTTATAAAAGCCATTGCCTTTGCACCCAGAGCTAAATTAATTGTAGCTCTCGGAGAAGCGCCGTAGCTTATCAAATCATTTAAATTATTAAGACCAAGTTCTTTTGGATTTCTTGTTGCAAAAACTATATCCAGAATATATTTTTCAATTTTCTCATCTACATAAACTTCGTGAATAATGTTCCTTGCATTAATAATTTCCTGCGGTTTTATCACAGGATTTATTTTTAATGCAGATTGATCGACATTCTGTTTCATTATTTTTAATTCTTCTTCACGGGACGGATAAGAAATTTTAACCTTCAGCATAAACCTGTCAACCTGAGCTTCCGGTAAAGGATAAGTTCCTTCCTGTTCAATCGGGTTTTGTGTTGCAAGAACAAGGAAAGGTTCTTCCAAAGGAAATGTCTGATCGCTGATTGTAACCTGTCTTTCCTGCATTGCTTCCAAAAGTGCACTTTGAACTTTTGCGGGTGCACGGTTAATTTCATCAGCTAAAATAAAGTTGGCAAAAATAGGACCTTTTCTGATGAAGAAATTTCCATCTTTCTGATTATAAATCATTGTTCCGATTAAATCGGCAGGAAGAAGATCAGGAGTGAATTGAATTCTTTGAAATTTTGCATCCATTGCAGAAGCCAAGGATTTAATTGCAAGAGTTTTAGCCAAACCGGGAACACCTTCCAGAAGAATATGTCCGTTTCCAAGCAGCCCGACAATCAATCTTTCCACCATTGCTTTTTGACCGACAATAACTTTTCCGATCTCATTTATCAATAAATCAATAAACGCGCTTTCCTGTTTAATTTTTTCATTCAGTGCAGTAATTTCCAAAGTATAACCTCATTATTTATTATATAAATAAAGATATTTTCGAAAAGAATTAGATTAGACGACTACAAAGGTAAAAAGGTTGCATATTTATAGCAATTTATCACGATTTACCCTTGAATTGGAGCATAATAATTTAGAATGATTTTTACGTTCATATTATTAAAAAAATTTAATTTTTAAGTCGTTTTAGTAATACAAAGTTTTTACCCAATCAAATCATCAAATCTTTCTCTCAAGAGTTTCCTACACTTGGTTGTCATGGACTTACCATGATAAAAAGTCTCTTCAGCCATGGTTGGACCATGGCAGCCGTGTGTTTCACTCGATCGGTTGTCACGGTCTTACCGTGACAATAAGTAAACTTGAGCATAAAATTTAAAATGAATTTCCCGTTTATTTTAATTAAATTAACACAAGCAAAAATTGATTAAAATTATTTAATCTAAAATTAGGGGGAATTTCCCATCGTGAAATCAAATAAACTAATAATAGCTGCTTTAATAGGTTATTTATTTACTCTTATTTCCTGCAATACTACAGAACCGCCGCCAACCGGTAAAGGCTCTGCAGCTTTAACATTGGAAGACGTCTCCTGCACAGAAGCCTGGCTGAGTTTAACAACAACCAACATCCAACTTCCAACAGCCATTGACCTAATCCAAAACGAAAACATAAGAAAAACAATAAATTTAACTACAGCAGATACGGTTTTATATATTGATTCACTTCTTCCAAATCAAACATACAAGTTCAAAATATCCGGATCGGAATCCCCGGCATCCGGAGCAACGAAATTACAGCCACTACTCTCGACACAACAAGTAGCAACTTTACCTGGCAAACATTTACATTCGGCGGGCAGGCAGGTAGCTGCGCTCTTTACGATGTTGCAATAATTAATGAAAACGATATCTGGGCTGTTGGTGAGATTTATTTGCTGGATACTCTTGGGCAGCCGGATCCATTGCCGTATAATGCAATACACTGGGATGGAAATAATTGGGCGACAAAAAGAATACAAACTAACTTCAGAGGAAATTTGGTAACTGTACCTTTAACGGGAATATTTGCTTTTTCATCAAATGATATATGGATGGTGGGAAGCTTACCAATACACAGTGATGGACAAAACTGGATAATGTATGATATACGCTCAACAGTTGACCCGAATTTATCATTATCAAAAGCTTGGGGGATAAGTACAAACGATATCTATTTTGTTGGAAACAATGGCAATATAGCCCACTACCAAAACGGCCGGTGGAGCAAAATAGAAAGCGGGACGAGCTTGAATATAAATGATATTTATGGAGATTATAATGAAGATACTAGGGAATATGAGATACTTGCTGTTGCTTCCGATTATGGACAAAGTTTTGCAAAAGAAATACTCTCCATTAAAAGTAATGATCAAGTCATACTTTTACCTTCGTATTCGCAGCCTGCTATGGAACCATTGTTAAGCGTCTGGTTTGAGCCAAACAGAGGATATTATGTTGCAGGCAGCGGTATTTATCAAAAACATTTATTAAGTGATTATTTATGGAAAAACAACTTATATATAATAACCACTTATGCAACAACCTCAATTAGAGGAAATGGATTAAATGATATAGTAGGAGTAGGGGCCTTCGGCGATTTGGTCCATTTTAATGGTGAAAGGTGGAAGAATGATTACCAGGAACCTTTATTAAACAATGGTTCCTATACAAGTGTTGCAATAAAAGAAAATATGATAGTTGCAGTAGGTTCTAATCAAATCTCAATTAATTCAGAAGCAGTAATTCTAATGGGGAGGAGGTGATCCCTATGAATGAATATTAATGAGTAATGTTTTTACAATACCTTAAATTATTGTTCAATTTTCGGAGTACACCATAGAATGGCATGAGAGTAATAGAAATTGGAAAAGAAATTAAGAAATAATCTTAATATTTTTAAGTTGGAGATAAGCTTATAAGATTACAATTCCAAAACATAATCCTCATTCAAACAAAACATCATATCTTTCTCTCAAGAGTTTCCTACACTTGGTTGTCATGGTCCAACCATGACAACAAGTTTCTTCTGCCATGGTGGGACCATGGCAGCCGAGAAAATTCTCAGCCAAACAAGACTTCAAACCTTTCTTTAATAAGATTAGCATATTTTTCTTTCAAATCATCTGATAAAAAACTTTTGTAAATTAAGTTGTTCCAATTTTGAAGCGAATTCCGGAATCTATTATCAATTTCAGATTTGGCTTTTTCATTTATTGATAGTTTTTCTGCAAAATAATCAAAGTCTTTTTTTCTTAATTTATTTTTTTTGCCGTTTAGTGTTAATGCAAGTTCTTCTTTGTCGGCCGGAATTAAAAGTTTCGTAGACAACAAGTCATAAGCCGGAGATAAAATTATCTCATCATCTTCATCTCTTAATAAAGAAAAATTCTTGAGATGCATATCCGAATTCCCCGTTAGAAAAGAGAATAAGGTTGTTTCGAATAATCTTATCAAATCGTTGCCGGGATAATCTGAAAACTTTAATATAGTTTTGCCAATTAATTCCATTGAGCCGCGGTATTTATGCTCTGTAAGCGAACCGGTTAACTGCGCCATGTCTTCAACATGAAGTTTTGTATTTTTTAATCGGTCAAATCTTTTGCTTATATATGCAAGTTCACCGGATTTTAATTTTATTAAACTATGCAAAGCAGTTTGTATTTTGCATGCTTCAGCTAAGTGCATTGTAAGATCTTCAATTTCAGGCATTTGAGGATATTCTTCAAAAGGAGGTTTTAAAATAAATTGACCCCACAATCCTACAATTGTAAGACGATTTTCTTTTCCTCTTTTTTTATAATAGTCAAGGGAAAGTTTAGGCTGAACGCCGGTAACCGATATACTTTTTCCCAAAGTTTTAACTGCCAAATCCGCAATTTCTTTTAATCCGAAATCTAATTGCGGAGGAACTGCAGTGCCAAATATTTTCTTACTGCATTTCGAATGGAAATCAATTTCATCATTATCCAATTCATTGTAGCAATAAAGACATTTTTCTTTTACAGATTTCATAAATCACAGCTCCTCATCAGAACTACACTTACTGCTCCAATGCAGTCTTTACAAAAAGCTAAAAGCAATCCCATTCTATCTCTTATATCTATTTTCCAATTTTTTTCTGCAATATTTAACAGCCATCCTTCGGGAATCAATCCGTCAAAAAAAGAGAACATTACATTGCTTTTAAATTCATCTTTTCTTAACGGTAAAGTTAAACTTATTGGTTTTGCACTTTTTAGTTTTAAATATTTTTCATCATATTTAAAATTAAAACTGTTCTCATCTTCTGTAATTATTCCGGCAAGTTCATCTTTGTAATAAACTTTTCCCTTTCTCATTATTCAACCTTATAATTCTTTTTAACCGGACTCATTTCAAGTCCGAACAACTGCAAAACCTGGTTTACCTTATTAAGCTGAAGGGAGTTTTTCCCTTGCTCCAAATCTCTAACGAAACGAAGTCCCACTCCAGCTCTTTTTGCAAGTTCTTCCTGCGTGAGTCCTAATTTTTTCCGTTTTTCTTTTACAATTGCAGATAATTTATTTATATTTTTCATTTTTATACCTTAACGGGTATATTTTATTTATTGTTATACTAATCTATACCTTTTCGGGTATAAAGTCAATAGTAATTAGGATAATTATACCCGATCGGATATAAATTAGGATATATTTACACTATTATACCTTTACGGGTATAATTTATGTAAATTAAAATTTATTCTCTGCTAATAGAAAGACTACAGCAGCCGAGAGTAATATAAAAACTAAACCAAAGTTGTCACGGTCTTATCGTGATAAATAGTATATTTAAGTATAATAATTTAGAATGAATTAGGTATTTATTTTATTAAGAATATTTTTGGTTAGTTACAAAAATATGATTCTCACCCAAACAAAATATCAAATCATTCTTCAAGAAGATTAGCATATTTTTCTTTGTTTTAATTTCTGCCACGGTATAACCGTGGCAGCCGAGCTTTACATAGTCGTTATATTCAGTTTGTCATGGTCTAACCATGACAACAAGTCTCTTCTGCCATAGTGGAACCATTGCAGCCATGTGTTCCACTTATTCGGTTGTAACGTTCTTACCGTGATAATAAATTTAGTCAATCATTCAACTTTAAACACTGCAAACTTAAGGTAGACTGTTTCCGGCATTGAGGGAATTTGAGGATGATCGAGTGAAGCAGAATTGAAATGAACTAACTGAATTTTTCTCCCGGTTTTTACTGAAGCATTATTAATTATTTCTAAAAAATCATCTCTTTTTATATGATGTGAACAGGAAGATGTAACTAAGAATCCTCCATTTTCTATAATGTTTAATGCGAGTCTATTTAGTTTTTCGTAACCTTTTTTTGCAGCCGGAATATCTTTTTTACTTTTTGCAAATGCCGGCGGATCAACAATTACAACATCAAATTTTTTATTTTTTTCTCTGCATTTATTTAAGTAATCAAAAACATCACTTACAATAAATTCGCTTTCGCAGTTTAATTTATTTAGCTTGAAATTCGATTCGGCATTTTCAATTTCATTTGAAGAAGAATCAACAAAAGTTACAGAAGAAGCTCCGGTTTTTGCTGCATGCAATCCGAATCCGCCTGAATTACAAAATGCATCAAGCACTCTCTTCCCTTTTACAAATTTATGTATAAAAAACCTGTTGTCGTTTTGATCGAAATAAAACCCCGTCTTCTGTCCTTTTTCAAAATCTATATTGAATTTTATTTCACTGTCAGAAATAATTTCATTTTGTTTTTTTCCTAAAAATATTTCATCATTTTCCGGAAGTCCTTCAAGTTTTCTAAAATATGATTCATTTTTTGCAAAGATATTTTCTGCATTAAAATCTTCTTGAAGAATTTTTATAATTAAATTGATATTCTTCTGCATTCCGAATGAATAAATCTGTAAAACAAAAGTATTATTATATTTATCGATTATTAATCCGGGAAGAAAATCGCTTTCACTAAAAACCAAACGAAAAGAATCTCTGTTTGGGTAAAAAGTTTTTCTGAGATTAAAAGCATTAATTAATTTTGTTCTTAATAAAGCTTCCAGTTCGAAATCTTTTTCATAAGAAAGTATTCTTACTGAGATAAGCGAATTTTTATTATAAAAACCTGTTCCCAAATAATTTTCTTTTGAATCATAAACTTCAATTAAATCACCGGATTCCGGGTTTTCTTCCGTTTTAAATACTTCATTACTGAAAATCCATAAATGCCCGGATCTTATTCTTTTATCTTCATTCTTTTTTAATATGATCTTTGCTGTCATTATGTATTTATTTTGATATTTTTAGATTAACACTTTTCAATTAATATTTAAGCTTTCAAAAAGCTGAGAATAAAAATAAACAATAAGGGAAGAAAATCTAAATGCCTTCAAAATTAAAAGGAATTATTTTCGACATAGATGGAACATTAACTTCCACAAATGATTTGATTTTCGAATCGTTCAGATTTATATCAAAAAAATATTTGAACAAATCCTTAACCAATGAAGAAATTCTAAGTTTGTTCGGTCCGACGGAAGATGTAATTATTAAAAAATGGTTCGGTGATAATTTTGAAGATGTTAAAAAAGATTACTATGATTTTTATTTGAAGAATCATGAAATGGCTGATCTTTATCCGGGAATAAAAGAGATTTTGGAATTCCTTAAACAAAAAAAAATTATTCTTTCAATCTTTACCGGCAAAGGAAAACAAGCTGCAGCAATTACTTTAAAAGAATTAAATATTTATAATTATTTCGATTTAATCGTAACCGGCGACGATGTTAAAGAACATAAACCTTCGGCAGAAGGAATAAATTTATTTTTGGAAAAATTCAATTTAAATAAAGATGAAGTAATTATGATCGGCGATTCTATTGTTGATGTAAAAGCAAGCAGAGCGTCGGGAATTAAAATTGCTTCGGTTTTGTGGGATAGTTTGTCTAAAGAAAAAGTATTAAATGCAAACAGCGATTATTATTTTCATTCAGTTAAAGAATTAAAAGATTTTTTTGTAAAAGAAATTAATTAACCAAATCTTCCCGTAATATAATCTTCGGTTTGTTTTTTGGCAGGAGAAATAAACATTTTTTTAGTCTCACCAAATTCAATAAGTTCGCCCATATACATAAATGCAGTGTAAGTCGCTGATTCTGGAGGCCTGCTGCATATTGTGAGTAACAATTACAATTGTAAAATCATCTTTTAATTGATATAAGAAGTTCTTCAATTTTTGCAGTAGAGATCGGATCCAAAGCGCTTGCAGGTTCATCCAGTAAAATTACTTCCGGATTTACGGCTAAAGTTCTTGCAATGCAAAGTCTCTGCTGCTGACCGCCTGAAATAGCAGATCCCGGAGATTTTAAAGTATCTTTTACTTCATCCCAAAGTGCGGCTTGCTTTAAAGATTTTTCTACAATTTCATTTAATTTCTTTTTGTTTCTGAAGCCGTTTAATTTTAATCCGGCAACAACATTTTGTGCAATTGACATTGTTGGAAAAGGATTTGGTTTTTGAAAAACCATTCCTACTTTTCTTCTTAACCAAACCGGATCGTGTTTCATAACATCTTCACCGTCAAGCAGGATTTCACCTTTTATAGTCCCTCCTACTTCCTCATGCATCCGGTTCATACATCTTAACAAAGTAGATTTACCGCAGCCGGAAGGACCGATAATAGCAGTAATTTTATTTTTTGGAATATCAATAGAAAGATTTTTTAAAGCATGAACTTTATCAAAATACGCATTTAAATTTTTTACGGATATTCTAATTTTATTATGATGCTTTTCTTTTTTATCAGATTTATTTACAGTTTCTGTTTGGTTTTCCATTTATACTATTTCTATCTTTTTCTTGTAACTAATCTAAAAATTATATTTACGATTAAATATTAAAGCAATAAGTACTAATGAAGCAGCCCATGCTTGTTGATTCCAATCTTCAAAAGGAGCTTTTGCATAATCATAGATAAATACAGTTAATGATGCGATTGGCTGCCCAATTTCAGTTGACCAGAATCTATTTCCTAAAGCGGTAAAAAGCAAAGGAGCAGTTTCACCTGCAGCTCTTGCAATAGAAAGTAATACACCGGTTAAAATTCCTTTTGTAGCAGCGGGAAGAATTATTCTTAATGTTGTTTTCCATCTTGGAATTCCTAAACCTAAACCGGCTTCTCTGTAAGAATGCGGAACCAGTTTCATCATTTCTTCCGTAGTTCTTGTAACGACCGGAATCATTAAAATACCTAAAGCAACACCGCCGGCGAGAGCAGAAAATCTTCCCATCGGAATAACAACAAGAATATAAGCGACAACTCCAATAACGATAGAAGGAATTCCGTTTAAAACTTCGGTTAAGAATCTAACAACGGTTGAAAACCATCCTTTACCGCTTTCCGATAAATATATTCCGGAGAAAATTCCAACAGGTAAACCAATTGCGCTGCCTAAAGCAACCAAAATTCCGGTTCCAACCAAAGCATTTGCCATACCGCCGCCGGATTCACCGGCTGGTTTCGGCATTTGAGTAAAAAAGTCCCAATTAATTGCATTTATACCTTTTGACAATGTATAGAATAAAATTAAGAACAACGGAATTAAAGCAATAATTATGCTGAGAAAGCATAATGTTGTCATTATCCTGCTTTTAATTTTCCGCCATCTATATAATCCGGATACATTACTCATAATGTACCTGTATCAAATTTTCTGGTAACGCTCCACACAATCAATCTGGCAATAGAATTTAAAATAATTGTAAGAACAAAAAGCAGTAAAGCAATTTGAATCAGAGAACTAATATACATATCAGTTGTAGCTTCTGTAAATTCATTTGCAATTACGCTTGCCATTGTATAACCTGGATCAAAAAGTGAGAATGAAATATCCGGTCTGTTCCCTATTACCATTGTAACAGCCATCGTTTCACCGACAGCTCTTCCAAGTCCTAAAATAGTCGCTCCCAATATTCCGGTTTTTCCTCCGGTCAAAACTATTTTTATAGTTTCCCATTTAGTAGCACCAAGAGCATAAGCTGCTTCCCTTTGTGAATTTGGAATCGATTTTAATACATCTCTTGAAATGGAAGTTATAATTGGTAAAATCATTACTGTTAAAATTAAAGCTGCAGCAAGCATACCAAAACCGTAAGGCGGACCTTTAAATAAGAATACAAATCCCGCATGATCTGCTAAAAAAGGTTCAACAGATTTTCTTAACCAAGGAGCAAGAACAAAAATTCCAAATAATCCATAAACAATTGAAGGAATTGCGGCGAGAAGTTCAACTAACATAGAAAGCGGCTGTTCCAGCCATTTGGGTGCTAATTCTGATAAATAAACTGCAATACCCACACTTAAAGGAAGTGCTATTAATCAATGCTATAATTGATGAATATAAAGTACCAAAAATAAAAGGTAAAGCTCCGTAATCATCTTTTACCGGATTCCAGGTTGTGCTTGTAATAAATCCCCAGCCGAACTTTTGAATTGACGGCAAGGATTGCCTTACCATTTCGTAAGCCATTAAAATAACCAGTACTACTAAAGCAAAAGCAAAAAGCCTAGTAATATTTTCAAAAATAAAATCTCCCGGATTTTTACCGGAAAATTTAAAGGATTCTTAGAAACAGAAGCAGCCGTTGGTTCTCCAACGGCTACTAAAGATTTGTTTTCTAACATATTTTGAGGATCAGAATTATTCGGCATCTCTCACTTATATTATTTTACAGAAATCATATCAATTTTCTTTTCAACCAGTTTTACAACTTCTTTTGGAAGAGGAGCATAATATAACTCTTTTGCATATTTTTGACCATCGGTTTCAGCCCATTTTAAGAAATTTTTGATCGCCTCCACTTTTTTCTTGTCTTTCATGTGCTGATAAATCAACAACCATGTAAATCCGGAAATAGGATAAGCATCTTTACCCGGCTCATCAGTTAATTCTACTCTAAGATCAGAAGGCATATTTTTAACAGCGCCGGCAGCTGCTGCAGAAACCGCATCGAAAGTCGGCATTACAAAATTACCTGATCTATTTTTTAAAGCTGCATAAGGTAAACCATTTTGTTCGGCATAAGCTAATTCAACATATCCAATAGCACCATCAGTTTGTTTAACTAAACCGGCAACACCTTCATTTCCTTTTCCGCCTAAACCAACAGGCCAGTCAACAGATGTTCCTTGGCCAACTTTACTTTTCCATTCAGGACTAACTTTTGTCAAATAGCCGGTAAAAATATTTGTTGTACCGCTTCCATCTGATCTATGAGCTACAAAAATAGCTTCGTCAGGTAATTTAACTCCAGGATTCAACGATTTTAGTCTCGAGTCATTCCATTTGGTAATTTTACCCATAAAAATATCGGATAAAACTTCCGGTGTCAACTTTAAACCTTTACCTATTCCTTTCAAGTTATATGTAACAACTACTGCACCCATAACAGTAGGAATATGCAAAATATCTGTTCCCTGTTTCTTTTTAACTTCATTCATTTGTTTTTCGCTCATTGGAGCATCCGAAGCGCCGAAATCAACAGTTCCTTCAATAGTTTGTTTGATTCCGCCGCCGCTGCCGATTGATTGATAGTTAAATTCAATTCCGGTTTTTTGATGATATACATCGAACCATTTAGAATAAATTACATATGGAAAAGTAGCACCGGCACCGTTCAACTTAAGCTGACCGAATGCAATCGTAGAAAACATTCCCAACATTGTCAATATTATCATTGAGAATCTAAATTTCATTTCATATCTCCTTTTAATTAAAATGATGTTCGTATAAATTAAAATTGCCAGAAAAATGTAACTCTTGGTGTGACGTCGCTGTCGACTCCGCTTGCTTGATAAGAAAATACCTCAACATTTGGAGTTACACTTACGTTTTTAATAGGATTAAACTGCAAACCTGCAAGTATTAAAGACTTACGGTCATTATCTTGATTAGTATTTGGATCAACAGTATCAAATCTTCCAACTAATTGTATTGTTTCAGTGAAATTAACATAAGCCCAAACAGAAATTCCGAATCCGCTTAAATTTTCTAAAGCAGTTGTTGCAGGATTAGGTGTATATGCATTCTGCATAGTTCTTGAATATCCTTCTACACCAACTGAAAAACTTCCTTTTTGTCTGTAGTTTAAGAATCCGGCTAATACATAACTTGAGTTAGATTTCATTGTTTGATCAAAAGCATCCAGAACTTGCGGTGCAGAGGCATAATCACCGTAAACAGTTATTATTAAATTTGAAGAAGGATTAAACTCAAGCATTCCATAGTATCTTTTGTATTTATTTGCTTCCGGTTTGTTACCTGAATTGTTTCCTAGTTTTACCCAGTATTTAACCGAACCGCTTCTATCGAATTTACCTTTTAGGTCGATACCCATATCTCTTGAACTGACGATATGATTAAGATCCATAATAGTTTTTTCAAGATATCTATGTCCCCACGCACCTTCCGAAACATCGAAAGCCGGAGTGGGTGAAATACCAAATACAAGATCGGAACCTTCAAAAATATTTGACCATTTTAACCAGGCATCCTTAACCATTACACCAAATTCATCTTTTCCGCCGCCGCTGCCTATTTGATCAGTTTCCAAACGGAATCTTGATGAAAACTGGTCTGATAAAGCAAAATCACTTGTCAAGTATACTCTTCTAATATCGACGCCATTAATATCTTTTTTTGCAGGATCTGAAGAACTTACATTATAGAAAAAATCACCAAAAGTTAGTCCATGAATTTTAACTTTCGGATATTCGGATTTTTCCTGCGCAAAAGAAAATGAACTTAAAGCAAAAAGAACACAAAAAATTATAGATAATTTTTTCATTGACTCATAATCCTAAAATGTTATTGAATAATTTCACTTAAAATTTAACATGAACTATTTTAAGTTAGCTGGACAAATTTAGAATTGATATTTATTAGAAGTGTTAAGTCGAAGTTATCTTAGTGTTAAGAAATTGTTAAGTGGTTTTAAAATTGTTAATATATTCAATTTTTGTATTAATGGGCCGGAGAAAATAAATCTCCAACCCATTGATAATAAATAACTTAACCGCCTGAGCATACATTAAATGGGAATACAAAAGATATTCTCGGTTCAATTCTTTTTTGAGGTTCATATCCTATTATATTTTTATCTGCATCCCTAATAGGAGTAAAAGTCCAAATATAAACCGTAGATATAATTAAGAAAGGATATGGTTTATAACCAATTTCCGAATATAAATATGATCTATCATCAAGTTTAAATAAATCAGATTCATTTTTAATATTATGTTTATCATATCCTGCTCTAACAACAAACGGGGCTCCTTCAGGATCGATATCGGCGCCTAAATGTAAAATACCGCTGTCGGGAGTTTTATCCAATCTTTGATAACTTCCGAGTATATTAAATAAACTAAAAACATTAATATTTAAACTTCCAAAATAGCCGTTATCCGCTTCGGTAATTGCCGATAGCATTTGCGCTTTGCTTGTAAAAGTTCCGTTTGCTTTATCAACCTGGAATCTATCTATTTCATAAAAAGAATTAAAATAAGCCGGAATATATTTACCGTTATTAAATCTTCTTTCCAGCTTAGCAGAAGCATTCAAAACACCTAAAGCATTAAAATCTACTTTTAATCCTGTTGCTACGCCGCTGCCAAAATTAATTATTTTAGAAAAGTCTGAATACAAAGTCGCTTCCAGCATTGTTGTTCTGATTAAAGGCAAACCTAAATCAACTCCAATAATATTTATTGATCCGTCGTCTTTAGTAGTAATAAATTTATTTTGATTATTATCAAAATAGCCGTTTATAATTCCCGCTTTACTGCTGAAATCTCCGGCAAATGTTGCACCGACTTCTAAGCCTCCGATAATCGGAATACTGCCTGCATCCGTGTATTGAAGAGGTCTGACATATCCTCTGAATCCTACAACTCCCGCTTCAGCAAATTTGCTGTATATCGATTCGAAGCCGAATTTTCCTAAATCCAGATCGAGTACCAAGCCAATTTTCCTTGCATCAATACTTGGACTATTATTATACAAATACATTATACTTCCGTGTCCCAAAGTATAATAATCCAAAGCTCCAAGTTTTATATAAGCAGGATCGTGTTTCATTCCATATCTTACATAACGAATAATGCTTAAATAATCCGAGGTTTCATTAAAATTTTCTGTTCTTAAATGACCTTGTGCATCAAAATCCAATCTTAAATCCAAACCCACTCCGAAGTTTCCTAAAGAAATATCAGGAGTAAAACGTAAACTGTAGTAAGGTTTTCCGTCAATCCAATTCAAACCCAAACCGCCGCCGATATTTCCCTGGCAGGGCTGGGGATATTCATTAAATTGTGAATATGAAATATTGGTTAGAATTAAAAAAGAAATTACAAGTATTACTTTTTTCATACTAAATCCTGCTTTGTTATACTTATTGGAATTTTCTTAAATAAATATACATTTTTAGTCGATTATAAAGTAAATTGAAAGCATATTTTTTGAATTAAATACAAACAAATTTCTGAATTATTAAAAGAATTAATTGAATAAACTTATTTCAAAATATAAAGAACATTACAAAATCATATTATTTTTTACAATTCTATTGCTCACAGTTCTTGCTTATATGAATAGATTTGTTCAAGATGATGCATTTATTTCATTTCGATATGCAAAAAATTTTATTAACGGATACGGATTGGTTTTTAATCCCGGAGAATATGTTGAAGGTTATACAAATTTTTTATGGACATTGTTAATTGCATTCGGATTAAAACTAAATTTCTCCCCTATTATATTTTCTTATCTGCTTGGAATTTTATTTTTTATTTTCTCATTAATTTTTACTTACAAAACAGCGGAAATAATTTTTCAAAAGAAAAGTCTTGCTTTACTTACAATAATTTTATTAGGAACCAACTATACTTTCAGTGCTTATGCGACAGGCGGACTTGAAACTCAAATGCAGACTGCATTTTTTATGTTGGGATTATTTCTATCGATAAATATTTTATATGCTAATAAATTTAAATCTTTATATCTTTTCATCAATCTCAATTGTATCTTCAATTTTAATTTTGATAAGACCGGATTCACTTATCTTTTCCGGAATAATTCTTTTGGTTTTATTCTATCAAATTATTCTAAATGAAAATAAAAAAGTAAGTAAATTAATATATCTAGTTGTTCCATTCATATTAATCACTTTTACTTATCTTATTTGGAAACAAAATTATTACGGAGATATTTTACCAAATACATACTACGCAAAAGCAACTGGAAGTACATCTATAATCCATGGATTATTTTTCGTTTACTTATTCATAACTACTTATTGGCTCATTCCTTTCCCTCTTATTTTTCTTTTCTTTTTAAAAAAGTTTTTAAAAGAGAAAAATTTTTATTTGGCTTTAATAATTTCAATTCAAATTATCTGGATTTTATATGTAATTAAAGTCGGCGGCGATTTTATGGAATTCAGATTTTTTGTTCCGATTCTTCCAATCTTTTTTATCACTTTAGTTTGGATTTTATTTGAACTTGTTACTCAAAAAGAAGTAAGATTTGCTTTAATTTCTCTAATATTTTTAGGATCAATATTCCATTACTTAACGTTCAGGTATGATAAGCGGTACGGAATTGAATCTGTTAAACAGCTTAAAGCTCATTTATACGATCCAAACCAGGATTGGATTGGAGTTGGGAAAAATTTAAAAGATATTTTTAATGGAAATCAAAATATATTAATTGCAACAACAGCGGCCGGAGCAGTACCATATTATTCGGATTTAAGAACACTTGACATGTATGGATTAAATGATAAACATATTGCAAAAGAAAAGCAGACTATCAGCAAAAGACCCGGACATCAAAAAATTGCTTCAATAAATTATCTTTATCAAAAAGATGTAAATCTTTTAATTGGAGAGCCTTGCGTAAAAGATATATCTTTTAATATTAGAAATTTGAATGACGAAATGTTTGAAGATTATTTTAAATATCCTGTGAAAGAGTTCAACAAATACAAACCGGAAATAATAAAATTTCCTTTAAATAATGAGCATGTTTTTTATGTACTTTATTTGAATAAAAGTAATCTGATTGATCAAAAAATTAAAGAAGACAATTTAAAAGTTTATTCATTAAATAAATTATGTGCTAACGAATAATCGCAAGTTTTTGTGTTACATCAATTGTTTTCCCACCTTTTTCCATAATAACTTTATAAAGATAAACTCCGTTTGCAAGCAGATCCCCATCTTCATCTCTTCCATCCCAAAAAATTCTATTAAAATCGTAATTAAGTTCGGATGAATGTTTAACAATATTTCTTACTAATCTTCCTGCAATTGTATAAACTTTTATTTTAAGTTCATCAGGGATTTGAGTCAGTTTAAATGTAAAATAAGTATCGCCGCTGAAAGGATTTGGATAATTATAGACATAAAGTAATTGAGCTTCACTATTAACAGTAAAATTTTTAACCGAACTGACGGAATCGGCAAAGTTGCCTAAAGAGTTCTTAGCCATTACTCTAAGGTTGTATTCACCATCCTTTAAAGTAGGTTTGTAAGTAACAGTCATTTTAGGATTTTGATTAGAAAATTCATAAGTCAAAATATTACTATTGCTCATATAGGGAATTAATTCATCATTTAGATAAACCGCAATTGCAGAAGTATCGGTTATCGGAATTGAAGAAGGATCATCCAGATTTATTTTAATTGTAGGATTAGCAGAAACAAAATCGCCATCGATAATATCAACGCCGTCAAAAGTAATTTTAACATCAGGAGCAGTTGAATCCTCCAAAACATAAAAGGGCTGAGTATAATAATTATTGTCTTTATACAATTCTGTTATTTTATTTTCCGGATCGATAGAAATATTAAAACTCATTCGGCCGATTCCGCTGTTCAAAGTATTGAACGGTAAACTAAAACCTCTATGACTAAAAGAATTCAAAGTATCAATTTGAGTATCTAAAAGAGTAATTGTTGAGTTATCCGGTTTAACCACATCAACATGAACTTTGAATGAATCTGCACGGCTTTCACCGGCATTATAAACAGAAAAATTCAAGTTAACAGTCTGCCCGATTTTAACAGAATCATTATCAACGGAAACGACCTGGTAATTCGTCCCTAACTCAGGAACTCCGGTATAATTGACACCAAGAGAAGACAAAGCCGGAGAAGTTCCATCGGAAGCGGCATTAAACTCAGCCAATATTTTCATAAAAGGATAAGTTTTGGAATTTATAAAACTTAAGTCGGCAATTCCATTATTGACAGTCAAGTAATTCAAAGTATCAACCGTCCCATCACTTTTAACCGCCAGCGGCCGGTATTTTATTGAAGAGTTTGCAGGAGTATTTTGAGTAACATTTAAAGTTGACCAATGGTTTGATGGACCGATGGTGGAGGTTTTTAAACTTCCATTAAAATTAAACTGCAAATAAGTTGTATCAACTTCAACCCTACCACCAAAAGGTATACTAAATGCTTCAGGAACAGAACCAGGCATTACTCCCTTTTTCCCTATCATTGCCCAGGATCCTCGAAAATGCAAACTATCGATATAAATA
Organism: uncultured Ignavibacteria bacterium; assembly: GCA_963713505.1. Lineage (GTDB taxonomy): Bacteria > Bacteroidota > Ignavibacteria > Ignavibacteriales > Ignavibacteriaceae > CAVQMC01. The sequence goes on along the minus strand of CAVQMC010000011.1, from coordinate 249,036 downwards.
CTTCCAAATTCTTTAATTTTATTCCTAAGTATAGGATCAGCAACTCTACCATCATCCGAGACCGCAAATATGACAATTACATTTGAATTTAAAGAGTCCAGAAAATCGATATAATTTGAATCTGCAATTACCCCACCTCCCAAGAGGTCAAAGTTTTTATATGTAATAAATTTAAAAGACGAATCATCAAAAACGCAAATATGGTGGCCTCTTTTAGTGTTTTCTGGAATAAAGTTCTCCGAATTTTTAAGTATTAATGCTGTCCTCCCATCATTATATCCTGCTGATATTACATCGAAATTGATTTTGTTTGTATCCAGTGATACTTTATTATATTTATAAGAACTGTTCTTAAAATCCGTATTATAAAAACTAAATGAATCACTTAGTACGTATTTATATTGGTTATCTAATACAAATGATTTACTTGCACTATATTTTTGGTTGTTCACTAATTTAGCTCTTATCCAATATCTAATACCTTGGTTTAAAGAATTTATATTAAATCGACTATAAAAATTTTTAATTTGTAAAGTACTGCTTGTAAATTGATTGAAATTTTCATCTATGCTAGTTTCAACATTCAATTGATTTTGATTAGTTATTAATGTCGGATTTAAAAAAATAATTGAACTATCTGCAGCATTTTCAATATCATAATCCAGTAAGGTCCTAACTTGTGAACTTGATACATTAAAAGAAAATGTTATATAATTATCATTTTCAAAAATTTCATCTATTTGATTGTTAGGATCCATTTTAACACTTAATTGATGAAGACCTGGATTGTCTTTAACCGGGATATAAGTTTCCAAACTGTCCTTATATAGTGGAATTCTTCTTCTAAACAATTTAGAAACAGATGTTTGATTAAAAGTATCCTTGACTAAAATTGATATTGAATCGTTATCTACTCTCCCCAAATTATAATAGAATATTTTAATAAGTACACTATCCAAATTATCGCTTATTATTTTAGGATTAGTTGTAATATCTTGCAGGCCAATATTAAAATTTGGTTTTTTGGGAATTGGAAGAGTGATTATTGGGTCCCCAATAAGAATATTTGAAAAAGAGAACAATTCATTTACTTCAGTGGTTCCATATTCATTCATCAAATCCACTTTAGCCAGATTATGTGCTTCCTCTATATTATAAACTGAATCAATTAATATTCTTTTATAAAATAATGGGGGAAAAGTTGTTGCAGTTGATGAAAATCCTAATGAGGAATTACCAATATAATTAATAGCAGAACCATCTAGATTATTTACAAACATTTCGGAAAATGATGTTACATCAGGTTCAGCAAACTTACCGGTAGAACAGCCAAAATCTGATATCAAGGAATATTTGCTTCTATTATTTGAAAGTTGGTGATAATCTGAGATACTATTATCCCAGGTTTGAGTACCGCTGTGCCCTAAATATGATATGAATAATGCTCCAGAATTAATAGCATCATCAATTTCTTCTTGAGTATAGGGACCGAAATTGGTTAATGGATTCACAGTTTTATAAAAATGATGATAATTTCCGCCAATTGGGGCGGGAGCAGTATATTTAGATATTATAGAATCATTCACAGACTTTAATAAATTTATTTCTGCCGGATTATCATAATTACCACCTGAGAAAAAAGATAATTTTTATTCCAATCGTTATAAGATTGACTAACATAAGTTCGATGCTTTTGTAAATAGTTATCGAACTTTTCATTTGTTGATATAGGCAATCTGCCAATATTTAATTGGGGTATATTTGCCCCCGTAGTATCCCATATAATAAACCAGTTGTCACTAACCGGTGCTCCAAATGAAGGGACATAATTATACTTTGGCGGAGCTCCGAAGTTTTTAACTTTATATCCGTAATAATCGTAATTTGCAGAACCAATTAAAAATACATATTCAGGCTTTGGTTCCTGCCAATTCATATATGCAGTTTCGAGAAAATCTCTTATGGATTCCGGATTAAAATATCCATATGCAAATTCATCGTAAATATCATCCACATCAATAGCTTTTGTGGTTAAATTATAATTATTTGAAATGAATTGAATATATTCCAAACATTTATCCATAAATTTCTTATTAGTAATTGCAATATACTGACCGGTATTGCTTTGAGCCCGAAGATTTTTAAATTGTTTTACATAATAAAATTTTGGAGAACTAACTCTCTGTTCGTCTATTAAAGAAAATTTATTTTCACTAGTTAATGTATCTTTAAATATAACTGAATTACTTGTATTGTTTAATTGATATTTCTTAAAAGAATTTCCGTATTTCCAAATAGTTAGATTGTTTGAACTAAGATTATTTATTTTTACTGTGTAAACTGAGCTATCACTTAAATAATGAAATCTAAAATCTAATGAATCATTTATTGCATTTAAATATCTAGGATATTCTTCTTCATCCCAATCTAATTGACATTTATTAGGATCTGCACTTGTGGAATAATAATGAATCTTCAAAGTATTGTTACCCTCTTGGAGCACATTTGAACTGATAACAGCTGTATAAACTTTAGTTTCATATTTATCCATATAAGTTGAATCGTAAACATTCGAATTTGAATTTAGTGATAAAGATAAAAGATGCGCATTTTGAATAATATTCGAAGCATAATCTTGTACTTTTACGAATAATTTAACAGGTTCATTTGGATATATATCTGAAACGGAAAAAGTTCTATTTCTTACACCTACTCCAATTTGTCCTTCAAACCATGATTTATTTTCGAACCAATATGGTAATTCTCTTCTTACCGGATCCTGCATCGAAAAATCAAACCAATTGTTTATTTCATGATGTAAAATCTCATTATAATATTTTAGAGTATCCGATGCAGTAAGTTGAAGATCACCATTAGATACATTTACTCTTTTTCCCAAATCGCCTCCCCAGGTTAACCAGTAAACCGTTGTATCCGAATATCTTCCTAAATATTCATTATATGGTTGACCGAATTGTGCAACTTCTCTATGATGCCCACCCATGTTTCTAATTCCGGGAAATTCAATATAATCAGACTGATCAAAATGATTATCACCTTCACCTTTAACAAAAATAGGTAATTCATTTCCTTTATTTATTAGTCTAAAAGTTTTGGGATCAATTTGGTTAATATCAATACCAAGTGCAGTTAAATCTTGCGGAAGGATTCTGTATATACCGTCTTTCCCTGCTCCTATTTTCACATAAGTTTTCGTATAATCAATCCACGAATCATCACCTTTTATATTGTACTTAGGGTTTCCTGTATAATTAAAAAATTTATTACGAAGAATGATTTGATCTAATTTAGAACTATTATTAGTAAAATTTTTTACCCTGTTAAAATTCCTCTTAAAATTAGTGGTTAATGTAAATTCTTTAATAACATTAATTTGTTTCTTAGGTAAATTAAATTCTGTTAAATAAACTTTTAAATGAAGACAGTAATGTTTTCCTATCCAAAGGTAACCTTTATTTTCAAACAAGTTATGTTTTACAAAAACTGAAGGAACATTTGTATATTTATAATTAACCGTTGAATCATTAATTACTTCAATTAAAGGATTAACAGCAGGTTGTCCCGGGATTGTTATTTTTTTGTCAACTGTTAGAGATATTTTTGGATTTGAATTTGGAGGTAAGGGTATAAAAAAGTCCTTTGCCGGATTCTCTAATTCACCCGGTTTTGACTCATTTTGAAATCCAGTAAATTCTACTATTTTTTTACTCTCAATATTTTTAGTTTGATATTGAAGTGGATCAATCTCAAGTTTAACTATATATTTGTTCCCGTTAAAACTCTCATTAATTATCCGGGTTTGTGGATATAAGTTGTAAGTAAAAATAATCAACAAAAAAGAAAATATAGATAACTTCATAAATTGTAAAAAATAATTTTTTTAGATCTTTTATAAATGGATAACTTTAATAAAAAATATTATTTAGATGATATTCAAATATATTCTGAAAATATGAATAAATTGAAAGATTATATTTGCAATATTTTAGAAAAGAACACTTATCCATTACAAATCATTACTTTGAATATTGATTTTCTTAGGATAGCAAACATTGACAATGAATTTAAAGAAATTTGTAAAAACTCCCATATTGTTCTTCCGGATGGAATTGGGATAATTTATTTATTAAAATTAAAATATCAATTAAACATAAAAAGAATTACCGGAAATGATATATTAAACATTATTGTAAATACATTACACAATAATCATTTAAAAATAGCATTTTTAGGATCTTCACATTTAAACCTCATAAAAATAAAAAATAAAATTGAAGAAAGTAAGTTAAATATTAAAGTAACCGATATTATTTCGCCGCCAATTAATTTTGAGAAAGATGCAAAAATAAATGACGAAATAATTTCAAACTTACAAAGATCAAAACCAGATATTATTTTTGTTGCTTTAGGTTGTCCAAGACAAGAAAAATGGATAAATAATTATAAAAACGTTATCGGATTTAAAATTGGGATTGGAGTTGGTGCAGCTTTGGATTTTTATACAGGAAGTAAAAAAAGAAGCCCAGTTATCTTTCAACGTTTGGGTATTGAATGGGTTTGGAGATTAATTTCGGAACCTAAAAGACTTTTCAAAAGATATATTATTTTAGACTTGCCGTTTTTTATCAAGAAAACAATTCAAATAAAAAATAAAAAATGAGAATATTATATTTAATTAAAGCCGATCAGTTTGGTGGGGCAGAAAAACAGTTGTTAGATATAATAAAGCATTTTGAAAACAAATTTGAACAAATTGCTGTCGCTTCATTTAAGGGGAAATTAAAAAAGAAATTAACCGGATTAAATGTAAATTATTATGAATTGAGAAATCAGTACGGACCAATTACGACAGTATTCAACTTTAATACAATTTGCAATATTATTAACAATAATGATATAAACGTAATTCACTATTTCCATCGAACCTACCTTCCAATCATTTTTTTAATAAAATTGAAATTCTTCAAAATTAAAATAATTTATTCTGCCACAAGTATTTTTTATGATTTAAAAGGATATTTTATTTTTGCCGATCACTATCTAGCAGTTTCTGAATCAGTTCGAAATAACCTCATCAATTTTTATAAGAAAAATTCTTCTAAAGTTCTTACTTTATATCACGGAATAAATTTAGATGAATATACTTTTAATACAAGTAATTATTTAAATAATGATAATGACATTTTGATGTTAGGTTATGCAGGCAGAATTGAAAAATCTAAAGGTATTAAATATTTAATATACTTAATGAAAGAACTAAAGAATTATAATATAAGATTAATAATCCAAGGAGATGGCAAACAAAAAGAATTTTTAAAAAACTTAGCAATAAAAAATGAAGTTGATAATATCATTAGCTTTAAAAAATGGGATGACAACATTTCAAAATTTCTAAATCAAATTGATGTTTTTATTTTACCAAGCATTAAACATGAAGGATTTGGCTTAATATTATTAGAAGCATTAGCATCTGGTAAAATTGTTATTGCATCAAAAATTGGAGGTATTACTAATATTATAAAAAATGATGAAAATGGATTTTTATTTAAGCCTAAAGATATTAATGAATTAAAATATTTTGTGCTTAATATTTATAATAAGAATATTGATATTAAAAAACTAAATGAAGCTATACTAAATCAATTAGAAAATTTTAAATTGGCCAATATTTTAAATGAATATGAAAATTTTTATTTTAATAAGTTTTAGACCTATTCATCTAATCTCAACAATATTGATTCAATTTCATTAATACTTACAGGATTTTTGGAAAAAAAGTCTATATTAATTAGATATGACATTATGTACGATTTTAATTTACTTTGGTCTAAATATTTATAAAATGAATCTCCTAAAAAATGTACTTTCTTTCCTAAAATCATTGCTTCCAGCCCAACGGTTGAATTAATTGTTATTACGGATCGACAATTTATCAACAATTCGAAAACATTTTTATTTATGATATAAAAGTTCATCTTTTCTTTCAGCAATAATATTTTTTTATAAACTTCAAAATCAGTTTCTGCAGGATGAGGTTTTATTAATAATTGCAAATTATTTTCTTTTGCAATTTTCATTGCGTACTTAATAGCATCTATATTTTTATATTTACTATGAATTATTAACTGACTATCGCTTTCAACCTGCATTGGGTAAAAAATATAATCGTGTTTATAGATATTATAGTAATCAAACGATAATTCCTTAACTGAATCTTTAAGTTTTAGTTTAACTTTTTTTAGAAAGCTTCCCTTTTTATTATAAGGTATATTAAAAAATAAGTATCCCATTTTGTCCAATGGAAATAAAATATTTCTTATTTTTTTTGATTTTGTAGCCTGAGGAATTGTTTTTTGATTTTTTTTAATTTCTATATACTGTTCTCGCCATTTTTCAAAATCTTCATCTGTTGAATTATTGAATCTTTCAAGTATATTAATATTAAAAAATAAACTTGAACCAGCATTTACACCCTTTTTATCTACAAATATTTTACCTGGGATATTCGCAAGTTCAAAAAATAATATGGGGATATTGTTTTCTTCAGCAATTTTTTTTAAGGCCTTATCATGTACATTTTCTCCATTCAATAAAAATATTGCATAAATATTTCTGGTACTAACTATTTCATTACATGCAAGATTGACGGAAGTATATAAATCGCTAGCTTCATTTAATGTTAAATTCTTAGAAAGTACATCAAAAGAATTCTCAATTTCTTTTTCTTTAACAGTTGGCTTTACTTTTGAAATTAAATGAATTTCTATTTGTTTAATCTTAGCATATAAACCAAGTGATAACTTATTTGTAACAAAAATTAAATTATAATTTTTTAATTTTAGAGCAGTTTTAAACTTGGAAAAAAAATTGAAATCGGTTAGATAGTTAGTATAGACTAAAATATTCCGATTTGTAGATGTATTCATTTTAAGCGATTCAATTTAAGATAAAAGATCCAATAATTTTATCTATCTAAAGGACATAAATTTTTATAGCTATGTAATAACATTATTTAATTTTTACTTTATCAATTTTCGTACAATATCCTTTTATCATTCCTTTTAATAATGCCCAAGAATTTGAAACTGATTTTTCGCGGAATAAAATCATAATTAAATTTAATAAGTTTTTTTTTATAACTGATTCTTGTTTAATGTTTTTGTATATACGTCTAATAATAATTTGATTTCGAGTTGAATAATATCTTTTGGAACTGCTCATATAAATAAATCTATGTCTAAAAAAGAAGTTTTCAACTATAATATATTTTTCTGGCGGATGATAAATTTGGGAATTTAAAATTGTCACAATTTCGATATTATTATTTTTTGCGCGTAAAAAATATTCATATTCATCTCCTTTGATATAAAAATATTTTAAAGGTAAGCCATAATTTTCAACAAAACTTATTGGAATAAGAGTTCCGTTAAAAAAATTAGCACTTCCAATGATATCATTATCTAAACTCGCTACATCTTCATAAAATTTGTTTTGAATTTCATTATAAAGACCAAACGACAATTTCTTTTTATTTTCTTTAGATATAACTAAGGAATTATAAATTTTTAATTTTTCATTTTTTACAAACGGAAACAATTCATCAAAAGCATTTTTATCTAGAATACAATCATCGTCGAAACACCAAATCCAATTGTATTTTTTTTCGTACGCGTATTTTATACCTGTATAAAAACCTCCTGCTCCTCCCAAATTTTCTTGTGTAAGAATTGTCAGATCATTTTGTTTATTTAACCAAACCAACGTATCGTCGGTGCTTGAATTATTAACAACTATGATTTCATCAACTTTTTTGGTTTGAGATTTGATTGACTTGATACACTCTTTAAGCATATTCAATCTGTTAAAAGTAACAACTACAGCAGCAATTTTCATATTTATCTATTGAATTAAGCTTGAAAATATCTGCAAAGCCCTGCCTACCACTTGATCCATATTATAATATTGATATTCTGCCAATCTTCCGCAAAATATTACATTATTTAATTTATCAGTTTCATCTTTATATTTTTTATATAACAATTTGTTTTTTTCATTTGGAATTGGATAAAATGGTTCGCCATTTTTTTGTGGATATTCTCTTGATATTGAAGTTGTTTCAGATTCTTGTTCGGTTAAATTTTTATATTCAATTACTCTGGTATATTCTACCTCTTTATCAACATGATTTACTTGTGCACTTTCCTGGTATTGTTTCCTTTTAATATTCTCAAACTCAAATCTAATTGATCTGTAAGGCAGTTTTCCGAATTCATAATCAAAATAATAATCTATTGGGCCTGTGTAAATCATTTTATCAAATTTAATATCGTTTATAACTTTTTTATAATCCTGATTAAGTACAACTTCTATGTTTTTGTTTGATAACATTTTTTCAAACATTTTTGTGTAACCGTCTTTCGGCATAAATTGATATTTATCCGAAAAATATCTGCAGTCTTCATTTGTTCTTATTGGAATCCTTCCGCAAACCTGCGGTGATAATTCTTTTGGTTCTAATGACCATTGTTTATATGTATAATTTTTAAAGAACTTTTCAAATAAATCGTAACCAACTTGATTTACAATTATATCTTCTGAATTTAATATCGGATTTCTATTTTCTCTTATCTTTTCCAGATAATTTAATACTTCTTTTTCAGATTTTAAATCCAAATTATAAAGTTTATTTATTGTAATTCTATTTATTGGAATTGGATATAACTCACCATTTAAATTTGCTAAAACCTTATGCTCGTATTTTCTCCATTCAGTAAATTGTGATAAATAATCAAATACTTTTTTACTGTTTGTATGAAATATATGCGGTCCGTATTTATGGACTAAAATTCCATGTTCATCATATTCATCGTATGCATTGCCGCCGATATGATTTCTCTTTTCAACTATCAATACTTTTTTATTTAGCTGCGATGCAATTCTCTCCGCCATTACTGAACCCGCAAAACCGGCTCCGACAATTAAATAATCGTATTTCATATTTTATTTTTAACAGCTTTGAAGTAATAAGTATTAAAAGCAACCATTAACCCAATAAAAACGGCTATTTCAGAAAGTAAAGTTGCAAATGCAGCTCCGTTATATGAATATTTGGGTATCAAAATAAAATTTAAAATAACATTTGTTACAGCGCCCAAAGATATTGCCGCCAAATATCTCTTTTGTCTTTCCCCATGCAATTAAAGGATTTCCGAAAATAATATTTATTCCAATTACAAAAACATTAAATGCTAAAATAGAAAGCGGAATGGATGCATCCGAATATTTATTCCCAAAAATTATGTTAACCAAATCCCCTGCAAAAAAATATAAAATTGTTGTAAAAATAATTCCGGAGATTAAAAGACTTAAAGCATAACTATTAAACAAAGATTTAAATTTTTCATTCTTTTGATGGTTTGTTTTGTGAAAGTTTAGGAAAGTATGAATTTAAAATCAACTGAAAAGGAATAATAAATATTAAAAATATTTTATAAGCAGAATTATAAATTCCCACTTCAGTATTGCTTTTCATAAATCCCAGCATTACCATATCGAGGTTGTAGTAAATCAAAATAAAAAATGATGAGAGTCCCAGTAGATAAGTATCTTTAAATAAATCTTTTAGATTTATTAAAAATTTTATCAAATGATAGCTTTAAATCTAAAGGGAAATTATTACTGTACGCTAAAAACTCATAAACTTGAGAAACAACTAATCCAATGGGAATAATAAAAATCTCTTTAAAAATAATTGAAAATAAAATCACTAAAGCAAAATAAATTAAACTGCCAATGCTTCTTACTCTTAATATTTTCTGCATTTTTTCGATTGCTTGAAAATACCAGCTTAAATTTAAGGAAGAAGAAATTAAAGTTATCCCAAAAAAAATATAAAGCATTAGTTCAGTATTATCTTTAAAAAATACAGATGTTATTAAAACCAAAATAAAACTTAAAATTCCCATAAAAAGTTTTACGGATAAAATATTATTTACTAAAACATTATTTGTTTTATCTTTTGCTACTTCTCTTATTCCATAAATATCATATCCGAAATTTATAAATAATCCTAAGTAGGCAACAATGCTTGTAACAAATCCTAGTTTTCCGAAATCGGAGACAGTAAAAAATCTAGCAATAAAAATATTAGCTAAAAAATTTAAACCCCTCGCAATCAGTTTCGGATAATGTTAACGATGCAAGATTAGGTAAGATTTGTTTAAAAGAATAAACAACCCCTTTAATCACTTTTTCACCAGCCAAATTTCGGGGTTTTGGTTAATTCTGGAATTCCAAATTTCGAAATGTAAAATATTTCCTTCGAGAGTTTCACCAACTCGGGCGATTAATTTCCCTCGTTTTACTTTGTCCCCTTCACTTACATAAATTTCCGAAAGATGGCTGTAGACTGTTCTGTAATCACCTTTATGTGTAATAATTATTACGCTGCCGTAACCGGCTATAAATTCTATTGCAGATACTACTCCGTCTGCTACGGCTTTAACTTCTTCTTCGGATGGGACTTTTATATCAACACCGTAATTAATTGTAACTGTATTTAATTTTTGGTTCCGGTTTTCACCGAACTTTCTTACTACATGCCCGTTTCTAACAGGCCAGTTTAATTTTCCTTTTAAAGATGAAAATGATTCGAATCCGTTTGTTGATAAATCCACATCATAATTTTCGGCTGCATTTGAATTATCAACAATTCCTTTGTTTTCTTTTTTTAGCGATTTTGAATTCTCTTTAACTAAAAGTTCCGCTTCCCTTTTTCTTCTTTCTTCTTCTTCAACCAAGTTTGTTATTAAATCTTTTATCTGCGTTTCTGCTTTTCTTTTAAGTACTAATTGACTTCTTAATTCTTTTTTGTCTTTTCTTAGATCTTCAATTATTTTTTTTCTGGTATTTAATTTTGCAACTAGATGTTTTCTCTTCACCTTGTTTTTCTTTTACCAATTGCTGCTTTGCTTCTTTTTCTTTTTTTAAAGCAATTTTTTCATTATTAAGTTCTTCTATTTTATCTTTTAATTTATTGAGATCTTTTTCCCTGTGGGTCGAAAATTCCTGCAAGATATTTATAACGACGCAGCATTTGTCCGACTGAAGATGCATCAATAATACCTGATAATTCATCAACTTTTCCGTATTTGTAAATGGCAATTAAATATTTTGCATAATTCTTCTTAAGAACTTCAATATCATCTTTTAATGATTCTATTTTCCGTTCACTTCTGTTTATTGCGAGCTGCTTTTGTCTTTCTTCTTCTTTTAGATTATTAATTAACTTATTTAACAAATAATTTTGTTTGTTGTAAACTTCCAGGAGATCGGCTGATTCTTTTTCTTTATGAGATTTTTCTTTTATTTCATTTTCCAGATGAAGCAATTTCATTTTTAATTTTAGTAAGTTCTGCCTGTTTTTCATTTATCTTAGGATTCCCCTGAGGAAAAATAAAATTTGCTGCAATTAAAAATGTTAATAAAAAAAACTTTCACTCGCATTACCATTTTATAATTGTTGCATCGTCCGGTATGCTGAAATCAATAACTAAATTAGATTTGTTTGCTTCCATACTTTTATAATTTATACTAACATGCTGGTTCTGATCATAATTTACAATATCAATTTTATATGGAACAGCAACATTTTCCAAAATGTCAAACTTAGAATATTTCCCTTCCAGAATTTTATCACCGTTTGAATTTTCAATAACATAATCTGTAATTCCAAGCTGACGAATATCAACTTTGTAAATTGTTTTTTGTTCTGTTGTAGAATCGATATAAGTTAAAACATATTTATCGCCGTCAACCTCGTATTTTATCCGGCTGTTTATATAAATGGCTTGTCAAATTAACCGAACCAATAAATGCATCCATTAATTCTTGAAATGATAAATTAATCTTAAAGATATCTTTTAAAATTTCGCTGTTAACTTTTCCTTTGTATGCGGTGTTATGAAGAACATCATAAAAAATAAAATTTTGTTTTGTAACCATTGCCTGGGCAAGTTCTACTCCGAATGGTCCCATTATAGTTAAATACATAGAGTCCGGTTTTTCAAGAACAATTCTGAAAGTTGCACTGTTATCAAATTGATCTGACTTAACCGATAAAGTTCCGGTTCCCTCAAAATTTCTTATTCTTCTTCTATTTGCTTCAAGTTTGTTGATTAATCTTTCCGAAGGTAAAATTTCAGTTTCATCAGTCGGTTTGGAAGGTACACATCCGCTTAAATAAAAAACGCCGAATGATGAAATAATTATTAACAGCCAAAGAATATTTTTTCTCAAATTTCACCTTTTTCAATTTTTAGTTTTAATTCATTGTTTGTTGAATCAAGATTGTAAGCTTTTTTCCAGAGTTCCTGAGCAGTTTCTTTTTTCCCCATCATAAATTCAACATCGCCTAAATGCTCTAAAATTTCCGCACGTTCTCCTCCGCTTTTAATAGCTTTATTTATATATTCCTTTGCTTCGGAATAATTTTTCATTTTATAAAATATCCAGCCTTTTGTATCTAAGTATGAAGAATTATTGGAATCTGCTTTTAAAGCAAGATTAACCATATTTAATGCTCTGTTAAGATCTTTACCTCTTACAGATAATGAATAAGCATAATTATTATTTACCAAAGCATTTGAAGAATCTAATTCCAGTGCTTTTTCATAAACGCTGTCGCATTCGGTATACATTTTCTGCGCATTATATATTAATCCTAAAGTCCCGAGCAAGTTTACGTCATCCGGTTTTATAACTAATGCTTTCTTTAAATATTCAATAGCTTCTTTTGGTTTTTTGATTTCATTTAAATTGTAGCCATATGCAGAAAGCGCTGTTATATCATTTGGATTTAAATCGACTGCTTTCTTTAAATATGCAGTTGCGTCTTCGTGCTTATCCGATTGATCCAGAGCCAAACCTAAAATTAAATTCACGGTAAAATCTTCGGGAAAAGATTTTATTGCTTCCTGCATTACTTTAACTGATTCATGATATTTTTGATTATCAAAATATAAGCCGCCTAATCTGATCCATGCCTGAACATTCCAGCTTGCCATTTTTGTAACTTGTTCAAAATTATGTATTGCAGCTGAATCCTGATTCTGACTTAATGCAATTGCACCGAGATACATTTTAACACGCCAATCGAGAGTATCTTTATCCATGTCATTGAAAAAACTTCTCCGCAATTGGAAATAAAGAACTGTCCTTTAGTGCTTCATTAAAATATGAAACACCAATTCTTATTTTTGCATCGAGAGGAACTTTAGGCTGGTTTAATATATAAGAATATTCTTTGGAAGCAGATTCCCAATCATTTTGATCTAAATAAACTTGAGCTTTCTGCTGTCTTGCATCAAGATCATCCGGATTCAATTCCAAAATTTCATCAAGAATTTTTAAAGCATCATCGTATTTTTTATCTCTTTCATAATACTGAGCAAGCAGTTTTTCTAAAGAAGTATTTCCCGGATCAATTGTAAGCAGTTGTTTTATTGAATTTGCAGCTTTATCCAGTTTACCCATTTTATCGTAAAGTTCGCCGACATGAATGAGGACATTCCATTCGGGACCAATCACATCAGTAAGCTTTTCATAAATTTCAATTGCCTGTAAAGGTTTTGAATTTTCATAAATCCTTGCAAGTTTATAATAAGCATTTGCCTGTGTTGAATCTAACTTAATTAATTTATTCAGAACAACTGCTGCAGAATCAAATTGACTGGCGGAAGATAAAATATCCGACAGCAAATAATAATAATCTACATTGCTTGAGTCCAATTCTAAAGATTTGTTTGCATTCTGAAGCGCGAACGGAATTTTATCTAAATAGAAATAATTTTTAGCTAATGCATAATAAATTCCGGAAGTCTGTTCGAACCTTAATGCATCTTGAAACTCTAAAATAGCTGATGGATAATCTTCATTTACTTCATCAATAGTTCCGGTTACAAAATGATCCATTGCCTGCTCGTGTCTTTCTTGAGCAGACAAACTCATTGCTTGATTATAAACTTTTTTTTCATTTGATTTTTCAGCAGTTTCTTCTACAGACGAACATCCTGCTAAATATAATCCGATTAGTATTATAATAATCGTTAAATTAGTTTTTGTCATAAATGAAATGGGATTTTAAAGATAAATTAAAAATACGAATTTAGAATAATTAGAAATATACCTTATTATTTAATAAATAAAAGCAGTAATAATTTTCTCACATTGCAAATTTAATAATTAGTTATTTGATTATTAAATATAGATTAATTATGCTTTCGATTAAAAATATACTAAACTTTTACAAAAAAGTTAAAAATCGTAATGGAAATATTTGACCTTGGAATTGCCTTTGAATGGGAATATGACGATGATTTTATCGGAATTATGGAAAGGACTCTTCATTCCGCAGGACTTTCCACTTATATAATTAAAGAACATAATGTCCATGAAGTAACGGATGAAATTAGTAATAGAAAAATTGCTTTCAACTTTTACCTCGATCGTGCTTCTGATGTTGATGAAGATTTTGAAGAACTCGCAAAAATTTTAACAAGAAGAAAATGCAGAATATTTAATCCTTATAAAAATGTTGAACATGCAATAGACAAAGCAAGCATGCATCTTGAATTTATTACAGCCGGATTAAATGTTCCGCATTCCATAATAATTCCGCCTCACAGCGAAGAAGAAGATATTTATATTTCCGTAGAAGATTTATCTATATTGGGAAGGCCGTTTATTATAAAACCCTGCTACAACACAGGCGGAGGGATTGGAGTAGTAACCGGTGCGGAATCATTAAAGGAAGTCCTGGAAGAACGTGTTTTTAATTCAGACGACAAATATCTCGCTGCAGGAAAAAATTTATCCATTAATAATTGATCACCATAGAGCATGGTTCCGCTGCTTCTGGGCATTCGGAAAACCAATTCCGGTTTGGTGGGATGATCAAACTCATATTTATACTGAATTAACTCAGGAACAAATTGAAAAATTTAATTTAAAACCTTTAAAAAGATTAATCAAAAAAATTGCCGATATTACAGAACTGGATTTTTTTTCAACTGAAATTGTCCTGACACCTGAAAATAAATTTATTGTTATCGATTATGTAAATGATCAATGCGATATGAGACTAAAAACTAAACATTATGACGGAGTGCCGGATAAAGTTGTGAATCAAATAATAAATAACATGAAAAATGAAATCCTCAAGTTCAAAAGATCTCTTTCCAAATAATTTCTTATCAGAATGAAAAATTATTTTAAATGAGGAGAACAAAAATTTTAATCGTATTAATTTTAATTGTATTAATCGGGATTTTATTTTCTTACAATTATCTTTTGAATATTTACGAAGTAACTTACAAAGTAACTCCAAAAGAACTTTTTGCTGATTACAAATCGACTGTAAAAATTGAATGCATTCCTGTTAACGCTTTCGGCTGGGAAATTCCTTTTAGAAATACATACTGCAAATTCGAAATAACGCAGGGTAAAGATTTAGTAGAAATTATTAAATAAAAATGGAAATACAAGGGAGAAATCACAATAAGGGCAAAAAATTTAACCGGGAAAATAGAAATATTAGCAAAATCTAGGTTCTCATTATTGCCAACTTCAATAGATATAGAGATTTACCCCAATTCAGCATAAAAAACAATTTAAATAAAATAAGCTAACATCTTTAATTAAATATTATTATTTTTTATATGACGAAATTAAAAAAATGTCTTAGTTGAGGAAATATGAAGAAAATATTTCTTTTTATGATTTTTCTATCCCTTAGTTCATTTGTTTACGGACAAGGAACTGCAGGCGAAAGCGCAAAATTTGAATATCGAACTTTAATTGATATGCCGACTGCCGGAATTTTGGAAAAAGGTTACGTTGGAGCAACTACAGATATTATGCCTTACGGAGTTGTAATTGAAAAATTAGAAGTCGGCGCTTTTGATAATATTAGTTTTGGTATATCATACGGCGGTGCCAATATTATTGGTTCGGGAGATCCTCAATGGTACAAACTTCCAGGAGTTAATTTTCGCTTCAGATTATGGGATGAATCAATAACAATTCCTGCATTTGCTCTCGGATTTGATTCACAAGGAAAAGGAGAATATTTCGATTCATCAAGCAGATATGCAATTAAATCACCGGGATTTTATGCTGCTGTAAGTAAAAATTTTGAATTCTTAGGATATTTGAGTTTACACGGAACTGTTAATTATTCCTTAGAAAGCAAAGACGGCGACAATTTTTTAAATCTTTATATTGGATTTGAAAAAACAATCGGTTCAACGGTTTCTTTAGTTGGAGAATATAACTTTGCATTTAATGATAATAAAAGCGGCAATTACGGAAAAGGCAATGGTTATTTAAATATGGGATTAAGATGGGCTTTAGGTCAAGGTTTTACGATTGGATTAGATCTTAAGAGATTTACTTGATAATAAAAAGTGGAGCCCGGGCGCAGCGGACCGCGCATTAAAAATAGAATACATAAAAAGCATTTTTTAATCTCTTGTAGTTTAAATCAATATTTATCAACATTGGGGGACATTTTGCACACTTTTGTGGTATAAAGTATACAAGTTAGTATATTTTATTATACAACACATTTTCCCAGCCTGAAAATAAATTTATTAAATTATAAAAATTATGGTCTTTTTTTAGGCGCGGTTTTTGCCCATATTATAGTGGATTTTAAAGCGAAAGCGGAGGCGGATCATGAAATTAAAAAAAATATTACCAGTAATTTTAGTTTTTACAACAGTTTTAATTTTAAGCGGCTGTTATACTCAAGTTGCCATGCGGGATACGGATCAATCCTATACTTATGATAATAATAATGATGAATATTATGATTACCATGATACTACGGATACCAATTATTACGCTTCCCCTTACGATTCGCTGTATGATTATAATGACCCATTGAGAGATGGTGATATGGATAATGGGTATGATAATGATATAATTATAACTCTTATGGATATTCACCATTTTATTATAATAGACCGTATTGGGGATATAATTCATATTATTTCGGATTAACATTCGGCGGTTATTATCCTTATGATTATTACTGCTGGAATCCATTTTACTGGTGCGGCTCTTATTGGTATTATCCTTATTACTCATCATTTTACTATAGTTATTTTTACAATCCATATTATACTACCCGAATAATTATTACGGATATTACGATTATGTTTACTCAAGACCGGATAGAACAAAAGGCAGAATCGGTTTAAGAAATAATGACGGATTAAGAAACTCCGGCGGCCGCAGTCCTGTTGTTAGAGGCGGTGGTAGACCGAGTTGGAAAATCAGTTTTAACTGAAAGAACAAGAGATAGAAACGATGGAAGAACTATTATTACCAGAGACGGCAGAACAAGTACAAAAGGAACTGTTAGAAGCAATTCAGGATCAAGAAGCAATAATGTTAGAGAAAAAAGGGCTTTAAGTGAAAGAGATAGATTGTTCCGTGAAAAAATGAAAAGATATTATGAAAGGTATACAGAAAGAAAAGCAATAGAAAGAAGTCAAAACTATAATCCGTATAACAGAAATAATACTAGAAAGAATGAAGGAAGCCGTACTTACAAAAGGAATGAAAATAATTACAGGCCAAGAGAACATTCAAATAATACCAGACATTATAATACACCGCGGTCTTCCTCAGGACACTATACACCGAGAAGTTACGGTTCACCAAACAGAAGCTCTTCACCTCCGCCTAGATCTTCCGGCAGCAGCGGAAGAAGCGGTGGCAGCAGAAGCAGCGGTTCAAGCAGGAGATAATTAAAATGAAAACACTAATAAAAAATATAATAATATTATCAGCATTTATTCTGCTATTGCCGGGTTGTTATACTGTACTTTGGACACCGGATTCAAATTCATCGGATTATGTTGCTGACGACGGTTATTACACTGAGGATTATTACGGGGGGTATAATTATTTTTATGATTATCCTTGGTGGCTGTATACAGCTCCAACTCGATCTACTGTTCCGTCAAGTGATCGCGATTCAGAAATTTCTTCAATAAGAAATACTGATGGTGGAAGAGGTACAACTGAAAATCGGCCTATTATTAATACTCCGCCGCCAACAAGAAATGGGGATAATAATCCCGGATCATCCGATTCAAATACCAGTACTTCAAATTCCGGCAGTAGTGGAACTTCCGTTCATAGTTCTTCATCAAATAATACCCGTTCAAGTGGTTCTAATAATAACGGCAGTGCACGCAACAATAACGGGAGCAGAGGCTCAAATAACGGGAGGAGATAAATGAAAACCCAATACTCAATTTTCGGTACAATAATAATATTATTGTTTTTCTTTTCGGCAAATATATACTCTCAAAATCAAAATGATGCTTTAAGATTAGGAATCCCGGGTCTCGGTGCCAATGCAAGAGCCTTGGGAATGGGAAATAGTTATATTAGTATTAGTGATGATGCTTCCGCTGCTTTTTTTAATCCGGCTGGTTTTGGTTTATTGAAACGAATGGAATTATCCGGCGGATTTGAATATATCAATAATAGTGATAACGCAACATTTTTTGGAAATTCTACTACAGCTTCAAATAGTTCAACCAGACTAAACAGAATTAGTTATGCTTTCCCCTTCCCTACTACAAGAGGAAGTTTGGTTTTCGGACTTTCATATCATGTTACAAAAGATTTTACAAGCAGATTGAAGTTTGATGGTTTTAATAACGGGAATACATCCATGATTCAAACTTTAAATGCAAATACAAATATTCCTTATGACTTATATTTAACAGATTTAAATTACAACACTCCTATTGATGGTAAATTAAATCAAAGCGGTGATATTCTTCAATCCGGTTCAATTCATAACTGGACTTTCTCAGGAGCAATTGAAGTATATAAAAATGTTTATGTCGGCGCCAATTTAAATATTGCATCTGGTAATTATGAAAACAACAATGATTATTATGAAGATGATACCAGGAATTATTATCAAGGTTTAATTGATCCTACGGATTCAACTACATTAGATTTTCAAACTTTCTATTTAAATAAAATTTTAAAGTGGGATATATCCGGCTGGGATGCAAAAGTCGGTATGATTTATCAATTAAATCCTTTTGCAAGAATCGGAGCGACAGTTCAATTTCCTAAAAAATATACAATTAAAGAAGATTTTCTTGTAAGCGGATATTCACAGTTTGGCAGCGGAGCACAGTATAATCTGGATAAAAGCAAATACAGTGATAATGTTCAATATGATATTTCCACTCCTTTCGAATTAGGCGGCGGATTTTCATATAATTATAAAGGTTTAATTTTTTCAATTGATGCAACTTTAATTGATTATACTCAAATGGAATTTTCTAATGCCAATGGATTAAGCGAACAAACTGTAAACGATATAAATAAAAGCATAAAAGATTTATTAAGAGCTGTCGTAAATTATAACGTCGGTGTTGAATATACAATTCCTAATGTTGGAGTTCGTGTAAGAGGCGGTTATTTTGTTCAGCCTTCTGCTTATGGCGGCGATCCTTCAAGTTTTGATAGAAAATATGTTACTGCCGGTATAGGTTTCTTAACCGATCAAACTATGGGTCTGGATTTTGCATTTGCTCATGGCTGGTGGAGCACTTACGGAGATAATTACGGGGTTAATGTTTCCAGAACCAATCAGGATGTAACTGATAATCATTTTATTCTTACAGCTACATACAGATTTTAATAAAACATTAAATTTGCTAAATTTATTTAAGCACCATATTTTTTATGGTGCTTTTTTAATTTTAAAAGGATTTTATGAATAAAGGAATAGTCCTAAGAACTGAAAGCAAAGACTATTTTGTACTTACAAAAAATAACCACGAAATAATTAGGTGCAGTCTTAAAGGAAAATTTAAAAAAGAATTTAACTTAAAAAGAGATAAACTATTTAAAACTGATTTAGCTGTTGTCGGCGATTATGTAAATTTTGATTTAAATAAAGACGGAACTGGTGTTATTTATAAAATAGATGAAAGACAAAATTATCTTTCCCGTAAAGCTCCAAAAATAAAAGGGGCAAGCTACCGGGGTGAAAGATTGGAACAAACAATTGCAGCTAATATTGACAATCTATTTGTCGTAAGCAGTGCTGTTAAACCGGTCTTTAATAATAAAGCGATCGACAGATTTTTAGTAACCGGAGAAAGTTCCAAAATAAATACAGGAATTATTTTAAATAAATCTGATTTGGATGATAAAAATAAATTGAACTATTGGAAGGATTTGTATGAAAAAATTGGTTATAAAGTTTTTGTAACCAGTGCAAAAATGAATAAAGGAATTGATAAATTAAAAACAGAAATTCAAGGAAAGAAAAACTTGTTTTGGGGACAATCCGGTGTTGGAAAATCTTCCCTTCTTAATAAAATTTATCCCGGAATAAAATTGGAAACCGGGGAAATAAGTAATTCTACAGATAAAGGCACACACACAACTGTTACGGTAAATATGATAAAAGTTGAAAAAGATACTTTTGTAATCGATACTCCCGGTTTAAGGGAAATTGATCCCTATGGAATTAGAGAAGAAGATCTTGGACATTATTTCATTGAATTTGCAGAATTTTCTCAGGATTGTAGATTTAATACATGTACGCATTTTCACGAACCTGGATGCGCAGTCATTGAAGCAGTTGAAAATGGCAGAATTTCTGAAGAAAGATATTATAGTTATCTTAGAATTCTGGAAACAATTGAAGAAGATATTATTTTTTAATAATTTTTTAGAGCTTTTTAGTAATAACAACTTAAATCACAAATTACTTTTGTTAGTTTTTTGCAAAAAATTTATATTTAACAGAAAAAATTAACTCGTCATTAATGGAAAATTTTATTAGTAATTCGGTACGGTTATTTTCAACTTACCTATCAGAGAATAAATTACATCTAAAAAAAAATCAATCTGAAAACTCTGTTATTAGTTTTGTGTTTGAATATAAAAAGCCGGAACAAGATTTAATTAATTATATACTTCCGTATGAAAAATCTTTTTATTTTGAAAAACCGAGCAGGAATTTTTTAATAGCTGCAGTCGATAGTATAATTAATGTGATTGAATCCGGTGAAGGAAGATTTGCAGTTACAGATAAAAAGATAAGAATCTATAAAGAAAAATTTATAAGCAATTGGGATAATTTTAATTTAAAAGATATTCCCTTGTTTGTCGGTGCAATGAAATTTACGCATGAACATCCGGATGATGATTGGAAAGATTTTAGTGATTCGGCCTGGTTCATTCCGAAAATAATTTTCCATTCTAATGAAGACAAAAATTATTTAATTTATAATTGTATTAACATCGGTTCATTTGAAAATCTAACGGCAAAATTTGAAAAAGATCTCGAAACTTTTGACTCAATTGATGTTAAACGAACTAAAAAAGCTGAACTTAGAAATATTTCCGGAGACAATCCTAAAGACAAGAAAAAATATAAAGCGTTAATAGATTCGGCGCTGGATTTAATTGATCAAAACAGGGCCGGAAAAATAGTATTATCCAGAAAAGTTGAACTGCTTTTATCCGGGGAACCGGACTTAATTACTTTATTATCACAATTAAGAAATGATTATTCAGACTGCAATTTATTTCTTTGCCACAACGGGAAATCTAAATTCTTCGGAGCAAGTCCTGAAAGATTGGCTTACTTTAATAACAGCAATATTTATATTGATGCGCTTGCAGGTTCCGCTGAACGCGGAAAAACATCGGAAGAAGACAAAAAAATTGAAGAAAAAATATTAAGAAGTAAAAAGAATTTAAATGAACATCAGTATGTAGTTGATTTCCTAAAAAATGTTTTAAGTAATTATTCAGAAGAAGTTAAAATTGATAACTTCTGTTCTGTAAAAAAACTGAATAATATTCAGCATTTAATGACTGATGTTTCTGCGGTTATTTCAAACGATAATTCTATTTTTCATATTCTTAAAGAAATTTACCCGACTCCTGCAATTTGCGGATTTCCAAAAGATGAATCTTTATCGATTGTTAAAAAATTAGAGCATCAAAAACGCGGTTTATATTCGGGAATTGTCGGCTGGTTCAATCTTAATGATACCGGAGAGTTTATAATTGCTATACGATCAGCTCTTCAAATAAATAATAAAGTAATTGCATATGCCGGCGGCGGTATTGTAAGCGATTCGGATCCGGATGAAGAATACAAGGAAACGGAATTAAAATTAAAACCAATCCTTTCCCTATTTAAGAATGAAAATAAAAGTAAATAGAAATATCTTATGGACTGAGACATTCGTAAATGAATTAGTTTTCCTTGGAGTAAAATATGCATGCATTTCTCCCGGTTCAAGAAACACCTCTTTAACTTTAGCATTCAGCGACAATAAAAAAATAAAATCTTTTGTTCATATTGATGAAAGAAGTTCCGGATTTTTTGCATTAGGATTGGCAAAAGCTTCAAATACTCCGGTTGCTGTTATTTGCACTTCCGGAACGGCTGTTGCAGAACTTTATCCTTCAATAATTGAAGCATATCAAAATAAAGTTCCTTTAATTATTTGTACTGCAGACAGACCGCCTGAACTCATCGGAGTCGGGACAAACCAAACAATTTTTCAAAATGATATTTATAAAAATCATATAAGATGGTTTGCAAATACGGGAACTCCCAAAACAACTTTAAGTGGTATAAAAAAAATTAAAAATATTGCTCGCAAAGCTTTTGAAGAATCATTTATAAAAAATAGAGGCCCGGTTCATTTAAACTTCCCTTTCAGAAAACCATTTGAACCAAATTCAATTACGGATGAAATAGATAATAAAATTCTAACTTATTCTAAAAAAAATATTACCAAGAAGTTTACCTCAAAAAATAGTAAGTAAAAATTATAATAAAAGAATCTCACTTATAATTGAATCAATAAAAGAAAATAAAAATGGATTGATAATCGTAGGACCGAAAAATTATAATAAAGACTTTAATAAACTTTGCATCAAATTATCGGAAACAACCGGCTACCCAATTTTAGCAGACGGATCTTCTCAAATAAGATTTGGAAATAATAATAACAAAAATATTATTTCAGATTTCGAGTCAATTTTCAGATCAAAAGAATTTCTTAAAAAACATAAGACTAGAATAATATTACAATTCGGCAGAACAATTACATCCAAAGCATTGGAAAATTATCTGGAAAATTATAACGGATTAAAATACTTAATTAATGATTACGGCGATTTATACGATCCAGCGGATAAAACAACGGATTTATTAGCATTGAATCCAAATGAATTTTGTAAAGAAATTATTTCAAAAATTGGAAATAAAAAAAGAGAAGTTAAAAATTGGCTGAATGATTTTATTCAAGCTGAAAAAGAAATTGAAAAATTTAAATTAAAAAAAATATCAAATTCTAAATTTCCAAATGAACCAAGAATAATTACGGAGTTAATAAAAGCTGTTCCTCAAAATTCTCATATAATGATTTCCAACAGTATGCCAATCAGAGATTTTGATTATTTCGCTCCAATTGTTTCTAAAAAATTAATAATCCATAATAATAGAGGCGCAAGCGGAATTGATGGAATAATTTCAACCGCTTTGGGAATTGCAGTTGAGAATAAAAATCCCGTGTTTTTAATTACAGGCGATCTGGCATTTTATCATGATATGAACGGATTTCTTGCCGCAAAAAAATATGAGATCCCTTTAATTGTAATTTTAATAAATAATAACGGCGGCGGAATATTTAAAATGCTTCCGATTTCAAAAGTGGAAAACAAGTTCCTGCAATTCTTTCAAACTCAACATGATTTAGATTTTTCTAAATTTGTCAAAGCATACGGCGGAAATCATATTAAAATAAAAAACTGGTCTGATATCAACTTAAAAATCAAACAATCGGTTTCTTCTAAAAAATTTACCGTTCTGGAAATAAAAACAAATGCAGATTCATCTCTTAAATTAAGAAGAGAATTTTGGACAAAAGCATCCGAGATTATTTCCAAATAATTTTATTCTTTTTCCAGAATTACAGCAGTTCCGTAGGCTAAAATTTCTGTTACGCCTGCCATTACATCATTAGCATCGTAACGAAACTGAATAATTCCATTTGCTCCGATTTGTTCTGCATGTTTAAGCATCAATTCAAATGAATCTCCTCTTGTCTGCTCGCAAAGCTGCGTATAAATTGTAATGTTTCCACCGAATAAAGTTTGAAAAGCTGCACCGATATTTCCAAAAACCGAACGGGATCTGACAATAATTCCTCTTACAATACCTAAATTTTGTTTTATTTTGTAACCTTCAATTGTAAGTCCGGTTGTAACTAGTTTGTGATCCATATTATTTATCCTCAAAAGTTTGTTTAATTCAATTCAAAATTAATACAATTTGACTTAATTGTTTTATAAATTTTATAAAGAATATTTAATTTGATGAAGGAGTTTTAAATGCAAGATCAGAATAAACCCAAAAAAGATGAAAAAATTGTTAAATCCGAAAAAGAATGGAAAGAAACTCTTTCTGAAGATGAATTCAGAGTTTTGAGACAAAAAGGAACTGAAAGAGCTTTTACAGGAAAATATTATAAAAATCATGAGAAAGGGACTTATCATTGTGCAGCTTGCGGAAACGAAATATTCAGATCTGAACAAAAATTTGATTCCGGTACAGGCTGGCCGAGTTTCTGGGCTCCGATAAATGAAGAAGTTGTCGATACGGAAATAGATAAAAGTTTTGGTATGGTTCGTGAAGAAGTTGTCTGCAGTAAATGCGGTTCTCATTTGGGACATGTTTTTGATGATGGTCCGGAGCCGACAAATAAAAGATATTGTCTTAATTCAATTTCTTTAAAATTTGAAAAAGATGAATGATCTTTGATTTCTATAAATGAAACTCAGTGCTCTTAGTGTCTAAGTGTTA
The DNA here is from genome assembly GCA_963713505.1 of uncultured Ignavibacteria bacterium. Taxonomy (GTDB): domain Bacteria; phylum Bacteroidota; class Ignavibacteria; order Ignavibacteriales; family Ignavibacteriaceae; genus CAVQMC01. Next base: position 224,072 of record CAVQMC010000011.1, on the reverse strand, counting down.
AAGAAAAAATCATAAACACTAAGTCCACTAAGATGCACTAAGTAATTTTCAATGTTAATTTCTTACCAAATATTTACTCTCAAACTATCCGGGATATACATTTTATCATTTTGTTTAACATCAAATGCTTTATAAAAAGAAGCCATATTAGAAACAGGAGAATTCGCTCTTAAAAAATCCGGAGCATGCGGATCAGTTAAAACCTGAGTTCTTAAAGCAGCATTTCTAGTATGACCTTTCCATGATTGAGCATAAGCGATAAAAAATCTTTGGTCGGGAGTGTATCCGCCGATTTTTTTATTTGATTTATATTCATCAGTTAATTTAAAGGCTTCATGTGCAATAATTAATCCTCCGAGATCTGCAATATTTTCACCTAAAGTAAGCTTTCCATTTACGTGAAGCGAATCTAAAACAACATAATTATCAAATTGTTTAATCATAACTTCAGCTCTTTTTTTGAATTGTTCTGCATCGCTTTTTGTCCACCAATCTTTTAAATTTCCTTCTGCATCAAACTGCCTTCCTTCGTCATCAAAACCATGAGTCATTTCATGCCCGATTGTTGCTCCTGTTTCTCCGTAATTTACTGCATCATCAGCATTCGGATCAAATAGAGGCGGCTGAAGAATTCCTGCCGGGAAAACTACTTCATTCATGGAAGGATTATAATATGCATTAACCGTTTGCGGAGTCATTCCCCATTCGGTTTTATCAACAGGTTTACCTATTTTATTTAACATATAATTAAATCTGAAAATATTTGCCCGCAATTGATTTAAAACGAAAGGACCTCTGTCAATTTCCAATTTTGAATAATCACGCCATTTATCGGGATAACCGATTTTCTTTACCATTGTATTTAATTTATGTAAAGCTTTTTCTTTTGTTTCCGGACTCATCCATTCCAGGTTTTTAATTCTTTCTCCAAAAACTTTAAACAAATTATTTACAAGCTTCAAACATCTTGCTTTTGTTTCCGGAGTAAAGTTTTCTTTTACATATTCCTGTCCCAAAATTTCACCGATTGATCTATCGGCAGCTTGAATTATTCTTTTCCATCTTGGTTTAATTTGAGTAATACCGTTAAGTACAGTTCCGTAAAAATGAAAATGTTCATTTACAAATTTGCTGTTTAAATCATTCGCAAAAGTGCTTATCAAGTTCCAGCGCAGATAGTTTTTCCAATCATTTAAACTTGTATTTTTTAATTCATTATTCACCAGTTTAAAAAAATCTGCATTATCAACTATAACATAATCAACATTTTTTGCACCGATTTTATCAAAATAATTTGTCCAGTTAAATTCCGGAGTTAATTTATTTAATTCCTGCAAAGTATATTTATGATAAACTGCATAAGGATCTCTTTGCTGTATATTAGTCAATGAAACTTTTGCAAGTTTTGTTTCAAGATTCATTATATTTTGTGCTTCATTTTCCGCAGTTTCAGACTGGTCGCCAAGAAGCTTAAACATATTTGCGATATGCTGAATATATTCTTTTCTAATTTTAACTGATTCAGAATCAGTTTTTAGATAATAATCTCTGTCAGGTAAACCCAAACCGCCTTGAGATAAATAAGGTACCTGCTGCTCACTATTCTTTAGATCTTGTTCAACATAAAAATCAAATAAAGGAGAGACTCTATAAGTTTGATATAAAGTAATTACATTAATTAAATCTCTAGTGTTTTTAATATTGTTTATTCTGTCAAATTCGTGCTTTAAAGGATTTATTCCTTCCTTTTCAATTGAAACCGTATCCATTCCGCTAAAATAAAAATCACCTAATTTCTGCTGATTACTTCCCTTTTCTGCATTATTATTTTCGGCAGCTTCTTCCATAACTTTTTTTAACTTTTTGTAATTATCATTTTGAAGTACAGAATAAACACCCCAATATCTTTCTGAAGGAGGAATCGGATTATTTTTGATCCATCCGCCGTTGGCAAATTCAAATAAATTATTTTGCGGAATTACGGTTGTATCAAAATCTGCTATATCTATTCCCTGAATATTTGTATTTTTGTTTTGCTTCTGAGAACATGAAATAAAAACGAAAGCTAAAACCAAAACAGGTAATATTACTTTAATTTTATTTTTTAAATTTTGCATTTTCTTCCCGTTTAGATAAAATGTGAAATGAATTTTAGATTTAAAAGTCGAACATCTTAAAAAATATTAATCATTTTTAATAATGGTAAAATTAAATAAAAATATCTTAATCACCTTAAAGATTAAAAATATTTAATAATTTTGAATTATTAAACGAAAAAATCATTCATGCAGATCGATTACAAAAACATAAAATTAAACATCAGCGAAAAAATTAAAGATGAAAATTCAAATAATTTTATCCTGATGCTCCACGGTTTTACAGGTTCTAATAATGATTGGCAATTTGTTACAGATCATTTAATAAAAAATTTTAATGTCATAACATTAGATTTAGTCGGACATGGAAAAAGTTCTTCGCCGGAAGAATTAGATTATTATAAACTTGATTCGATAATAGAACAAATTTTACAAGTTAAAAAACATTTCAATTTAAATAGTTTTTCATTACTAGGATATTCAATGGGCGGAAGAATAGCTTTAAATTTTGCTTTAAGATTTCCGCATTTAATTAATAATTTAATTTTGGAAAGTACAACAGCAGGAATTGAAGATGAAAATCAAAGAAAAGAAAGAGTAAAAAGTGATTTGGAATTAGCAGAATTTATCGAAAACAACTCTATTGAAAATTTTATTGATTACTGGATGAACCTTGATATATTTAATACTCAAAGAAGATTTTCCAACGAAAAGATAAATGATATTAGGAACAAAAAATTAGGTAATAATAAATTAGGTTTGGCAAAAAGTCTGCGCGGATTTAGTGCCGGATTAATGCAGCCGGTTTATGATCAACTTAAAAATATGGAAAAAAGAACTCTGCTTATAACCGGAGATTTGGATTCTAAATACACCGAAATAAATAATAAAATATTAAAACTACTTCCGAATGCCGAACATAAAATTATTAAGAATGCAGGACATAACGTTCATCTTGAAGAACCAAAAGAATTTATTAAAACTGTAAATGATTTTTTAAGTACAAATGATAAATCAAACTGAAAGGATTTAAAATGAATTTTAACTGGAAAAAAGCAAAAGATTACAAGGATATCATTTATGAAAAAATGGACGGTATTGCTAAAGTTACAATCAACAGACCTGAAGTTAGAAATGCATTCAGACCGGAAACTGTTATAGAAATGTATGATGCTTTTTCCGATGCACGAGAAGATCAGGCAATTGGAGTTGTTTTATTGACCGGTCAGGGACCTGCAAAAGATGGAAAATACGCTTTTTGTTCCGGCGGCGATCAAAGAATTAGAGGAGATAAAGGATATGTTGGAAAGGACGGAGTTCCACGCTTAAATGTTCTTGATCTGCAGAAATTAATCAGAAGCATGCCGAAACCTGTAATTGCTTTAGTTGCCGGTTATGCAATCGGCGGCGGACATGTTCTGCATGTCGTATGCGATTTGACAATTGCCGCGGACAATGCAATTTTTGGTCAGACAGGTCCAAAAGTCGGAAGTTTCGACGGCGGTTTCGGATCAAGTTATTTGGCAAGAAGCGTCGGGCAGAAAAAAGCCAGAGAAATTTGGTATCTTTGCAATCAATATAATGCTGAAGAAGCATTTCAGATGGGCTTAATAAATAAAATTGTTCCTGTTGATCAACTGGAAAGCGAAGGAGTTGCGTGGGCAAAAAGAATTCTGCAGCACAGTTCAATGGCAATCAGGCTTCTTAAATCTGCTTTCAATGCAGAACTTGACGGACAAGTCAGGAATTCAAGAGCTTGCCGGAAATGCAACTTTACTTTATTATATGAGCGAAGAAGCTCAGGAAGGTAAAAAAGCTTATTTGGAAAAAAGGAAACCTGAATTCAATAAATTTCCTAAATTGCCTTAAACAATATTAAAATACTTTATGCAGGAAGAAAAAATAATTTCAAAATTTGAAAGCTGGATAATTGCCAGCCGACCCAAAACACTTTTAGCTGCTGTTGTTCCGGTTATGGTTGGTTCGGCTTTAGCTTACAGTACAGGATTTTTTGTTCTTTTATATTCTGTTATTGCTTTGATCTGTTCACTTGCTTATTCAAATCGGGACTAATTATGTAAATGATCTTTATGATTTTATTAAAGGAGCCGACAATGAAGAAAGAAAAGGTCCGCTTCGTGTTTTGGCTTCCGGTTTAATTACAGTTAATGAAATGAAATTCGGAAGTGTATTGATTTTTCTAACTGCATTTTTATTAGGATTATATCTAGTTTATGTAGGCGGAATTGTTATTCTTGTAATCGGAATTTTATCTATTCTTGCAGGAATTGCATACACCGCCGGACCATTTCCCGTTAGCTTATAATGGACTCGGTGATATTTTTGTTTTTATGTTTTTTGGTGTTGTCGGAACAGTCGGGACTTATTACATACAAGCTAAAGAATTTACTCTCCTTTCCATTTTAACTTCCATTCCTGTTGGAGCTTTAGTTACAAATATTTTAGTTGTAAATAATTTTAGAGATATTGAAGAAGATAAAGCTGCAGGGAAAAAAACTTTGGCAGTAAAAATCGGGAAAAATCTTACTCGATATCAATACATTGCATTACTAATTTTATCTTTTGCTGTGCCTTTAATACTATTTATTGTTTATAATTTTAATTACTGGATTTTTCTTCCCTATTTAACAATTCCAATTGCTTTTAATTTGATTAAAATGCTTTACACGCTGGATGGCAAACAATTAAATAAAGCTTTGGAATTAACCGCAAAATTATCGGCTCTTTTCGGAATTTTATTTTCTGCAGGATTGATATTATGAATAGTCTTCAATTTAATTATGCCAAATATGAATCTAAATTTAAAATTCCTTTTCAGACTGCAAAATCAACTTTACATTCAAGGAAAGGGATCATAATAACTTTAAAAAATAAAGAAGGAATTACGGGAATCGGCGAAGCTGCTCCTCTACCCGAATTTGGATCGGAAACATTTGAACAAGCTGAAGAAGCAATTAAAAATTTCAAATTAGATTTAAAAATTGATATTAATAATTTCATAGAAAGTCTTCAGGAAAATTTACCGAATCTTGAATCATTACCGGCAGCAAAACATGGAATTGAGCAATCCATTATAAATTTAATCTGCAATGAAAAGAAAGTGAACTTTTTTACTTTAATTAATAGGAATTTCAAAAAGGAAATTAATGTTAACGCTTTAATTGGATTCGATTCTCCGCAGAACACTGCCTTATTGGCTAATGATTTTATGGCAGACGGTTTTAAAACATTAAAAATAAAAATTGGTCGAGATAATTTTAATGAAGATCTTAATTGTCTGAATGCTGTAAGAGAATTTGCAAAAGACAAAATTAATTTAAGAGTTGATGTAAACGGGAAATGGAGTTTAAGTCAGGCAAAGGAAAATATGAAATTTTTGGAGCAGTATAATTTAGAATATATTGAGCAGCCTGTAAACAATATTGAAGATTTTATAGAACTTTCTCAAATTTCAAAAATTCCTTTAGCTGCAGATGAATCTATAAGAAATATAAAGGATGCGGAAAACTTTATATCCCGTAAAGCGGCTTCTGTTTTGATATTAAAACCAATGATGCTGGGCGGAGTTATAAATACAGTTAAAATTATGGATTTTGCAAAAGCAAACAACATAAAAACAATCATTACGACCTCGCTTGAATCCGTTGTTGGAAGAACTTTTGCAATTTTGGCTGCGGCTATGAATGTTACTGATTCTGCTCACGGATTAAACACCGGCAGGTTATTTGAAGATGATCTTGCCGACGATCCTTTTCCGGTTTTAAATGGTAAAATAAATTTAGTTCGATAATGGACTTTATTAACTTTCAAACTTACCGGCTAAAAAATTTTAATAAAAATCTTCCTGCTGTAATTTCTAAAGAACAAACTCTAACTTATTCTGAATTAGAAAGTAAAGTAAATTCATATGCTTCTTATCTAAAAGAAACCGGAATTAAAAACGAGGATAAAGTTTGTCTAATTGGTGAAAACTCAATAGAATTTATTTTTATTGTTTTGGCGCTTTGGAAATTAAACGCAATTCCGGTTCCATTAAATAATAAACTTCTAAAAAATGAACTAGAAGAGTTAATTGATTTTTCTAAATGCCAATTCGTTTTTATCCAAAATGATTTAAATAAAAAGATTTCAGTTCCAAATTCAAAAACAGTCTATTTCCCTTTTGATAATTTTAGTTCTAATCAAACATTAAAAGAAGAACATAATTCTGAATCTTTATTAAATAATACTGCAGTAATTATTTTTACTTCGGGTTCATCGGGAAAACCAAAAGGAGTTATGCTTAGCTTTAAGAATTTAATTGCAAGTGCCGTAATCGGAAATGAAGCGATTAATTATGAATTAAATGACAAATGGTTAGCTAGTCTTCCTTTCTTTCATATCGGTGGTTTTCAAATAATAACAAGAGTATTACTTTTCGGCAATTCTGTTGTAGTTCCACAATCACTAAAGAATGAAGATATTGTTTTTAGTTTAAATAATTTCAATCCGACTTTAATCTCTTTTGTTTCTACACAAATGCAGAGGTTAATTTTATTAAATTATAAACCTTCAACTAAAATTAAGGATGTTCTTTTAGGAGGCGGATTTATTGATGAAGATCTTTGTAAAACTGCATTAACAAAAGGCTGGCCGGTTTCAAGAGTTTACGGTTCTTCTGAGACTTCTTCATTTGTAGCTTATATAGGAAGAGATAAACTTAAAGATAAAATAAATTCTTCCGGAAAGGCTTTAAGTAAAAATCAAATTTTAATATTAGATGAAAAAGGGAATAAATTAAAACCAAATCAATCCGGTGAGATTGTTGTAAAAAGTGATTCTGTAATGAACGGATATTTATATAATGAAGAAGAAACCAAAGCTAAAGTTAAAAACGGTTTTTATTATACAGGAGATTATGGTTATTTAGATAAAGAAGGATATTTATTTGTTGAGGCAAGAAGATCCGACTTAATTATTACAGGCGGAGAGAATGTTAACCCGCTTGAGGTTGAAAAACTTTTAAATAATATAAGTGAAATAAAAGAGTCGTGTGTTTTTCCAGTTGCAGATTCTGAGTGGGGACAGAAAATTGCTGCAGCAATTGTTCTAAACAAAAAAATAAGTAAAGATAAAATTAAAGAAGTTCTAAGGAATAATATTGCTTCCTATAAAATCCCAAAATTATTTTTCTTTGTTGATGAACTTCCAAAAACTTCATTGGATAAAATTAAAAGACACGAAATAAAAGAAATGTTCGGAAGTTAAGAAATTAAGTGCTTTTCCAATCCTTCTTTTAAAACAGTTGTTAATTGAGTTTTCTGCCAGGCATTCTTGTCAACAAAGACATGAATTGTTTTTACTTTGCAGCATAACTCACCTGCTTCATTAACACAATTATATTCCAGAATAAACGATGTGCTTTTTAATTCCGAAACATTTAACTCAATGATTATTTGGTCTCCGAATTTTATAGGTTTCTGATATGTTGCTTCACTGTGAATAATTGGAACGACATAATCTCCTGTTCCCCAGTAATCATCATAAATACCAAAGCTTGCAATTAATTCTTCATAAGCTGAATGGCATAAATCAAAAATTCTTGCATAAAATAAAATTCCTGCCGGATCGCAGTCATAAAAATTAATTTTTCTTCTGATCTTTATCATTTTTAATTTATGGACTATTAAATTTTAACTAATATGAAATTTAAATTAAAAAAATATCATCTAAAAATGGCAGTTTCGATCTCACATCTTTTACCTTTTCCAAATCAATTTCAACACTTACAATATTTTCATTGTCAACAGATGAGATCAAATTTTCTCCCATCGGACTGTAAACACTGCTGTGGCCGTTATATTTTAACCTGGGATCATTTCCGACCCTGTTGACTCCCGCAACAAAACATTGATTTTCAATTGCTCGAGCTTTTAAAAGTGCATCCCAATGTTCAATTCTTGTATCCGGCCAGTTTGCTATACACACAATTAATTCCGTTCCGGCTTTTCCGTAATTTCTATATAATTCTGGGAATCTTAAATCATAACAAATTGATAAACCGATTTTCCAATCATCAATTTTAGTTACAACTGTATTTAATCCTCTTTTATAATGCTGATCTTCAGTTGAATAAGAGAAAGGATGTATTTTTCTATAATTTGAAATTTTATTCCCTTCTTTATCTATATGAAGTAAAGAGTTGTAGTGAATTCCGTTTTCATCTTCTATTAATCCAAACAAAATATTTGTTTTGTATTCATTAGATAAATTTTGGAAATAGCTAACTGTGTCTCCGGATAGATTTTCACCATACTTTTCGGAGAACATAGTAAATCCGGTTAAAGTTAATTCTGGTAGAATTAATAAATCATAATTATCGTTGGAATTAGAAAGTAAATTGTTAATCTTATTTTTATTTGACTCTTTGTTTTCCCACTCCGGGTTGTATTGTACTAAACCGATTTTCATTATATAAACTCTAATTTTATTGTGATTTATCTTTAAACTACAAAAATTTATCTTAATTATTTTTAATGATAAAGGGAATAACTTATTTTATTTATAACATATTCGTATATTTCGCTTCAACACTTTTATTCTTAAAACGTACAAATGAAACAAAATAAAAAAATACCTGTCGGAATTTTAGGCGCTACAGGAAGCGTAGGTCAGAAATTTATCGAATTATTATCTGACCATCCATGGTTCGAAATTACCGAACTTGCGGCATCTGAAAAATCGGCCGGTAAAAAATATAATGATGCTGCAAATTGGTTTTCTTCTGCTGTTTTGCCGAACAATATAGGCAATTTAGAAATAAAAGAATGTATTCCAAATTTAAATTGCAGACTTGTATTTTCGGGCTTAGATTCTTCTGTTGCCGGTGCTATTGAAGAAGATTTTGCAAACAAAGGTTATACAGTTGTAAGTAATTCTAAAAATCATAGAATGGATAAAGATGTTCCTTTACTAATTCCTGAAATAAATCCTTCTCATCTTGATTTAATTAAAACTCAAAAATTTAGCGGCGGTTGTATTGTTACAAATCCGAATTGCTCGACAATAGGTTTAACTATAGCGTTAAAACCGCTATTTGATAATTTTGGTTTGGAAACTGTGAATGTAGTTACAATGCAGGCATTATCTGGTGCGGGCTATCCAGGAGTGCCGAGTTTAGATATCATTGATAATGTTGTTCCATATATTTCCGGTGAAGAAGATAAATTAGAAACCGAACCTTTAAAAATTTTAGGGAAATTAAATGGAAATAATATTGAAAATGTAAATTTTAAAGTAAGCGCTCAATGCAACAGAGTTTCGGTTGTGGAAGGTCATACGGAGTGCGTGCAGGTAAAATTAAAAAAATCTGCAGATATAAAAGATTTAATTAATACTTGGAAGGAATTTAAAGGTGAACCTCAAAATCTTGATCTCCCTTCCGCTCCGATAAATCCTATACATTATTTTGAAGAAGAAAAATATCCTCAGCCTAGAATTTTAAGAAATATTGATAAAGGAATGGCTGTGAGCATTGGAAGATTAAGAGAAGATCCTTTGTTTGATTATAAATTTGTTATTCTCTCCCATAACACAATTAGAGGTGCTGCCGGAGGTGCAATTTTGTGCGCGGAACTTATGAAATCAAAGAATATGATTAGTTAAAATTCACAAAAAGTTGTAAATGTAATTTAATCCTTCTTAACTTATTAAAAAATAATTTTAAATTGTCTTTATTAAAAATGCTTACTTGCAAGCATTTTGTTTGGCAATTAAAAATTTTCCATCATTTTTTCTAAAAAAGATAAAAGTTGATAGATTTATTTATACTTTATAATTGTGTATTTTTGATATAATTAAATCAATAAAATAAGTTTTCTAAGATTATTCAGCATGGGTAAAAGTTATAAAATAGACTTCCGGCTTTTAAATAGTTTGCAGGATATGTGCTTTATTCTGGACGAAAAAGGTAATATTCTTGATGCAAACATCTCAGCTTCGCTTAAATTAAATCTGTCTAAAAATGAAATTAATAACTTTAATCTATTTGATTTAATCGATTCGAATTTTAAACAGAATACAATAGATTTTTTCAAAAAGTGTATTGAACAAAATAAAAGCGAAAAGTTTGAATCAAAACTTTTATTAGATAAACAATTTTTCAATGTTAGTTTTATTATAACTCCAAGACTAAATGAAGAAGATAATTCAAATGAAGTATTTATAATTGCAAGAGATATTACTGAAGAAAAAAGAAAGGAACTTGAGCTTTTAAGGTTTTATAAAGTTGCGGAGAACACTGTTAATCCTCTTCAAATTACCGATATTGACGGCAGAATGATTTATGTAAATCCAGCTTTTGTGGCAGCAAGCGGCTACTCAAAAGAAGAATTGATTGGACAAACCCCAAGTATTTTCGGAAGTAAAAAACATTCCAAAAAATTTTGGGATAAAATGTGGAAGACCATAAAAAACGGAAAAGTCTGGTCCGGTGAAATTGAAAATAGAAGGAAAAGCGGCGAACCATTTTTTACTCAACTTTTAATATCTCCAATCTTAGATAAAGACGGCAATGTTTCCGGATTTTTTGGAATTCATAGAGATCTCAGCGAGAAAAGATTATTTGAAAGACAATTGATACATACACAAAAAATGGAAAGCATTGGAACATTAGCCGCGGGAATTGCTCATGAAGTAGGAAATCCGCTCGCATCTATTTCGGCATTAGTTCAGGTTGCTCAAAGATCAACTGAAGATCCGTTTGTAACTGAAAAGCTGGCTTTGGTAAAGAGTCAAATAACAAGAATTTCCAAAATAATCAGAGATCTGGTAGATTTTTCAAGACCTTCGAATTACGAACTTCATCTTACCGATATAAATGAAAATATTATTGAAGCAGTTGAAATTACAAAAGTTGGAACGAAAGCAAAAAATATTGTTTTTAATAGTGATCTTCAGGAAAATATTCCATTATTACCTTTAATATCAGACCAAATTCAGCAGGTATTTGTAAATATTTTAATTAATGCAGTTGATGCAATTTCTGAAACTGATGGAAATAAATCTCATGCAATAAATGTTAAATCTGAAAAGAAAGATGACTTTATCGTAATTAGATTTACAGATACGGGTAAAGGAATTCCGGAAGAAAATTATAATAAAGTTTTCGAACCTTTTTTTACTACTAAAAAAGAAGGTAAAGGTACGGGACTCGGTTTGTGGGTAAGCTATGGAATTGTAAAAAGTTTTCAAGGTGATATAAAGGTAAAGAGTGTTTTAGGTAAAGGAACAACATTTATAATTACACTACCAATTCAAAATTAATTTTAGGGTAAAAATGTCTGAAAGAATATTAGTTGTTGATGACGAAAAAATAATAAGAGAAACACTTTCTTATGTTCTTCAAAAAGAAGGATACACTGTAGAAGAAGCTGAAAACGGGAAACTTGCTTATGATAAAATTTTGGAATCTACTTTTGATTTAGTTATTACAGATTTAGAAATGCCTGAAATGAAAGGTGTTGAACTGCTCGATAGAATTAAAAAATTAAATATTCAAACTTCTATCATAGTTATTACTGCCTTTGGTTCATTGGATACTGCTATATCAGCTTTACGCAGCGGTGCAAGTGATTATATTTTGAAACCAGTAGAGTTTGATGAATTAATAATTAAAGTTAAAAAACTTTTTGAGGTAAAGGACTTATTGCTGGAGAACAGAATCCTTCGAAAAGAAGTACAAAGAAATTTTGACTTTGAAAATATTATCGGCAAAAGTCCGGCAATGCAGCGAATTTATGAAATGATCCAAACAGTTGCCGATACAGATAGTACAGTTTTGATAACCGGAAACAGTGGAACAGGAAAAGAATTAGTAGCTCGAGCTCTTCATTATAAAAGCCTTCGAAAGAACAAACCTTTCATCGCAGTTAATTGCGGAGCTATATCAGAAAATTTAATAGAAAGTGAATTGTTCGGCCACAAAAAAGGTGCATTTACTGGAGCAATAACGGATAAAGAAGGTTATATGAAGGCTGCTGAAAGCGGGACATTATTTTTAGATGAAGTAAGTGAAATGCCGCTTCAGCTTCAAGTTAAGTTGTTAAGAGCAATTCAAGAAAAAGAATATACTCCGGTCGGAACAACTATGTCTCTTCCGGTAAATGTCAGGTTTATTGCTACTACTAATAAAGATCTAAGGGATGAAGTTTCAAAAGGAAACTTTAGGGAAGACCTTTTTTACAGATTGAACGTAATTGATATTAATCTTCCTTCTCTAAAAGAACGGGAAGAAGATATTCCGCTGCTAGCTGATCATTTTTTAAATAAATACCGTATCGAATTAAACAAAAAAATTAAGGGAATTGATTCTGATGCTATGCGCGCTATTATTGGGCATGAATGGAGAGGTGAAGTAAGGGAACTGGAAAATGTTATAGAAAGAGCTGTAATTTTTTGTAAAGAAGATTTCATAACAGTAAAAGAACTACCATTGTCTTTCAGGCCTAATTCGGAAGCGATTGATTTTTCAGTACCCGGTTCACTCGAAGAATCAATAAGAAAATTTGAAAAAGACCTGATACTTAAAGCACTTGAGAGCAACGATTATAATAAAGAAAAAACAGCAGATATTTTAAGGGTAGGTCTATCAACTTTATACCGGAAATTAAAAGAACTTGATATTAAAGCTTAAGAATTCTTTCTCAAAATTTAAAACCTTAAAATTTCTAATTGCCACTTACGAGAATAAAACTTAAAAATATTTTAACAGTCTTGTAAATTCCTTTCTTTTTCTTGCTAAAATCAACTTTTTTAAATTCTGAACACTCGCAATTTTTACTACAAGAAATTGGCACGTAAATAGATTAAATCTTAACAACGAAGAATTATATCTTATTGTTTCAATAAAAAATGAAAGTAATGAAAAACGTTATCTTCTTCAGCCCGGATTTCAGCATGTGCTACAGCTTACTTATGTATCTTCAAGATAACTATAAGGTTACAACCACAACTGACATTGATGTTCTGAATGAGATAGTTGATAATGCAGTTTTTGATTTAGTAATACTTGATGCGGAACCTTCAAAAAAAGTAGAAGAGTTTTGTAAAAAAGTCAATGATTTAAATTCCAAAACACCTCTTGTTTTAACTTATGTTTTTAATAATAGAGCTAAAGATCTTGAATCTAATATTAGAAAATATGTTAAGACAATCTTTTATAAACCATTCGATTTAAATGAAGTTTCAATGAAACTTTCTACACTAGCTATTTAATTTTCTAATCACTTTAAAAAATTATCTAAAAGATCCTTATTTTTTGAAAACTAATTTATAATATTATAAAATTAATTGTGGAAAATTTAAAAGTAAGCTCGGACAAATCTCTTTTAGATATTAATTTAATTTATAGTTTTTTAACAAATGCTTATTGGTCCAAAGGAAAATCAAAAGAAGTTGTAGAAGAATCTATTAAGAACTCGATATGTTTCGGAATATACCTGGATGATAAACAAATAGGATTTGCGAGAGTCATTACAAGTGATATAACTTTAGCATATTTATTGATGTATTATTATATATTGAACCATACAGAGGAAAAGGATTTTCGAACAATTCTAACCACTTATATATTAAATTATACCCCTTTGAAAGGTAAAAAATATTGGATGCTCACAACTTCCGATGAGAAGGATTTATATGAAAAATTTCAAATTTCCATGACTTAAAAAATCCATGCATAAACATGGAATTATTTGTTTAACCAAATAAATTATAATTTTCAGCTAATAAATTTTGCTTTCCGAATAGCAAATATTTCTCCCAGCCTTACATATTAAAATGCAGACTTTCTAATTAATGAAATCATTAAAAAATCATATTCTCAGTCATGAGAATTTGCAACATACAATTGTTGATAATTGCATAATATCGACAATTTTTTCTGGTACTTAGTTTGTATGAGTAAAGGAAAATTTTGAAATCGATTAAAAAACAGACGATTTAAAAGAAAAAGGTTTAATAATAAAAGGTTCTAAAATGAAAAATATTATTTTCTACCTGCTGTTTGTTATTTCAATAGTATTGATGTACGGACTAGCTTTTTCTGTTGCTTAAAAATTTGAATTTATAACAAACCCATTTACATTTCCAGTTAAACCAGGGGATTAATAAATGCGGATAATAAAAATAAAAAACATTTATAGAATTTAGCTCACTTTACTATGGCACATAGGAAAATACTGAAGAAGGAAAAAATGATGTTCGTCTATAAATTAGCCCGCTTACTACCCTTCCACATGATCCTTGTAATTAGTTTGTTTGGCTTTACAAGGACTTCCTACACTCAAACGAATGATGACTGTCTTATGTGCCATAGTGATAATACTTTAACAATGGAGAAAAATGGAAAAGAAGTCTCCATATATGTTGATGCCAATATACTAAAAAATTCTGCACACGGTAAATTAAATTGTATTTCATGTCACGTAGGATTTAACCCGGATGAAGTACCCCATAAAGAAAATATTAAACCAATTAATTGTTTAAAATGTCATTCAAGTGCACCGGCAAAACATCCGTTTCATTCGCAAATTTTAAAGTCAAATGGTATGGGTGGATCACCGGATCAATCTTGCAAAAATTGTCACGGCACTCATGGTGTTATACCACCAAGTTCACCAAAATCACCGTGGAATTCTAAAAATCTAGTGAATTCCTGCGGTAATTGTCATTCCGATAAAAAAGAAGAATATGTTAAATCAATTCATTACCAGGGTTTCAAAGCGGAGTTAAAGGTGCGCCAAATTGTTTTACTTGTCATAAAACTAAAGTAACTTATGATTCAGGACTAGGTGATACTACAGCGGTAAAATTAGCCCAAGAAAAATTATGTTTATCATGTCATTTAAATAATCCGGAAATAACTGCGAGAACTGCGCCCTCTGCAGGCTTTTTAACAGCTTATGAACATAGTGTTCACGGTAGTGCTTTACAAAATGGAAACGGTAAGGCTGCTACTTGTATAGATTGTCATAGACCCCATGATATTTTACCGGGGGATAACCAAAATTCCTCGGTATTTAAAATGAACGTTCCCAAAACTTGTTCTAAATGTCATACACAAATTGCTAAAGTTTACGAACAAAGCATTCACGGAGAACAATTAGCCGACGGAAATCTGGATGCTCCTGCTTGTACAGATTGTCATGGCGAGCATAATATTTTAAAACATACAAATCCAAAATCTCCGGTAGCATTTCAGAATTTATCAAAAGAAGTTTGTTCACCTTGCCATAGTTCTGTTAAGTTAACTTCTAAATACAATCTATCACCTGATCGTCTATCAACTTTCGAAGATAGTTATCACGGACTAGCATTAGAAGGTGGTTCAACTGTAGTAGCGAATTGTGCAAGCTGTCATGGAGTTCATAATATTAAACCGCCGAGTGATCCTACAAGTACTGTAAATAAAGCTAATTTGGCAAAAACCTGCGGTAAATGTCATCCAGGAGCAAATCAAAATTTTGCAGTTGGAAAAATTCACGTATCAATACAGGAAAAAACCGAACCAGTACTTTACTGGATTGCAACAACTTACATAATAATGATCTTCTCAATAATCGGATTTATGTTCTTACATAATCTTTTAGACTTCATTAAAAAGGCTAAGATTAAAAAAATGAAACAACGCGGTTTAATAAGAGAAGAAGAACATGGACATTCGCTATACTTGAGAATGAATTTGAATGAAAGATTACAGCACATAGCATTAGCCGTCAGTTTCCTTACACTAGTTTTGACAGGGTTTATGTTGAAATTCCCTGACTCGTGGTGGGTTCACCATATAAGAGATTTAAGTAAAAATGCATTTGAATACAGAAGCCTCCTACATAGAATTGCAGCCGTAATAATGGTTGTAACAAGTTTATATCATATCATATACATAACTTTTACTGTAAGAGGAAGGCAGTTAGTTAAAGATTTATTCCCAAAATATAAAGATATTACTGATGCTATTGGAATAGCTAAATTTAACCTTGGAATCTCAAAAGTCAAACCTAAATTAGACAGATTCAGTTATGTCGAAAAAGCCGAATACTGGGCTTTAGTATGGGGTACAATTGTAATGACAGCTACAGGAGTTATAATGTGGTTCGATAATACCTTTATCGGGTTATTGACCAAACTGGGCTGGGACATAGCCAGAACAATTCATTACTACGAAGCATGGTTAGCTTTCTTGGCAATTGTAGTTTGGCACTTTTATTTCGTTATCTTCAATCCGGATATATATCCAATGAATGTTGCTTGGTTCAAAGGAACTATTTCTGAAGAAGAAATGGCAGAAGAACATCCGCTGGAATTGGAACGAATCAAAGAAAAAGAATCAGGATCTGAAGAAACGAAGGATTAATTAACATATTTATAAACTGAATTAATTTGAAATATATTGAAAAATTTTACTGTAAAAAAAGGGAGTACAACGCCTAGTTGTAAAGTAAATTATAGTATGTATTTTAAATATCGATCTATACTAACAGTTCTCTTCTTCGGCATTTTCCTTTTCAATAATATTGCAATAAATGCACAGGAAAACAGTGATTGTTTAATGTGTCATGAAGACAAAGCATTAAAAGGAACTAGACACGGTAAAACAATTTCGGTTTTTGTTGATGCCGTTAAACTTGAAGCTTCTGTTCATGGCGAAGTAGCTTGTATAGATTGTCATGTCGATTTAGCCGGAACGGATTTTCCGCATAAAGAAGATGTAGACAGAGCTCAGTGCGGTGCCTGTCATGATGATGCCCAGGAAATGTATGATGAAGGTTTGCATGGTCAAGCAAGCGAAAAAGGAGATCCGCTTGCTCCGCGATGTCAAGATTGCCATGGGTCTCATGATATAACTTTAGTAAGTAATAGAAATTCAGCCGTTGCACCAATGAAGATTCCTTTCCTTTGTGGTAAATGTCATAAAGAAGGTTCACCGGTTCAGCTTCAACGTAATATTCCTGAAACCCATATTTTAGAAAACTACTCTGAAGGTATGCACGGCGAAGGGTTACTTAAAAAAGGATTGATAGTTGCCGCTACATGTGCATCATGCCATACCCCTCATAGAATTTTACCTCACACTGATCCTAAATCTTCTATTGCCAGACAGAACATTGTAAAAACATGTACTCAATGTCATGCAGAGATAGAAACTGTACACAGGAAAGTAATAAAAGGAGAACTTTGGGAAAAAGAACTTCATGTTCTTCCGGCTTGCGTTGATTGTCATCAGCCTCATAAAGTAAGAAAAGTTTTTTACGATCAAGGCATGGCCGATAAAGATTGCATGAGATGTCATTCAGATAAAAATTTAAAATCTTCAAAAGACGGACATTCGTTATTTGTTAATGTTAACGAATTAGAAAATTCAATGCACCAAAAAGTTGCATGCAGTCAATGTCATTCTGAAGTAAAGCCTTCCCATGTTAGGCCATGTGATAGTATTACAGATAAAGTTGATTGTTCATCATGTCATGCTGCTATTGGTGACGAATATAAAACAAGTATTCACGGTAAATTATATAGTCAAAAAGATGGCAATGCTCCTACATGTACAGATTGTCATGGAACTCACGGAATATTAGGCAGAAAAAATAATCTCTCACCAATCTTTGCAACCAACATACCAACACTTTGTGCTAAATGCCATCGTGAAGGAGAAAAAGCTGCTACTCGATATAAAGGTGAAGAACACGATATTGTAAATAGTTATACGGAAAGTATTCACGGAAAAGGATTATTAAAGAGCGGATTAACAGTAACAGCAACATGTACAGATTGTCATACTGCGCATCACGAATTGCCGCATGATGATCCTAAGTCAAGCATTAATCCTATAAATGTAGGTGAAACCTGCGGTAACTGCCATTTCGGTATTCAAGAACAATTTGCAAAAAGTGTTCATTCCCCTGCTTTTACAAAGACTGACAAAAAACTCCCCGTATGCAATACATGCCATACAGCTCATACAATTAAGAGAACTGATCAGGCTGGATTTAGATTAGAAATTATGAATACTTGCGGTCATTGTCACGAAAAAATTACTGAGACTTATTTTGATACTTATCATGGTAAAGTTTCTCAGTTAGGATATTCAAAAACTGCAAAATGTTTCGACTGCCATGGTGCGCATGATATATTGCCGATATCCGATCCAAAATCTCATTTAAGTCACAACAACATAGTTCAAACATGTAAAAAATGTCATGAAGGTGCATCAAGACAATTTGCGGGATATTTTACACATGCTACTCACCATGACCCCAATAAATATCCATGGCTTTTCTGGACATTCTGGGGAATGACTGGCTTGTTAGTCGGAACATTTTTCATTGCTGGACTTCATACTTTATTATGGCTTCCAAGATCCATTCAATGGAGAAAAAAGCTAAAAAAACAATCTGAGCAGGAAAAAGAAAATCAATCAAATAAAGACTAAAGGAAAAACGGAGAATACCTATAAAATGCAAACAGAATATGTTAGGAAAACTCAATTGCAATTTCAAAGATTTACACGGTTGAATCGTGTTTTGCATATTCTTATGATTGTTAGTTTTATGACCCTTGCTCTTTCCGGAATGACTTTAAAGTTTTCATATACAAAGTGGGCGGTAATACTTTCTCACTTACTTGGAGGATTTGAATCAGCCGGATATATACACAGATTTGCTGCCGTAATTATGTTCAGTGTGTTTATTACACATTTGATTGACATTTTTAATCAGAAAAGAAAAGAATCCAAATCAATATTTCAAATGATTTTTGGAAAAGATTCTATGATGTTCAATAAAAAGGATCTTAATGATTTTATTAATTCCATGAAGTGGTTTCTAGGTCTTGGCGACAGACCCCAATATGGAAGATGGACATACTGGGAAAAATTTGATTACTTCGCGGTGTTCTGGGGAATATTTGTAATTGGATCTACCGGATTAACTTTATGGTTCCCAGAATTTTTTACAAACTTTTTCCCTGGATGGTTTATTAATGTAGCTACAATAATTCACAGCGACGAAGCATTATTGGCAACCGGTTTTATTTTTACAATACATTTCTTCAATACACATTTACGTCCTGAAAAATTCCCAATGGATATTGTTATTTTTTCCGGAAGAGTTCCGGTTGAGGAATACAAAATTGACAGGCCTCAAGAATACTATGAATTAATGGAAAGCGGAAAATTAGAAAAAAATTTAGTTGAACCTTATCCACCAATAGTTATTAAAACTATACGATTTTTTGGCTGGACAGCCTTGAGTGTTGGTTTTAGTATAATTGTTTGGATAATTTATGCAATGATTTTTGCATATCGTTAAGAAATAAATTATTATATACAGTTAATTATTTTGTATTAAATAAGTTGATAATTATGAAACGTAAACTCCCTGCATCTGTTTATAATCCGATAACCTTTACGGGAACAGCTATATCGCTGGTCAGCTTCGGGTTAATCTTATTTTTAATGCTGCTGGAAGCTCTAAGCAGCGAATCAAAACCTTATATGGGTATAATTGCCTTTGTAATTTTGCCCGGATTTTTGATTATTGGTTTAATTTTAATTGCCTTTGGAATTCTCAGGGAAAGGAAAAGAGAAAAAGAAGGAAAATGGCGGGATATGCAAATGCCTGTCATAAATTTTAATGATCCTAAACATAGAAAAGCCTTTTCAATTTTCTTTTTCGGTACCATTTTACTTTTGCTTTTTAGTGCGTTTGGAAGTTTCAAAGCATATGAGTATACCGATTCGGATCAATTTTGCGGAGAAGTTTGTCACAAAGTGATGGAACCGGAATATACCGCATATCAAGTTTCTCCTCATGCAAGAGTTGGTTGTGTAAAATGTCATATCGGTCCCGGTGCAGGCTGGTTTGTAAAATCAAAACTTTCCGGTTCGTACCAGGTCTATTCCGTATTATTTAACAAATTTCCAAGACCAATTCCAACTCCAATCAGTAATTTACGTCCTGCAAGAGAAACTTGCGAACAATGTCACTGGCCGGAATTCTTTTATTCACAAAAAGAATTAAGCAACAGTTACTATTTAAGCGATGAAAAAAATACAAATTATAAAACTACTATGCTGCTTAAAATCGGCGGAGGCAATGAAGAAACAGGTATTACTTCCGGAATTCACTGGCATATGAATATTGCAAATAAAATAACATACGTCGCTTCGGATTCTTCAAGGCAGACAATACCCTGGGTAAAAACAGTTTCGTTGACTACAGGGAAAGAAAAAATTTATAGAAGTAAAGATTTTTCTTTTACCAAGGACGGCAAGGTTAAAAACGGTATCACAAGACAGATGGATTGTATAGATTGCCATAATAGGCCCACACATATTTATCATCCGCCTTATAGTTCTATTGATCACGTAATGTCACTAGGCTGGATTGATCCTGATCTTCCTTATATGAAAAGTGTAGCAGTTGAAGCACTTGAAAAAAGTTATACGACTAAAAAAATTGCTTTAGATAGTATTAAAATTCATATCGAAAACTTTTATAAAACAAATTATCCGGGTATCATGACTTCTAAATTCGCATCCATTGAAAGAAGCATATCGGAAGTTCAAAAAATATACAGAAGAAATTATTTCCCTTATATGAATGTTAGCTGGAAGAAATTCCCTAATAATATAGGGCATATGTATTCACCCGGATGTTTTAGGTGTCATGACGGAAACCATGTAAGCGATGACGGGAAAGTAATTCCAAAAGATTGTAATGTTTGTCATTCAATAATTTCCGAAACCGGTCCGGATGGTTTAGATAAAGAATCCCTAAAAGGAATTACTTTTGTGCATCCGGTAGACTTAGGTGAACCTGTTGAAGATTTAGTTTGTACTGATTGTCACTCAGCAGAGTAAACAGAGAATCTAAAATTCTTGATGGAGCGGAAATTTAATTTTAAATTCCGCTCCATTTTTATTTTCTATATTTATAATACCATCTAATTGTTCTGTCAATGTATCTACTAATTGAATTCCCAAAGTTCCGGTTTCTTTTATATTAAATCCTTCAGGTAAACCTATTCCATTATCCTTTACTTTTAACTCGGAAGAATCATTATCGAGAGACTTTAAACTCACGCAAAGTTCTCCTTCTTTGCCTTCAGGAAACGCATACTTTAACGAATTCGAAACCAATTCATTTATTATTAAACCCAGGGTAATTGCCTCATCAATTGATAAGAATATATCTTCCACTTCTAACTTTAATCGCACAGCACTTGTTTTTACTCTATAGGATTTTACCAAATTACTTGTTAAATCTCTTACATAACCTTGAAAATCTATTTTAAACAAATCCTTTGATTGATAAAGTTTTTCATGCACCAAAGCCATAGATTTTATACGGTTTTGGCTTTCCTTAAATACTTCCAAAGCATGTTTATCCTTCATATAATTAGATTGAAGATTTAAAAGACTCGAAAGTATTTGAAGATTATTTTTTACTCTATGATGAATTTCTTTCAGTAAAATTTCTTTTTCTCTTAAGGAAGTTTCAATCATCTGTTGAGCTTTTTTTCGTTCACTTATGTCTAACGATACTCCTCTCATACCCACAGGTTTGTTTTCAGCATTCTTAAACACAACAGATTGTGTTTCAACCCAAACAGAATTTCCATCCTTTGTAATCCATCTATATTGGCTAGTACCGCCTTTTCCAGAATCAAATATTTCTTTAGCTTCTCTTGCAGCTTTTTCCTTATCATCCGGATGAACTATAGACAACCAAAAGTTTGGAGTTTCAAGCCATTCTTTAGTTGTATAACCAAGCATTGTTTCAACATAGTTATTTACATAATCCAATCGCTGTTTTTCTTCATCCGGTCTTCCCCATGTCTCCCATACAACTCCCGGAATTGTAGAAATAATATTATCAATTCTTAATTTTTGTTTTTCAATTTCATTTAATAGATCAGCTCTTTCTTTTTTAACAGCTTTCATTTCAGTTATATCAACACAGGCACCCGTCATATATAAAGGCTTGCCTTCGTCATCTTTAATTGTCTTTCCTTTATCAAGAAGCCAATGGATACTTTGATCCGGCCAAATTATTCTATATTCCATATCAAAGTCAGTACCTTCATTCACACATTTTTCAATTGCTGTTTTAAAATTTGTTAAATCATTAGGGTGAATAAAATCGATATAATCACTAAGATTTGTCACTTTAGTGCCAGGATTTTTCCCAAGCATTCTCTGCAGATTTTCATCTAATTCAATTTGATTTGTCTGTATATCCCAGCGGAAAGTTCCAGTTTCTGATGCTTCAAGTGAAGCTCTTAATCTTTGATCTCTTTCTATTAGTGCTTTTTCAGCTCTTCTTCTTTCAATTATTTCTTCTTGTAAGGCCTCATTTGTTTTTATTAAATCACTGGTTCTTTCTTGTACTCTCAATTCTAATTCATCGTGTGCTTTCCTTAAAGCTTCTTCAGCTTTTTTACGTTCGGTTATATCCATAGTATAACCAATCATTCCTCTTAACTTACCGTTTGAATCATTTAAAATGGAAAGCGATAATAAACCATTAAATACATCTCCTGATTTTCGCACAAGTTTTACTTCAACTTCCAAATTGCCTTTTTCTTTTAAAGGATTAATGATTTCATCTCTTAAAAAATTAAATTCGGATTTAGTGAATAATTTGGAAATATGCTTACCTATCATTTCTTCAGCTTTGTAGCCAAATATCTTTTCAGATCCGTTATTCCAATTAATAATATAACCTTCAAGATCCGTTGAAATTACCGAATCATGAATTTGATCAATAACTTGTGCTTGTTCTCTTAAAATGTCTTCAATTTTCTTCCGTTCATTAATTTCATTATGAAGTTCAATATTTGTTTTTTCTAATTGATGAGTTCTTTCTTTGACCCTCTGTTCTAATTTCTCATTTAAATTTTTAGATTCTTTATATAAAATTGCATTATCTATTGCAATAGCAGCTCTTTGAGCTAAATTTTCTGCAAAACTTAAATCCTCTTTCTTAAATCTTTTGCCCGTTTTGGAAGAGCCGATAGTAATTGCTCCTAGTACTATTCCCCTGGCAATAAGAGGAATAATCATTATTGATTTGAGTTTAAGTTCTTTTATTAGTTTATAATATTCAGTATTGGCCGAATATTCTTTTAACAATTTGTTTTTAATGTTGGAATAAAATTCGGATTTTTTTGTACTTACAACTTTATAAACACCGGTATCAACATTCTTCCCGGGAGGATATTTTTCTCTGAATTTCTTTACAAGTTCAACTTTATCCGGATTTTCATTAGAAATTGTCAGGTGGTTAATTTTCCCGTTATTTTCTAAAATGTCGACTATAAACCAATCTGCAAATTCCGGAGTTAATAATTTACCCAAACTATCTAAAGTAAGTTTATAATCTAAAGATGAATTTAAAATTGCAGTAGCTTCCGAAAGAAAGGCAACCCTGCCTGTAACTTCTTCAATTTCTGTTACGGCTTTCCGTTCTCTTCTTAGTGCATCTTTTAATTTATCTTCAGCAACTTTCTTATCGGAAATATCTTCTGCAACACCTATAACTTTATTGATATTATTTGCTTCATCAATTAAAGGGAAGGCTTTGTCTCTAATCCATTTAATTGTACCATCTTCTCTTTTTATGCAATAAATAATATCGGTTTGTTTTCCATCCCATTGTTCTTTTAAAGCAGTTTTTACAATGTCGTGATATTCAGGTAAAATAATGTCCATAAAAGCGGTGGGGTTTTTATATAATTCTAATAGTACTCTTCTGCCAAACTTCTTCATATGCCTGACTCACATATGCCATTTTTTCAGTTCTTTTTTGGGAATCTCTTTCTCTTATATAAAATACTTCCTGTATATTTTCGGCTATTGAACGAAATTTTTCTTCGCTGACCTTATACTCTTTTTCTATTATTTTTTGTCTGGTTATATCTCTTGCAATAACAGATATTCCTGTAGCTTTTCCTTTTTTATCTTTAATTGGAGAAAATGTAACGGAAACATTTATTCTAACTCCATCTTTTCTAATTCTTTCGGTTTCATGATTTTCAATTCCTTTTCCTTCTCTTACTTTTTGGAGAAGAAGTTTTTGCTCTTTCTTTTTATCTTCAGGAATTATTAAATCGACATTTTTATTAATAACCTCTTCAGACCTATAACCATATATCTTTTCGGCGCCTTTATTCCAGCTGACAATTTTTCCGCTTAAAGTTTTAGCTATTATAGCATCATCAGAATATTCGACAATAGAAGCTAATACATTTCTTGCTTCGTCTAATTTTCTTATTTCGGTAACATCTCTGATAATTCCAAGAATAGTTTCTACATTACCTTTTGATGAAATTTCGGGTATGAATCTAGTATTGAATAATCTTGTTCCCGAGTTGGTTTTAATAATAAAATCTAAAAAATTTTCTTTTCCGGTATTAAATACAAAGGAGAGTAATTTATCTGCATTATTAGATACTTTTTTAGTTAAACCAATTTCGAAAAAAGATTTTCCTAATATTTGATCGGGTTTTTTATTTAATAATTGTTCAATGACAGGATTGATATAAATAATTTTATGTTTTTTATTTAACCTGCAAATTATATCTGGGAAATTATCAGCAACTTTTCTATAAGTATTTATCTGCTGTTCTTTTTTATTTAATATCTTTTCATACAGAGTATTATCCCTAATAATACAAAGAAAATGTTTTTTCTTATCTATCATAAAGGGATTGATACTAATTACAACCGGGAATATTGTACCATCTATTTTTAATCCTTTTGATTCAAATAATACACCTTTTTTACTTTTTGTTAATTTTATTTTTTCTTCTAATTTATTTTTTTCTTCTGAGTGAATTAATTCCGAAATATTTTTGCCAATCAAATATTTATGCGTGCATCCGTATAAACTTTGAATACTTTTATTACTCTCTTTAATATTGTATGAATTATCAAGTACTAAAGCAGCATCTTTTGCATTTTTAAAGGGAATTAAATTCAGGGATATATTATTGTTTGATTTCATTTAAAATATTAAATATGAAGGATTGAAGATAATCCAGGTTTAAACTCAAAAAAAATAACAATTGAATGTGATGATATTAATGACACATCTCACAAAAATTAAATTTTTGAATGTAATTATAAACGATATGCTAGATGCACGGAAGGTTATTTTACTAAATCCGGGACTAAATTTTCTTTAGCTTCACAAACAAAATACATATCAATTTTTCCTTTACCTTTAGCATCAAATTTTCCTCTATAATCACAATTAAAATAGTCTTTTATCAGTTCATAAGTTTTACCGGACACATTTATTCTTCCGGGTTCACAATTAGTTTCCATTCTGCTTGCAATATTAACAGTATCACCCCAAACATCGTAAGTAAATTTTTGTGTTCCTACAATACCGGCAACTGCATGACCTGAATGAATTCCGGCCCGCATATTCCATTTTAACTCTGAATTTTTATTTCTGTTTTCAAGATACTTCTGCATTTCGAGAGCAGCCATAACTATTTTAATTGCATGGTTATCAGATTCTTTTGGAATTCCGCCGCCGACCATGTATGAATCACCGATTGTCTTTAATTTTTCCAAACCGAGTTTTTCAATTATCGTATCGAAGTTTGTGAAAATATCATTTAGCTCTTTCAACAAAATTTCAGGTGAAAGCCTTGAGGAAATAGAAGTAAAATCATGAAAATCCGTAAATAAAATAGATACCATATTATAATATTTGGGAGAAACGATACCCTTTTGTTTTAATTCTTTTACAATTTCTGCTGGGAAAATATTATGAAGCAATTTATCACTTTTTATTTTTTCTTCTTCAAGTTCTTTGGTTCTTCTTTTTAATTCTGTATCAACTTTATGTTTGTACAAAGCCATTTCAATAGTTGTGTGCAGAGCTCTTTCATCAAAAGGTTTTAAAAGATAGCCGAACGGCTCCGTTACTCTTGCTCTTTGAAGAGTTTCTTCATCAGTTAAAGCAGTTAAGTAAACAACAGGAATGTTATATTTTCTGGAGATTATATCTGCCGCTTCTATACCGTCTAAGATTCCGGCTAAAGAAATATCCATTAAAATTAAATCCGGATTATCAACTGCGGCCTGATCAATTGCTTTTTCGCCGGTTTTAACAATTGAGGTAACAGAGTAACCAATTTTTTGAAGTGTCAGTTTAATATCAATTGCAATGATATTTTCATCTTCGGCAACTAATATTTTAACTTTTGAATCCTGCATTTATTTACGATTAAATTAAAAAGCCTTTAAAGATTTTAATAAAATTTTCAATATTAATTTATAGGCAGGTTAATTACCCATTGACTTTAATTGTTTATAATAAATTATTAAATATATTTAATATTATTTTTGTCTAAAATTACTTATAAAGATAATAAATTTCAGATATAATAATTTACTATTTTATAATAACCCCAATTAATATTTATTTTTTTGTATTTGCGGTATATTTAATAATTTCAGCTTTTTCAATCGTAATCAAACCGCCGCAGTTAGCTTCTTCAAAAATGTTATCGATTACAGGCAAAAATTCTTCTATCTTTTTTATATCATCAACAATCTCTATTATTAAAGGAAGGTCCTCTGATAACCTTAAAATTTTAGAAGTATGAATTCTGCTTGAACCGCCGAAGCCCATAATTCCTTTAAAAACTGTAGCACCTGCTAAACCTGATTTTCGGGCTTCAAGTACAATTCTTTCATAAACTGAAGTTGAATGAATTGTATCTGATTCACCTAAAAAAATTCTTAATAATTTTGCATCTCCGCTTATTTGCATAATTCAAACTCCCTTTATTCTTGTGAAAGTAAATAAGCTAATAATACTGCCGCCAAACACAATATAATGTTTGAAAATATGTTAATAAATGCTAATAAAAATTCGGAATCTCTCAGTAAGTTCATAGTTTCAAGAGAAAATGTTGAAAACGTTGTAAAACCCCCGCAGAAACCTACTGCTAAAATTAATCTTAACTCCGGACTTATTAATTCCCTGTCGTTCATAAAATACATTAAGATTCCAAGTATGAAACTTCCGATAATATTAACCGAAAGTGTTCCGTATGAAAAGTTAGCAGGAAGAAATTTGTAAACAAAACTGGAAAGCCAGTAACGAAGTGCTCCTCCAAAAGCAGAGCCGATTGCAACTAAAAAATAATTCATATTATCCTAATTAAAATGTTAAACATTAAAAGCAGGAGTTATCAGCCGGCGGGCATTTAAAGGCGAACTCCATCGCCCACGGAAAATTATAGAAATCTTATTAGATTTCAAATTGCGGTTTACACATTAAACTAATTATTAAAAATATATTCAGATATATCAGAGGTTCCGCTTTTTAAATTTAATTTCTCAATGTTTTTCTTATAGAAATTATCTTTTCCTTCATCATTAATTAATCCACTTAAAGTATACTGCAGTTTTTTATTTCATATTGATAAATTCCAAGATTAAATTCCTTAATGAAATCTATTTTACCTTTTTCTTGTTTGCAGATAAAATCATTAACAATAAAAGGGGAAATATTTATTCCTTCTTCATTAATTTTACGCTTAACTATTTCTTTTAAATTTTTACTAAAGACAATAAAATTCTGTTTTTTTTTATGAACCACATTGGATGCGCAGTAAAAGGATCTGTAACAATTGTGTAAACTTTACAGTTTAATTTTTCCTTTTTTAAAATTTCATATACAGCTGAAAAGATGAAAAATTAATATTCAATAAGAGAATAAAAATTATTCTTTTTGATTTTATGAATGAAAAGAATAACTTTTGAAGGTTTGCAATTCGGTTATAAAAAATAAAGTAGTAAAAATAATACTTTATTATTTTTTAACTGTATTCATTTTTTAATAATATCTCTTAGTGGAATCGTTTCTTTGGGGTTTATTTTTTTTGTAATCATAAATTACAACGGATATTAAAATTACAATTCCAAGCAAAAATTTTAAAATTTCTTCCATCATTAATCCTTTATTTATTATAGCTTACAGCTGATAAATAAAGAATAGCTTTAAAGAGAATGTTAACAAAATATTACGAAATTGTTAATTAAAGATAAGAAATGCCTCTAATTCAAATAAACATCACTTCCCACTAGTGTAACTTGGATATTTTTATCCAAAAATTGATCAATTAAATCAGTTGGAATATCAACTTCCATTCTGGCAATTCCTTTAATTTTAGAATTGATCTCCAGTCTAAAATTATACAATTGACCTGTATTCAATTTTTTCTTTTCTGAATTTACATAAAAAGATTGTTTTTCGCCTAAAGGTGAAACGACTGTTACTATTACCGGATAATTCCATGAATTGTCATGTCCTTCAACTTTAATTGAATATCTAACTGAATATTTGAAATGATCAAAATATTCTTTACTTCTGTTTGGACGTGGGTAAGGATTAAATCTGGGTTGTCTAAAAACGCTGTCTATAAATGCTGCTTCAGGTAATACAATGCTTACAGTATAATCAGATTCTTCTTTAACAATCTGTGCAAGATTGATTGATGGAAGAAAAATTATTATAAACAGAGTTAGGATAGATATGTATTTAAAATTTTTCATCTATAATTTCAAATTAAATACTTCTTTAAAATAGTGAACCCTCTGCAAAAATTGTAGAGGGTTCCGAATTTTTACTTATTTTATTTCATAAGTATCAACTTTTTAACAGAAGTAAAATTTCCTGCAGTTATTCTGTAATAATAAACTCCGCTTGCCAAATTACCTGCATCAAAATTTATTTGATGAAGTCCGGCCTGCTCTTTAGAATTAACCAAAGTTTTTACTTCCCTTCCCATCACATCATAAACTTTTAAGGTTACAATGTTTTCATTTGGAATCGAATACTTTATAGTTGTAGTTGGATTAAACGGATTCGGGTAATTTTGTAAAAGTGAATAGTTACTAGGCGTACTATTAACATTTACTTCAATCTTGCCGGCTAATTTTCTTGTTCCGTCAAAATCAACCTGGAATAATTTATATTGATAATATCCACTATTTACATTATTATCAGTATAAGTATAAGTGTTTTCTTCTGTGGATGTTCCTGCACCTTTTACTTGTGCAACTTTTTTATTGTCTCTATAAATTTCAAAATATGAATTATTAGTTTCGGTTGCGGTTTTCCAACTGATATTAACATTGTTTTCATTAATTACATTTGCAGAAAATGAAGTAAGTTCAACAGGAACTTCATTCGACGGATCAACGAAAACACCGGTATGCTGAACATTATATTGATAAACCGGGTTAAATACTTTTGTCGGATCATATGGTAAACCCGGTATTCCAGGCATATACATTAGTTTGATGTGTGGTTGCATATTCAAAACTTCCACCGACCATATCTAATATTCCGTCATTATTTAAATCAGTCAGACATGGCTGATTGAAGCTGGTTGTTTTTGAAAGTTGAAGCGGAAATCCTGTCACAGGTGTACCGTCAAAGTTAAACGCTTCATAAGATCCCAAGTCTCCATCTTGTGCATTCCGGTCTACTAAAACTTCAAGTTGTCCATCATTATCAAGGTCAGCAAAAGCTGCTTGACATGCTATTCCATCCAAAGGTCCTATAGGCCAATTGCTTACCACTGTTCCATCTATATTAAATGCATATAAATAAAAAGACGGAGTTGGAGAAGAACCATACTCTCCAACAACAATATTATATTGGCCGTCTCCGGTGACATCTGCTATTGAAACCGGTGCATAAATCCAATTTTCAACGGTTTGCGGCCAGCCTGGTAAAGAAGTCCCGTCATTATTTACAGCATAAATAATTCCGCCAGCTCCAGCAGAATCGGAATGAGAGCAAAACATTATTTCCCTATTTCCATCGCCGAATAAGTCTGCAAGTACAGGAGCAGAATAAGAAGTAGATCCGTTTGTTGAATCTAAGATGGGATAAGGAAATCCCGGCATAGTGTTACCATTACTGTCCCATACATATAAAAAGTTTCTCCCTTCGGCTAATATTTCTTTTGTTCCGTCATTGTTGATATCGCCTACGGCAGGAGTGGCACCTATGTAGTGATCTATATTCTGTGGCCAGCCTGAATAAACTGTACCATCACCTTTGTAAACATATACCTGTCCTGTTCTAGTTCCCATAATAATTTCCATAGCTCCGTCACCATCTAAATCTGCCAGTACAGGGGTCATAGGATATTTACCAACATTTATACTAAATATTTGTGTCCCGTCTTTTTTATATGCATAAAGATATCCGCCAAGAGGTCCGCCGGCTGTTGCAACTACTTCTCCTTGACCATCACCATCAATATCGCCAAAAGAAGGAGTCCATGCTACCTCATAATACTGAGTATAACTTTTAGGCCAGCCAGGTACAGAAGTTGTGTCCAGGTTTCTGGCATATAACATATTATCTGATCCATAAACAATTTCCATTTCAGGATCGCTGTCCATATTACAGTAAATCCCGCCATCTTTTGGATTAAAAATTGTATATGTTGAACTTACAGGAAAGTTTGGATAAACTGTAAAGTCTAAAGGTGAGTCTTGTGATCTCTGATTATTTAACTGGTCGATATTTTCAACAGTTCCTTTTTGAACTTTTCCATCCAAATCTGTTATGAATCCCCCCTTATTTACAGTAATGCTGCCGTTATGGTATTGAGCAAATATTTTGTTTGGAAAAGAAAATACTAATATTGTAAAAATGATTAATAATAATTTTAAATTTTTAATCATAACAACTCCTTTGAAGTGTTTTGAAAATTTTAATTATAGTTATGATTGAATAACTTTTAATCTTACTAAATAAAATTTAGTTAAGTTTTAATTACTTGGTTTACCATAGGCTCTCCGTAATGTTAATAAATGTAATTATTGTACTCCCAAGTTTATTTATAACCGAATAAAAATATTATTTTTTATATTCTTCTAAAGTTACTCCCTTTTCCCAGTAACTATTAAAAACATTTTTTAATGCAATCGCAAAACGAGGATGATTTACGACTAAAGTAGTAATGCTTTCCTTTAACGATATTGGATCATTCAACGCAAACATGGTCACCCCTTCATCACTAATTACCAATTTCATAGGTAATTCTTTAATTATTCTTGCTTCTTCTCCTGTTGCAATATATGATTCTATTATTTTTATAAATTCTTTTTTTTGATTTTTAGTTTTTATATCCTTGCTTTCATAAATGCTTTTAACTTTAACTTTTTTTAAAGTTATATTGCTTTGGTCATCGATGTTATCTTCCAGTGATCCTGTATAAGGAGCTTTTGTAAATATTAGTAATTCACTATGGGTATTAGCCTGAAGATGAAGCCATTTTTCTTTTATCTGTCCTTTATCTTTAACAACTTCAATATAGTCTAGTGGATCGTAGTTTGTTAGGTTTTCTTTATAAATTGAGTCCAATTCCTTTTCAATATTCTTAGCAGCATTTTTTCTATATGCAAATTCATTTTCGTAAATAGCTAATAAATTATTAATGGCAATTTTAGGTTCAACCCCCCTATAAACTTTCTTTGCATCTTTAAAGCTTTCATTACAAAGACCTTTTTTAACTAAGTTCTGGAGTATTTCATAAACTTTGGTTCTTGTAATAGTAGTAATTTTAGCAATATCAGGGGCTGCGAATTCTTTTTTTTGAAGTAACGCAAAATATACTTCAGCCTCTCTTTTCGAGAGACCAATTTCTTGAAGATGAGTTAAAATATCCATATTAGATTAAATATGTTTTTTTTGTATCCCTTATATGGTGGCTGTATCCCTCATAGAGGGACACCGCAAACGTAACCAATATTTTTTAAAAAAACAAATTCAAAAGAAACTTATTCATACTAAAAGAATTTCTTTGTAAATTTACTCTTGAAATTTGAATTGTTTCAGGGGAGATATGGAAATTTCCAACGAATTTAAAGATGAAATTCTTGATTCGATTGGTGAAGGCCTTTTTACAGTCGATAAGGAATTCCGTGTTATCTTTTTTAACAGCGCAGCAGAAAAGATTACAAAATTAAATCGGAAAAATGTAATCGGCAAATTCTGCAAAGATGTTTTTAAATCAGGATTCTGCCTTTTCGATTGCCCGATTGCAAAAGTTTTAGAATCCGGTAAAAATATATTTGATCTGGAATCAAGACTAAACTGTTTTAACGGCAGAAACATCCCAATAAAGTTAAATGCAGCAGTCCTAAAGAATTCAATAGACGAGCCTGTCGGCGGAGTTATATCCTTCCGTGAAATATCCGATTTAGAAAATGTTGAAGAATATTTAAAGAAAAACACTCAATTTTACGGCATAGTTGGTTTTAGTAAACCTATTATAGATATCTTTAATCTTATTTATGAAATTGCAGATTGCGATGCAACTGTATTAATACAAGGCGAAACAGGAACCGGAAAAGAATTAATTGCAAATGCTATAAAAGAAACAAATAAAAGGAAAAACAAACCTTATATTAAAGTAAACTGCTCAGTTCTGCCACCAAATTTAATTGCCAGTGAATTATTCGGACACGTTAAAGGTGCCTTTACAGATGCACATAAAGATAGAATTGGTAGATTTGAGCTTGCTGATAAAGGCACAATCTTTTTAGATGAAATTGCAGAAATGCCGCTGCAGACTCAACTTCAATTATTAAGGGTAATTCAAGAAGGTACTTTTGAAAAAGTCGGTGATTCAATAACGCATAAAGTAGATGTTAGAGTTATTGCCGCAACTAATTTAAATATAGAAAAAGCAATTGAAGAAGGAAGATTTAGAGAAGATTTATATTATAGATTAAATGTTATACCAATCAAACTCCCGCCGTTAAGAGAAAGAGAAGATGATATTTACTTTTTAATTCAGCATTTTATTAGAAAATTTTCTTTGCTTTATAATAAAACCATTAATGATATTAATGATGACGCTTTAGATATTTTATCTAAATATTCCTGGCCTGGAAACATTCGAGAATTAGAAAATGCAATTGAATTTGCATTTATCCGGACCAAAGCAAATTACCCAATTACAACAGAAAAAATTCCTATTCATATAAGAGAAAATAGAAATTTAAAAAATTGATGAATTTTATTCTCTAGATTCAATGAAACCGACGGAGCTTATTCAATTATTGGAAAAACATCGTTGGAATAAAACTAAAGTTGCAAAAGAGTTAGGAGTAAACCGATCTACAGTTTGGAGAAGATTAAAAATTTTAGGAATTGATAAATAGCTGTTGCAATGCAACACTTTGTTGCAACACTTTTCGCATTTCTGATTTGCTTATCCTATTTAGTTCATCTATTTAATTAGAATTTGAATTATTTTCCCACATTTTCCTTCACATTCAGCATCCATTAATTTGGCAGATATTTTGTGCTAGCCATTTTTATTATGAGTGAAATGTTAGCAAATCATCATTTTATGTTAAGAGATTACATCTCTGCAGCCGAAAGATTTGAAGAAGAATTAAGACATAACAAATCTTCAATCACACTTAAAAAGAAACTCATAATATGCTATACACAAATTGGTAAAGTTGAAAGTGCAATAGACACAATAATTTTGTTAAATAAAAAAGAATTACAATCAATTATACATACTGATCCGGCAATAGAAGATTGCCCGTGCAGGGATATTATATACAAAATCGAAACAAGAAAAATTTTCAATCCTAATTTAAAAAATAAATACTTGGTCCTTGGCGTACTATGGATGTACTGCGATATTCGCAAATCAATCGAATATTTTGAGTTAGTAAAAGAACTTGATAAGAATGATACAAGAATAAGATTTATTATAGAATTACTTGATAATGAATTAAAACCCAAAACAATTAATTAAAATTAAGGAACAATCTTTCGTGTTCATTATTGATCAATAAAAATCCGAAAGGGGAAAAAATGAATAAAAAATTTACGAGGAAGGAATTCCTAATGAATTCCGGCAAAGCCGCTGTGGGAGTAACTGCAGTAGCCGGATTGTCCAGTATTATTACAGCTGCAAATACAAAAGCAGCCAGCGTTTCAAGCTGGCCGTGGCACTATAATAATTTGGATCCTGACGAAGTTAGAGTTCAGGCACATTATTTATACTACAACGGCAGAGCTTGCTGCGCCGGTGTATTTGGTGCTTTAGTCAATGCACAAGTTGCTGTAGAGCCGGATCCATGGGCAAATATGCCTATTGAAATTATGCAGTTCGGCGGCGGAGGCGGAGCCGGCTGGGGAACTATATGCGGAACCTTAAATGGAGCTGCATCTTTTATAAATTTAGTAGTTCCTTCTCCGGACACTAATAGTGTTATTTCCGAATTATGGGGATGGTATACTCAGGAAGAATTACCTACAGATACTGCAAACGATTTTGCTGTTAATGGTCAATATTTAGTTCATAATTACGATGATGTATTACCGCAAAATGTTGCAGGCAGTCCATTATGCCACGTTTCCGTAACAGAATGGTGTATTACTGCAAATAAAAAAGTAAGTGACACGGAAAGAAAAGAAAGATGTGCAAGAATCGCCGGTGATATTGCAGCAAAAGCAGCAGAATTACTTAATGCATATTTCGCTGGTACATTTACACCAACTTATGTCGATCCAACTGAATTAACAGAATGCTTAACTTGTCATGGTAACGCTTTATTATACAATGTAATGACAAGGATGAACTGCGTTTCCTGCCATGGTGATCCTCATTCACCGGATAATGTAGAAAAAATATTACCAAAAGCTTCTAACTTTAAGTTAGATCAAAATTATCCTAACCCATTCAATCCTTCTACAACTCTTAGATTTTCAGTTCCAAATACTGAAAAAGTAACTGTTGAAGTTTATGATATAAGAGGTGCAAGAATTAAAACTCTTGTAGATCATGAACTATATCAGCAAGGTACATACGAAGTAAGATGGGATGGAAAAGATAATTTGGGTGGAAAGGTAGCAAGCGGAATTTATTTTGCAAAAATGGTTGCAGGTAAATTTATGAAAACCAGGAAAATGTCCTTGGTTAAATAACCCGCTCAGCTGAAGAGCAATAGTAACAAAAAGGCGTCTTTTTTAGGCGCCTTTTTTAATTAAAAAGCTTCCTCAACAGCGAAATATACTCCTGTGGAAATAGGTGTAAAACCAATGTCCGCCCTTAAATTTACATTCTCTGTTTTATCGAAAAGATACCTTATTCCAATTCCGTAAGAATATTTTGTTTTAGTTAATTTAAAATCTTTAACTCTTCCGGAAACTTCTCCGGCTGATGCAAATCCAACAAATCCGATTTTCCAGAATAAATATCTTCTGTATTCAAACTGTCCAGTTAAATAATTTTTGTCGGTAAATCTTCCTTCAAAATATCCCCGCATTCTATTTGCTCCGCCTAATTTAGGCATTACAAAAAATGGAGGGGATCCGTTTATAAAATCTGAATAAAATTGAAAAGCTATTATATTATTTTCAAAGAATGAACTGTATTTTCTTAGATCAAGAATATATTCATTAAAATTAAATCCGCTTCCTAAATTTTTTGAAGAATTCCTAAATGAAACTTTGAAATAATTCCCATCGACCGGATAGAAAATATTTTTTCTATCATCAAAAGACCAGCTAATACCAAACAAACTAATCTGACCTCCTTTACTTCCGACTACATTTTTTTTATCTAAAAGTCTGTTATTTTTAGAATCAATACTAAAGTAATTCGTATATTCTAAGTATAATCCAACCTTTGAATTACTTACATAAGGTGTTTTAATTTGAGGTTCAATACTGAATGAAAAAGTTTTGATACCGTAATCACTTTTATCGTAATCTGGTGTTTCGTTTCCAAATCCAAAAAATTTTTTCACTTCCTTTGAATATCTTAATGTTGAAGCTATTAATAATTTCAAATTACCTGAAAAATAAATTTCAGGTTTTAAGTCAACATAATATTGATTATTTGTGGTGTAATAAAACGAGGTAGTAGCTTTTGAAGGAAGCAATTCTTTAATATTTGAAGTTTTAAATAATATTATCCCTCCCCCGCCGACAGCAAATTGAGTTTCGGGAGTGTAAAAAGCATAAGGGAAAATTTTAACTCTTAATTCATAATTTTCTAATGTATCTTTCTTACTATCTTTATTATCAATTTTATTTTGATGAAAGTTTTGAGCTGGAATAGCTTGAATCCATAAAAGAATTAATACCGAAAGATATTTTGCCATACTTAAAAAATAATTATTAAATGAAAAAAGAGAAGAAAAATTTATTCAAAAATACCTTTCAGGAAACCATTTTCAAAATTATATTTAAAGAATAAATAAAATGTTTATAATTTTATATAACCATTTATCATAAAAATTACGCATATTATTAAGTACTTATATTAAATTTGAAAAAAAATAATCTATATTTAATTATTTTAAGGGGTTTAAATTCTAATTCAACTTATTCTAACAAATCTAAAATTATTATGAAAAATTTAACTTATCTATTATTATTTTCATTACTTTTTTCATTCAGTCTTTCTGCAAAGGATAATGATCAGAAAAAAGATTCATCATTGGCGGAGGTTATTTCGGGATTAAAATGGAGAAGTATTGGGCCAGCTTTTACTTCCGGCAGAATTGCAGATTTTGCCGTCAATCCTAATAATCACAGCGAATATTATGTAGCCGCAGCAAGCGGAAATATTTGGAAAACTACGAATGACGGTATTACTTTTAAACCTGTATTTGATAAATACGGAGCTTATTCTATTGGATGCTTAGCTATTGATCCGAATAATCCATTTGTTGTTTGGGCCGGAACCGGTGAAAATAATCATCAGCGCGCTTTAGGTTACGGCGACGGTGTTTATAAATCGACAGACGCCGGCAAATCCTGGAAAAATATAGGTCTGAAAGAATCAAGACAAGTTGGTAAAATTCTTATTGATCCTAGAAATTCTAATATAGTTTTTGTAGCTGCAGAAGGTTCCGTCTGGGGCTCAGGCGGAGACAGAGGTTTATATAAAACTACAGACAGCGGCAAAAATTGGAAAAAAGTTTTGGAAATTAGTGAAAATACCGGCGTTAATAATGTTATTTATGATCCGAGAAACCCGGATGTTATGTATGCAACTTCGGAACAACGCAGAAGACATGTTTATACCAAAATCGGAGGCGGACCTGAATCTGCAGTTTATAAATCCGAAGACGGCGGCGAAAACTGGTTCAAAATAATGAAAGGACTTCCTAAAGTTGATTTGGGAGGAATGGATATAAAAGTTGCTCCTGCAGATCCGGATATAGTATATTTAATTGTAGAAGCTGCGGATAATAAAGGCGGATTTTTTAAATCTACTAACCGCGGTGCAAGCTGGGTAAAACAAAGTGATTATACAGCTTCGGGCCAGTATTTTAATGAAATTTACTGCGATCCAAAAAATGTAGATAAAGTATATGCAGTTGATGTGGTTTCTAAAGTTACACTAGACGGAGGTAAAACATGGAAGCCAATCGGCAATAGTAATCGACATGTTGATGACCATGCAATATGGATTGATCCAAACCAGCCCGAACATTTTTTAATTGGCGGAGACGGCGGAGTTTATGAAACTTATGACGGCGGTAAAAATTATGATTTCAAAGAAAATTTACCAATAACTCAATTTTACAGGGTTGCATTAGATAACAGCTATCCTTTTTATAATGTGTATGGCGGAACTCAAGATAATAACAGCATGGGCGGTCCATCTGCAACTTTAAACAGAGATGGGATTGTTAACAGTGACTGGTTTGTTACAAACGGCGGCGATGGTTTTTGGTCCGCCACAGATCCTGATAATCCTAATATTGTTTATGCAGAATCTCAATACGGCGGAATGGTAAGATATGATAAAGAAAGCGGTGAGGCAATTGATATCAGACCAGAACCCGGAAAAGATGAATTAACATTTAAGTGGAATTGGGACACTCCCCTGTTTGTTAGTCCTTTTAACAGTAAAAGAATTTATTGTGCTGCTAACAAAGTATTCAGAAGTGATGACAGGGGTGATAGCTGGCAAGAAATCAGCGGTGATTTAACACGCCAGTTAGACAGGAATACCTGGCCGGTAATGGGAAAATACTGGAGCATCGATGCAGTAGCAAAAGATAAATCTACTTCGCTATTTGGAACAATTGTTTCACTTGTTGAATCACCTGTAAAAGAAAATTTACTTTATGCAGGAACCGACGATGGTTTAATTCAAGTTTCAGAAGATGCACAAACCTGGCGAAAAATTGCTGACTTCCCCGGAGTTCCCGAATACACTTATGTAAGTGATATTGAACCATCAAATTTTAATGAGAATGTTGTCTTTGCATCATTCGATAATCTTAAAAGAGATGATTTCAAACCATATTTATTGAAAAGTACTGATAAAGGGAAAAGCTGGACTTCAATAGCAAGCAATTTACCGGAAAACGGTTCGGTTCATACAATATTGCAAGATTATAAAAATCCTGACTTATTATTTGTCGGCACAGAATTCGGCGTTTTCTTTACAACCGACGGGGGCAAAGAATGGACTCAACTAAAATCGGGTATGCCGACTATT
The DNA here is from genome assembly GCA_963713505.1 of uncultured Ignavibacteria bacterium. Classification (GTDB taxonomy): domain Bacteria; phylum Bacteroidota; class Ignavibacteria; order Ignavibacteriales; family Ignavibacteriaceae; genus CAVQMC01. Next base: position 185,373 of record CAVQMC010000011.1, on the reverse strand, counting down.
TGTGTTAAAGATCTTAAATTTCAAAAAAGAGAAAATGATCTTGTTGCAGCTACTTTTGGAAGAGGGTTTTACATTTTAGATAATTATTCTCCGTTAAGAGATTTAACTCAGAATATTATTGATAAGAAAGCATATATTTTCCCCGTAAAAGATGCTTTAATGTATATTCAGGAAACCGGAAGATATGGACAAGGTGCAACATATTTCAAAGCTCCGAATCCTAAATTTGGTGCAACAATAACTTATTATGTTAAAGATGTTCCCAAAACTTTAAAAGAAGAAAGACATGAAAAGGAAAAGAAATTATTTAAGGAAAGTAAACCAATTCCTCAGCCAAGTCAAGCTGAATTGAAAGCTGAAAAAGAAGAAATAGAACCTTATTTAATTTTTACAATAACCGATATGCAAGGTAATGTTATAAGAAAATTAAATGAGAAAGCATCTAAAGGAATTAATAGAATAGTTTGGGATTTAAGATATCAAAGTATAAATCCAATTAAAGAAGAAGATAAATATAATCCAACGGCAGAATCTCATGGAAGTACTCCGGTTATGCCCGGAAAGTACAAAGTATCTTTTTCAATGGTCACAAGAGACAGTATAATTCAAATGGATGGTCCTATTGAATTTAATACTGTTGTATTAAAAAATACAACTTTACCTATTCCGGATAGAAATGAATTGGTAGCTTTCCAGGAAAAAGCAAACGAAATAACAAGAGTTGTCCGCGGGACGGAAAAATTCTTAAATACTTTTATGAAAAAAGTCGAGACAATGAAACAGGCAATTGCAAATACTCCTGAAGCTCCTTCGGAATTATTAGTTAAAGCTGATAAGTTATCCAAAAAATTAGTTGATTTAAACTTAAAGTTCGAAAGAGATTCAGATTTTCCGAGTGCTGAAGAAAATCCTCCCTCTCCTGTAACATTTAATGAAAGATTAAGTACTTTGGCTTATACTCATTGGAGATCTACTTCAAATATTACACAAAATGAAAAAAATGCTTACAATATTTTGAAGGAAGAATTTCCTCCTGTTTTAAATAATATTAAGAATCTTTATAACACTGATTACAAAAATCTTGAATCTGAATTAGTAAAATATAACAGTCCATGGACACCGGACAGACTTCCGGAAATGAAGTTAAAATAAATTTAACTTGATATAAAAATAAAAAGCCCGCTTTTATGCGGGCTTTTTAGTGGAAGGGGCTAACGTGATTTTTTGCTTATTTGAAAAGATATAATAAACTACCGTATCCTTCTTTTTCCATTTTTTCTTTTGGTATGAATTTCATTGCAGCCGAATCCATACAATACCTTAAATGAGTTGGTGCAGGTCCGTCATCAAAAACATGTCCTAAATGAGAATCGGCTCCTTTACTCAAAACTTCAACTCGGACCATACCAGCAGACCTATCAATTTTTTTATGCAAAAATCTTGGATCGATCGGTTTAACAAAACTCGGCCATCCGGTTCCGGATTTAAATTTGTCTTTGGAAGAATAGAGAGGTTCACCGGAAACTATATCAACATAAATTCCCTCTTTATGATTATCCCAGTAAGGATTATTAAAAGCCTGCTCTGTTGCACCATTTTGGGTTACATTATATTGAAGCTTGGTTAGTTTTTTCTTTAAAACTTCATCAGCCGGCTTTGTATATTCTTTTGTAAATAAACTTCCCCATGTTTTTTCAATGAATTCATCTCTGCCGGAAGCTTTTCTGTAACTATGATATCTTTCGGGATTCTTTTTATAAAAATGCTGTTCTGATTCTTTAACCGGGGTAAATTTTATTAATTTTACAACTTTTGTTGCAATAGGTTTATTAAAAATTCCGCTTACAGCAATAAATGATTTTGAATCATCAGCTAATTTTTTTTGGTAATCATCTTTATAAAAGATATAAGATTCATACTGCGGACCTCTATCATAAAAAGAACCTCCTGCATCAGTTGGATCAAAAAGTTTCCAGTAATATTCTAATAGTTCAGAATAACTTATTGCTTTGGGATCATAAATTACTTTTACAGCTTCAACTTGGCCGGTATTATCAGATTCACCAATCTTTCCTTCAGCATGTCCTGAAATTACATCCTTTAATCCATCCAATTTTTCAAAAGAAGCATCCATGCACCAATAACAGCCTCCGGCAAAAACTGCAGTTTCCATTCCAGAATAATTATCAGTAGAGCCGGTATTATGCATTCCTTGTGAGTCAGTTTTCTCACAGCCAAATAATAACAAACCACTTAGAAATATTAAGAATAATAGATTTTTCATTTTCATTACCTAATTATTATCAACAATTATCTTTTTATTACATAATAATTATACAATTCAAATATCATGAAATTATCACAGAATGATAAAAAGACAATGAAAATAAAATCCGATTTATTAATAATCACATAATCTTGATCATTTTTCAAATCACTTACTAGCAACCGATCTTAAATATTCCAGTAATTCCCGAGTTTCTTTTTTAGTTAGGTTTTGATTAGGCATTATTACTCCGTTATACTCTTTAATTAACTCTTGTATTTTTGGACTTTCCTGCTGCATTTTTGTAGTATTAAGTAAATAGTTCATAATAAAAACAGGAGAATATTGTTTTGTTATATTTCTTAAAGGAGGTCCAACCAATCTATTATCCAATTGATGACATGCAATACATTTACTGTTAAAAAGATTTTGACCATCTTCAGCCATTTCTTTATTTATCGGTCCTAATTTTACATGTTTAATCGGACCAATTCCATTATCAACTGAAGTTGAATCCATCAAATTATTTAAATTCTTTGCGTATGTTTTTGAAATAAAATTGTGACCGTCATTTACAGTACTCAACAAAATTAATGCTGTTGTAACAACACCTAAATAAAAAATTATTTTTTTCATTTTAGAATCCTAGTAATTTTAATTAAATTTCGAATAGTTTAAAAAACTACCCATGCTACTAAGTATAATGTATTATTGTTGGAAGCATTTCTTCCATAACCATCATAATTTGAACTACCGCCGTTAAATTTATTATATGCTACATATTGTAATGTAAACTGCGTATTAAGCCAAGGTAAATAACTAACTTGAGCTATTAATCCGTTACTTTGCGGATCTCCATTTTGACTACCGTCGACCGGAGAAGGAGAATATAGATTCAAATTTTTGTCTCCCCAAGTTGAAAATAGTCCAAGAGTAAATGCGTATCCAGTTTTAAAATTATAACCGCAGTCAATTTTAAAAGTGTTTAATTTATTTGATACAACATTATTATTAACCTCACCACTCAGATTTAAATTCTGTTTTTCATGAATATAAGTTGAATGAGCAACAATTGATCCGCTGCCTAACATATTTTCATATTGAGCATCCACAGCAATATCGGTAAAATCATCCGTCGGTCCGCTAATTCCGGTTGGGAATATATGAGAAGACATCCCGTATGTTCCTAATTCTGCATATTGTGTTCCCCAATTTTTTTGTAAGGCTAATCTCCAATAAGGTGAAACACCTTTAATAGTATTTTCAGAATTTTGATCTGCAGGAAACGGTCCGCCTTGAGGAGTTGATCTGTATACACTGACTTCACCATAAATAAAATTATTATATAACGCATATGCACCTAATCCGGCAACATTACCGGCTAAAGCACCATCGATTAATGTGCCTGCTGTAGGTGTAGGTGCAACAGCCGATGAAACAAAAGGGAATCCCCAGGCCGAAGTACTGTTCCAAACATCTTGAACAGTTGGCCCATTGTTCAATGTAACACCATACAATAAATCACTTCCTCCCAATAAAGTATGGTTAGCATACCTTAAATCTGTATTATCCAAAGCAAAACTTCCGCTTTGGTCATCATAAGTAATTTGAATAAATGATCCGAAATTGGGTGAAATTTCACCGGCTACAAATACACTCATTTGCTGCGGAAATTCAACTACATCATTCTGCTGTCCGGGTACATCTTTAGAAACTTTACTGTAAGAAGTTTGAATCATAGCAGACAGCGGTAAAACATTTAACAATTTTAGATTAGTTTCTTCTTGATTTTTCGATTGAATAGTAGCAATCCCGGTCATTGTATAACCATTCAATTTAAATAATCTTCCGAATGGTGTTAATTCAGGATAAACATAATGACACGAACTGCATGGCAGATTTGTTTGACGTGCAAAGCTTGGAATAGCCAAAGATACACTACTAACAGATATAATTAATGATAATACAAGATAAAAATTATTTATCCTGCCCAGTAATTTAGATAACATCTTATCACCTTTCTTTTTATGTGACCATGGTTTCCTTCTCCCTTAAATATTCGTAAAAATTTTTTTTTACTATTTAATTTTATATTTAAATATGAAAAAGTTATGTCATGTTGATCACCGATTATCATTGATCACAAATAATTGCGGATAATGAAATGTGTGGTTGGGTTAATTTAACTTATTCAGGATTGATTTGTTTATCAAACAATCATTAGTATTTGTTAATTTGAAGTGTCTGAGGATAAAATAGAATCTCTCCTTGTGCTGAGAAAAGCAACTAATGAATTTAATTCTTTTGAAGATAAATTTCCTCCGAAAGCCGGCATATTACCACCACCGTTTACAATTCGTATTTTCAGTTCTTCTTTAGTCAGCCTGTTTCCTACTTTTGTCAAATCAGGACCTCGGTGCCCGCCGTCCCCTGAAATTGAATGGCAATACAAACAAGCTTTCTTATACATCAAATCCGCACCGAATCTTGCATCAGGCCCAACATTACCAACAACTTTTTCTGTTAATGGTTTTGCATTAAAGTCCGGCGACCATGGTGATAAAACACCTTCATGCCATAAGGTTCCAATCATAGATACAATAAAAATAACTATAATAAAAGCCCATGGTCTTCTAAACGGACTTCGTTCACCTTTATTAAAAATAATCGGCATAAAAATTAAAATAATCCCGATTATTATCGGACCGAATGCGATTGCATAAGATTCAATTTCTCTTGGCATCAAAGCGAACAATGCAAATATCCATAAGAAATACCAGTCCGGTCTTGGATTGGAGTTAATATTTGCAGGATCAGGCGGCGTACCTATATGCGGCGGACCTACAAAAATTGCAAGCAGAAGAATAAACATTACTACAATTAATCCGAATGCAATATCGCGCCAGGCTGCATTAGGCCAGAAAGGAACACCCTTTTCTTTAAGCATGTTTTCATACCAGCTTTTATATTTTTTCGGTTCAACCGGCCTTCCGGATTTTGGAGGTTCTGAAATTCCGTTTTTAATAACCAAAAATATATGAAGCCCGATTATTCCAAATAAAAGTGCAGGAATTAAAAACACATGAAATGCAAAAAATCTGCTTAGGGTTGCACCGCCTAATGTTTCCCCCGCAATTAAAAATCTCGCAACCCAGGTTCCGATAATTGGAATTCTGCCGGCTTGTTCTGCACCAACTATTGCAGACCAAACTCCGTTACTGTCCCATCTTAAAAGCTGCCCAGTAAATCCCATGCCCAAAGTAAGTCCTAATAATACAACCCCAGAAATCCAGCCCATTTCTCTCGGATATTTATATGCAGCAAGCAGATAAACTCTTATCATATGAATTCCGATAAGAAGAATCATTGCAGAGGCACCGAAATAATGAATCCCTCTAAGTATATTTCCTAAAGGAGCTTCATTAGTAATGTATTGAAGAGATTTATATGCACTCGCGGAAGTGGGCTGATACATAAGCGCAAGAGCAACTCCTGTTATAACTTGAAGAATGAAAGTAAATAAAGTAGCACTTCCAAATACATATGACCATTTGGAATCCGGTGGTACTAAGTGTTTTGCTAATGGTTTTACAAAACTTGAAAGTTTTGTTCTGTCATCAAACCAAAGCCATATTTGTTTTAGTCTTTTCAAATAAAATGCTTAAATATTTGTTATCGGAATTGGACTAGATAAAATTTCAACTTGATTATTTCTTACCCGGACAGGATACTTTGCTAAACCATGCGGCGGCGGTCCGGCAGCGTAACTTCCATCCTTATTATAAACACCTCCATGACACGGACAAAGAAATATATCAGCATCGGCAATCCATCTTACCGGACAGCCTAAGTGTGCACAATTAACTGAAAACGCTATAAATTGATCTTTAGATTCTCTTCTTAACCAAGAGGCTGTTTGAGCAGTTATTCCCGACCAAGGAAGCGGCGAAGCATCCCTGAATTTTACCAAGACAGTTTTACCGACTTCAAAACTATCTACACTTCCTACTTTTCTCCAGGTTTCAGGTGTTTTTCTAAATAAAGGAGCCAGCAATGCACCTATAACAGGAAATGCGATAACAATTCCCACAAATGCATTAAATAGTAATAAAATTCTAACTAGAAATTTTCTCCTGTTAGTTTTTTCATTTAATAATTCTGATCCATTCATTTTTTTAATTCCATTATCCAGCCAAATATTGAAATTCCTATTAATGATAACCCGACTAGAGTTATAATAAAAGATGTAATAAATCCCCAAAAGAAAAAGATAACACTAAAAGCTAAAAATATAGGCCAGAAGGTTGCTTTAGGTAATTTTTCCGGTACTGAAGGACTTAATGGATATGTATCGGAAAGTTCTTTTAATTTATTTTCATCCAATTTGCATTGTCTCCTTTATAAAGTTTTAATCAGCCTTTATGGAATACAATTTTATCCGGGTTTTCTACTTCCGGTGCTTTATACCACTTTGCTAAAGATATTAATATATTTGTTAAATAAACTATGCAAGCCGGAACCCACATTATTAATCCCGCCATTTCCTGGTCAACTTCGGGAGTAATTCCCCAGTTATTTATAATAACATTTAGATATGGCCGGATCATTCCCTGTATAGTAAACACTATACATTCCGACCGGAGCAAACGTTATAAAAATTCCAAGAACAGTACATCCAACACAAGCAGAAAATAAATATAACGCGCTTTGTAAAGGTTGAAACTTCCTTAATTTGATTGGAGTAAAAACCGGCCAAATAAAAATAATTCCTAAAATCAATAGCGAAATCATCTGCAAAAAATGGACGAATGGATAACGCTGCATTAATTCAAATAGATAAGGAATATGCCAGAACCACATTGAACCGACACCGAGAAACCAGGCTATAAGAGGATTAAAAATAAAACTGCCGAATTTATTAAACTTACTTTTACTGAAAACTTTCTCGAGAAATTCTTTATTTGTCCCTGTTAATAAGCAATGGCGGCACGACTAAAAGTATTATAATATGTTCAATCATATGCGCACTGAACAAGTAGCTGCGGCCAAGATAATCAAGTGAAGAAAAAGTTGAAATCACAAAAATTATTACACCGGCAAAAAAGTTGATACTCTTCTTTGTAAGTCTGTACTTATTTGTTACCAAATGAAATGATATTAATAAAATAGTTATTATTAATGCGAAAATATTCCAATGCCAGAACCCTAATAATAGCTGTGAAGAATTCATATTATTGCTCCAATGTAAACAACACTAAATACAACTATCCAAACGGCATCAACGAAATGCCAATAAATTGATGCTGACTCAAATGCTGTTTCTTCGATCGATTCAAACTTTCTACTTAATAACATTATCGTCATAACCGTTAAGACTATTAATCCGATTAAAACATGTATTCCATGAAATCCGGTAAGAGTAAAAAATGATGAACCAAAAACATTTTGACTAACCGTAACATTTGAATTGATTAACCTTTCATATTCACTACCTTGACCAAATAAAAATACAATACCTAAAATTATAGTTGATATAAGCCAGGCAATTAAAGATTTCCTTTTCCCTTTCTTTAAGCTTGAACCTGCAACCCAGATTGTTATACTGCTTGATAACAGAAATATTGTGAATATTAATGTTTTCTTAAAATCTAAATATTTAGCAGTTGAAGATAGATCTCCTCCGGGATGACTGTAATAAACATATGATATTATTAATGCAAGAAAGAAGAATGCTTCCGAACCGACAAATATTAACATCATAAGTTTATTTTTATTCATAATTTATTCTCACTTTTTCCTTTTCCAGTCGGGATCATCAGGATGATTTAAATCCCACAACGGCCGTCTGCTTTTTACAAGCGGAACGGATTCAAAACTTTTTATTCGCGGCGGTGAAGTCGTTAGCCATTCCAGTGTCCAGGCATTCCATGGATTATCGCCTGCATCCTCGCCGTATTTTAAACTGTATATAATATTCCATATAAATACAAAGAAAGATATTCCCAGAACAACTGCACTAATAGTTGAAAACATATTTAATGACCCTAAATAAGGAAGATCGGGATAAGTAAATACCCTTCTCGGCATTCCAAGTAATCCGAGAAAATGGAAAACAAAAAATGTACAGTTAAATCCTATAATGAATAACCAGAAATGCCACTTCCCTATTTTCTCTGAGAGCATTTTACCGGTCATTTTCGGAAACCAATAATAAGCCCCCGCAAATCCGCAAATTAACGAAGCGCCAATAAATACATAATGAATATGAGCAACAACAAAGTATGTATCTGTTAATCTCCAATCTATCGGAACAATTGCAAATCCAACTCCGCTTAAACCGCCGATAGTAAACTCAATTAAAAAAGCCGCTGCAAAAAGCATGGCTGTTTTAAATTGAATTGAACCGCCCCACATAGTAGCTATCCAATTAAAAATCTTGACGCCGGTTGGTACAGCAATCAGCATACTTGTAGCGGCAAAAAAAGCATCGAAAGTTGTTCCTAATCCAACTGCAAACATATGATGAGCCCACACACCAAAAGACAATAACGCAATTGCTACCGTGGATGCAGCGACAAATTCGTATCCAAATATTGGTTTTCTTGAAAATACCGGTATGACTTCCGAAGCTATACCAAAAGCCGGCAAAGCTAATATGTAAACTTCAGGGTGTCCGAATGTCCAAAAAATATGCTGCCAAATAACAGCTGATCCGCCTGATGTTGTTAAGAAAAAGTGAGCATTTAAGATCCTATCTATTAATATCATAACTAAACCGGCATTGAGAACAGGAAACGCAGCCAGAATTAAAAACGCATTTACAAAAACCATCCAAACAAATAATGGGAGTTTAGTTAAAGCTAAACCCGGAGCTCTCATTGTTAAAGTTGTTACTACAAAATTTAATGCAGCGCCTATTGTACCAATCCCCATTAATAAAATACTGAGAGCCCAGTAATCCACACCGGAAGTTATGCTGTAAAATTTTTCGCTTAAAGGTGCATAGCTAAACCAGCCTACATTCGGAGCTCCGCCTGCGAAAAAACTAAAATAAAGGAGTAAACCTCCGAAAAAGAAAATCCAAAAACTAAATGCATTTAATCTTGGATATGCCATTTCATTTGCACCGATCATTAAAGGAAGCAAATAAGTTGCAAATCCAATTAACATGGGAGTAAGAACTAAAAATATCATTGTTGTCCCATGCATTGTAAAAATTTGATTATATGCCTCAGGAGATAAAACCGTATTTCCGGGTTGTGCAAGCTGGATTCTCATCAGCATTGCTTCACCAAAGCCTATCATTAGAAAAATTAATGAAGTCCACAGATACATTATTCCGATCATTTTATGATCAACTGAAGAAATCCATTGTAAAAATCCGTTTGCGGATCTTAACTTTGGTAAGGACTCTATTTGTTCCGGTATTTCTATTCCATAACTCATTTTAATCCTTCCAGATAAGCTGCCAGTTCATTAACTTCATTTTTGCTTAAAAGAAAATCCGGCATACGCGCACCTTCTTTAACTTTTTGAGGATCTGTTAGCCAGTGTTTTAAATTTTTATCATTGTTTGGAAGCATTCCGCTAAGTATAGTTTGCCTCGAAGCAAAGTGAGTTAAGTTTGGACCAATAGATGCACTTGCAGGAGTACCGGAAATAGAATGACAACTTGCGCAAGTTTTAGATTGAAATAATTTAGCTCCTTCTAACGCAACACTATCTTTTGGCAAACCAGGAATTTGCTGCTGGTGTTTTATCCATTTATCAAAATCAGTTTGAGATTCTGCAATAACTTTTATTCGCATCCATGCATGCTGCATTCCGCAGTATTCGCTGCAGGTTCCTTCATAATCACCAACTGTATCTGCATCAATCCATGTATAATTAATTCTTCCCGGCACAGCATCAATCTTTCTTCCCAGTTCAGGAACCCACCAATCATGTATTACATCCGCAGATTCAATTCTTGCTAATAATTTTTTATTGACCGGAATATGAAGTTCATTAGCGGTTTCTACATTATATTTAGGATATCTCATATCCCACCACCATTGGTGAGCAACAATAATTATATCCGGTTTATTCTTGCTTATAAAAGGTTTATTAATTTCGCTCATTGTTTTTATAGTGAGGAAGAAAAAAAATGTAACAGCAAGTAAGGGAAAAATTGTCCATGTAAGTTCAAGTTTTTTATTTCCGAAAACCTGGTTAGGCTCGTTAGACTTTATTTTTGCCCTGTATTTAAATGCCCCAAAAATAACCAAACTTGCAACTAATAAAACAATAAATCCTGCTAAAATCATATATCTCAAAAAAAGAGTATTTATATCGTAAGCTTCTGATGAGCCTGAAACAAAAAGATTTTTGAAGAAATTTATTATTTGCTGCATTGCCCTGAATATGTTGATATAACTTGAAAATTAAAGTAGTAACTTTAACACAAGTTTTTTGTGACAATAATTACTGTTTTCATAGACTATTAGCAACATTTGAAACAAATCAATATTTCAAACTCAATCTTTTAATTTTAATTTTATCTTATAATTAATGTGAAATTGAAAATTAACTTTTAATTAAATATTTATTAATTACTTAGATTTATTGCGATTTCATCAGATTAGTTTTGCGCTGAGACAATAAAATCGCTGCTGCTGAAAATTTAATTTGTCTGAGTAGAGATTTTTTTATAAAATTAATTCGAAAATTTTTAGAGGGTCACAATGAATGCTTTTAATATTGAATCAATTTTAAACAAAATGGATGAACTTGAATCCGTAAATGCTAAAATTCAATATTTAAATTCAGAACTTGATAAACTTTTAGAATCAAAAAAATACCTTGAGAGAAAACTTTTGGAAACCAGAAGCAGCAAAGTAGACAGGTTGAATTTTAAAATAAATTACTTAGAAGAACAGCATGCAGAAAAAGCTTTAAAGACAAAATTATTTAATATCAGAGAACTCAATAATAATCAAGATTCAATTTAGTTATTATTGTAAATTTTTTAATTAAATAAGATCCAGCCTTTCAACAATTCTATTTATTTTACTTTGTTACAAACTAAATTAAATCAGCGACTAAATTATTTTGCCCGCGAATATTGAATGGGCCAATCAACATCAACATTTAACTTTTTAGCTGCGTGCAAAGGCCAATAAGGATCCCGCAGCATTTCTCTAGCAAGTATAACAATATCAGCTTGCCCATCGTAAATAATTTTATTCGCTTGATTAGCCTCTGTTATCATTCCAACTGCTCCTGTATAAATATTTACTTCTTTTCTTATTCGTTCAGCAAATTGGACTTGATATCCGGCTTCAACAGGTATTTTGGCGTCAGGAATATTTCCTCCGCTCGAACAATCAATAAGATCAATATCTAACTCCTTTAACCATTTGCTAAGTTGAACCGATTGTTCTATTTCCCAACCTCCATCTTTCCAATCAGTAGAAGATATTCTTACAAATAATGGCATATTTTTAGGAATATTTTTTTTACATTCTCAACAAGCTGCAAAGCAAAACGGCATCTGTTTTCCAATGATCCTCCGTATTCATCTTTACGATGATTTGAAAATGGAGATAAAAATTCGTGAACCAAATAACCATGAGCCATGTGTAATTCAATTATTTCAAATCCTGCCTCAATACTATTAATAGCCGCTGATTTAAACTGTTCTATTACTTTAAATATATCATCTTTACTCATTTCATTTGGTTTAGGATAATTTTCTGCAAAAGGTATATTGCTCGGAGCTATTGTCTGCCAGCCGCCCTCTTTTTCAATTACTTCACCTTTCCCTTTCCATGGCGAATAAGTAGAAGCTTTTCTACCAGCATGAGCAAGTTGAATAGCTGGAATGGAGTTTTGTGATTTTATAAATTTTGTGATTCTTTTATTTGCTTCAACCTGCTTTTCATTCCAAATGCCAGCATCATCTGGTGATATTCTTCCTTCAGGGGATACGGCTGTTGCTTCTGTAATTATTAATGCTGCTCCACCTACTGCACGGCTTCCCAAATGAACTAAATGCCAATCATTTGGAACACCGTCAACGCTGGAATATTGACACATTGGAGATACAGCTATTCTATTTTTTAGTTCGATTCCCTTAATCTTAAGAGGAGTAAATAATTCATTTTCCATTTTGATTCTTGATTTATTAATAAATTATCTATCCTGATTTAGCATTTGCAGCATCCAATAAGGATAAACTCTTGCCGGAGTGCTCAATTCATCAAGAGAATTTACTTCCTCTTTAGTCATTTCCCAATCTGAAGTTTTTAAATTATCAGCAAGTTGTTCTTTATTTCTAGCTCCGATAATTACTGAACTAACTCCAGGTTTTCTTAAAAGATAATTTAAAGCAGCTTGTGTTATAGTAGCATTATGATTTTTTGCAATCTTTTCAAGTTCATCAACAATATCAAAACCTTTTTCTTCATCAAATTGCAGAAATTGATCGTTTGGATCAGATCTTCTTGCATTGTCCGGACGCTTTTTACCTCTTCTATATTTTCCGGTTAAAAATCCTCCGCCGAGAGGACTCCACGGAAGTATTCCTAAATTTTGATCAAGACTTAAAGGAACTAATTCATTTTCAAGATCTCTGGCAATAAGAGAATAAAGTGCCTGCAGCGTAACAAATTTTTCCAAATTATATTTTTCGGAAATTGCAAGAGCTTTCATCAGCTGCCAGCCGGTATAATTAGAAACACCGATGTAACGAACTTTGCCATCTCTTACTAAATCAGTCAAAGTGCGTAATGTTTCTTCCAGCGGAGTAACGGGATCAAAACTATGAACCTGATATAAATCGATATAGTCAGTTCCCAATCTTTTTAGACTTGCATTGCAGTTATCAATTATATGTTTCCTGGATAAACCAATATCATTAGGACCTTGACCGGTTCTTCCTCTAACTTTTGTGGCAAGTATAATATCTTTTCGTTTTGGACCAAGAGCTTTTCCTAATATTTTTTCAGACATACCTTCGGAATAAACATCGGCTGTATCAAAAAAATTTATACCTCCGTCAATAGCCGTTCCGACCAATTGATCAGCTGTTTTTTGTTCAACTTCTCCAATGATTTTCCAATAACCTTTGCCGCCGAAAGTCATTGCGCCAAAGCAAAGTTCTGAAACTTTTACACCGGAATTACCTAAAAATCTCATGTTCATTTGCAATCTCCAAAATTTTATTAATATTTAAGAATAAAGTAAAAATTTTTGTATTTCCTTACTTTGATTAAGATAAACTTGTATATCAAAACACATTCAAAAGATTAATAAGAATAGGATATTGAATTAACTAAAAGTAAATATTAATATTATGTTAATTATAGTTTAGAATTAATTGTTGATAAATATCTAACATTTTTTTAATATGAATAGTGTTCTCCAATTTATCTCCTAGAAGAAAAAATGACGAAAATTAATTCCATTTCTTTAAAGAAAAATCTGATATTCAAACCGAAGAATAAATTATTTAAACTAACCGCCTTTATTAATAAATTTTTCTTATTTACTGAATCAAATTCACAAATTTTTTCAAACAATTATAGGAGACATATTGCATAATAAACAAAGGGGCTAAATTTAATTTTATATACTAAACGATTTTTATTGAGAGAGGTATATATGAAATCTTTTTTACAAAGTTCTTCAGTGTTAATGTTTGTTTTTTTTAGCTTCATTTTCTTTTCGATAAACATACATAGTCAAAATAGAAGTTTTGCGGAAAAAAAGTTGCTAAAAGATGGAAATAAGACTGCATACCAAACAATTCCAGAAAAAAATAAGTCACAGAATCAAAGTTCAAATATTCTTGAGAATATAAAACCAAAAAGCAGTTCGCCTAAATATGTAATGGGGGGTAATGTAATTTGGTCCTATCAGGATCCCCTAGCAATTGCTAATTTTACTAAAATGAATTCCGACGGTTCTATTCCGGTAGTCGGCTGGGGTTTGAATAATATGAGGGTTTCGAGATATACAGATGTAAATAATACTCCTCTTTGGGAATATTCAACTGCGCCTAATGATCCAAGTGTTGATATTTCTCAAGGTTTTATTGTACTATCACGCGGGTCTGAGTTTGACGTTTTAGACACATCAAATACATTACTATCTCAATTCACTTTACCGGATTCTTTATATGCAACGTATGCAACTATTTCAAGAGATGCATCACAAGCAGTTTTCCTTGCTCAAGCAATAGGAAATGCTTCAACCGGTGTGATTTATTCAGTTGATTTAACAAATCCTACACCATCTGTTAATTGGACGGTAAATGTATCTTATAGTGTAATAGGTAATTGGACCGGAGCTAAATTTTCTGCCAGTGGAAATAAAATAGTTGTTAACGGACGTTACCATATTTATGTTTTAAATCCTTCGGATGGATCTATCATCTGGGATCATACTTTAGATAATTCCGAAGCTCCGGCAGTAATAAGCGGTGATGGTAAAATAATTGCAACTGCAGATAATAACGGTTTTGTACAAGCAAGAATTTTTAACAGTTCTACAAATGGATATGATGTTCTTTGGAATTATCGAGTTCCTTCCGGAACTTATACCAATTGGGCTTCTTCTGTAGGTATTTCTGCAGACGGCAGTACAATTTTAGCCGGAACACTGCTGTTCATCAACGGCAGTACTTATGATGGTTCTATTATTGCATTTAATACCTACGGTGATGGAACCCCTAAATGGATATATAATGGTGCCGGTGATCTTGTTGCTGATATATCAATCTCCGATGACGGAAGAGTAGCTGCAGCAGTTTCCTGGGGACCTCTGGATAATTCAGGGCCGGATCTTTTTGTATTTGATGTCGCTACTGGTGTTGTTTCATATCAAATTAATTCTCCGGGCTCCTTTTTTGCTGTAGATTTAAGTCCTGACGGAAAAAGAGTTTTTGTAGGTGGCAAGGCAGTGCATGCTCGAGATTTTGGAAGCGGAGGGCTTGTATATTTGGCAAATATTGATCTGGGCGGCGGCAGTATTAGCGGAACTGTAACACTCAACGGAACGAGTAATAATAGTGGAGTTACAATTAATGCATTGGGTACCATAAGGTCAGCAGTTACAGATTCAACCGGATACTATATAATACAAAACATTCCGGCAGGTACTTATAATTTAACTGCAGAAAAGCCAGGATATAATTTTGGAAATGTTTCAAATATTGTAGTCACTGATGGAAATAATACCTCCGGTGTAAACTTTAATCTGAAGTGCTTTCGAGACACAAGCGCCTTCTTTAATTGCTTCTAATGATTCAAATGGAGATATAGAACTTAATTGGACAACATTTTTGCAAAATCATAAAACTGAAATTTTAAAAGCAGTCGGAGACAAATATTTTAACGGTATTACTACAATTACAAAATCAGCAAAAGAGAAATTGGTAGTTTCTCAACCCGGTAAAATTGAACAGCCTCAATACGGGATATCTTCAAATCAGCTTTTAGCAGACAGTATCGGAATTTATAGAAGTTCAATCAGCGGTGGACCATATAATAAAATTGCCAGTGTTGATGCTTCACAGTTAAGTTATATAGATGCAAGTGCGAATCCGTTAACAAATTATTATTATGTAATTACAATATTTAACGGCACAGGTGAAAGTCCCTATTCAAACCAAGTATTGGGAATGATTAATGATTCTCTTCTTACGTTTAATGTTAATGCACCTATGGCTTCAGTTCCTGTAATAGATGGAGTTTTATCACCAGGTGAGTGGGACGATGCTGTAAAAGTAGATATATCTGATGTATTAGGTTATGGCAGCGGATCACCAAAACCTCGTGGTTCTGTTTTTATGTACTTTAAATATGATACCCAAACTCAAATGCTTTATGTTGCCGGAGAAGATTTTCTGGACACAACACTTGATGATAACGAAGGAATAGGATTATATTTTGATGATAATGATAACGGAAATTTCGAACCACAAAATGCAGCACCAATTTTTCAAGAAGGAAATTTCTGGGCTTATTGGCATCCTAGCGGTTCGGATTTAAGATTCCGTCAAATTTTCACCGGCGGAGGTGTTGGTAATGTAACTACTATTTCAAATGCTCAAGTTGATTTTTCAGATGCTTCCGGACATCTTCAAGGTGAAGTTGCTATTCCAATGGGATTTATGAATGGTTACCAGCTTCAAGTATATGGTCCAAATAATACAGTTGGATTAGGGGCTTTTCTTATAGAAAGAAATGCAGGTAATGCAGTTTTTGACGGCTGGTGGCCGCAGAATATGCATAGTGTATTTATCCCGCAATATTTTGGCGGAGTAAAAATAAATATTGAACTGCCTTCACCGCCTCAAACACCAAATAATATTTCCGTTGATAAACAAGGAAATAGTCTAATGTTAAGCTGGAGTGACCCAACATTAGGATTAAATAATTATCCTTTACCTTCAGCACCGACTATGAATGTTTATAAAAACGGTGAATTTTTCTCTAGTTATAATCAAGGTGTTGAATCATTTCTTGATGACAGTGTTTTATGCGGAAGATGGTATGAATATTCTATGAATGCTTATATAATTCATAATAATGATACTATGCTAAGCCCAATGAGTTCATCTATTGGAAATTTTGCATGTTTTGATCCCGAACTTACTCCCATAGTTTATGATGACAGCACTTATGAAATATTCTATATCGTCAATTCAACTTTTGACAATAATAAATTTGCTGTAAGATTCACTCCGACTTTTTATCCTTCACGTGTAGTTAAATTAAGTACAATAGTTAATTCAGGCGCTCCCTTCAATTTTACCATTATAAATGACAGTTCAGGAATGCCCGGAAGTAAAACTTTAGCCGGGCCATATACCGTGATGTCTAATAATAGTAATGTAAGTACTATTAATTTTACATTGCCGGGAGATGATCCCCCATGGTTAACATCAGGAGACTTCTGGGTTGTTGTTAATTATTTGCCCGAAAGCCCTTCGGCTCCTGGAATTGGTGTTGATACTGATCCGCCAAATTCCGGAAGAGGTATGTTTTTTACTAGAACAGATGGATGGCAATACTTCACTGCAGGAAATTTAATGATAACCGCTTATATAGCAGATACAACAACTGTAAATGATATAAAACAATTATCAAATAATATCCCTAAGACTTATGATTTAATGCAGAATTACCCAAACCCGTTTAACCCTTCTACAATTATCAGTTACCAGCTTCCGGAAAATCAAACGGTTACTCTTGATATATTTAATGAAATTGGTCAAAAAATACGTACATTAGTAAATGAAACTCAGAGTGCAGGACAACATAATGTTACATGGAACGGTAAAAATGATTTTGGTTTATCGGTTTCAAGCGGGATTTATTTTTATAGGATTAAAGCAGGCAATTATATAAATGTAAAAAAGATGATCCTGCTTAAGTAATAAAGAAGTGATAAAAATAAAGCGGCAGAATATTTTACTTATAGTTTGCCGCTTTATTGTTTAAACAAAAAATTTAATACAATAGAATACTTTTAGATTAAAAAATATTTTTACCAGCCGCGTCTTCCCGCCGCCGCCGCCGCGGTTTCCACCACCGCCGCCTCTATTGCCGCCGCGTCCGCCGCCACCGCCGCCTCTGCGGTTATCTCTTTTTGGTCTGGCTTCATTAACAACGATTTTTTTACCTTTTAATTCTTTTGTATTCAAATCGGTAATTGCTTTTTGTGCATCATTATCACTAGCCATTTCCACAAATCCGAACCCTTTAGACTCTCCGCTGAATAAATCTTTTATTACTTTCACACTTTTTATAATACCAAAAGTTGAAAACAACTCTTCGAGATCATTATCGGTAACATCCTTTGAAAGATTTCCCACGTAAATGTTCATTTAACTTTTCCTTATGTTGGTTTAAATAATTTTAATTTTGATTTCAGAATACTTAAATAGGAATGCACCGACGAAGTATTACTGAGGTCTGTGTGCAATTTAGCTTTCTTTTAAATTAAAGTAAATAACCAGGAATACAAGAATTATTATTTTTGATTGAAAATCCGTTTAATTTTATTAAATGAAGAAGAAAAGAAATTGCTTTTTATTTATTTTAATTAAAAAATATCACTTTTATTAAAAATTTCAATGTTTTCCTTAAATACGGGATAAAAGATATGATATTAATTAATAAACTTTATTAATACTTTGTAATATAAATTCTACTTTAAAAGAACCATTTTTTTAGTTTGTATGAAATTTCCTGCGTGAATTATATAGAAATATATTCCGCTGGATAAATTATTCCCGTTAAAAATCACTTTATAATTTCCTGCCGGTTCAACATTGTTAATTAGTGTAGTTATTTCATTTCCTAAAATATCATAAACTTTTATTGAAACATTGCTTCTTTTAGAAATACTGTATTCAATTTTGGTATCCGGATTAAACGGATTTGGATAGTTTTGTGAAAGATTAAATTCAGTTGGTTTATCTTGAATATTTTTTACATCCGATATTAATACGCCGTATTCATATATTTTATAATTCCAAGGGGGTAAAGTCATATTAGTATTTTCTGCAAAAGAGACCGAATCACCCGTAAATAAATTTTGATAACTTCCGACATAGGATGTTCCCTGTAATGTAAAAGTCTGAGTTTGATCTGATAAATTAAATATTTCAAATACTTTACAGTCATCCTTTGACCTTGTAAAAGCAAATATATTGTTATTATCGGTTGATGAAATTCTTTCTAGTTTACCTCCGTCAGTTCCGTTCCAAAGGGCTTTATTTTCTTTTTTTAGATTAAATATTTTTGTATAAACATTGGCTAATGGATAAGTTCTCCATATTATTTGATCTTTATCGAAGAATAAAAGCCTATGATCTAAACCTGCTTCTTCGCCGCTGTATATCAATGGCATACTTCTAAAGGAAGTTGTTAAAGCAATACAGGCTTCGGTTGCATTTCCAAATTCCTCAAAGTCGGTACCATACCAGGAATTTTCATCATGATTAGATGTGAAATACATTCTATAATGTGTAGAATCAAAATTAGTATTTTCTTGATTTATATAGTTCATTAAATTATTAGCATTATTTGTTCCGTTGGCTATATTAACTAAAACACCGCCTCCAAATCCATGATATCCCCATGCATATGTCATATCAAAACCCGCTGATTGATATTCGAGTACCGTCATCTTCTGCAATCATAAATAGGTCCGGCTTTAAAGCTTTTAGTTGAGCAATCGCTTCGGTCCAAAAATCAAGAGGCATAAAACTTACCGCATCGCATCTAAATCCGTCAACGTGAAATTCATTAATCCAATACTTCATTGCATTTATCATATAATCTCTTAAACCTTGTTTGCTATAGTCTAATTGAATTACATCAGTCCAGTCCGGTTCCCGGAGGAGGTACAAAGTTTCCATTACCATCGTGGACATACCATTCGGGATGAGAAACAGTTAAGTCATTATCCCATGATGTATGATTTGCTACCCAATCCATTATAACATACATTCCTTTTGAATGAATTGAATCAACAAGTGCTTTGAAATCGTCCAAAGTTCCAAATTCCGGATTAATACCGTAATAATCTTTAACAGAATAATAACTTCCCAAAGAACCAAGTCGGTTAACAACTCCAATCGGATGAATGGGCATAAACCACAGAATTCCAACTCCTAAATTTTTAAGCCGGTTTAAATGAGTTTCAAATGCAGCAAAAGTACCTGCTGCAGTGTATTGTCTTACATTTACTTCATAAATAGCTTTATTGTATGTCCAGGTATGATGATCTTGACCCCTTAAAATAACAGGTATTAAAATTATCAGCAGAATAGTTCGAAAAGTTTTCATTTTTAATTAGCAGTAAAATAAATTTATCATATTTTAAAATTAATACATTTGTATTCTATTGCCAATTAAACGATCAATTTTATAATTACTAATAAAAGAATTTTTCTACCTCAGTAAAATCATTTTTCGGGTTTGATTGTAACTGCCTGCTTTCAATCTATAAAAATAAACTCCGCTTGAAAATTTTGATAGATCTAAATTGACTTTATATTTACCAGCCTGTTTAAAGCTATTAACCAATGTTTTTATTTCTTCACCTAATGTATTATATATTTTTAATTTAACTTCCGAACTTTTAGGGATAGAATATTCGATTGTAGTTGAAGGATTAAATGGATTCGGGTAATTCTGCTTTAAACTAAAATCAGAAGGTTGAGAATTTATATCTATATTTATTATTTTCGATTCATTCCTTGTTCCATCGTAATCTACTTGAATTAATTTATAAGAATAACGTCCCGGTTGAAGATTTTTATCAACAAAAGAATAATTGTTTTTTTCAGTTGATGTACCATGTCCGTTTACAAAACCAATTGCTTCCCATTCCTGATTTTTGATTTCGGATTTCGAGTTTGATCTTTTAATTTCAAAACCTTTGTTATTTGTTTCGGTAGCTGTCTGCCAATTTAGATTGACATCATTATTTTCAACTTCTGCAGTAAATGAAGAGAGTTCTACTGGTGTAACATTATCAGTCGCAATAATAGTTCCAATATGACCGGCAGCCCAACCTGTTGTATTATTTATAAAAAATACGCTAAACAAAGCATCAACTAACGGAATGGTTTGTTTTGACCAGACATCACCGCCATCAGTAGTTCGATATACAATACCTATATTACCGCTTCCGTAATCATTGCCAACAGCCCAGCCGTTTTGTTCATCCGTGAAATAAATACCGAGTATTAGTTCGTCTGCACCCAAGGGTATTTCATTCCAATTGACACCTCCGTTAGTGGTTTTAAAAATAACACCGTAATGAGGCAAACCAAGATAATCCCCGACAACAAATCCGGTAGAATCATTAGAAAAAAATACATCACTGAAATCATAACTTGAGATCACTTGTTGTTCTATCCAATTGTTACCTCCGTCAGTTGTATGCTCTATTATTCCCGAAAGTCCGGCAGCATAGCCGATATTATCATCAAGAAAAACTATACTTTTTAATTGAGATTGGTAAGCTTGACCTATTTGCACTGACCATGTATTTCCGCCATTAGTAGTGGACAAGATTACTCTGTGATTAATATAAGACGGAAAACTTCCTCCATCACCTCCTGCAATCCATCCAACTTCCGGATTTATAAAAAAAATACTATATAGATCAGTATTAGTTGGAGAAGTTTGCACTACCCAATTTTGTCCTCCATCAGTTGTATGGATTATTTGTCCGGCATATCCACAAGCCCATCCGTTTTGAAGATCAGTAAAAAACACATTATAATATGCATTATTCGGAGGGATTGTTTGTTGTATCCAGTCGGTCCCCCCGTTAGTTGTATGAAGCATGGTTTCAGTCCAGCCGCAAATCCAGCCGTTGTTTTGGTCGACAAAAGATACGCCTGTTAATTCCCTATTGACTCCGGAGTTTTGTGTATGCCAAGTGATTTGTGCTGTGCATAGTGTAGAAAAGCCGAAATAAAAAAGAAAGGATAATATTTTCATTTCAAACTCCATTAAATTAAAAGCGAAGAATTGTCTTGATGTCTAAATGCAATTTTTTACAATTTATTTCATCACAAATTGATCACAATTAATTAACTTTCTTTAATAGATTGTTATAATCATATAAATATTGACATAAAAAAAGTGAACCTTTATAGTTCACTTTTTATAAATTAGAAAATTTGAGTATACGTCTATAGTAAAGAAAGAGATATTACAATTTCAAATTTACTCTATTTCAGTAAAATCATTTTCCTGGTTTGAATAAAATTTCCTGCTTTTAATCTATAAAAATAAACTCCGCTCGGTAAATTGCCGGCATCAAATTTAATTGTATAATTCCCCGGTTCAATTTCTTTATTTATTAAAGTAGATACTTCTTTTCCCAAAATGTCATATATTTTTAAGGTAACTAATTGCCTGCTGCTTATTGCATATTGAATACTTGTACTTGGATTGAATGGATTGGGATAATTCTGCGAAAGATAAAATTCTGTTGGAACGGTATTATCATTTTTTTGATTTTTAACATTTAGTATTAAAATATTTGCCTGCACCCATTGCGGATCACTTGCATCAGAATCCGGGGTGGTTCCTAAAGTTGCATTATTAGAGTAGTAAGATAGATCAGCAGCAGTTTGTCCCGTGCCTTCATCCATCCTCCAATAACCAACCAATCCGCTGTCAGGTGTTTGATAATATTCCGGTGTAAGAATTTTATTCATAGTACTTTGTATTTGAGATTGAGTTCTTGCAACATTCCATATTCTTACTTCATCAATTTTTCCGTTAAAAACTCTTCCCGGAAATCCCGGAGATTCTCCGACTAATAAATCACTGTTAACAGCATTGCCGATAGTTAAACCTGGATTATTTCCCTGAGCAGCAAGATTTCCATTCACATAAATTTTCATTGTCGTTCCATCGTATGTGGTCGCTACATGCTGCCAGCTGTTTATTTGAATTGCATTGGAAGGCGTATTTATTTCGTGCCATCCCCCGTTTCCGATATTAAAGTTTACAATTCCATCGCCGCCGCATCTTATCATATATCCGGCATCAATTCCGCCTTGATCTTTTACAATTACACTTCCTGCAAAAGGCTGGCTTTTAAATTCATTTACATTTATCCATGCTTCAAGCGTAATTTGATTTCCTGTTATCTGTAACGAACTTCCGTTTCCGCAATCCAGTAAATCGTCTGTTCCGTCAAATTGAAGTGCATAACCATTGGTATCAGCTATTGAATTACCAGTTGTAAAACTCCAAACATCACCTTCGGTTGTATAGTATTGATTTTTTGTATCAACCCGCCAGTAGTAAGTTGTAAATGGACTTAAAATTCCAGTATAATAATTATTCGAAGTTATATTCGCTGCAAATGGAGGCGGGTTTGTAGTGCCTATATAAATATCATTTGAAGTTGTACCGTTTCCAGGTGTCCATCCGAGTGAAACATTTCTAACAGCAATTGAATCTCCATCGGCAGGAGAAGGATTTGCTGCAATTCCCGGAGGCGAAAACCATTCAAAGGAAGTTTCTGCAAATGATGATTCTCCAAAATCATTTCCGACTGTTTGAACTAAAATAGATACCGCACTGTCTCCTTGTTCATATTTTACATAAGGAACAAAGTACGCATTGTCGGCAGTTCCTCCCAAATAAGTTAAAGAACTATCCTGGTTTCTGCGGAATATATTATAATAGTAAACATCACTCGTAGAATGATCCCATCTTAGTCTTAACGTAACAAAACCCTGCGGTTCAACAACTTTATTTTCTACATAAAGATTGGTTGGCGGATTTGGAGTATTTATACTTCCGTTAAAAATTCCCATTCTTCCAACTTTAATTTGATAACCGTTTCCGTAACCTCCGGGGAAAAATAAAGCGATTTCAGATATTGTTTGTCCGTTGTACGAACTTAAATCAAAGGTTTTTAAATTCCAGCTTGTGTCAGTTGTATTACCGATATCAAAATAAACATAAGTAGAAGGAGCATTTGCAAAAGCTATTGCTAATTGCATATTTGCAGAACCTATATTTACGGTTTTAAATGCTATATCAAATTTAGTATTTGAAGAAACCGGACAATTTGCTTTATACAATCTTATAAGATTATCGCTTGTTAAGTCGCCGGATATTTTTAAACAATTTCCGCCGTAATATGCATCAGAAAAATCAAATTCGGGAGTAAGTTTTGTGCCGCTGCTTTGGACTACCCAGCGCCATGTCGGAAGAACATCCTGCAGTGATAAATTATTCCATCCGTTTGAAGAAAGTTCGGGATAAGAAAGTTTTTCTCCATTGATATTAAAATCATAACCCTGTCCGGTGCAAAAGTTTGTTGTGAACGGAGCTTCTGTTATTGGAGTAAAAGCTGGAATATAATTAGCAATTCCTTTCCAGTTGTTTGAAGTTGTAGTATTGCTAGGATCATGATTCCAGCCAACCCAGAAAATACTTGATTTGTTATAATAATCATTTAAACCTGTTGAAGAATTGTAACACCAGTCCGGGCGGTAAATTCCTAAAGAAGTAACATGTGCTTGACTATTAGGAAAAAGTCCATTCCAATTTACATAAGAATTATAACCGTTAGCTTCAACATCAATACCTGAATAAAGATCATATTCGCTTCTGCCTAAATTATTTGCCAAAGTTCTAGAAGAGTTTAATCCTGATGCAGACCAGGAAAAATTTAAAAACATGGAATTTGAAACTAGCGTATCTCCATATTGAAAGAACCAATCGTTTTGAGTGTCTAATTGATTCTGCCATGAAATACTTCCGCTTTCGGTCATTGCATCATACCATTCAATTTCTACATTAGAATGTTCTTGTATGTAGGTCATAAATTCTCTCATATTTACAGCAGTCTGTGAATTTCCACCTGCTGTTTCCTGATTGATAAACCAACCGTCAAATCCGTAATATTGTGCAGCTTCAATTAATTTATCTGCAACCGGAAAAGTATTTCCTTCTTTTTGCAGAAAATCATTTACCCATTGAAATTGCCCGCCGTAAGCAGTCGGTGGAAAGAATACATTACCAAAAACTTTAACACCGTTTCTATGGGCCGCATCTATTATTGTTGGATTCGGAGCAAGTATTAATCCCTCACCGGCAGAGCCTCCCCAAAATACAAGCTGGTTAATATACTGCCAGAAACCGAATGTATAATAATTAATATTTAATGTTCCTTGCGATGGATTGTCGCTAGTAGGTGCAAATGCAGATAAAGGATTTACTCTTCCTTCATTATATCTTGCATTCGGATTTACATTTGTTACGCTGTCAACGTATCTACCTTTTAAAGCAATACCGGAACGGTTATAAGGTGCATCGGGATCTGTTGTCGGGGACCAGTTTAAAATATCTATTGGAAACCAATAAGAAGCAAAAGGCTGATCGGAAGGGACAACATTAATTTGATTCGTTGAGGTAATGTTTGAAGGTTTAACTTGAGCTTTGAGATTATTTGAGAAACAAATGAAAATTATAATGATTGAAAACGGCAGGAAGAAATTTTTTATCAGCTTCAAAACATACCTCTACTGTTTTATTATTTTCCAAATAATTTACAGATTAATTTTGATTGTTAAAAATGGATGTTTGATTTTTGTGAAGATTTAATAATAAAGATATGTGAACGCAAAACATATTGTTTGGCTTGAGGTTATTAAGAGTTGTAGTATTTATTTTGTTGAAAGTTTCGTCATTCCACTTCCCTTCTAACCTATCCCTCGCCCCTTCCCTTTCTAAAAGGGAAGGGCTATGTGCATCTACGTATGACCTTCCCCTTAGGTTAAGGGGAAGGGCGGGTTAGGGTTTAAAATACTTATTCATTTTCTAAATCTTTTATTTTTTTTTCAATTCTCTTAAATGCTTTTTAAGAATTACTAAGCAGCACTCAATTTTCAATTTTTGTAAAATCGGTTAACAAAGTTATCTTTTAAGCTGCAACATTTGTTTTAGGGTGAAGTGATTCGTCATCTGTTCCCTTTCTAACCTGTCCCTCTCCCCTTCCCTTTGCAAAAGAGAAGGGTGATACGCATCTGCATGTGACCTTCCCCTTAATTTTAAGGGGAAGGACGGGTTAGGGTTTAATATATTAATATTTTCAATTCAGTAAAATCTAAATTAATTCAGTTGATTTTAGAAACTAAAGTAAAAGCTTTTTCTTTGAATGATTAGTAAAAAATAAGTGATGATTTTAACAAAAAAATCCCCGCTTACAAAAGATAAAAATCTCTATAAGCGGGGATAATTTATTTAATTATAAAATTATTTTTGAAGTATCATCTTTTTAACTGAGACATAATTACCTGCTGTTAATCGATATAAATAAACTCCGCTTGCCAATTTTGATGCATCAAATGTAACATCATATTTTCCTGCTTTTTCATTATCGTTTATTAGTGTCATTACTTTCTGTCCAAGCATATTGTAAATTGATAAATTCACAAAACTTTCTTGAGGAATAGTATAATTAATTTTTGTACTCGGATTAAATGGATTTGGATAATTTTGTGAAAGTGTATATTCTGCAGGAACTATTTTTACTTCTACAATATTTGAATATTTAAAACTGCCGTCATAATCTACTTGTTTTAATCTATAATAAAGTTTAGAACTAGAATAATCAAACGATTTATCTGAATATGTATAATTATGCTGTTCAGTTGTTGTTCCGTTTCCTTCTTTAAATCCAATGGTTTTCCAATTTGCTTTATCGGAACTTCTTTCAATTTCAAAACCGCGGTTGTTTGTTTCTGTAGATGTCATCCAGTTAAGATTTACTGTATTAGCTTCCAGTGAAGCGGAAAAAGCTTGAAGTTCAACAGGGGTAATTCCTGTTGTGTCTGTTATATAACTGTAATAAACATCTTCTTCATTATTAAAAGTTGCTGCCCATGCTAAGTTTGCTCCGGTGCTATCGGATATCATAGTAAAATAATCACCCATTTTATTTTGATTCGGCCAGCCGACATGAGAATCAAAATAATCGGAGATTCTTTCATTAGTCGACCACGTTTCGCCTCCGTCTTTTGAATTCGAATAATATAATGCAGATAAATTATTTGCCGGATGATCTCTTGTGTCCAACCAAACGGCATCTATTCTCCGATTCGGCGCAACAGACATAGTACCAAACCACTGATAAGCTGAAGTACTAATATCATCATTTACTCTAACAGGCTGACTCCAGGTAGCTCCTCCATTAGTGCTTCGTGCAAACATAACATCAAGCGGATCTGAAGTTGAATATCGTACAACAGAACATAAAAGGTAAACGTTTCCACTGTAAGGACCGTTGGAAGTATCAACAGCTATCCATGTCTGACCTCCTAAACCGTCGGGATTTTGCGGAATCCCAGAAGTAATGTAACCATCAAGATTTACGCTTGTTGACATATTCCATGAAACTGTTTGACTGGAATCATATGCATTTAAAGATTTTTCAACTACAAAATCGGAAGTGCCGGTTCCGGCAAGATAAAGCGTTCCGCCGGTACCAACAGCAAGTGTACCCCATGAAAGGATCATCCGGAACTACAGTACAATCTTCAAAACTGCTGCCGTTATTCGTTGAGCGGGTAAAAAAACCCGGATAACAAACGCTGTAAAAACTGGTCCAGAAAGAATAAAAATTTCCTTTTCCGGGATCGTTATGCTGATCTATAGTCATCCATTGTTTATCACCGCCCTGCGCAAAAACTCCGTTATCCCATGAAGCGCCGCCGTTGTTGGATTTGTAAACCCTTGTCATAAAAGTCGGATCGTCAGTTAGACTGTTATAGTAAAAATATCCTTCAGCATCAGCTCCCAAGACCGGATCGGATTGAAAAAAGCCAGGCTGAATAACTCCGGGGAATGTCCATGTTTGTCCATGATTAGTAGTATAACCATAACCAGCTTGACGGAAATTATCTGTTACAGTGTCAAATTGCCTCCAACCAATTACAATTTTATTATGATTAGTCGGATCGACTGCAATTGAAGGCTCGTTTGCAGCATCACCAACTATATTTTGTCCGCTTGCATCAACATTTACCTGGACAGTATAAACGTTATCTGCATAAAAACTATATGCAGAGGATCTTGCCTGGGCGCTTCTAGTTACCTTGACATAATCATCTTCTTTAACTTCGTGATGTTGTCTTGGATCAATTGGTTTGTGATTATTATTTTGTGAAAAAATAATATTTGCTGATAATAGAAAAATTATCAATATAAAAAGGGATGATTTAAAATAATTATAAAATTGAAAGTTCGTAAACGAATATTTCATAATATTCTCCGCATAAGTTAATTTGAATTTTTGTATTTCATTTTAATATAATTTACAAATAAATTTATTTAACTGCTTCATTAATGCAATGTTAAAAATAAGTCAATAAATTTTTCAAAAGAAAGAGCATTTTAATAAATACTTTTTCATTAAAAGAAAATTAATTTTATTTAAAGTTAATTTAATATGGATAATATTAATATTATGCAAATATTGATTTGAGGCATAAAATTCTAATGATTATAAGCACTATTGATTTAAAACTATTGCATGCATACGGTTCAATATTTATAATATTCAATGTTACGTTGAATAATTGAAAGGATTAGTTATGTGGCAAGCATGGTTTAATTTAGCAGTAGGTATTTGGTTGATATTATGCGGATTTATTCCATCATTACAAACTCCGGCAAGTATGCTGGTACCTGGAGCTGTTGCATTTGTATTCGGTTTCTGGAATACTTATACAGATAAAAGCTGGCAGGGTGTTATTAATGGTTCGGCAGGTATATGGCTTTTCTTAAGCGGTATATGGTTCGGATTATTTGTACAATGGAACTTTCTTGTATTCGGTGTATTAATCGGCATCATGGCAATATGGAATATTACCGAACATCCGCACACAACTCATCATGTTACTGCAGAATCGTAAAATAAAGTTCTTCTTTAATTAGAAGAAAATAAATTAAAATAGAATATTATAATAAAGAACCCGCTGTGTTAACGCAGCGGGTTTTTAATTTTAACTAAAAAACTAAACTGTTTTTTACTGTTTCTTCCTTCGCTGCTCCTACTTTATAAGTTTGTAATGTTAAAATTATAGCAGCTAACAACAAACCAATATCAAGAAGGACATTTAATCTGAATACTCCAACAATACCATAAATCAGTCCTAATATACAAAGAGATAGTGACCATTTTTTAGATTTAAATCCATGTATAGAATATTGCAAATCCAATAACTGTTGATAATGTCGGACAAGGTACTAAGTCCGATCGGTGAAGAATAAAAATATGTTAAAGTACTTGCATCCGGAATAAAATGAGGATATACTAATCCATAAATAATTGTTAATGATTCCAAAATATTTATAAAAGTATATTACTCACTGTAATTTTTTTATTTGTATTTCTTAATCCGCTTAACAATAACACTAATCCGAAAAATGCAAACATAAATCCATTAAACGGATTGCCTGCAATCCATGCAAATATACTAACAGAAAATAATGGAAAACTTAAAATCACAGATAAAATTTTGTTTGTTGGTTTCCAGCCGGCGGAAAGAATAATTATCAATAAGTAAAATAAAATGTGCCAAAAAAGAGCATAAAAATGATACTTGCTTACTATCCCAAATAGTCCATTTAATATTTCTTCCGATGAAGGCATTTTCTCCCCTTATTTTATAAACAAATAAATTTATAATTAAATGTTTAATACAGAAATTATGTTCACGGATAAAAAATTTAATTATTTTTTCTGTTCCTCCATTTGTTTAATTAAAAGATGCATGTCATTTAAGTTTTTTGTCAAGTACCACCAGCCGTTTTTAAATGCTGCATAATCTGGTCCTGACATCGCGGAAGCATATCTAACGGAATTTGCATAAAAAAGCCATTGCTGGACCCACATCTGTTCTATAGACTCATCAAACGGATTTGTTTTGTCGGCTAATTTCTTATTCCATGCTTCAGAAATTAATTGCGTTGAAGCCTCAACCATTTGATCAGTTTCCTTTAAAGTATTATCCATCTTTTCGAAATAAGATTCAACCCAGTTTTGACCATGACAGGATGAACAAATTTTCATCATATTGGTTTTTCTGTCAAATTGTTCTTTCTGACTTATTAAATATCCCTCTGCTTTCTTATTATCAAATGTAGTTGGAAGCGGAAGTCCATCCTGATTTTTAATTTCAAAAGTTTTTCCGGATTTTGGCTGCGGATGAGAATAAATCAAACCAAAAACACGAACCCAAAGTCTGCTTCCGAAATCATGCGAACGCTTTGCAATTATATCACCTTGTGAATTTACAATTAAGCTATTATGGCAAACTGCACATGTTGGACCCTTAAAATCTTCGCCTAATTTCCAGGGCACTTCTTCCCAATTCCATTTTTCCTTCTGGGATTCAAAAATGTTTCCATGTTTGCTTTCTTCAAAAATATTATATGCCGGAACATCCGGTTCAAGATGGCATTGTTCGCAAGTGTTGGGTTGTCTGGCAATTTCAATTGAAAAACTATGTCTTGGATGGCAGGCTGTGCAGGAACCGTAACTGCCATCAGGATTTATTCTTCCAACTCCCTGATTCGGCCAGTTAGTTAATTTAGGAATTTCAATTTCTCCAAGATCACTGTTTACTTTAATTTTCCCGTCTACTTTAATTTCAGTACCGTGACAGCCAAAACAAGTTTCATTTTCTGTAAAACCGGTAGGATCTGAGTTTTGAATTTCTTTATCTACAACTTTCTTAACTCCAATTGTTGTATTAACCAAGGTATGATAAACGGGATTCTTCTTTAGATTAAAATATGCAAATGCTTTTTTACTTTCTAAATACTCGATCGACTTCTGTTTTATGACATGTGCTGCAGTCGTTAGGTGAGACAACTATATTTATCTTATATCCGAAATGTTCAAAATTATCTTTGTGCTTTTCACCATTTAAACTGTGGCATTCGATAGCATCCAACAACAACATTTTTCAGCTTTTCATTAACATCTTTACTTGAAACTCTTCGCTCTATTTCCGGTTTCTGAAATGCTTTATCAAAACTATTTTTTGAATGTAAACTTGTTCTCCAATCAGCAACAATTCCCGGAGTCACAGTTTCATGACAACTTATACAATCTTCAGTTTCAGTGCTTATTTTTGGGTGGAGTTTTGTGCTGTTGTTAAAGAAGAGAAATAAAGTGAGAGACAAAAAATTATTAACAGAATTAATTTTGTGTTCATAACGCCCCTGAATAATTAAATTACTAAATTAAAATTCTTTTTACTTCAAACTAAATAACGGATATTTATCAGTTGTCAATAAAAATGCATATGCATCTACTCTTAATGACCAGCGAATAACCCCAACTACAAAATCAAAATATCCTTTTGGATATTTACCTGCAAATACAATTGCAAACCACGACATTACAACACAAAAAAATGCCGCCAGATATAAAAAAGTTAGTATGATATAATGCGGTATTGCAAGAAGCCATTTTACTAAAGGCATCCATCTATTTAAATCTTTTTGAACATCCGGATACGGAATTTCAAAATGAACGGATTGTTCTTCATCAGTAGAAGGATATTCACTTCTTAAAAGCAGTAAATAAGCACAAACCCTTAAAGAAAATTTTGTAAATGCAATGTTCCAGTCAAACCACCATTTGGGATATTTTTGTCTGAACAAAATCATTAATAAAGTCGCCGCAAAAATAAGTCCGCCGGCATTATAAATAAATTTTACATTATCATTCATCCTATGTCCGGCTTCCGGTCCCGAGATCAACCCTAAAATTATAAGAATCGGAATTGCAATTATTATTCTAAAGAAGGTTGTAAATCGATCAAGTTTTTCCGGATAATCAACATCAAAATTAAGAGGAAATTCATTTTGATTGCCCATTGTTTTATCCTTTTAAAATGTGAATCAAATAGAATTATTTTATTAAAATCATTTTCCTAATGGCTGAATATTTTCCTACTTGAATTTGATAAAAATACATCCCACTGGTCAAATTTGTTCCGTCGAAACTAATTTCATAATCACCCGGCTCCATGTTTTTGTTTAATAAATTCTTAACTTCTCTTCCCAACATATCATAAACTTTTAAAGTAACAACTCCTGATTCTGAAATCACGAATCCGATTTTTGTAGTAGGATTAAATGGATTCGGGAAATTCTGCTGCAACTCAAATCCGGATGGGATTAAATCAACATTAATTATTTTTGAATATTTAAAGTGCCCGTTAAAATCAACTTGTTTTAATCTATAATATATCTTTTGAAAATTTAAATCAGAAATATTATCTGAATAAATATAATTTTGTTCAGAGGATGTTGTACCTCTTCCTTCTTTGAAACCT
This sequence comes from uncultured Ignavibacteria bacterium, assembly GCA_963713505.1. Taxonomy (GTDB): domain Bacteria; phylum Bacteroidota; class Ignavibacteria; order Ignavibacteriales; family Ignavibacteriaceae; genus CAVQMC01. The sequence continues at coordinate 153,211 of CAVQMC010000011.1, read as the reverse complement.
ATTGTTGCCCATTCTTTTTGATTATTACTTCGCTGAATTTCAAACCCGTGATTATTTGTTTCACTTGTTGTTGTCCAATTTAAAACTATATTTTTATCAATTAATTTTGCTGTAAAACTTGTCAGTTCAACCGGAACAGGAGGATTCTGATTTATGAAAATATAATTTCCAATATTGGAATCCCAGTTTGTAATAGCAATATCTTGATTATAAGAAATATCAACATTAACAATAATATTATTTACATTTGAAGGGATATCATTAAAACTGATCCATCCTGTTTCAAGATCATAACAATAATTGCTTACATCTACAGAAGAAGTATCAAAAAGAATATAATTAATCGACTGTAAAGGTACTTTAGGAAAATAAAATAATTTTTTATCTTCGTTTGCAAAATTGTAGTTTAATGTAACATTGCCGTCTTTATTTACATCACTCATTACAATTACTTCAACAACACTCCCGGTTGATGAAGTATATTCTGGAGTTGAATTAAAATTGCCGTTATAATTCAAATAAATTCTCATCGGCTGCCACCATCCGCCTGTTATCAAATCATCAAAGCCATCATTATTTAAATCATGAAGGAATACCCCTGAGCCCGTTCCTGAAAATGCCGAAGTCCAAAAAGGAGTAGTTTCAAGAGTTCCGTTATTATTTAAATATAATTTGAATTTACCTTGACCGCCAAGCTGATTATTATCTGAAATTGCAAGGTCAAGATAACCATCGTTATTGATATCTCCTATTGCTAAAGAATTGGCCTGCTGACTTGCATCTGTTGACTGCCAGGATGGAGTTGTTTCTATTACTCCATTATTATTTAAATACAATTTGTTTGGTGACTGCTCACATGCAAAAATCAGATCCAAATCTCCATCCTTGTCAACATCAAACCAATTAACATCATAAGCATAACTTGCAATTTGACTTTCCCAGGAAGGTAATGATTCAAAAGTGCCTGAATTATTATAATAAATCCTAAACTTTTCAGGTGATGATGTATAAGATTCTCCGGTTGCGACAGCTAAATCAAGATCACCGTCATTATCAGCATCACCTAAAGCGCAGCTGAAAGTATAAAATTCGTCTGCACATACCCAATCAGGTGTTGAGGACAAAGTTCCTTGATTATTAAGATATAATTTTGCTTTGCCTTTAGTTCCGAACCCGCCCGGACCGATATAAACAGAAACAACAACATCAATCCAGCCGTCATTATTTATATCGCCAACATCCAAATGTCCGTGATAATCAATATCAGTGGAATTCCACGAAGGCTGATTCGGGATATTGCCTGTGCCGTCATTATAATAAACTGAAATTTTTTGGCGAGAAATATCATTACCGTTTGCCGTTACCAAATCTATCCAGCCGTCGTTGTTTATATCTGCAAATGCTCCGCCGGTTGCAACGTTAAAAGCGTCTGAAGATGTCCAGTTTGGCGAATTTGTAAAAGGAACTTGAGAAAAGACAGGGAAACTTATCAAAACAATTAGTAAAAATAATTTTTTCATAATTTCCCCTTAAAAAAATTATGTGAATAAATTTATCTAATTATTCTAAAAACTTACTTTAAAAGTAACATTTTTTTATTTAAAGATATACCGTTCAATTCAATTCTGTAAATATACATTCCGCTTGGTAAATTTTTTCCGTCGAAAATAACTTCATAATTTCCGGGCTGCATATTTTTGTTTATTAAAGTTTTAACTTCTCTGCCTAAAACATCATATACTTTTAGAGCAACAAATCCGGATTCCGAAATCCGAAATTTGATTTTGGTGGAAGGGTTGAAAGGATTAGGATAGTTCTGAAATAAATTAAATTCTTCTGGAAGTGTTTTATTATCGTAAACTGCTAAAAGCGGTGAGTTTTTTAAAAGTATTTGTCCTTTATCAGGAGCAACATTTATTCTGGCAATTTTTTCTCCTTCATTAAGAATTAATTTTGATTCCGCAGTTTGATTATCCTGATAAACAAAAAGTGAATCCCAACTTTGCGGAATAACCACATCTAAAGTTAACGGATAATTATAAATTGAATTATCAAGTGTATCGGTCAAATCAAGTGTATATTCATTATCCGTTTTTGAAATAAACTGAAAAGATGCGCAATCTCTTTCATGCATGTATTTTGTAATGTCGGCGGCAGTTCCGACCCAAATATTTTTATTTTGAATCCAACTGCATAATTGAGTTAACCATTCAGTTGTCATCGGGTAATATGAATCTTCATCCAAAGCCTGCTGAAGTAAACTAAACGGAAAAACTTCATGAATCATTAATATCGCCCAGCCGCTGCTGTCGATTGATTCGTTAAGCCAATTTACAACATCATTAAATTCATCTTCATCATCTTGAGTTGAATTTCTCGGCAGATTAAACTCGACAACTTTGGAAGTTAATTTATAATATTTATTACCGTGAAGCGATGACGGATTAGGATCAACATCAAGAGCTCTTGCACTTTCATAATATTTTTTCACAACATTTATTACATCCGAATCGTATTCTGCATAAGGATAGGCAATTGTAATACACTTTGTATCTGTAAAAATCGAATCAATAGTTTTTTTGGATTGATATGCTTCGTATTCCATTGTCCCGGGTGTTAAAGTATCCCCGATTTCAATGTTTGGCATAGTGAGGATGAGTTACTGTATGCGAACCTATTTCATGTCCTTCATTATGTAATTGTTTAAACTGTTGCCAGGTTCCGTATCTCCAAATTCCCGGAAGAGTATCAGTTAAAAAGCCTGTGATAATATAAAAAGTTGCTTTATAATTGAATGAATCCAAAACAGGTTTTGCATATTCATAATCAGTTATAAAACCATCATCAAATGTAAAGGAAAATGCCGATGTATCTGCATCGTGCCATTTTTGAATTTTAATTGAGTCGGGATTTAAGAAAGGGTTATTTATATTTTCCCATTCATAATTGCCAAAATTAAATCCGTAAAAAACTGAAGAAATTAATAAAACAGTAAATAGAATATTTCTCATAAAATTGCATAATCATTTAAAAACACACAAAAATATGCAAATATTCAATCAAATTATATTCCAATAATTTTCCGTAGTTATTCTATATTTTAAGAGGTCTTTATTTTAATAGTGCCTCATTTAGTTAAAAAATCAACTTTTATGATTCATTTTGAAAAAACTTTAATCAAAAAATTACATTAAGCTGAACCATTGGTGAAATAAAAACAGATTGAGAAGAATTATCTAATTCTACCTCTTTCAAAATATTTACTCCGGTTACAAGTCTGGTTGATTCATCTAAATCAAAATAAATTCCGGGTGAAAATCCTATAAATGCTGCAGAGCCGTCACCTCTTAAATCTTCATTAAATGAAGTTTCATAATTAAAAGGATAAAATGCCGAATTAAGAGTGCTTGGTGTAAAATCAAAAAGCGTCTGTGTAAAATAACTTAAGTTGATATAAAAATTAATTGGAGATTCCTGATAACATGAATTATAAGTAAGTGCTATATACGGGTTCAAATAATTTTCTTTTTTTACATCATTAAAAAAAGTAAAAACAGGTTCCTGCGGAGTTCCGCCGTATGGAACATATTCGGTCTTCACAACAGTTAAAGCATCAAACTGAACCTGCTGCCAGGTAACTCCCACATCAACTCTTATAGAATTAGATTTATTCTGTCTGAAAAAACCAAGTCCTGCATTCCATCCGACAAGAGAAGCAGAACTTTTAGAAGTATAATTCATACCAATATCAAAAGCAATATGATCACTTAGACAATAGTCCATATTTAATCCAACTTTATAATCGGGAAAACTCCATGTTAGATTTTTTCCGTTAAAATCAAATGAATTTGAATCAGCTTCGAAGTAAACTAATTTACCGTCAACATAGCCTGAATCAACTTGAAAAACACCATTTGAATTTACAGAAGTATGGTTTGATGCTTTCCCCTGCAAGTCATTATTTGTACTGATGGAAATTTGTGGAGTAATTGTAAATGAACCTGCTTTTTGCCCATTCATAATATGTACCGAAGGATCTTTTGCCGGGGCATTTATTTGAATACTTTGCAAGTAAAAAGTATTTTTTGTAACACCGCAACCAAACTGAAAAATCAAAACTAATATTGCAGAAAATTTGATTAGGTTTTTCATAATAAACCTACTAATAAATTTTATAATAATCTTCGACTACAATACATTCATTCAATTAAATGAAGTTATTTAATAGAAAACTTAACTCTTACACTTCTACTTAATGTAACTTTTCCGCTTACATTTCCGTTTTCTGAATTAATTTTTGTTGTTGTATTAAAAGGATTAGGATAAATTTCATTTGAATTATTTTCATCTATTTCAATAACTTTGTCTAAGGCAACACCTAAAGTTTTGCACATATATTCTGCCTTTTCCTTAGCTGCAATTAATGCTTTTTCATATGCAAGCTTATGCTGCTTTTCATAATCGGAAATACTATAGCTTGAACTTAATACTTCAAAATTTTCGTTTGCAGCAAGCTTACTTGTCAGATCAAAATATTTAGATAAATCTTTAAGAGTGAAATAAACATTTACAATTGAGTAAAAACCATTTTGGACTCTATCCCTGTCTTTGTATTCATAATTTTTTCCAAAAGTTAAGGGGGATGTTTCAATATCATTGGCGCTAACATTATAATTTTTTAATATTGCCAAAAGGACGTTTCTATATTTATCATTTAACGTTTTACTTTCCAGTGCAGAATCATTTATTACTTTTATTTGAATTTTGAAATCAATTTGATCTGCATTTAAAATAAGCTGAGATGTTCCGTTTACATTAATAAATCTTTGACTTTCTTGAGGAAATAAAGAAGTGTAACAAAAAACAAAAAGGATAAAAAATAATTTTTTCATTTGAGCCCCTTTTTTTATAAGAAAGAATATTGCTTATAAATTATAGTATAATTATGCAATTATTTCAATTTCATTAACAGAAGCTTAACCTAAGTTATATCCAAATCCAAATTTCCTTTGATGAAAGATAGTTTGTGCAAAACTTGTTTGTACAAATAGAAATATAAAAAATCCAATTTTATTAGTTGAGTCTTTTAGCATATAAAAGCTCTATAAATAAGTTGAATAATCTTGATATTGATATAAATTGAATTGTCTATTCTAGAAATATTCTACCTCCCCTTTATAAAATTCCCATATTTATTATTAAAAATAAATTTGTTTAATCTTAATTGCAATAATTTTTTATTAAAAGTATTAACTTTTTTGCTTATTTTAGTATAAGGGAGTTTTCAATAATCTTCATCATAAGTTAAAATATTACATACTGATATTTAAATGCAGCTTAAAAAAATTATATCGATGATAATGCTGGTTTTAATCGTAAGCCATGGTTCAATTCAATTTATGATGTTTAAATTTTACCAGGCAAAATACAAATCAGATATTGTTAATATAATTATGAACAGACATTCCGATTCACAATTAATCACTTTTAAATTCAAAAAAAATGATTTCAAGAAAAACACAAATAAAATCGCAATGGACAGATGATGAAGAGTTCATGTATGACAAAATAATGTATGATGTTATTTGTGAAAAAATAACTGATGATGTTATTTATTTATATTGTATTCAAGATGAAAATGAAACTGCTTTATATTCTTATTTTAATGAATTCCTTGATAATTTAACCGAAGAAGATCCGGACAAACTAAAAGATATTACATCAATAAATAATTTTTTTAGTCAGTTTTATTCAAATTCTTTAATTGCAGAGAATGATTACAAAATCTCGAGTTAGGTAAAAACCAATTTGCAATAATAAAAATGAACACTCTTGATGGTGAAAAAACTTTAACAACCCCACCTCCCCGCACATAGTTCTTATCATTTAAATACTTTACTATAAAAACAAAACGGTAATACAAACTTTTACCTTAAATACAGAACTATGTGAAATCAATTTAAAGGTGTACAAATGAGAATTAATCCTCTTAATTGCGTTATTATTCAGTATAACATTGTACTCTCAAGTTATTACTGTTAAAGATCAAGCAACTGATAAACCATTGGAATTAGTTTCCGTTTATAACTCGGATCCCAATAGATCATTATTAACAAATTCAAACGGAAAGGTTGATATAAGTAAACTCGATAAGGATAAAAAAATAATTTTCAGATTAATTGGATATGAAAAAATTGAAACTACATTTAATAAATTAGAAAAAGATAACTTTGTTGTTTTAATGAAAAGTACAACGATCTCTTTGGATAATGTTGTAGTAACAACAAACAGATGGGAAGAAAATAGAAGCGAAATACCGAATACGGTTAAAGTTATATCTCCGCAGGATGTAGATTTCCAAAATCCGCAAACTACAGCAGATATGCTTGGAATGCTCGGGAAATGTATTTATTCAAAAAAGCCAGTTAGGCGGCGGCAGTCCGATGATCCGCGGATTTGCCACTAACAGATTGATAATTGTAGTTGATGGGGTGAGAATGAATTCCGCTATATTCAGAAGCGGAAACCTGCAAAATGTTATTTCACTTGATGCAAATTCATTAAGTCATACGGAAGTTATTTTTGGACCGGGTTCCGTTATTTACGGCAGCGATGCAATTGCAGGAGTAATGAGTTTTCATACGTTATCACCAAGATTATCATCAGATGATAATTTATTATTTAATGCAGGTGCAATGGGAAGATTTTCTTCCGCAAATCTCGAAAAAACCGGTCATGTTCATTTTAATATTGGATTAAAAAATTTAGGTTTTTTATCAAGCATAACTTACACTGATTTTGGTGATCTTGTTATGGGCTCAAACGGACCGGAAGACTTTTTAAGACCTACTTATCAAGATAGAATAAATGGAAAGGACACCGTATTAATTAATCCGAATCCTAAAGAACAAAAAGTATCCGGTTACAATCAAATTAATTTAATGCAGAAGATTTTATTTAGCCCGGTTGAAGAATGGGAATTTGAATATGCGTTTCATTATTCAGCTTCTTCCGATGTAACAAGATATGATAGATTAATTCGACCTAGAAATAATACACTTAGATCTGCTGAGTGGTATTACGGTCCGCAAAAATGGATGATGAATAATCTGCAAATTACAAATTATACGTCTAATTTAATTTATGATTTATCAAAATTAATAGTTGCATATCAGAACTTTGAAGAAAGCCGGCATGATAGAAATTTAAATTCAGCAAACAGAACAAACAGAATTGAAAAAGTTGATGCTTTTTCTTTGAATCTTGATATTATTAAAAATATAAATGAAAGTTCAAACTTATTTTACGGTATTGAAGCTGTTTTGAATAAAGTCGGTTCATCGGGAACCTCGGAAAATATTTTAACAGGTAATGTAATACCCGACGCTTCACGTTATCCGGATGGTTCAACATGGAACTCCTATGGAGTTTATTTAACTTATAAAAACAAACTAAGCTCTCAATTTATTTTACAAACAGGAGCTAGATATAATTTCGTTAATATAAATGCTAACTTTGATACAACTTATTATCCATTTCCATTTACAAAAGCAAAAATGAATACTGGTGCTTTAACCGGAAATGCAGGACTCGTATGGCATCCTCAAAATGACTGGCAAATTAACTTTAATTTATCAACCGGTTTCCGTGCTCCGAATATAGATGATCTTGGAAAAGTATTTGATTCCGAACCGGGTTCTGTTGTTGTTCCAAATCCTAATCTTAAACCGGAATATGCTTATAATGCAGAACTAGGTTTAATGAAAATATTTGATGAAGTTGCCGAGTTCAATATTGCAGGTTATTATTCTTACTTAGATAATGCACTTGTAAGAAGAGATTTTATACTTAATGGATTAGACAGTATAATGTATGACGGAACCTTGAGTCAAGTACAGGCTGTACAGAATGCAGCAAATGCAAAAATTTGGGGAATTGAGTTTGGGCTGGATATTAAATTTGCAGCTTACTTTACATTTAAAGGACAAATTAATTATCAAAAAGGCGAGGAAGAAGATGATGCAGGAAATGTTGTTCCGTTAAGACATGCTGCGCCGATGTTTGGCAAAACCGAATTGCTTTTTAGAAAAGATAAATTCGGAGCAAATATATTTGCTGTTTACAACAGTGAAATCAGTTTTAATGATATGCCGCCGAGTGAAATTGAAAAGGATTATTTGTATGCTTTAGATGGTAATGGAAATGTTTATACTCCATCATGGTATACATTAAATTTAAAACTGAGTTATCAGTTATTGGATAATTTTGAAATTTATCTGGGAGTGGAAAATATCACCGATCAAAGGTATAGACCGTATTCATCAGGAATTACAGCGCCCGGAAGAAATTTTATAAGTTCCGTAAGAGTAAATCTCTAATCAGGAATAATTTTGAAGTTATAAATTAGGATATTGTTTACATTTTTTAGCAGTAAAGAGCGTTAAGGAAATCCAGAAAAAACCGGAACTCTACATTCTTAGCGCTCTTTGCGGTTACAATTAGCGAATCATTCAACTATAATTTTCTAAGTCTCAATCCAAACTGCTTTTCGCATCCTTTCCATGATCTTTTAATTGAGCATCAAACCATGTGTGAATTGCTTTTATCACTTTAGAATCTTTTGAAATAAAATTAAGCTCTGCTCCGTTAGATAAATTTTTATACTCAACTTTAAATTTCCCTTTTGATTTAGATAAAACATCTAATCCGGGCATATTTAATCCATGTAAAGTTTTAGGATCTCTAAAGTCAGCATTCGAAAATAACTTATATTCCTTTTGAAGGTGAGCTCTTACAAGTTTTAATTGTGTTGTATCCTTTTTATCTTTTGTCTTTATCATTAATATTCCGCCGCTTTCGTTTTTCAAAAAATAATGCGTAACCTTATTCATATTAAACGGCATAACCATAGGACTTTCGGAATGGATCATATGCTGTCTATGCATTAAGGAAGAATCTTTCATGTTTTGGTTTTTATCCTGTGCAAAAGAATTAATATTGATAATTAAACAGCTTATTATTATTACAAAAATAAGTAATTTTGTTTTAATAGGTATTTTATAATGCTTCATTTTAACTCCTAAAGTTACTTACTATTCTTTCAAATGTTTTTATTTAATATTCATATTTTCCTTTAACACAATTTTAATTTTTCTCAAATGAATAATCGCGACGAAAAGCATATATATAGAAAAAGCAAAAGATACTATCATTGGTCCGAAATTTATCTCCATATTATAAAATGGTTTAGCCGATTTCGTTTAATCCCAACGGAAATATTACAAAAAAACCGATTATCATCATAGCAGGATTTAATAAAGAGCCGATTGCTTTTCCCTTTCAGTGTCATTATTCCGGTCATAAAAAATGCGGGCATTATAAAACAAAGGTCAAGTATATATATTGAGTATAAATATTCGATCCTGTTATGTGAAATCATCAGCGGAATTAATGCCGCAATCCAAATTGCAGTAAAAACAGTTGAAATAATTATTGATGAAAAACCGGAAAGTTTTTTTAAAGGCTTACTTAATTCAAATGTTATCTGCTTCCAGTTGATATTAGCAGTTACAAAAATCATAGACCAAAAAGAAGCAGCAAATGTAATCGCATATAGTAAATAAAACCAATTATAAACTCTTTCAATTGTAAATATTCCGTATAAATACCATAAAGATCCGAATAATCCGAGATTAACAACCTTAACTTTTATATTATTTTTACTTTTACCAAATGACAAAATAATTAAAGTTGCACAAACCAAAATTGTTAGAATATCCTGCGGAATGGTGCCAGGCAGAAAATCATCAGGAAATAATCCTTTATAAATTCCCGGTACAATTAATCCGCCGATTGCAGAAACGGCTGCCGGAATTGCCACCAATAAAGATGCAAGTCGTAATCGCTGAGATTTCAATTTATCCCCTTAAACATGATAAAAATAATCTTGAAATTACAATGAACTAAAAGCTCTTTTAAAAAGCAAAACTTTATTTATTTGATTTACCAATTCTATATATTCATTATCTTATCTGCATTTTCTTTCTAATTCAGAAATTTTTAATATTTGGAGAAAAAACGTTAAAAATAATGAAACCGATTTTATTAAATTATCATAGAAACGGTTTTGCATTATATAACCCTGATGTAGCACTAAAAACTTTTGATACAAAAACAGTTTTCTTAATTGATACAATAAATACTAAAGAACTTGCCACAGAAAATTTAAAAGTTTCAAATGAGGATTCACTTCATATTAGTAAGTTAAATAGCAGTGATCTTCTTATGCAGAATTATGGAAACAATTTTAATTATGACCTAAAACTCAAAATATTTTCTGGCTCGGGAACCGCTCCTTTCTCCCACTACTCAGTTCCGATTGATCAAAATTCCGCACACTATATAGTTCCAAACTGGAATGATCTTGAAAACGATCCTGTTAAAATTTTAATCGATCTTGGAAATGACGGTTCGATTGATGACTCGCTGTTTCTTAATAATCAAATATTAAATGTTGAAAATCATAATAGTCCATTTGTACCGAAATTTATAATTATATCAAAACTATCCTAATCCGTTTAACAATAGTTCAGTTATTAAATATTCAATTCCTAAAACTACTCATGTAACACTTACAATTTATGATGAACTTGGAAGAAAAGTAACAACTTTAGTTAATGAAACTAAACATACCGGAACATACAAAATAAACTTTAACGGTGATAATCTTGCCAGCGGAATTTACTTCTACAGGATTCAAGCAGGTTCATTTAGTAAGACGAAGAAAATGATTTTGCTTAAATAGTATCAAATTAAATAAATTAATTTTTGAAAATGAAAACCCGGTAATATTAAGTTACCGGGTATTTCTTTTAGCTTATATATTGCACAATCTTTTTGATTTTTTATGTATACTTAAAGCCTTAAAAATATTTTACACTTAGACTATATATTATTTATTTCTCACGGTTGGTAGAGTTAGAAATATAATTAAACCATATTTATCATTGCTTACTGCTTTGAGTTTCACTGCTCATGGAATAAGGAAGTTTCATATTTTTTGCCCATTCTCTGTTTGGGTTTGGTCCCATGTTAAATACAAGCTCTCCGCCGTTTATTATATCTTTATGCAGAATAAAACTTTTATGATAATCTTTTCCGTTTAATGTTATCGATTGAATATAAATATTTTTATCAGATAAATTTTTTGCTTCTATTTTAAATTGTTTTCCATTTTCAAGATTAATTACTGCACTTTTCACACAGGGACTTCCGATAACATATTCATTGCTTCCCGGAGCAACAGGATAAAAACCCATAACACTGAAAATATACCACGCAGACATTTGTCCGCAGTCGTCATTGCCGCAAAGTCCGTCGGGTTTACTTTTATACATTGTGTTTACTATTTGATGAATTCGTTCCTGTGTCCGCCAGGGTTCACCTGTGTAAACATACATATACGGTACATGATGGCTCGGCTCATTTCCGTGTACATAATTTCCTATCATTCCGGATTTTGTAACATCTTCTGTTTCTGCAATACTTGCATCGGAAACCTTCATTGTAAAAAGTGAATCCAGCCATGTAATTAGTTTATCCTTTCCGCCCAGCAGTTTTATAAAACCATTAATGTCCTGCGGAACATAAAGTGAATAATTCCATGAGTTGCCTTCAATAAATCCCTGGCCGTCAGTGCTCAACGGATCAAAATTCTTTTTCCAGCTTCCATCCGAATTTTTTGCTCTCATGAATCCGGTTGTAGAATCAAAAATATTTTTATATGAAGCAGCTCGTTTTATAAATTCATTAGACAATTCTTGTTTTCCCAAGGGCCTTTGCAAATCTTGAAATTGTCCAATCATCAAAAGCATATTCCAGAGTTTTGGAAGCAGAATAATCATTTAAATCTTCCGGTACATAACCATACTTTTTATAATAACCGATTCCGTCGTAAGGATCGTAATTTGCACTGGCAACAACAGCTTTAAATGCTTCATCTATATTATATCCTCTGATGCCTTTCATATAAGCATCAACAATTACAGGAACAGCATGGTAACCAATCATACACCAATTTTCATTACTGTAGTGAGACCAAATCGGTAAAATTTTATGAACACTCTGTTCATAATGTGCAAGCATAGAATTTACAATATCGTTTGTTCTTTTCTGCTGAATAATTGTAAATAGAGGATGAAGTGCACGGTAAGTATCCCATAAAGAAAAAATAGTATAATCTGTAAAATTTTTCGCTTTGTGTATATTCTGATCAAGTCCGCGGTATTCTCCGTTATCATCAGAATAAACAATTGGAGCCAGGAAACTATGATACATAGCAGTATAAAAATTTATTTTTTGATCTTTACTGCCTTCTATTCTTATTTTAGATAATTCTTTATTCCAATCCAGGTCAGCATCTTCTTTTACTTTATTAAAATCCCAGCCTGGAATTTCTGTTTTTAAGATTTTCCAGAGCATTCCGTGTACTAACCGCAGATATTCCGAACTTGATCATTATATTTTCACCGGCATTGGTATCAAAATTAAAATATGCTTTTAATTTATGTCCAGCTCTTTCCGGAAAATTCTCATCTTGATTCCATTTTCTCCAGAAACCTTTATAAATTAAATTTTCTTGATCTCTTAACCCGTATGATTTTATTGGTTTTGAGAATACCATTGCGAAATAAATAAATCTTGTTCTTGCCCATCCGTTTGTTTGTCTGTAGCCGGTAACTAATGTATCATTTTCAACTCTTACCGAAGACCAGACTACTTTACCATCATAATTATAAATGCCGCTAGTAAGATCCATTATTACATGTGCATCATTAGATTTCGGGAAAGTGTATTTATGAAATCCAGTGTGAATAGTAGTTGTTAATTCTGCTTTAATATTATAATCATCCAATTTAACGGAATAATATCCGGGATGTGCTGCTTCATTTAAATGAGAAAATCTTGATCTGTATCCGTTTTCAGGATGATCTGCCGTACCGGGATTTAATTGAAGTTTGCCGACTGTGGGCATAATTAAAAAATCACCGAGATCAGAATGTCCGGTTCCGCTAAAATGAGTATGACTGAAACCAACAATTGTTTTATCATCGTACTGGTAACCTGCACAGTAGCGATAAACATCGCGATTGTATCCATTGCCGTAACTATAATAAACGGTATCGGTTTCCGGACTTAGCTGAACCATCCCGAATGGAACAGCGGCACCTGGGAATGTATGTCCCATTTCTTCCGTCCCGATAAATGGATTTACAAATTTAGTAAGTGATTCGGCGTTAGAAGAATTATTTTTATTTGATTCTTTATGGCATCCGTTAAGTAACAATATAAAAGACAGGAAGAAAACAGCAGATAAAGATTTCATTATATTTATCTCTCCGGCAATTTAGTGGGAAATATTTTAATGATAAATATTCTTATTTCAAAAAATAACAAATCCTTTAGTAATGTTTAAACTGACCTTTTCAGAAATAAAACAAATACATTTCAATTTACTAACCTTTTAAAATAATAGAAATATATTTTGAATATTTATAACAGCTTATACTACAACTGATCGAAAATTAAAGAAAATATCTTAATTAATTGTTAAATAATTTTTACGGACGAAACAAAAATTTCTTTTGAACCGGAATGAAAAATTTGGATCTTAAAATCTTACCAATTTTTACTTTAATCTAGATTGAGATATTACTCACAATTTATATATTTTAATTTTTTTAGCTTCTTAAATATTACATGGGTGCTCAATTCTAACATAAATAATATCGGGCGGGCTTTACAATTCTTAGTCTTAACCGGATTTTGTTTTACAATTTATTATTCAGAAATGAAAATATTTCAATCATATTTATGATCTGCTATTTAAAGGTCAGATTAAATTAAATAATTGTGTTGCTTTCAGAGCTAATATAACGGTATGAGATCAAAAATAAATTATTTAAAAGAAGCAATAAATATCTAATTAATATGGAGCAACAATGAAGAGTAAATTATTAAGTCTTAATCGCCGCCGTTTTCTAATACGTGCTGCAGAATTGGGAGCTTTGATTATTGCATCGCCTGTATCAATTGCTGAAGTATCTGATGCTTTTAACAAAACAAAGACACAACCAACGCCTGCTAATGCTCTTGGTCCTTTTTATAAACGTAATGCACTGAGTAAAACTAACTTACGAGCAACTGGTGATCCCGGACTTCCTCTTAAACTATCTGGAAATGTTTACAGCGAAAAAGGATTTACATTGCCCAATGCAACGCTTGAAATATGGCAGACTAATGCAAATGGTATATATGATCTACAAGGATATCGCTATAGAACGAAACTGACAGCAAACTTAGAAGGAAGTTATAATCTTGAATCAGTAATGCCTGGACATTATCCGGCGAGAGTTTGTCAGCATGTTCACTATCTTGTACATGCAGAAGGACATAAGCCTCTTGTAACGGAGTTATACTTTGCTACAGACCCGGTCTTTGAAGGTGATCCAAATAAAAACTTTCATAGAGATCCTGTTATTACCAGCAGGGAATTAATAAAACCGGTAACTATATCAGGTGAGCCTGATTCAATTACTGCTAATGTGAATTTTAACCTTGTACTGGAGGCACTATGAAATTATTTTTTATCAGCCTTTTATTATTTTTATTTTCTAAACCAATCTTTCAAAATAATTTATCATATAATATTACACTGCCGTGCACACCAAGATATAAAATAGTTTCAAAGCAGCTTAACTCTCTTTTACTTGTTTCGAAGGATATGGATTTTTATGTTATTTCGCTTCCATCAGGTAATTTATTGTTCAATTTAAAATGCAAAAATGCATGGAATGCAACTATTTCTCCTGACGGTAAATGGCTGGCTATAGAAAAAATGAACTATCAAGTAACTGTTTATTCTATAAAAAGCTCAAAATCAACAACTTGGAAGGTAAATGCAGTACCGGGATCTATGAATTTTATAAATGATAAAATCCTCCAAATTAACAATGCTATTTGGGATGTAAAAAATAAAAAATTGATTAAGAATCTAAAAACAGATTTTGGTCCTGTTAACGGAATAACAACCAATACGGATGGAACTGCTATTGTTTCCGGAGGTGGTGATACCATAATCCGTTTTTATACAACCAGTTCATGGAAACTTAAATGGAAATATACAGGTCTGTTATTAGAACCTTTTGGATTTGCTTTTTTACAGGATGGGTCAAGGATCGCTGTCGGCGGAGTTAATGATCTTATAAACATACTTGATTCTGAATCAGGTACACTCCTAAAATCTTTTAAAACCGGTTATAATGGTGTACATACAATTATACCAATAGGAAAAAGCGATTGGATAGCTGTTGAATTTTTGGATGATTTAACAAATAAACAAAAAGGCTGGAGATTAGTAAATATTAAATCAGGTGTAAGCAGGCAGTTATGCGGCGCTAACTCATTAGTGGGAGTTTCTAACGATACATTATGGTATTACATCTTTAAAGAGAATAAATTAACTGCGGTTCCGGCATCAGTTCCTGTTGAATAATAAAATCATTTGTATCAAATTTTTATTAAAATTTAGTATCGGAATCTTCCTGATTTTCTTTCAGAGGAACTTTTGTGTGATTAAATCTAAAATGTAAATGGCGGTTGGCTAATACTTTTTCTGTATGAAAGCACTTCTATTCTGTTTCATTCTTGATAAAAATCAGCTTTGTTAAATTAAGATTCAACTTCCAATGAAAAATATTAACCTATAGTACTTTTATTTAAGGCATTAAAAAAATTAATCGATTAAATATTTTGACTCCTGATTAAGAAAGGTTCTTTAAGTATGGTTGAAAATTTGAAATGCGGAATATAATTAAAGAATTATTATAATATCCAAAACTAAAAATGTTGTTATTATCAAATCTATAAAGTTTTGATAGTCCACTTCACAATTGCATCATTGAGTCCTTTGACACAAAACTAGAATAATCGGCGATTAAATTTTTATTAATCATATCTTCAATTAAATCAGAAAGCTTTTTTTCAAGTGCGGTTATTTCGTAATCAGCTTTCTTTTTAAAATCAAATATTTTTCCCATAGTTTCTGAAAAAAGCTGTTTATAATATTCAATTCCGTCCGAAATATTGGTGACGAAAGCGCTAAAATATTTCATTTGATTAATGGATACCGGCAGTTCAATAGATGAGATTTTTTCTTCCATATAATTTATGTAAAGTTTAAGCTCCTTCATAAACATATTGGGGCGGTCAGTCCTGGTTATCAGGTTAAACCTGCCGTAAATATGATTTACCATTTCGCTCAGAGATACTATTGATGAAAAGTAAGCCATGTTAGGGCCGGGACAAACAGCTGTTCCAATTCCGTCAACCTTTGACACAGAATCATTTATTTCTAATGCTGGTAGAGCAAGCCCCACACATAAACAGGTTTTGTCAATTATTTTATTATACTGTTTTTCCTTTTCAGTATCACTAATTGAAGAATTATTTAAATGTTTGATTTTTTGGGATTGATATTTTCTTGAAGCAGTACAAATTGGATTTGAGCTAAATTCCGTATCGGAAATTAAAAGCTTTTTAGGACAGGAACTACCAGGTTTTCCAATTGCAGCTCTCTCTTCTTTTTCGACATCCTTAGTATTTCCGCGCAAGCTGTTAAAAGGAACTCCAAGCGGAGAAGTATTGCTTAAATATAAATCATCTTCTTTTGCATTTCCGAGAAGCTCTAATGTTTTTTCATCAACATTAGTAACTTCAGGAACTAGAAGGAATGGTGATCCCCAGCCGACAGAATCCAATTGGTAGTAATCTAATAAGAAATTATTTTCTTCAAAAGTGCCGATTCCACCTTGTGCGGTAATTTTTAATTCCGGTGGTTCAGCACTAAATAAAATATTCTTTTTGTTTAATGCGCCGGCATAAATTTCATGAATAGTATCAATTAATAATTTACGATTTGTTTTAAATTCTTCGAGTATAGGCCCAATTAAATAACCGTCGGTAGCAAAAGCATGGCCGCCGCAATTAAGTCCCGATTCAATTCTGTATTCCGAAACCCACAAACCTTTTTTAGCAAAAAATTTTCCCTGGATAAGCGCTGAACGAAAGTCGCTTACTTTTAGAATTATTTTTTTATTTAACATCCCATTTTCATCGGGCATAAAATCAGTGAAATGCTCAAAATAGCCGTAAAGTTTAGGATTCATTCCGGCCGATAAAATAACTGATGAATTAAGGCTGCTATCTGCAAAACCTCTCAAAGATGCGTGTGCATCGTTAAATTCGATTGGAAGCTTTTTCGAATTATCAAAATTAGTTTTGTCCACTTTTGTCATGATGTTTACATCTATGCTTCCGGGATGCATAAGCTTTTCAAGCAGAACTTTAATTTCTTCTTTACTTAACAAACCTTTAATATAAGATTTTAAATGTTTTTTCAATTCTGAATAATCTGGAAGAATTGAATAATATTTTTCAAGTTCTTTATCTTTATTTAACAAACTTTCTTTTAAAGAAACAAAATTTTTCTTTACAAGTTCACTTATGAGATTAAGGTAAAGCGTAATTCGTTTTGCTCTGTAATCCGTTTCCTTTGTTGAAACGGGAACAAATAGAATATTATTCTTAATACAATGAATCTTCCTCATTTTTTCAATAAGATCATCGTCTACAATTGATATGACTGAATTTATTCCGTAGTGTGCAACTTTAAGAGGAGTATCGATTGTAAAAGCGAGGCCCATTACAGGGATATGAAATTTATGCAAGTTTATTATGCCTTTGCTTTTTTTTATTATTTATAAATTTAATGAGAGTGACTGAATGCAATAAATTAATTGATTAGAAATATTTTTAATCCTTTCATCTCGCAAAGATATCACACCGCCTGCCTGAAGTTAAACCTTGACAGACTAAATGCTACACTCTCAATTAAATTATGTCAGCCTAAATCCAAATTACCATTTTTTAGATCTGCCGCCGCCGGACCTGCTGTCATTTTTAGGACGTGCTTCGTTTACCACGATGCTTTTACCCTTTAATTCCTTGCCGTTAAGTTCATTGATAGCTTTATGTGCCTCGGTCTGATTGGATAATTCAATAAAGCCAAAACCTTTTGATGTACCTGAGTACATATCCTTTATGACTTTAACAGTGGTAATGTTTCCATATTCAGAAAACAAATTTTTTAAATCTTCTTCGGATACTTCCGATGAAAGATTTCCTACGTAAATGTTCATACATTATTCCTTTAGATTGTTTTTGTTTACCCGCAATATTTAATTTAATTATTTAAGAAAACATACGGGAAGATTTCATTTATGATTTGTTAAAATTGCAGAAATATATTAAAAAGGGGAACGCATTTATTTTGAGCCAGTGTTTGAAGTCCGTCTAAAAGGGTTACCTATCAATAGAATAGTTCAGCTTTTAATTTTTTTCTTTTAATTGTTTAATATTCCTTATGTAAAAATTTTCAATCAATTATTTAATGTTTAAATTTACTTACAATTTATTAATATTCCTATGGAAAAAATAATGGGGTTTCAATTATTCTATGAGGATCATTAGTTTACTATTTTAACTTTTATTCATTAAAGCTGCATACTTAACCGTAAATATATTCTAGAAAAATTCAATTTTCCTTTTTTATTAACACACTGTATAAATATTATTTCGCTTAACGGACTATATTTTCAAACACCGGTTGTATATGCTTACAACATCGCAGCGGATGTTTCAGCCCTTAATACTGTTCCGGTATTTTCTCCGTAGATCTAGATTTAACAATTTCAATTCAGGTTTGTTCCTAAAACTCCACTAATCCCCGTAATTGTGCATATCAGTTAATTAATCTAACCAAAGAAGTGGCTGGATCAGAGCTCACGCAGTAATATTATCTTAATATGTAACTTAATGTTTTACAAGTTGCCATTGCTGCAGACGATCAATCATCCAAATAAAATCGGGATCGTAGACACACCAGTCATCTTCATACCAGTTACCCCAAAACGGTTTACAAAATTCGTCAACTCAAATGATGTATAAGTTTGAGGTTAAAATAATCTTTGAATGGAAACTGCCGCAGGGATATTTTTCTTTGCCATCCGGCAGTTTAATTACATCCAGTGAAAACATTGCATTTATATCCGAAGCTATCCAATCAGTAATATATTCTTCCCTTTTCGACCACCCCCGATGCTGCCTGCTTCAACTGTTCACGCATTTCCTTAGCAGTTTCCATTATTCCTTCCTGTTTTTGATTTAATTAATGAAATTAATATGTACGAAAATATTTGAATAAACAGTAAACTTCAGTAAATATAATAAAAGATTCCCTTATTGCAGTACTGTAAAATTGATAAAACGTCAAAGACTATTTTTGAAAAATATATGGAAGGAGTATACGTTTCTCAATATCCGATTTTAGGACCGTATTACCGTACAATTACCAAATTGTGTTAAAGATAAATTTTAAATCAACAACTAAAATTTTTTAGGTTATTAATGAAGTCGCTTCCGAGGTTTCTTTTGATGTCGATTCTCTTTCCTCTTCTCTAAGCCTATTCAGCCTCATTGAATTAGTCCTGAATTTTGGAATGAAAATGGAAAGGAAATAACTCCTTAATATAAACCACCAGAAGCTTCTCTCAAGAAGTACATGATCTATATTATGCTCAATTTCTTTGTGAGCTTCAGGAACAGTACTCCAATGCAGTCCAGCTTTGTGATGGTGAATTGTATGATAGCCATTATTAAAAAGAAGAAAATTGAGAAATCCGGTAAAATTTCTTGAATGATTCCACTCGGATTCTTCGTTAGCATGAACGTGCTGAACATAATTAAAGACTAAAACACTAAAGAGAGATACCTGCTGAGGAATAATAACAAACAGCAAAGCTTTTTGCCAATCAAGCAGAAGTGCGGCTAATATCCATAACAACAAGTACAACATATTGCGAAATACTCACCCAGTATTTTTCTTTATTTTTTGCTTTTAGCTCCTTCAAATAGCCGAAAATTGACTTTTGCTGATAATAACCGCTTATTGTTGGATAAGAAATAAGTGTGAGAAAGTTATTTTTTTCGCTTATCCTGTATGTTATAGAATCATCTCCTTCGCGGTTGTTGTAGCGGTGATGATTTTTATTATGTGTAGGTATCCACGCAAATATCGGGAAACCATAAAACACTGTTAGCCACCAACCGGTAAGTATATTCATTTTTTTAGACTGCCATATCGGCAGGTGGTTGTGATTATGCGTCATTACGGATACCGCAACGGACATAAATAAATACGATGCATATATGATTGGGTTTATACCAACCCAAACCCATTGTAAAATCAACATGGTTGTTGTTATAAAAATATAAATAAGACTCTTAACGTCTGCTTTGTATTTTAGCTTCAAATTCATTCGATTAAAACTTCCTTCTTTAAAGAATGTTAAAAAAACGGAGTAACAAATTGTGCGGATATACCGGGAAAGTTCTTAATTAATTCTATGTTAAGTTAAAATATTTTAAATTAAATAAAAGGCCATTTACATTTATTTTACATTTATAAAGTAATAATACCTGAAAACCCTGATATTATTTACTCTTTTCAAGTGAGTTTGTCTTTACCGGTTTGTAGGTCCTCATTTAAAATAGATTTTGGTAAGAAAAGACAACTGCTTCATTAATCATTGCCAAATTGCAGCAGAGAAAATTCCGTTTAAAAATAGGAAAGCCTGTAAGACATTACATGCTTTTATCTAATCTTCTGCGAGACGCCGACCCACCTACATTGCATTTCAGCGGGCAGGCGAGACTTCCCCCCCCGACCTCCTGCGTGAATCAATGATTCTATATTTCCTGCTTTTCTTCTTTTTTATTTCTCGTTCTCTTTTTAATGATTCTGTCTTGGTATTATATTTTTCGTTATATACCAATAACCAGGGTATTCCTCTTTTGAAATATCTGCCCCATCCCATATTATGCCGTTCCAACCTCCATTGCATATTATCCATACTTCCGACATAATATTTATCAATTTTTGGGGAATATAATAGTATGTGTACCAATGTCCCATAAAACAGAAAACCTCTCAATTCTTGAGAGGTTTTTGCGGGGCCGACGAGACTCGAACTCGCGACCTCCTGCGTGACAGGCAGGCGTTCTAACCAACTGAACTACGACCCCGTTATATTAAAGAACTTTTTAAAAATAGATTCAAATATATATTTTAACTAATGTAAAATCAACTACTAATTAAGGCTTTTTGCTGATTTTTCTTTGTTTTTAGTCACCAAATGAGATTCCTACTGCTTTTGCAGCAACTACTGCTTGATTATCCGGTTTTACCAATTTTTGTTTTGCAATTGCATCTTCAATTCTTACATGTTTAACTTCAGTTCCTTTTAATGAGACCATTCTGCCGAATTTCTTATGTGCAGCCAAATCTATAGCAAAAGCACCGAATTTTGTAGCGAGTATTCTGTCATAAGGAGTCGGACTTCCTCCTCTTTGCAAATGTCCTAAAACCGTAACTCTTGTTTCACGTCCGGTATTTTCTTCTATTTTTCTGGCAACAACTTCTCCAATTCCACCAAGTTGTTTTGGATCATGCCTTTTAATATCATGTCCTTTTAAAACCATTTCTCCATCAATTGGCCTGGCTCCTTCGGCAACACAAACCAGGCTGAATCTCTTCCCCATCAATTCTCGCTTCAAAATTTTATCGTATAATTTTTCCCAAGAAAAAGGTATTTCCGGAATAAGAATTATATCAGCACCGCCTGCAAGTCCGCCGTTTAATGCAATCCATCCGGCGTATCTTCCCATTACTTCAACTACTATAACTCTGTGATGTGAAGAAGCAGTTGTATGTAATCTGTCAAGTGCTTCGGTAACAACAAAAACAGCACTATCATGACCAAAAGTAACATCTGTTGCATCAAGATCATTATCAATTGTTTTTGGAACGCCAATCATATTCATACCAAGTTCTGATAACTTTTGACAAATATGCATTGTACCGTCTCCACCAATTGCAATTAATGCATCAAGATTCCATGCCTGGTAATTTTTTAGAGCCGCGTTGGATTTATCCGTAATTTCAATTTCATTACCTTTTTGAATAGGCCAATGGAAAGGATCTCCTTTATTTGACGACCCTAAAATCGTTCCGCCTCTAGCTAATATTCCGGATACATCATCATTCTTCAATTCTTTTGCTCTACCTTCAACGAGTCCTTCAAATCCGTCTTGAATTCCAAATACTGTCATACCATAATCTTGAGCCGGTTTAGTAACGCCTCTAATTACAGCATTTAGTCCCGGACAATCGCCGCCGCCTGTTAATATACCAATTCTTTTAACTTTAGAAGTTACTGTCATTTTTATCTTGCCTTGTCTTAAGGATTATATTCTTTTGGTTGTTTTAAAGTGAAACTTAATATAATTTTTTAATTCTTCTTCACCATAATGTTTTTTAATTTTTTTTGCAGTTTCTTCAACTTTAGAGGAAGCGCCTTTTGGAATTTCCATCTCAAGTTTTTTACATTGAATTTCGAACCATCTGTTTAATTTATCTCTTGCAATAATTGAAGCAGCAGCCACAGCAGTATATTTTTCTGCTTTTGTAAATTGATAAAGTTCAACATTTTTTAATTTATCCTGCAAAGCATTTTTTAAGATGCTTTCATTTCCAAATTTATCGCTTATTGCAGCAGGGCTGTTACTTTTTTCTAATAAATTTTCTAATACTTTTGCATGAGCCCATCCAAGTAATTTATTCAAATTACCAAATTTATTAATTAGCTCATTATATTTTAATGGAGAAATTGAAATAATATCAAAAGAATCTCCAACGATTTCCTTAATTTTCTTACTTAAAATTTTAATTTTTCTATCTGTTAAATCCTTACTATCACGTACTCCTATTTCTTTCAGCTTTGCTTTAGTATTCTGATTTACATAAACGCCTGCAACAACCAATGGGCCAAAATAATCGCCTTTACCGGATTCATCGGTACCAATATAAATTTCCGGTTCCTTTAATTCATCAAAGTTATCTTCAAATAATTGTGAGCCATTAATTATTTCATTTACATCTCTGTAAATTTTTGATTCATTATTTCCCTGCAGTACAGTTTTAATCCCTTTTTTACCGAAATAAACCAGCAGCTTTATTTTATCATTATTTTCCTTTACATCAACTTCATAATCGTATAAAGCTTTCTTAAAGTTTAAAATTTCGTAATTATTCTTTTTGAGTAAATTTGAATAATTTTGAATTAATATTTTAGCTTTTTCTTCCAGCAAATATTTTTCCCAAAAATTATTTAATTAATAAAAATACCTAAAAATATTTTTACATTGAAATTTTGGAGTAATAATAGACAGTTGTATCCTAAAAATTAACCACTTTTTAATAACAAAACCTAAAAATTAACGTTATTTAATATATTTTTTTGGCAGGATAATTGCATGAATGTGTGTATCAATATAAAATAAAAGTTAAGTTATCATTAATATATTGACATTACTTGATTATAAAGTTAGTTTTAATCAAAATAATTATCGAAAAAGGAGATAATTATGAAAAGCTCAAATTTTAGAAAATTTATTTATTTATTTACAATTGGATTATTTGTATTCCTATCATCTGAGAACTTTGCTCAAAATGTAGGCTCTTCAAATAGTGCAAGTACTAAAGTAGCTAACGATTTGACGCTTAAGCTTCAGCAGAAAATACTTTTATCTAATGACCAGGCAAATAAAGTACACGCCATTATTGTAGATTACTATAATAATTATAATGACAGCGGACAAAAAGAAGCCCAAACTCAAATTATGTCAATTTTAGATAAAAAACAGAAAATGAAATATGACATAGTAAAAAATGAATGGTGGAATTTATTACAAAAAGAAATTTCTAAAATGAAATAAATTTGGGGAATTCTAACTTATTATATCACCTCTCAAATGTGAGTACTTTCATCAAATTTTAATTTAATAATAGTATCTTGTTATTATAATAATATGAGAGGTGAACTATGCTTAAAGATAATTTAATGGATACACTTTCGGAAACTATAAATAACTTACAAAGAAAAGGATATCTGCATAATTTTAAAATTGAAAACGGAAAGTTTATTTGCGAAGAAACAAAAAAAAGTTACTCACCATCAGAGTTAAAAATTATTAATACGTTTAGGTTTGAAGGTAAATCAGATCCGGATGATATGTCGGTTTTATTTGTGCTGGAAACAAAAGACAACACTAAGGGAATTTTCATAGAAGCTTACGGCACTTATTCATTAATGGAAGATTATAATTCCGACTTAATAAAAGGATTAAAAAATAACACTCAGCATTAGAATTATTCAATAGACGCATTCATTTGTTAAGTAAAATAAATTTATGATATAAATTACATTTGATTAAAATAATTAGTCTTTTTTTTAAGAAATTATTGCTTTATTAAAGCTTAGTAATTAAGTTTTACCAGCTTTTCAAAACAAATTTTTTGGTCCTTTCAAAGGGTTCTCCCCTGCCCTTTGATGGCAACGGGCCGCACCCAGTGTTTCCCCAACACTGGGTTGTTTGTTTTAAAGTGTCTTTTCATTTTGTATTCATAATTTTTAACACGTATTTTTTCCCTTGCCTAAAAACTTTCCAAAGTCATTACATCATAGATGCTCATACCGCTGTTAATAAGTTTTAATATAATTGTTTTTCTTATACCTTATATCTTTAATAATAGCAATAGTAATAGCCTTTAACTTACCGGACAAAATACTCTCTGTAATAGAATCCGAAATGAAGCATAAAGTAGACTTAAGCATCCTGCTTGAAAAACTCGATATAGTTAAACATGATATAAGCAGAAAAATCGAAACCGAAGTCAAAAAAGTCCAGCACCCCAAATTGTAAAATTGCTAACGAACCATCATCATTATTTTGGTATTAAAATTTTAGTGCGGGATACCATGAAACAACATTCTTACTTACTCATTCTATTATTATTTCATAGCAACAAAAAACTATATTTCTGAAAATTTTCTTAATTATTTTATTCTCGCTAATTCTTTCATTTTTTATATACACCTAATTTTATAACAATGGCGGGCAACCCAATGAAAGAACTATCCATTTTATTCTTAGGCTTGATCTTCTTCACCTGCATTCAGAAATCTCAGGAGAAGAAGATTGAAATCGACAGGACAGTTAATATTACAAAAACAAATGCTGGTTATAACATTTATTCCAACAAAGGTGAATTGATCCTGGTATTCACAAATGTTAACAGTGACAGCGAAGATTTAAAGCTTCAAAATCAATTATAGAAGAGCTGACAAATACGTTTGGATTCTTATTATATGCATCTAACGCCTGTTATGTTAATAATCAAGCTGTTTGAGTTCTTACTTTATTATAAATTATTTAATATTCACTTTGCTGCCGGATTGTTTTAATATTATGACTTTTTACTTATTAAAGATGTTAGACTATTTTTTTGCATATATCTAAAATCATTCTGATAGATAAATAGTGATTGGATTATCTGCCACTTCGATATGATTAATAACTTCCAATTTATCAATATTAATTATTGCTATAGAACCAGAACCTTGATTTGTTACGTAAGCATATTTCCCGTTTTTTGTAATAGCAATGTCAGTTGGCATTTTATCAACAGCTAATTTCTTCACGACAGAATTATTTTTTGTATCTATTACAGTAACTACATTAGAGGTAACATTTGTAACTAAAACATATTTACCGTTAGGAGATATAGCTATACCTCTTGGAACAGATATGTCAGAAATTTTATTAACAACACTATCGGTTTTGGTGTCGATGATTTCTACTTCATTAAGATCAGAATTAGTAACATAAGCATAATTACCATCCGGTGTAAAATCAAGGTTCAATGGTCGTCCACCAACATAAATACTTTTTGAAATTATTTGTTTAATCGGATCAATTACATGAACATAAGGCCGAAATATTGCGGCTTGATAAATTTTTCTTCCGTCTTTTGTTAAATGCATTAATCCGATTCCTTCTCCTATTTTATTTGTTATCTGGTGCGTATTTAAATTCATAAACCATAACCCGTCTGGAGATTGGTGACTAATTAATGCTGTCTGCTCATCGCTGGTTAAACAAATACACATAGGATTTTTACCCACCGGAAAATTCTCAATTTTTTTAGTTTTATTGAGGTTAACAATAGAAATGTTATTAGATTCAAAATTTGCAACATATGCAGTCTTTCTATCTTTTGATAATGTAAACCAAACTGTTCCTTCTCCGGCACTTATAGTATCAACGATTTTATTGGTATTAATATCTATTACACTAATGAAGTCATGTGAAGCATGGCAAACAAATGCTAACCCGGAAGATTCCATGTTAACATGTCCTTTTGATTGGGCTACAACAGCTTTATTAGCAGAAGAAATAATAATAAATCCTGTAATCATTATAAGGACACCAAATAAATCGATTATTAATCTGAAATTATTTTTTACCTCTTTCATATATTACTCCATAATAATATTTGAAATAGCCTAACGGTATCTGCAAATAACCGGTTTACCAGCCGTAGGTTGGTGCCCCAGTATAATTCTGTCTATTTAGATAATTATTTAAATTTTTCTTTGTTATCGGATTGTTTTATTCTCTTGACTTTTTACTTATTAAAGAGGTTGGGCAATTACTATTTTTTTGTTTTAATATTAAGAACCATGAATTTATATGTTTTCTTAATATGTTGGTTTAAAAAGTAATTGATGGTGTTCTCCATGTTTCCTTGTTACCCAAAATACCATGCTTATAGTCTAGTATCTCAAGTTTTATTGGCACTACTTTAATAAGTAAATAGTTTTCTTTTTTATCTTTATAAAACCTAGACCATTCATCCTTCCATAAACTATCTTTTATACTTTGATCATTTACGATACTAGCTATACCAATGATCGTTACATAACCTTCTCCTTTATTACCAGTATAATAGAGTGATACCTTTGGATTATTGTGAATTTCATTCACTTTTCTGCTTTTAGGATTCGTACCAAGCCAAACTACCCACTTTTCATCTGGATGAAATGGATCCATTGTTCTTGCATGAGGGTAACCTACACTATCAATTGTTATTAGTGAACAAAATCTTACATTTTTTATATACTGCCTTGCTACAGATAAAAGTGTATCTCGTTCCGGGGTTGATAATTTTAATTCTTGAGCATGAACATTTACATTCGGGAAGTAAATTGAAATAAGAAATAAAAACATTAGAGTGATAAAATACTTATAAGCTGTATTCATTGTTACCTCCGGTTTCTAAATTCTTTTTTAGGAACCATAATGTTGAATTATTTTAATTTATAATTTACATATTTTTTATTTGCCTAACGGCATTGCCGATAAGCGGCGCCCCAAAACTGAAATGCCACTTAGAAAACAACTACCAAAGATTTAGTCCCGTCGTAGCGGGATGCTTAACTTTACTCGTAAGCACGGTTTGCAACAATGTTATTTAATTGAACTACCTTGAACAAGTTTGCCGAAACGGAACGATCGACACTAAATTTTGTAAATTGCCGTATGTGAATATGCTGTCGGTTTGAGCAGATTATTAGGCTGTTTACTTATCTATTATTTCTTTTAACTTATTGAATCTTGATGAATTTAATATATCAATTGTATTTTTGCTTATGAATAAATATTGTTCTCGAGCCTTTGCTATTCTTTCTAACATTGGCAAAACGACGCTATTAGTTCTTTCAACAAAATCGTACATGTTGTGAATATTAAGTGGAATTTTGTAGCCTGTAGAACTGCTTGCAATAATTAAATTTGCATCTCTTAATTTTGCAATAATTTGCAATCTTAACTTTTGCTCAGAAATTTCTTGCCCAGTAATTTCCGAAAGATGTTTCACCAAAACTTTAGTAGAAACGTATTCAGTAGAACTAATAAATTTGAAGTTAAACAAAAGAAATTTTATTGCTCTTACTTGAAGTTCTACATCTAGATCATGAGTATTTTCATTTTTAGAAATGAATACTTCTGCTTGTCTAATTGCATGGTCAACAATTACTGAATCATATTCATAACTTGTTGCAGTATGAATTGGAACAGATTTTAGATTGTATTTATTCGGCCATTCGTCGATTCTTAAGCTCTTATCCTTTATTAGCTCAATAAATACTTTTGATTCTTTTTGGAATTTTTTTGAATCATAAAATCTTGCTAGGCTTCCAGATATAAAATCAGCTAATTGGACAAATGGATAATCCTTACTATTAACAAATTGGAACGACCTTTTATCAAATAAATTGTCTTTTATAACATCTAAGATATAATTCTCAAAACTTTCCATGAATTCACTTCGCCCATGCTCATCTGAATAAATATTCAGGCTTGACAAGTTTGAATACAATGTCTCATATAATTGCTTATGCAAAAATTTAATAAATGATTCCTTGAATCTAAGACCACTATCTTTTCGAATTTCTAGTTTGTCAAAAACTATTGAGTAAAAATGAAATTTCAACTTTAATAACTCATTGCAAATAATAAGTCTTCTATTAATATTTTTACCAATTGAACTGGACTTCAACTCACCTTTTGGGAAATATTTTTTAATAATTTTAATTGCGGAATCGGATTCTTGTTTTAGTAAATCGTCATCGACAATTACTGCTGTCAAAATATAACTTTGAGTAACACCTTTTTGTGTAACATCAAGATTTGCATCTCCATATTCATCAATAAATATATTTTGTAATTTGTTCATATTTTTTAAACAACCTAACTATACTTATACTGAATAGCTTAGCGTAATTATGCAAAGGGCTGAGCCTATACGTTCCAGCTTTTTTAGTTTTATAAATTATTATTATTCAATTATAGGGTCCTAATATATAAATTCATCAATTGATTCAATATAAATAACACTATCATCTCTTCACAGCTTCGCAACTTCACTCACAAAAAAGCAAATAATTTTCCGGACTTAGAATAATTATGTTAATATCTATTTAAAAAATTTATTTTCTGTTTTAATATTTGCGTGTATTTCAAGACTAGTTCCACCCATTCGTTTATTTTAGATTTGACATATTCTTAATATCATTTCTCCCGTCGTTCTTTATATTGCTAAAATAACTTATTAAATATTTTTTAGCAATAAGTAATAGTACTTTTATACCGTTTTTTCAAAATAGTTGCTATTTACAAATCAAGATTTTTTCTTAGCGAGCAGGTTTAAAATTTTCTCCTGTTAATGCAATGTTCTGCATGCAGAACATTGCAAATATATTTAAGTTCTATACTTATTGACTGCTAAATTTCAACCTGTTAAAATCTCATAATTAATCATTCTATTTTTCTACATTTTTCTTGAGCTGTTCAACTTGTTCTTTCGTATAGCCGAGAGCTTTAAAATCCATTACTCCATTTTCTGAATGACATGAACTGCATAACAGTACGTTTTTTTTCACACCATGATTAACAGAAATATATGAAGTTCCCGGTACCTGCATTGCCATCCATTCGCCGCTCCATTTTAGTCCCATTTTTTCATAAGGTTTCATGCCGGCATTTAATGCTGCTTTGATATTACCGGTTTTATTATATACCTCTCTGTTGGGCGCAAGCAGAAGCGGAAATTGAGCAGTCATACTGTCTTTCTTCATAAAAGACATACCCGGTGCCTGCCACATTTTTAAGTTTTTATCAAAGAGCATAATTTGTGTTAGTCCTCTAACCGGGAATATTTTAGCACCTTCCGTGTTAATATTCGCAGTTTCAAATGCCATCCAGTTTTGTGCATTTTTTTCATCTTTAGAATTCGCAGTTCTCCATATATATGAAGGATGTTCCATTTTTATGGAAACAGTTGGTACATATAATTTGGGATTGGAGGGAATTTTATCGTACTTCGAGAGTTCGCTGATTTTACCATTAATATTATCTTTTACAGGTTCTCCCCAATTTTCGTAATTTATTCCGCTTGTTTGAGGAATATGACATGTCTGGCAGGCAATCTTGTTTACATGTTTATTAAGTGTTTCCGCATACATGCCCTTATGCGGTGCGGTACCATGACAATTTGAGCATGAAACGGGAGTGTCAGGCAAATCATTAGCAACCATATCGGACTCATACATACCTTTTGCAATTTTATGATGTTCGGTTGTATGGCATGTTACACAGCTCATCCCCGCTTCGGAATGTACATCATTTTCTGCTGTGAATGGAGTGCCTCTTTTGTAATCATTTGAAAAAGAGTGTTCATGGCATCTGAGACATGCTTCATTAGTCGGTGTCTTTGTTATACTTAATGCGGCTGTTAAAGATGTGTCTGCACCCCAATGAACTCCGGTAGAATCTTTTACAAGAGTAGCTCTTTTAGACCAGTCATATTTTTCTGCATGACAAACAAGACAATCAACAGTATTTGCCTGAGCATCGGTGACTTTCTCTCCGGGCATTGGAGGTGCGGGTAATGATCCTATATGACATATTCCGCATCCTGCAGACTGAACACTAAATTTTCCGTTTGTTGATGCAGTCCAGTTAGCCGGACTGGTTGACCCGGCTAAAGCGCACTCTCTGTTTACCATTCCCCACAATGAACTATCCGGCAGTCCCTGAACATTTCTAACAGGTGAAGCTAGATTCCAATGGACCGTATGAGTAATCTCGTCTAAAGCATCTTCATGACAGATTATGCAAGTTTGCGGTCCCTGATATCCGTTATCTTTTATTACATCATTTCCCGGATGCACCCATTTTTGAAGCAGTTTTGTATTTTGCTGAGCATAAATATATCCGCTCGTCAATAACAAAATTCCAAAAATAAAATTAAAAATTTTCATTATTCTTTAACTCCTTTATTTTTTATGCAAATGATTGTCATAAAAAATTTATATTTGAATGAACGTGGTACTGCCGGAATCGTTATGGCTGCTTTGGGAATTTTAGAAAGTAAAACAGAAGAACTCTCATTCAGCCATAATTAATTATTCCTTGGCCGCACAATCGATACAAACATGTTTACCGTCTTTAAGTCTTCCGTAACTTTCAACCGTCATCTCGCCGCATCCTTCACATACGAATCCTGCGAAGCTGTCTTTCTTTGGTTCAAGATTGAAATCAAATACTTCAGAAACATTCAGCAGCATTTCCTGAGGTGCATTCATTACTTTAGCAATGAGCGGTTCTATAACATCTTTGGGAACCGAGCTTGCAGGAATTCCTTTTTCCCTGTATTCTTTGAAAAAATCCGATTGTTTGTTTTGAAGCATTGCTTCTGCTTTCGGCGTAACACGAACTGCTTTGCCGGAGGCTCTATCAACCAGAGTTACAGCCCATTTCCCTTTATGTGTTTTCTTAATATTGCCTTTGCCGAAAGTTGTTCCCATAATTACCTGAAGTCCATCTGCATAACAAGTAGCGCAATGATCTTCACCTAAATCAACAAACGCAATAATTTGTCCATCCTTTGCCCTTTCAACTCCAAGACTGTTCATTGCTGCGGCGCCTACTCTTAAACCGAGAGGCATTGCAGGACATTTATGACCGTGAAATTTTTGTCCGAATTCTAACCATTCCTGTGGATTAATATTTGACATTTTTATTCTCCTGATTTTTGATTAAAGAAATACTGAATTTGTAAAGTTGTCAGCGAATTAGTTTTATGCGGTGTAAACTGAAATTTATTATCTAACGAAAGTTTGATATCATTCCCCTTTATCAGGTACGCATATCCAACCCTATACCAAGGGTTGTCTATTGTGAATGAATTCAAATCGTGCAGTTGTTCAACCGAAAGTGCAATTAAATTTTTTGTTCCAATTTTATAATCGGCAATAGCATAATATCCGTAAGCTTTTTTATCACCAAGATGAGCTTCGATATATTCGGATTGAAATTCAAAATTACCGGCATTTAATTTTTCTTCAAACCCGAAGCGGAAATCATTTCCGGTAAACAAAAAATTGTTAACAAATATTTTATTAAACAGAATATTGTGTGCATTGCGGTAAGAAAGATTATAACCAATTTCTAATTTTGTTTCGTGATTATTCAGCGGAAACAAGCTTACATGATTTACAAAAAGAAAATTTTTTTTATTTTGAACAGTGTTAGCCCCATTCCCGTTAAAGAATCCTAATGTAAAAAAACCGGTTTTACGATTTTCAAGTTTACATTCAATACCGATATCTCTTGCCATAGTTTCAGCGCCGGGAACAAGTGAATTTACAACGGCTGCTCTTTCATCAAGCGGTATAGCATAATCCGGCTGTTTTCTCTGTAAACTGAAATACGGTACAAACTGGCCTGCGGTAATTTCAAAATCATTTGTATTATAAGTTACCAGAACATCCTGAAGCAGAAACTGAAATTTATCCTGCTGACGAAAAATTGCCTGCAGTTTATAATCCCACTTACCGGCATCTTCGGGAAGCAAACCATTAATCCAGAATTTTGCTCTTCTTACTGAAAAATTAGTTTCGTTAAGATAATTATTCGAAAAACGATACTGCAGATAACCGTTCCAGTTTACTTTTTGTTGTGCGAACGCATTGTAATTTATCGGAATAAAAAATAAGGCAGCAGTTATTAAAGTTATGTTAATTTTCAACATTTTGTATGCTCTTTCTTTTATATAACCCCGATAATTATTTTTACGGCAATAACTAACAATACTAAAGAGAATGTTTGCTTAACTCTATTTGATTTTGCTTTTGCTACCATAAAGTTGCTGCCCAGCAGTGCACCGATTATAACAGCCAAAGTCAATATTATGGTTAAAGTCCAATTAAAATGCCCTTGAGCTGCATGACCAAGGAATCCGGAAAATGAAGAAAAAGTAACCGCAAATGCCGATGTAGCAGCCGCTTTTTTAGTCTCATATCCCATCCACATAAGAAGAGGAGCCATAATAAAACCGCCGCCGATGCCAAGCAGTCCAGCCATAAAACCGGCGAAACCTCCAATCACTGATCCAATAATTGCACGTTTTTTTAAAGACATAATTTCGCTCGGCTCAGGTTTTTTGGACATAAAGAGCAATCGAGCAGAAGCAGCAAGAACTGCGGCAGAGAATAATATGAGCAAAACATTCACAGGCAGTTTGTCTGAAACAACTGCACCGATCGGTGCAAATAAGAACGCCGAAATCGTCATGGCTAAACCGCCTTTAACATCTACTAACTTGTTTTTGAAATAAGCTATTAATGCGATAAGTGTAGTGAGACCGTTAAGCAGCAAGGCTAACGGAATTGCAACTTCTTTTACTGGAAATCCCGCCCATTTCAGAACCGGAACATAAATCAGTGCACCGCCTAATCCCAGCATAGAAAATAAAAAGGAGGCCGCAAGTATTATTAAAGATATAATTAAGTATAACATTTTAATTTCTATTGAATGATATATAAATGATTAGTTTTTTTTGTTCAGCTTGTTTATGATAAATGCAGAATTCATTAGGAGTAAAAGTGCCCTGATATTCAATTGTTAATTCTGCCGGTTTGCATTTTATGTTTTTCATTATTTCCTTTTTTAATAAGTAAGCGCTTACTTACTTAATAGTATAAATTTTTTTATTTCTTTAATGCTTTCAAAATTAAAGAATACATTCTTTTACAAAAGTCATCAACGTTTATACCTTTTTTACTAAGCACCAGTTCAATATTAAAAGTAATCGGAATACCCATGTAAAGTATTGCAATATCACCTGGATTTACTTTTTTATTCCAGAGGCCCTCTTTAATTCCATCCTTTACCATTTTAATAATCAATTGTTTTTGTTCTTCCAGGATCTTGTTTAGTTTTTCCTTAAGTTCATTATCGCCCATATGTGTTGCTTCCGAGAACAAAAGTATTGTAATACCGCTGTTTTCACTAAGATATTTCACATTATAGCAAATATATTTAAATAGTTTTTCTTCAGCTTTTGCAGGACCAATTGCAATATTTCTTAAAGTTCCAATAAAATTATTTGAAACATCATCCATTATTCCTTTTATAATATCGCGTTTAGAAGCAAAATGACGGAATATTGCGCCTTCCGTTAGTCCTATCTTTTTTGCCAGGTTTCTGGTTGAAAGATTATGCAATCCCTCCTCTGCTATAATTTCAAGAACGGCCTTTTTTATTTGCTCCTGGCGAATATCTGTTGTTTCTCTGGACATTTTAAACTATTTATTATAATTAGTAATCACTTACTTACTAAGGTATATAATTTTTTTAATATTGGCAAGTGATTTTAACAACAACTTCCGCTTTGATTCATTAATTTGTCTAAAAAAAGAATACGGACGCTTAATAGTAAATTACGATTTTGAGCCTAGCCGCTCAAACACAAATGCACTAATTAGGATTACAAAATTTATTAAAATAATGTCATTGCCGGATCCATATATTGTATATACTTTTTAATTTCTCTCTGCTAAATTGAACAATATCCTCGTTTTTAACTTTGTGTTTCTTTTGTAATTGCTTTCCTCGAACTGTTATAACTTTCTCTTCAATCAATTTATTTAAATTATTTGCTGAAAGTTTTAAACACCTTTTTATAACGGAAGTTAACTTAAGGTTAAAGTCAAAGGGGTATTTAATTTTAAAAGTTACAACTTCATTGTTAAAATTTAGAACATCCTCCAGCGAAATATTATCATATTGTATATTGTATTCGACACTTCCAAAATCTAATTCAACATTATTTTTTCGACATGTTTCGAGGGAGAATGCATACTTCCAGGCTGTCTCTTTATTATTTTCCGAAAATTTATTGAACAAATCTTTGTTTATCTGTTCTGTTTTGACCCGAGTAAATATGGTCATATTATAAGTGTTATCACATTTTATACATCTGTAAATTAACCATATATCAATGTTCTTTTTATGAGCATTCATTCTGAATTTCTCGCTGCAATAAAACCTTACACTATCACAATGATTACATTTCCTTTTAAGGTGAGGGGTATTTCCGGCTTTTACCTTCCATATATATTCTTTACTCATAATTTATAATCCTGCTTAAAATTCTTTATTAATAATTGGGAAATCATTCGGGAAGTTACGGTTTTGGATTTATGAGACTGTAAAAACCGCAATAGCAAATACAATTGCTTTCAAAAGCAATGCACGAATAATTTGATTAATTGGAAATCCGTTCGGATAGAACTATCCGAATTAAAGAATTATTAGCCTGTAGTTTTTTAGGCTAAATATTAAGCTATTATAAATTTAAGAGTTGTTCTCAAAATGTGAGTAATTTATTTTTAAACGGGTTATTTATTTTATGTGTTCAAGATAGTCAACTTCGGCTAAAAATACCAAAAATAAATCATTTTTTTCCAGTTTAACTAAGTTGTAAAAATCCGGCTGACATATCGTAAGGCAAGCACTCAATCCAAAATAATTTTAAAACGAATATTTCATTTTAAATTTACCTCCAACTATGATTATTTTATTATTAAACCTAAAGACATTACAAATAACCAACTACTTTCAGCAGTTTCGCACCTTTGCTCACATAAATGCAAATTTATATCCGGATTATGAATAATATTTATTAATCAGTATTTAGAAGAAAGTGTATTTTTATTTTCAATTTGGATGTACTTCAAGAATTGCCCCGTCCATAGGTTTCTTTGAATATACGTAGACTTATCTTTCCCGTTCAAACCACTGCTAAAATTATTCTTTAGTTTTTTTTATAAGATAATTAATAATTCAAGTAACAAAAAATGCCAATTTGACGTCTAAATTAAAGGGATAATACATCTACAATTTTAGAAATTGCCGGGATTAATATTATGTTTATGAATTATATTAAGATAGCAATTAGAAATTTACGGAAGAATAAAATTTTTTCTTTCATAAATGTTTTCGGTCTATCAGTAGGTTTAACCTGTTTTTTACTTATAACCGTATTCGTATATAATGAATTAACATATGACGAATATCCGGATGATGCAAAAGATATTTACAGGGTAATCTTATCGGTTACAGGCAATGGTAATGTTGCTGTTTATCCTGATGTAGATTTTGAAATAGGACCCGGAATGAAAAATGTCTTTCCGGAAGTAAAAGCTTTTACGAGAATTGCACCCTCAAGTAATTATGTTAAATACGGCGACAAACAATTTGAGGAAACTCATATTGCTTTTGCAGATTCAAATTTTTTGCGGATGTTTTCTATTCCATTAAAAAACGGAAATATTTCCAATGCATTAGTACAGCCAAACAGCATTGTTATTTCACAGGAGTTTAAGCAAAAGTACTTTGGCAGTCAAAATGCTATAGGTAAAATCCTTGAAATCGGAATAAATAAAAAACCATATAAAGTAACAGGTATCTTTAACAAAATACCTGATAAATCTCATTTTCATTTCGATGCAATTTTAAGTCTTTCAACATTAAAAATTATTCATCGCACCTGGAGTAATCTTGGTTTTTATACTTATCTTCTTCTTAATAAAAATGCAGATCCCGATAAACTGGAAACAAAATTTCCGAAGCTTGTTGCAAAATATGTTGTACCCGAAGTTCAGCATGATATGGGCGTAAGTCTTGCAGAAGCTCAAAAAGCAGTAAATACTTTTGTATTTTCATTACAGCCGCTGACTGATATTCACTTATATTCCAATACTCAGTTTGATCTTGAAGCAAACGGAGATATAAAGTATGTATATATTTTTTCAGCTTTGGCAATTTTTATATTACTTATAGCGTGCGTAAACTTTACAAATCTTTCAACTGCCAGAGCTGCAGGCAGGGCAAGAGAAGTCGGTGTTCGAAAAGTTATGGGTTCTCTCAAAAAACATTTAATTATTCAATTCCTTACCGAATCTGTATTATTAACATTTTTTGCTTTGCTTTGTGCAATTTTACTGATGAATCTGCTTCTGCCTTTTTTTAACCAGGTTGCAGATAAAAATATAGCATTTGATCTTTTCACTAAACCCGTTCCGCTGCTTGGAATGATTTTATTAGTATTTATAGTTGGAATAATTGCCGGGATTTACCCGTCATTCTTTTTGTCATCATTTAATAC
Source organism: uncultured Ignavibacteria bacterium (assembly GCA_963713505.1). GTDB lineage: Bacteria > Bacteroidota > Ignavibacteria > Ignavibacteriales > Ignavibacteriaceae > CAVQMC01. The sequence goes on along the minus strand of CAVQMC010000011.1, from coordinate 116,121 downwards.
GATTAAAATCTTGAAAGGTTCTGCAATTGCAAAAGGAAATTCAGGGAAATCTTTGAGAAGCGGTCTGATAATTTTTCAATTCTTTGTGTCCACGGCTTTGATTGTTGCAACTATAATTATTTACAGGCAGTTTAATTATATGCAAAACAAAAAACTCGGATATAACAAAGAACAAGTTTTATTTCTTCCCGCTGCAAGACTTTTAGGTAATAATCAAGATGCATTTAAACAACAACTGCTTCAAGATAACCGTGTAATTTCAGCAAGCATTTCAAGGTCTGTTCCGGCAGGTGGTATTATGGACGGGACTGAAATTTTTCCAATGAATGAAACTTCAAATGGAACACAAATTCATTCAAATATATACTATATAGATTATGATTATCTAAAAACACTAGACATACATTTAGTCAACGGTAGAAATTTTTCAAAGGATTTTCCATCCGATTCGGCAGGTGTTATAATAAATGAAGCCGCAGTTCAAAAATTAGATTGGGGTAAAACTAATCCTATAGGAAAATTTATTGTTCGTTCCGGTCAAAAAAAATATAAAGTTATTGGTGTAACAGCTGACTTTAATTATCTATCCGTAACTCAAAGAATAGCTCCATTAATGATGATTCTCGGAAAAAACCAGGGCGGATTAATAATTAAGATTAAAACAAATGATGTAAGCGGTTTCCTTAAAGATCTAAAAAAAGAATGGAATTCATTCAATCCATCCGGTCCGCTTAAATATGAATTCCTGGATAATATGTTTGCTTCTTTATTTGTAAATGAGCAGCGGACACAGCAAATCTTCTCATCCCTTGCAGTAATTGCAATTATTATAGCTGGCTTAGGTTTATTCGGTCTTTCGGCATTTGTACTGGAACAACGAACTAAAGAAATCGGGATAAGAAAAGTGCTGGGAGCTTCTATCACCGAAATAATTTTATTGCTTTCAAAAGAATTTACAAAGTGGATCTTAATAGGAAATATTGCAGCATGGGTTGCTGCATATTTTTTAATGAATGAATGGCTGATTAATTATCCATATAGAATTAGTATAGGCATAGGAGTTTTTGTTTTATCTGCTTTAATTACTTTTCTTGTTATATTTATAACTATAAGCTATCACACAATGAAAGCAGCAACTATGAACCCGGTTAAATCACTTAGATATGAATAAATTACAAATAATGAAGATCATTAAATTCATTCCTCTAAAAGCATTGCATAATAACATTCTGATTTGTTTGTTAATCGTTATGTGAGCATTGAGATTTAATACTCTTGTTATGTTAATAAAACGTTTTTCTTTCCGCTTCTTATAATAAAAAGAGAAACCATACAATACACGGAAGGTGCATCTTTTATCCACATATTATTTTATATACAATTCCAAAAGTAATAATATTATTTTTATTTCTTAACTATTGTAAGAATCTTCAGGCAGCCAAATATTTTTATCCGTACTTACAACAGTTGAATAAGAATGCAGCATTCCAAAATTAGAACACTTAACTGCACACCATTCAATGCTTTCAATTTTACTGAGTTCATTTTTGATTTCGTCAGCTAAAACTACGCTGTCGATTTTTTCAGTGTGTATTTTATTAATTAAGAATTCTTCGTCCTCTTCATTCAGGTATGAATAAACCGGTGCTAAAGCATGCTTATCAACTGCTTCAACTATATCTTCCGGATAAATAAGATCAGATGATATTATTTCAATATTCACCATTGTCTGCTGGCCGAACAATAAATTGTTTTTTCCTCTATCGTTAATAGGATACGAGGTAATTACCGGAATATCAATTTTGAAAATTGAATTCGTTTTGGTTGCAATAGGTTTTTTCATTGATTGAGTACAATTATAGCTCATTAAGCTCTTTTCTTTTGAAACCGGTGTTGTCTTTTCTATAAAGAAAGGAAATTGCAAGTCGATTCTAATCATTGTTGCATTTAGATTCAACAAATAATCAACGATATTTGAACCAAGCTGCCTTGGCCCTATACTGTTCCTGTGCTGATGAAGTATTTTTATTATTTGATTAATTGATGTCGCTTCAAATTCCCTCATTAGTCTGGCATTAACTGAAATTTTTGAAACTGTGTCTTGTCCTTTAACGTTATATTTCGATTCAACTTTTATGGGGAATGGTAAATCCTTTAAGTCAATATCTACTAAATACCTTTTTTCATTTTTCACTACTTAAAACTCCTTTAATTCAATAATTTGGTTAAATAACAAAATTTTACTATTAGACATAAAAATCACTTTAAAATTATTGATTATTGATAAATATAATTGTGCGCTTTTACTCGCCTATTATGATCGGGTCTTTTATTTAAATTATTTTTAATAAATATTAAGGGCTTTATTTTTTTCCTCCAAATGCTGAAGAAATTTTTTATCAATTAATCATTCTGAACTTATTTCTGTCAAAAATCAATTGCTCACAGTATATTCCGGTTCTTCGTCTCGCAAATGTTTTTATCTTCTCAATAATATCATTTCAACTGTATGAAGAAAACCATGTTGCAATGCAATAAGGTTTTAATTTTTGGGTTTTTCAAAGTTTAATTGGGCTTAATTTTATACACCCAGTGTTTCCCCACACTGGGTTGTTGGTTTTAAAGCGGTTATATTTTTTTTGAATAAAATTTATTTCCTTGTAGCTAATTTATATGATTTATTTCCCCCATTTAAGAATTTCTAATCTTACTTCCGCAATTCCGTCAGTTAACATGCCGAGTTCTTTGGCTGCTCCGTATGATAGATCGATTAATCTTCCATTGTAGGTCGGCATTCTATCATTTACCCTTACAATTACAGTATTTCCATTTTTTAAATCTACAACTCTAATGATTGTACCGAAGGGAAAAGTTTTATGCGCTGCTGTTAATCCGTACATATCAAATGTTTCGCCGTTAGAAGTTTTTTTGCCGTTGAATTTTTTACCATAATATGATGCTATACCGGTTACCGTTTCTATTGGTTTTGCATTGTTATATTCAGATAAATTATTATTGTTTTCTTTCGGATATTCTCTCTCAACTTTTTTTGTTCTTGGCGAACTTTCATTTTTTGCAGTATATCTTGTAGTTCCGCTGCAGGATACAAGTATTAATGAGAATATTAAAAGTAATATGTATGATAAATGTTTTTTCATTTTAATACTTAATTAAAATAAAAACATTTTATAAAAGATGCTTGTAATATGTAATGTGAGAAGATTAAATTAGAATTTTTGCCGCACATGAGATAACAGCAGTTTCTGTTCTCAATCGGTTCTTAGTTAAATGATAGCTATTTGAAATTTTTAATAATTCCAATTCAGATTCATCAATACCCCCTTCCGGACCAAATATAAAATAATATTTTTTATCCGGTAAAATATTAAGTTCGCTTATATGTTTTTCAGAGTTTTGCTCTAGTATAACTTTCACCCCGGTAAATTTAATTAATTCTTCAAATGATTTTTCAAATTTAAGTTTTGGCAAATAACTTCTTAATGATTGCTTCATAGCAGAAAGCAAAATCTTATTTGTTCTTTCCAGCTTAAAGTTTTTTGAAACGGATCTTTTTGAATTAAAAATTATAAAATTTGTTATACCAAGTTCAGTACATTTTTCTAATGCAAATTCCAATCTGTCACTATTTTTCAGATTTGCTATACAAAAATAAATGTTGTTGAATGGGTTATCATATTTTTCATTATTTATTATTACAGCAGAACAAAATTCTTTATTAATTTGAATAATCTCAGCAGAATAAATCATTCCGTTTCCGTTTGTGACAAATATTTTTTCCCCAGTATTATGACGCATTACTTTAGTAAGATGTTTAAATTCCTGATCAACAATTTTTATATTATTGTCATTAATATTATTAGGTTCCGTATAATATAATTCAATATTAGAATGAAATTCCTGCATCAAAAATCCATTGTGTATTTTTATATTCATCAAATGCAAGTTCAACTCTTAAAACGCTGTAAGGAAGAACTAACAGTGCTAATCCTGTTCCATAGCCGGATTTGAAATCATTTATACTAAAACTTTGTCCTCTGTTTTTAGTTGCACCGGTATCACCAAATAACTCCCAATAAAATGCAATTCTATATGAAAGCAATTCTTTTGGAATAATAGGAACAAAATCGAGTTTTATATGTATATCTTTTATTATCGGATAGTTAAACTGCAATGAAGCTAAATAATAATTATTTCCTTCCATTTCTCTAAAATAATGTCCGCGAATTCTTTCATTATAACCCAGAAATGAATAATCGTAATATGGAATTTTTTTACCGGAAGTTAATCTGCATGTAAATCGCCATTTGGAAATCAGATCTCCAATTAAAGGTCTATACTCCCTAAAGTCTAGAGTTGTAATTTGATAATTTATGCCGTTAAAACCTAAACCTTTTAAGGTATAATCCGCTGCAGCATAAATTCCGTTTTTGGGAAATTGTATAAGATCTCTTGTATCGTAACTGTAGTTAAATCCAATTGCCGGATATCTGTCTATTCGTGAATCAGAAGCTGTAATTCCATCTAAATAAGTTGGAGCTTCGACATAGTTATAAGAAATGTTTGTTTTAAATCTATTATAAAGGCCGAATCTTTTTCCAATTTCGAAACCGCCGCTTACAGATTTGTTTGAAAAATCGGAACCATATAATAATTCTGCATTTAAGCTTTTATTTTTAATATTTCCGTATCTTGCAAAAACAGAAAGTGAAATTGATTGATTAAAAAATAAATATGGATTATAATATGTTACTGCAAAAGATGGATCATAACCAAATCCCGCCTCTCCGAATAAGGATTCATTTCTTCCTCTAAAATTCTTTAATATTAGATAAGCTCCATAAGAAATTTTTTTCCAATCTTTATCTTTTAATGAAACAAAAGGAATAGGATAAATATACCAGCTTTCTTCAACACTTATAATTAATATATTTTCGTTATCGACAATTACCGGTTTTAAAACAACCTTAGTAAATATTTCTAAACTGAATATTCTTTCTTTATTATATTGAACGATATTCGGAGTAATTGTATCCCCGACACCGAATGTTAATTCTCTAAGAATTATATAATCTTTAGTTGTATTATTTCCTTTTATTTCTATAGAATCAACTTTAAATGAATAGTTGCCAACAACGTTCATCACTTTAGGTTCTTCTGTTTGTGAATAACCTGTAACATATATAAGGATAGAAAATGAAAATATTATTAAGAATTTATTCATTTAAAATGGGGATTTTTTGTGATGAATATTTACTAAGTCAAATAAGGAATAAAAAATATTAGTTAAATGTTTAAAATAATACCGCCTGATTCAGATAAAATGCAAAAACCAGGCGGTAAAAATATTTTCCTATTCGGCAATTTCTTCCATATAATCTGAAATAGGATTACAACTACAAATTAAATTTCTGTCACCATAAGCGCTGTTTACTCTTCCTACACTCGGCCAAAATTTATTTAATCTTGTCCAATTTGCAGGATATGCTGCTTTTTCTCTTGAATAAGAATGATTCCATTCTTCCGAAATAACAGATTGAGCAGTGTGGGGTGAATTTTTCAAAACATTATCTTCTTGATCTGCAATTCCGGTTTCTATTTCTTTTATTTCTTCTCTAATTAAAAGCATAGCATTACAAAAACGGTCAAGTTCAGATTTAGATTCACTTTCTGTTGGTTCAACCATTAATGTTCCGGCTACAGGAAATGAAACAGTCGGTGCGTGATAACCATAATCCATTAATCTTTTTGCAATATCTTCTACTTCAATATGAGCTGTGTTTTTAAAACTTCTCATATCAAAAATTAATTCATGCCCAACTCTTCCTTTTGTTCCGGTATATAAAGCTTTAAATTCGGTTTCTATTTTTGCTTTTATATAATTTGCATTTAATATTGCAGCTACAGATGCATTTGTTAAACCTTCGCCGCCCATCATTTTTATATAAGCGTAAGATATTATTAAAATGTTTGCACTTCCCCAAGGAGCTGCTGAAACTGCTGAAATTGATTTTTTAGTTCCAATATTAATAACCGGATGATTTGGCAAAAACGGAACAAGATGTTCTGCAACTGCAATAGGTCCCATTCCAGGTCCGCCGCCGCCGTGAGGTATACAGAAAGTTTTATGTAAATTTAAGTGGCAAACATCTGCACCAATCATTGCCGGATTTGTTAAGCCAACCTGTGCATTTAAATTAGCTCCGTCCATGTAAACTTGGCCGCCGTTATCATGAATTATTTTTGTAATGTCTTTAATCTTTTCTTCAAAAACTCCATGAGTAGAAGGATAAGTAACCATTAAAGCGGATAAATTATCTTTATACTGCTCGGCTTTTTTTCTTAGATCATCTAAATCAATATTACCTTTTTCATCGCATTTAACAACAACTACATTCATTCCTGCCATAACAGCACTTGCCGGATTTGTTCCGTGTGCAGATGAAGGTATTAATACAACGTTCCTGTTGCTTTCACCTTTATCTTTTTGAAATGCTCTGATTACTAGAAGTCCTGTGTACTCACCTTGTGCACCGGAATTAGGCTGCAGTGATGTAGCAGCAAATCCAGTAATTTTTGCTAAATCTTTTTCCAATTCTTTAAATATTTCCAGATAACCCTCAACTTGATCTAATGGAACGAAAGGATGAATTTTGGAAAATTCAGGTAAAGTAATTCCCATCATTTCGGTTGTTGCATTTAATTTCATTGTACAAGAACCAAGCGGAATCATCGAATGTACTAATGAAAGATCTTTGTTTTCCAGACTTTTTAAATAACGAAGCATTTCTGTTTCTGAATGATAAGTATTAAAAATCGGATGCTGCATGTATTTACTTTTTCTAGCAAATACTTCAGGCAATTCAACTTTTACATTTTCAGCAATTTGATCAACTTTAGATTGATCAAATTTTTTATTATTTGATTTTGCCAGAATATTTAGAATCTCGATAACATCTTCATAATTAGTAACTTCGCTGAATGATATTCCAATGCTGTTATCATCATAATACCTGAAATTGATTTTATTCTTTAATGCTTCATTTCTTATTTTCTTAATGATTTCTACTGAATCATTTTCAGGTTTTACTTTTAAAGTATCAAAATAATTTTTATTGCTCTGAGCATAACCTAATTCTTTCAAGTTAGAATCAAGAACCTTTGTAAGTTTATGTACTCTTTCTGCAATTGCTTTTAATCTTTGCGGTCCATGATAAACAGCATACATGCCGGCAATTACAGCTAAAAGGACCTGAGCAGTACAAATATTACTTGTTGCTTTTTCTCTTCTTATATGCTGCTCTCTTGTCTGAAGCGCCATTCTGTAAGCATGATTCCCATGAACATCAACAGAAGCGCCGATAATTCTCCCTGGAATATTTCTTTTAAATTCATCTTTAGTTGTAAAATATGCAGCATGCGGACCGCCGAAGCCCATTGGAACACCAAATCTTTGAGTTGAACCAACACAAGCATCGGCACCAAATTCTCCCGGTGGAGTTAGTAATGTTAAACTTAATATATCGGCAGCAGTAATTGTATAAATATTTTTTGAATGCGCTTTTTCAAATAAATTTTTATAATTAATAATTTCTCCATTATTATCCGGATATTGAACGATAAGTGCAAAAATATTATCGGTCAGCTCAATTTTATTATGATCTCCGATTAACATTTTAAATCCATGTGAATCAGCACGGGTTTTAAGAATATCAATAGTTTGCGGAAAACAATTTTCCGAAATAAAAAAGGTGTCGGCATCTTTATTCTTTCTTAAAGAATAAAACATGCTCATTGCTTCTGCAGCAGATGTTCCTTCATCAAGTAGAGAAGCATTTGCTATTTCTAAACCTGTTAAGTCAATTACCATGGTTTGAAAATTTAAAAGTGCTTCTAATCTTCCCTGTGAAATTTCCGCTTGATAAGGAGTGTATTGTGTATACCAGCCCGGATTTTCCAATACATTCCTTTGTATTACATGAGGCATTTTAGTCGGATAATAACCCATACCAATATATGATTTAAACACTTTGTTTTTTTGTGCAATATTTTCCAGGTGCTCCATAAATTCATATTCTGAATATGATTCACCTAAATCTAATTCTTCTTTTAATCTAATATCTTTTGGTATGGTTTCATTTATAAGTGTATCAACCGAATCAACTCCAATTACTTTAAGCATTTCTTCAATTTCAATTTTATTCGGTCCTATATGACGATTAACAAATTTATCAGGATGTTCTAAGATTTTCATATTTAGACTTCTTTCTTCGTGCAGTTTATGAAAATAAAAAATTAAAGTTTTCAATAAAAACAAATATTTTATTATACAAATTTAAGTAAATATTTTTAAAAACTAGATGTATTTTCTCATCAATTGTTGTGTGATAATCTCAAATGAATATTTTAATATTAAGAGATTATTCGATTTCGGCTTGAATTTTCTTTAATGCAACTTTTGCAGCATTTTGTTCAGCAGACTTTTTATTTTTACCTTTCCCGGTTCCATAGTCATTTTTCCCAATTTGAACCTTTACTGTAAAAATTCGTGCATGCTGTGGACCTTCTTCTTTTATGACTTCGTAGGTAGGATTTTCCAGTTTTCTGGCCTGTGCAAATTCAAGAAGCTGACTTTTATAATTTTCATCTATAAGATAATCACCTTCTTTAATATTTGGCTCTATAATTGTTTTTTCAATAAATTTTCTAGCACTATCAAGTCCATTATCTAAATAAATTGCGCCAACAAGAGCCTCAAAAGCATCAGAAAGAATTGTTTTGGATCCGTTTGAATATGACATTGAAACATTTTTACTAACAAGCAGAAATTTTGCAAGATCAATTGAAATTGCTGCATCTGCTAAAGCATTTCTATTAACCAATTTAGCTCTAATTTTGGTAAGAAAACCTTCGTCTTTTTCCTGGAAGTTTTCAAATAAAAATTCTGCAACAATAAGATTAAGTACTGAATCACCAAGGAATTCCAGTCTTTCATTAGAATTTTCATAATCGTTTTGTTCTTCGAGAAATGAACGGTGAGTTAATGCCTGAATAAAATAGGATTTTTCGTTTATCTTACATAAGATAACTTTCTCTAAATCTCTTAATTTATTTATAGAAAGATGTTTTGCAATTAATCTTTCTTTTTTATTAAACTTCCAACTTCCGGAAATTTTCCGAATCCAGGAAAAGAAACCGCTCAAAGTCAGGCCTCAATTTTTTTAAACAGTATTGATGCGTTGTGGCCTCCAAACCCAAATGTATTGCTTATTGCACAATTGATTTCTTTTTTAGTTGCTTTCAACGGGCTATAATTTAAATCGCATTCAGGGTCAGGATTAGTTAAATTAATTGTAGGTGGAACTATATTATTTTTTATTGATAAAACCGTTGCTATTGCTTCTATTCCACCGGCAGCACCTAATAAATGTCCGGTCATTGATTTAATAGAACTAATGATCATTTTATAAGCATGATTGCCAAATAAAGTTTTTATTGCTTTTGTTTCTGTAACATCATTATAAGGAGTTGAAGTACCATGCGCATTTATATAATCTATTTCATTTAAAGAAACACTCAGAATCATTAACAGCAGCTTTCATCGATCTTACCGCGCCTTCACCGCCAGGTGCGGGAGCAGTTATATGGTAAGCGTCTCCTGTTAATCCGACACCGGCAATTTCCGCATAAATTTCTGCGCCTCTTTTAATTGCATGTTCATATTCTTCAATTATTAATGTTCCAGCACCCTCTCCCATAACAAATCCGTTCCTATCTTTGTCAAATGGTCTTGATGCTTCACTGTATCTATCATTCCAGGTAGATAAAGCTCTCATTGCATTGAAGCCGCCGATTGCCATTTCGGTTATCGCAGCTTCCGAACCGCCGCACATCATTAAATCGGCACTGCCTCTTTGAATCAGCATAAAAGCATCCGAAATAGCATGTGAAGCAGTTGCACATGCAGATGTAGTTGCATAATTTGGTCCTTTTAATCCAAAACGGATTGAAATTTGACCGGCAGCCATATCGGAAATCATCATCGGTACAAAGAAAGGACTAATTTTACTTGGATTTTTACTTTCGAAATAATTCCAATGCTGACGTTCTAAAGTAAGCATTCCGCCAATTCCGCTGCCGAAAATAACACCGAATTTTTCCAAGTCGACTTTTTCCAAATTTATGCCGGAATCATTTATAGCCATTTCAGCAGTAACAAGTGCAAACTGATTGAAGGGATCTAATCTTCTGGTGAGTTTCTTATCTAAAAAATCCTCAGGATTGAAATTTTTTACTTCTGCAGCGAATTTTGTATCAAAAGCGGAAGTATCAAATTTTGTAATAGGACTGATTCCGTTTTTCCCGTTAATCAGTCCCTGCCAAAATTCTTCTATACCTATTCCAATAGGAGTAATTGCACCAATGCCTGTTACAACCACCCTCCTTTTATTCATATATATCTCCTGATAATATGCTTCACTTTAGGTTTTCTTGATATAGAAGTAAAAATATGTCGAGAAAAATTTTTCCCGACATAGCAATTAATTAACCTAATTTTTCTTTTAAATAGCGTGTAGCATCACCTACAGTGCTAATTTTTTCAGCATCTTCATCAGGGATAGATACATTGAAAGCACTTTCAAATCCCATTACTAATTCAACTATATCAAGTGAATCTGCGCCTAAGTCATTGGTAAAAGAAGCTTCGGGGGTAATTTGAGATTCTTCCACACCTAATTTATCCATTATGATCTCTTTTACTTTAGCTTCTACGTCCATATTTTTCTCCTATATTGATTTTGTTATACTATTGTTATTTACTTGAGTTATAAATTAATGAATTTCTTTTATTTTACATAACCATTCCGCCATCAACCGACAAAACCTGACCGGTAATATAATCAGAATCTTCCGAAGCTAAAAATGCCGCAACCTTAGCAACGTCTTCCGGAGTTCCCAATCTTTTTAATGGAATTTGAGAAGTAATAGCTTCCTTTTGTTTTTCATTCAATTTATCAGTCATATCGGTTGAAATAAAACCAGGAGCAATTGCATTCACCATAATATTTCTTGAAGCAAGTTCCCTTGCCAGGCTTTTGGTAAATCCTAAAATTCCGGATTTGGAAGCAACGTAATTTGCTTGTCCGGGATTACCAATTAATGCAACTACAGAGGATATATTTATTATTTTACCGTAACGCTGAGCGATTAACGGTTTAACACAAACTTTTGAATAATTAAAGACACTTTTCAAATTTGCAGTAATTACTGAATCAAATTCATCTTCACTCATTCTTAACAGTAAATTGTCTCTAGTTATACCTGCGTTATTCACTAAAATATCTAAACCGCCTAAATTTTCCAAAGTAAATTTTAATGTTTTTTCAGCCTCGGAAAAATCCGCAGCATTTGCTTTAAAAGGAAATAACTTTTACTCCAAATTTACCTGCTTCATTTTCTACTTCTTTTGCTGCATTTTCTGAAGAATTATAAGTAAAAACAACATTACAGCCTTTGGAAGCTAAATTTAGAACTATGGCTTTTCCTATTCCTCTTGAACCACCGGTAATTAAGACTCTTTTATCTTTTAAGTTCATGCAACTTCCTTAGAATTCTGTGAATCAAAAAACTCTTTTTTATACTCTTCAAGTTCTTTGAAATTTTCTTCCCCGAAGAAATGGATTAATTCTTCTCTGCAAGCTTCATAAATCGAAGTTTCAGGCATTGGATTTTTATTACAAGTTTTAAGCCTGTCGATATGTTCATCATCAATAGTTAATGCACCTTCATAAATTGTTAGAGGAAATAAGACACAATAAATCGGTTTGTAAATCCATTGATATTTATTTTCCATGATTGCTAATTTTTGAAGAGTACACAAACCATTTTTATCCAGGAAAGTACATTTACCGTTAATAACTTCTGTTCCAACTGCAACACCGGAATCAAAATCTTCATCCTCTTCCGGAGGTTCAAACCATTTATTTACATCTTTACTTTGAGTTTCATCTAATAGAGGAATGATTTTGTCTTTTATACTCAAAATATTTTCACATTCTTTTAGATCCGTATAAACACCGTAATTACAGCATTCACCGCTGCATTTACAATTAAATTTGAATGTGAAAATTTTTGGATCGATCTTAATACCGTTTATTTCCTTAGTAAATTTTTCGGACATTATAAGTATTTCTCCATATCTGAATATTTGTCTATTCCAAAAACTTTTAAATCCGGGTTTATTCTTTTAATTAAACCTTGAAGAACTTTGCCGGGACCTATTTCATAAAATTCTTCTATTCCGTCATCAGCCATATTTTGAATAATATCTACCCATGGAACCGGAGCCGTAAGCTGATCAACTAAATACTTTTGCAGTTCTTCTTTTTTAGTTACCGGTTTTGCAGTTACATTTGTATATACAGGTAATCTTGAATCATAAAACGGTGTACTTTTAACAGCATTTGATAATTTTTCCTGAGCTGGATTCATTAGCGGTGAATGAAATGCGCCGCTGACAGTAAGTTGTTTTACCAACTTTGCTCCTTTTGATTTTGCAATTTCCATTGCTTTTTTAACACCTTCGACTGAGCCCGAGATTACTACTTGGCCCGGTGAATTAAAGTTAGCGCACTTTACAACCCCGGCAGAGGATGCTTCCTCGCAGGCTTCCATTACTTTTTCCTTATTCAAGCCAACAACTGCAGCCATTGATCCCGGGTTAACTTCACCTGCATACTGCATTGCTTTTCCTCTTTCTCTTACTAATTTAACAGCATCATAAAACTGAACAGCGCCGGCAGCAGCTAGTGCTGCATATTCACCAACGGAATGTCCTGCTGTTGCGTCGGGCTGAACCGTTCTTATTAAACTTGATAAAATAGTACTATGCAAAAAGATTGCAGGTTGAGTAAATTCCGACTGTTTTAATTGTTCTTCAGGTCCGTTAAACAAAATATAGGATAAATTTATTCCGAGAGCATCGTCTGCGGTTTTAATCATTTCTTTAGCTTCAACAGAATTATCATAAAGATCCTTTGTCATACCAACATATTGCGAACCTTGCCCTGGAAAAATAAACGCTTTTTTAGACATAACTTTTTATTTCAATTATTAAATGACACAATTAATCAATCCCCCAAACCAAATACGCAGAGCCCCAGGTATAACCAGCCCCGAAAGCTGCTAAAATTAATTTATCACCTTTTTTAACTTTTCCTTCTCTATAATACTCAGTAATACATGACGGAATTGTGGCAGCCGTTGTATTGCCATATTTATGAATATTAATCATAACTTTATCTTTACTTATACCCATTCTTTGCGCAGTTGCATCAATTATTCTTAAATTAGCCTGATGAGGGACCAAATAAGCAACATCATCCGAGCTTAAATTATTTTTTTGCATTATTTCATAAGACACATCCGCCATTCCTTTGACGGCAACTTTAAACACGGCTTTACCATCCTGATATAAATAATGCATTTTATTGTCAACAGTTTCGTGACTTGGAGGATTTAAACTTCCGCCTCCCTTCATATATAGTGCTTCTTTGCCTGAACCGTCAACACGTAATATTGAGTCTAGAAGACCAAATTCTTTATTTTCAGTTGGCTCTAATAATACCGCAGAACCCGCATCTCCAAATAAGATACAATTATTTCTATCAGTATAATCAACAATTGAGCTCATTTTATCGGCGCCGATAACCATTACTTTTTTATAAGTTCCACTTTCAACAAGACTTGCACCCGTTTGAAATGCAAAAAGGAAACCAGAGCAAGCTGCGGATAAGTCAAATCCCCACGCATTTTTTGCTCCAATTTTTTCCTGCACCAAACAGGCAGTTGCAGGAAAGAACATATCTGGTGTTACTGTTGCAACAATAATAGCGTCAATTTCTTCGGCAGACATGTTTTTAGATTTCAATAAATCTTCGGCAGCTTTAGCAGCTAAATCGCTTGTTGCTCCATGCTCCAATAATCTTCTTTCACTAATACCGGTTCTTGTTCTTATCCATTCATCATTTGTATCAACTATTTTTTCAAAGTATGCATTATCCATAACTTTTTCCGGAACATACATACCAACCCCTGTTACAACAGCATTATAAGGTTTTTTAACTTTCATCGATTCACCATCAAATATTTGAGTAGTTACTTATAGATTTTTCAATTTTAGAAATGAGATCTTTTTCATACATCTCATTTGCCCTCAGAACCATATTTTTAATTGCTAAAGCGGTACTCGATCCATGACCAATAATACTAATTCCGTTAACTCCAAGCAAGGGCACACCGCCATAATCCTGATAGTCAAGTGACTGTAATGATTTTCTTAGCGAACCTTTAGACAATCCAATTTTTATTTTATCAAAAAAATTTTTTTCGGCAGTTTGTGTTAACAAATGTTTCAATAATTTAGGAACTGATTCACCAAATTTCAATAAAATATTTCCAACAAATCCATCGCAGACAACCACATCAACATTTTTTGTTAAAATATCTCTACCTTCAACATAACCAATATAATTTAAATTTGATTTCTTAAAGATCAAAGCAGCAGCTTCTGAAACTTCGTTGCCTTTACCTTCTTCTTCACCCATGCTCAAAATCCCGACAGATGGATTTTTAACACCACCCATTTCCCTAGCATATATAAGTCCCATAACAGCATATTCAAAAAGATGTTTTGGTTTTGCATCTTTTCCGGCACCGACATCATACAAATAACAAATCCCGTTTACATTCGGCATTGAAGCACCGATAGTTGGCCTTCCGACACCGGGAATTCTTCCCATAATTAATGTTGATGCTGCCATTACGGCACCTGTATTTCCTGCGCTTACAAATGCATCGGCTTTTTTATCTTTTACTAAATTAGCCCCAACGACAATAGAAGAATTTGGTTTTGATTTTAAGGAAATAGTAGGGCTGTCTCCCATTCCAATAACTTCGTCTGAATGAACTATGTTTTCTTTTGGGAAATTTAGATTATTGGATTTTATAATTTCTAAAATTTCATTTTCATTTCCGACTAAAATAAGTTCAAAATTCCGATTTTCGTCAAAAGCATTTATTGCGCCTACTACGGCATTTTGAGGGGCGAAGTCGCCCCCCATAGCATCAACGACAATTTTACATTTTGATTTTTTTAAATCAGAATTGTTCATTAAAAAGGATTACTTATTTAGCTTTTTGGAATAAACATAGAACGCTCATTATAATAGCCGCAGGAAGGGCATGCTCGATGGGTTAATTTTAATTCACCACAATTTGAACAAACACCCATGGTAGGAGCAGTCGCTTTATAATGTGTTCTTCGTTTATCTCTTCTGCTTTTAGACCATTTTCGTTTAGGATTAGGCATTAGTTTCTCTTATTTAGTTAGTATTTAATTTATTTTTTAATTCCATTAAAGGTTTCCATCTTTCATCAAAATCTGATTCAACACAAGTGCATTTACCTTCGTTCAAATCTTTACCGCATTTAAAGCAGAGACCTTTACAATCTTCTTTACATAATGATTTCATTGGTATGGAAAGCATTGCATAATCTCTAGCATCATTATCAAGTTTAATCTTATCTGTATCTAACGGCAAATAAACCGTATCCAAATCATCGGATTCAATTTCATCATTACTAAATAGGTAAACTACTTTGTAATTGTTCTTTAAAAGTCTGTTATATGGCCTACCGCATCTGTCGCAGGTTAAATCTGCATTAACTTTTAACCCTGCATCTATTATTACCTGATGCTGAACTTTAGAAAGATTAACTTTCAAAACAATATTTCCTAAGAACGGTTTATTTAGACCAATTTTTTCAACAGGTTCTTCGAAATCAAATTCGTGAACACCTTCATTTAAATTTGATATCTTGATAATCATCTTAACTTCCTTTAAAGAACAAAAAAATCGACCTAAAATATAGATATAGTTACAAATATAATCAACTTATTAAAAAGTAATTAAATGATGATAAAACAATTATTTAAGACAAATTTAATTAAATCACATGCCTTGAATTCCGAATATTTTATAACAGATTTAACAGTATTGAACTTAGATAATATGAGATTATTTTCATTAGAATAAAATAAGATTTTTAATTAAAAATTAAATATTTAGCATCTTTTTTATTAATTTGATTCCTAAAATTTAATGTAAATATGCTGATTGTCGAAAACCTTAGAAAAGAATTTAAAAAAGTAGTGGCTGTTGATGATCTTTCATTCAATATAAATGAAGGTCAAATTTTCGGACTTTTAGGTCCCAACGGAGCAGGAAAAACTACTACTATTAGAACTGTTCTGAATATTATTAAACCTACTTCGGGTAATATTTTATTCAACGGGAAAAAGATAACTAATGAGTTTTCGAACATTATTGGATACCTGCCGGAAGAAAGAGGATTATATAAAAAAAGCAAAGTTATTGATATTATACTTTATTTTTCCTCTTTAAAAAATATGAATAAACATGATGCATTAAATTCCGCAGATTATTGGCTGAATAAACTTGAAATTTCTCATTTCAAAAACAAAAAAGTTGAAGAGTTATCTAAAGGAAATCAGCAGAAAATCCAATTTATAACTTCTATAATTCACGATCCCAAACTGCTTATACTCGATGAACCCTTCAGCGGTTATGACCCGATTAACCAGCAATTAATAAAAGATCTTATTTTATCCTTTGTAGATTCCGGGAAGATTATAATTCTTTCTACACATCAAATGGAAACTGCGGAAAAACTTTGCTCGGAAATTTTCCTTTTGAACAAAGGTAAAAAAGTAATAGGCGGAAAATTATCAGAGATAAAGAAAAGCTTCGGTAGTAATAATGTAAAAGTTCAGTTTGAAGGTGATGCAGTTTTTATTAAGTCACTTGATGCCGTTAAACATGTTGAGTTTTTTAATAACTATGCAGAAATACAATTAAATGATAATATTTTACCTTCGGATTTTTTGAGAATTATAATTGGCAGGTTAGATATAACACATTTTTCCATTATTGAGCCTACATTAAATAAAATCTTTATCGATGTTATTAAAAATAAGGATAGTCTGGGGGATTGAAATTATGAAAAAAATATTTGCAGTGGCTCAGTGGGAATTTTTAGAAAAAGTCAAAACAAAAACATTTATAATTTCATTAATTTTAACCCCTGCACTGATTATTGCATTTTCACTTCTGCCGACTCTTTTAACTGAACAGCCTGACACAACAACAAAAGCAATTGGAATAGTAGATACTTCCGGAATTTATTTTGATTCGATGAAAAATATATTAGAAAACTATAAACTGGAAAACGGACAGCCGAATTATATTCTTTTAAATTTAAATGAAAAAGGTTACTCGTTAAATGAAATAAAAGACCACGCTGATTCGCTTGCATTAAAAAATAGAATTGAAGGATATTTGTTTATTAATTATGCCGGGACTAAAAATGTAAACGTGGAATTCAGAGGAATTAATGTCGGAAACTTTAGAGATATCGGAAGATTTCAAGAAGCATTTAATGATGTTAGAATAACTCAAAAGTTAAAATCAGCAAGGGTTGATTCCAGCGTCGCAAAAATTGTTTCAGCAAATGTTGAAGTAAAACCAGTTAAAATTGAAAAAGGCGGTAAGGAAAAAAAGTTCGATTTCTTATCCGTGTTTTTTACATCATTCATTTTAATTATGCTTTTGATGATGATGATTTTGTACTCCGGCGGAATGCTGATTAGAAGTCTGGTTGAAGAAAAATCAAATAGATTAATCGAAATTTTAATATCAAGCTGCACACCTGACGAATTATTAACAGGAAAAATCTTAGGTTTAAGTGCTTTGGGATTTGCACAAATTATTATCTGGGTGATAATAGGAATTTCAGTTGTAGGTTCTTCTTTAATTCCCGTATCAGCTTTCGAAAATATTCTGCCTATGCTCGGATACTTTATACTTGGATTTATTTTTTACACTGCGGTTTTTGTAGGAATTGGAAGCGTTGTTTCAACTGAACAGGAAGCTCAGCAAATGACAAGTTATATTAGTATGGTATTAATTTTACCGGTTGTACTTGCATTTTCAGCAATTCAAAATCCGAGTTCTATTCTTGTAAAAGTTTTATCTTATATTCCGTTTACAATTCCGTCTATTATGATGTTGAGAATAAATATTTCACCTGTACCTATGGATGAAATTTTAATTTCATTAATAATAATGTTCCTTTCAATCTATATTACGATAATCATTGCATCTAAAATCTTCAGAATTGGAATTTTATCATACGGGAAAAGGCCTTCATTTAAAGAAATAATAAACTGGATTAAAGAAAAATAAAAATTCATTCTCAATAATCTTTTATACTCAATATTTTACTCTATTAATCAAAAATCTGGATAATATTATTTATATTAAATTCTATAATAAATTAATTACGGATAATTAATGCTGATTTTTGCTTCCGCATTGGCTGCAATAATTCCAATGGTTTCCTATTTATTTTTAATTTGGTTTTTTGATAGATATGACAGGGAGCCTTTTTCTTTGGTTTTAAAAAATTATTTGTGGGGAGCTATCGGTGCAATTGTTTTGGCAATTATAGGAAGTCTTTCAATCTCCTCTTTCATTTCTATTTTTCTCACAAACCAGGCAGCACTTTCAAAAATCGATACAATTCTAGTTGCTCCTTTTGTAGAGGAAATTACAAAAGGTCTTTTTCTTTTAATAACTATTAGAAATATAAAGTTTGATAATATGACTGACGGAATGGTGTACGGCGGAGCAATCGGACTTGGTTTCGGAATGACGGAAAACTTTCTTTATTTTATTTCTTTCGGAAACAATTTACATAATTGGATTTCAATAGTTATTATCAGAACTTTATTTTCTGCTGTTATGCATTGCGTATCAACTGCTACTTTTGGTGCATTTTTAGGCTATGCTAAATTAAAAAAAGGAACAGCACAAATTTATCTTCCTTTACTCGGAATTCTAATAGCTATGTTTATTCATTTTGAATGGAATCTAAGTATTAGTTTTCAATCAACCGCTTATTGGGGATTCCTTTTTATGATTTTTACAATTGCTATTTTTATCACAATTTATTCTTTGTCTATTCATAGTGAAAGAAAAATTATTTATACTGAATTGTTAGAAGAATCTGAAAACGGATTATTACCGGAAGAACATGTAAAAATCATCAGTTCTCCTAGGCGTAAAAAATTGGGCTGGGTTGATGAAAGCATTCGTAAATTATATATTAGAGCTTCAATTACTTTAGCTTTTAGAAAAAAAGAATTTAAAAATTCAAGCGGAGCAAGTAAAATATTTTATGAAAAAGATATAGAATATTATCGTAATTTTATTCATAATTTACTTACAAATATTCGGTTAAGTTAAATGATAAAGTCCAGTTCAATTATTTATTTATTCTCTTTATTTCCGCAGTTTAATCCCGAAAAAACACCAAACTTCGGAAGCTTTGATAAAGATAGTTCAATATTTCTTTATAATACATTATTATTAAATCATAAAGAAAATCTAAAAGATTTAGAACATGAACATTCTGTAATCTTTTGCTTTGATGAAAATGACAGATCATTTTTGAATTATGATGTAAGTCAAGATAATGCGAAATTATTTTTTGGAAACTCGCAAAATAAATCATCTTTTATAAAAAATGTATCGGAAAAATATTCGGATACTTTTTCAAACCATTTAGTATTATTTAATAATTCAATTGGAATAACAAAACAAGATATTAAAAAGGCTTTGGACTTGATTTCAATAGAAGACGAAGCAGTTGTCATAGGTAAAACTCCAACAAATAAAATAGCTTTTGTTGGTTTTAATTCTTATAGGGAAGAACTTTTTAAAGGAATCGATTCTGAAGAATTTGATTTTAATAAAATACTAGCTAATGCAAGTAAACTGGAAAATTTTATTCAGGTAATGAAAAATTATATGTTAATTAAAGATGTTAGTGATTTCAAAGATTTATACAGGGAATTATCTAAAAAAGAAAGTTTAGAATACTGCAGTCAGCATATACATGAAAGATTTACGAATCTATTTATTGAATTTAAGGAACTTTTAAAATGAGTGCTGTTGGTATTTTCGGCGGCACTTTTGATCCCATTCATTTAGGACATTTAATTACTGCACGTTCGGTTAAGGAATTAAGAAAACTGGATAAAATAATTTTTATTCCTGCTTTTATTTCTCCTCATAAAACTGGTAATGAATCAACAGAAGCTAATCACAGATTAAAAATGACTAAGTTAGCAGTTAAGAACATTAAATACTTTGAAGTCTCCGATATCGAAATAAAAAGAGAAAATGTTTCTTATACTATTGATACTTTGAAAATATTATCTAAAAAATATGACAAAATTGATTTAATAATTGGATATGATAATATTTTTGATTTTTACAGCTGGAAAGAGCCTGATGAAATTTTAAACCTTGCAAATTTAATAGTTTTAAGAAGAAAATCTCAACAGGATAATCGCAAAAAAGACAAGTATTTTAAAAAAGCAAATTTCTTAGAAACGCCGGCAATTGAAATAAGTTCATCTGAAATCAGGGAACGGCTTCAAAAAAATTTACCAATAGATTTTTTAGTTACAAAAGAAGTTCAAAATTATATAATAAAAAACAATCTCTATAAATAGACAAAGGTATAAATGAAAATATTAGTTACAGGAGGAGCCGGATTTATAGCTTCTCAAATAGCAGATGCATTTATAGAAAATGGTCATGATGTTTTTATAATTGATGATCTTTCTACAGGATTTGAAAAAAATGTTAATCCGAAAGCGACTTTTATAAAAGCTAATATTAAGGATAAAAATCTTTCTAATTTATTTGAAAAAGAAAAATTTGATGTTGTTGATCATCATGCTGCTCAGATGGATGTAAGAAGATCCGTTGCAGATCCTGAGTTTGATGCAAATACAAATATTTTAGGTACAATTAATCTTTTACAAAATGCTGTTAAATACAGAGTTAAAAAATTTATTTTCGCTTCCACGGGCGGAGCTGTATACGGCGAGCAGGAATATTTTCCGGCCGATGAAAAACATCCTACCTCACCTCTTTCTCCCTATGGAATATCTAAACTTACGGTTGAAAAATATCTTTATTTTTATAATGCTCAGTACGGATTAAATTATTCAATTTTACGTTACGCAAATATTTACGGACCACGACAAAATCCTTTCGGTGAAGCCGGTGTTGTTGCAATTTTTTCAACTAAACTTTTAAAGGGTGAACAGCCTGTTATCAACGGAACCGGAGAACAGACAAGAGATTACGTATTCGTAAAAGATGTAGTAAAAGCAAATCTTTTGGTGCTTAATGATAAGAACAGTGATATATATAATGTTGGCACCGGAATTGAAACAAATGTAAACCAGGTATTTAATACTTTAAATAAAATAGTTGGCAAAGGCCAAGTTGAAAAACACGGACCTGCTGCGCCCGGTGAACAAATGAGAAGCGTAATTACTTCAGAAAAAATATTCAATAAATTTAATTGGAAACCATCAACAAAATTTGAAGATGGACTAAAAGTCACAGTGGACTTTTTTAAAGAAAATAATTAAAAAAGTTTAAAACTCTTATTTATGATTGAAAATACATTTATTGAAAAACTTTTTAATAATGATAGAAGAACAGTAGCCAGATCTATATCATTAGTTGAAGACAATAATACCGATTCTGCAGTATTGTTGAAAAAAATTTATTCCAAAGTCGGAAAAGCTTACCGCATTGGACTTACCGGGCCTCCTGGCGCAGGCAAAAGTACTATCACAAATCAACTTACAAAATATTTCCGGGGCTTAAATAAAAAAGTTGGTGTAATTGCCGTTGATCCTACAAGTCCTTTTACAGGCGGAGCTTTACTAGGAGATAGAGTTAGAATGACTGAAATTGGACATGATCCGGAAATATTTATTAGAAGTATGGCTACAAGAGGAAGTCTTGGAGGTCTTAGCAATAAAGCCATTGATGCCGCTGATGTTTTAGATGCCGCTGGCTATGATTTTATTATTTTGGAAACAGTCGGAGTTGGTCAATCGGAACTTGATATTGCTCAAGCGGCAGATACCACAATTGTTGTTCTTGTCCCTGAATCCGGAGATGCTGTACAAGCAATGAAAGCCGGCTTAATGGAAATTGCAGATTTTTTTGTTTTAAATAAAAGCGATCGTCCCGGATCCGAACAAGCTGTAACTGCTTTAAGAACAATTTTAATGATGAGAGATCACGATGAAAAATCATGGATGCCGAATATTATAAAATCTATAGCTTCGGAAAACAAAGGAATTGATGAGATAGCAGAAGAAATAAATAGACATCATGATTATTTGGTTAGATCGGAAAAATTTCTTCTTAAAAGAGAAGAACAGGCTAAAAATAGAATTAAAGAAATTGTGGAAGAAAAAATAAAAGATGAATTATGGAACGATAAGGGTGAGAATTCATTAAATTCTGCTTTGAAAAAAGTCGTTCTCGGAAATCTATCGCCTTATCACATAGCTGAAGAAATAATAAATAAATTTAAAAATAATATATAAGTAATAATAATTTATAACTATTTATTATTTAATAATTTTTTATTTTAAAGCATAAAATTTTTAATTGAAGCAAAATCGAAAGGATCTATAATGGAAACGACTGAATTTCCTTTTATAAGCGAATTAAATGAGAATCAAATTATCATTCAAAACACAATAAGAGAATTTGCTGAAAAAAATATACGACCGCATGTTATGGAATTTGACGAATCTCAGGAATTCCCAATGGATATTATTAAACAACTTGGTGAATTAGGATTTCTCGGAATAATCATAGATGAAAAATACGGCGGCGCAGGTTTAGGTTATGTTGAATTCGCAACTATAATTGAAGAATTAGCACGAATCGATCCATCAGTTTCCCTTTCTGTTGCAGCACACAATGGTTTATGTACAAATCACATTTTTAAATTTGGTAATGAAGAACAAAAACAAAAATATTTACCTGACTTAACTTCAGGTAATAAAATTGGTGCGTGGGGATTAACGGAATCAGCATCAGGAAGTGATGCTGCCGGAATGAAAACTACAGCTGAAAAAAAAGGCGATTACTATATTTTGAACGGCGGAAAAACATTTATAACTCACGGCACCGTTGGTAAAACTGCTGTAGTTATGGCAATAACGGATAAAGCAAAAGGTAAAAAAGGAATATCCGCTTTTATTTTAGAAAAAGGAATGGAAGGTTTTATTGTCGGCAAAAAAGAGAACAAACTTGGAATGAGAGCCAGCGATACAACTCAACTCGCTTTTGATAATTGCAAAGTTCCGGCAGAAAATCTTTTAGGAAATGAAGGCGAGGGTTTTATCCAGGCAATGAAAATACTTGAAGGCGGTAGAATTTCTATTGCAGCGTTAAGTGTTGGTTTAGCTCAGGGCTGCTTAGATAATGCATTAAAATATTCGACTGAAAGAAAACAATTCAATAAAACTTTAAGTGAATTTCAGGCAACACAATTTAAATTAGCAGAAATGAAAACCAATATTGAGGCTGCAAGGCTTGTTAACTTTAAGAGCAGCATTTATGAAAGATAATGGTCAGCCGAACACAAAAGAAGCTGCTATGGCAAAATTATTTGCAAGTGAAATTGCTGAAAGAGCATCAAGCGAAGCAGTTCAGATTTTCGGCGGATATGGATTTATAAAAGATTATCCTGTGGAAAAGTTTTACCGAGATGTAAAACTTTGTACAATAGGCGAAGGTACTTCTGAAATTCAAAGAATCGTAATTTCAAGAGATTTATTAAATAATAACTAAAAATAAAAATTATAGATAATGTCAAAAATCGGTAATCCAATTAAGGAAAATGAATCATTCTTAAAACGGGATGATTATCAAAAAGAATTACTTAGAAAGTTAAAAGCGGAAAAAGATAAAGTTAAACTCGGAGGCGGTGAAAAATCAATACAAAAACATAAAGCAAAAGGTAAACTTAACTGCAAGAGAAAGAATAAATCTACTTGTCGACAGTGAAAAAGATTTTTTTGAAATGAGTACTTTTGCAGCTTATGATATGTATAAAGAATTCGGCGGTGCTCCTTCCTCCGGAACAATTTATGGAATTGGAAAAATAAATAATAAATATCATGTAATTGTTGCCAACGATGCAACTGTTAAAGCAGGTGCATGGTTTCCCAATAACAGTTAAGAAAAATCTTACGTGCACAAGAAATTGCAATGGATAACAAACTTCCGATAATTTATTTAGTTGACAGCGCAGGTGTTTTTCTTCCTTTACAGGATGAAATTTTTCCTGATAAAGAACATTTCGGAAGGGTATTCAGAAACAATGCAATGATGTCTTCAATGGGAATTCCGCAAATTGCTGCAATTATGGGTCCTTGTGTTGCCGGCGGAGCTTATCTTCCGATTATGAGTGATGAAGCTTTAATTGTCGAAGGCGAAGGTTCTGTATTTCTTGCAGGATCACATTTAGTAAAAGCTGCAATCGGAGAAGTAATTGATAATGAAAGTTTAGGCGGTGCAAAAGTTCAATCAAATATTTCCGGTGTTACGGATTATGTAATGAAAAATGATGAAGAATGTTTAAATCAAATAAAAAGTTTAACATCCAAATTTGGTGAAAGGGATAATGCAGGCTTTAACAGGATAAAATCTCAGCCTCCTTCCTATTCTCCAAAAGAGATCTATGGCATTTTACCGGAAGATCCAATAAAACCTTATGATACCTACGAATTAATTGCGAGAATAGTCGATAATTCCGAAATAGATGAATACAAAGCCGGGTACGGTAAAACAGTAATTACTGCTTATGCAAGGATTGATGGCTGGTCTGTTGGTATAGTTGCAAATCAGAGAAATGTAATGAAAACCGAAACAGGTGAAATGCAAGTCGGCGGAGTTATTTATTCAGATAGCGCGGACAAAGCTGCTAGATTTATAATGAACTGTAACCAAAAGAAAATTCCGCTGGTATTTTTGCAGGATGTTACAGGATTTATGGTCGGCAGCAGAGCCGAACACGGCGGAATAATTAAAGACGGTGCGAAAATGGTGAATGCTGTTGCTAATTCCGTTGTTCCTAAAATTACTATAATTGTAGGAAACAGTTTCGGAGCAGGAAATTATGCAATGTGCGGAAAAGCTTATGATCCAAGATTCATTTTTGCCTACCCAAATTCTAAAATTGCAGTTATGGGCGGATCGCAGGCAAGCAATGTTTTGCTGGACATAAAAATTAAACAAGCAGAAAAATCAGGCAAAAAATTAACCGAAGAAGAAAAGAAAAAACAGCTTGATGAAGTCATAAATTCTTATGAAAGCAGCAGTAATCCTTATTATGCCGCTGCCAGATTATGGATTGATGAAATTATCGATCCGGCACTTACAAGAGAATATATTTCAATGGCGCTGGAAGTTGCAAATAACAATCCGGATATACCAAAATTTAATCCGGGAGTAATTCAAACTTAATTATAAAACTTATTGTGTTCAGATAAGAAATTAATTTTAACTTTTATTGTTAGCATTTTATTATTTAATAATTTAGCTTTCCCGCAGCAGAGTGAACTTTCCAAAAGAGTCAACTATTTATCTTCTTTTATTGCTTCCAGTGATTTCAATAAATTAAAAAATACTAGTTCAGATTTAGCTCTTGTTGATACAATTTATTTAAGAGCATTAAAAATTTCAGACTATAATTATTCCGAAGCTTGTCTGGCTTTGACATTTGCAACAGTTCCGTATAAAAAAGTTCCTATTGTATTACCATTATTAAATGTTACTATTTATTATCCTTTAGTATCTGCAAGCGATTCAATTTTTAAATTAAAAAATCAAAATTTACCAAAAGATTTGTTCTTTGATTCACCTCAAAACAGCTTTGGAGATAAAGATAAATTAGCTCATTTTTTCGGCAGTGCTTTCATCTCCTATTCAACTTTGTTTTTTGATTTAGGCGATCTAATTGGTTATTTTGTAGAGGTTTTTGAAAAGAATTTCCAGGTTCAAAACAATATTGATATCAGAGATTTGGCAGCAGATAAGCTCGGTGATTATTTCGGAAAAATCCTAAAATATAATAAACAAATTTTTCCTTCGGATATGTTTATTATTTATTCAGTTAATACATTTAGTTTTGTTTACCCGTAAGGATAAAAATGAATTCAATATTAATTATAGATGACGAAAAAGAGATTTGCGAAAGTATCAAAATGATACTTGAATACGAAGGCTACGATATTGACTACACAACAAACCCTTCAGAAGGTTCGGAAAAAATCTCCAGTAATTTATATTCCGCTGTTTTACTTGACATTCAAATGCCGAATATGAATGGATTTGAAGTTTTGAAGAAAGCTAAAGAAACAAATCCATCAATTTCAGTTATTATTATTTCGGCTCACGGCAGTGTTGAAAATGCAATAAAAGCTACAAAATTAGGTGCTTTTGATTTTATTGAAAAACCAATCGATAGAGAAAAACTTGTAATAAGTATTCGTAATGCGGTTGAGCAAAGTAACTTACTTACTGAGAATAAAGAGTTCAAAAAATCTTTAATCGGCGATGAAAAGATACTCGGCAAAAGTAAAGCAATCCATAATATTTTAGAAATGATAGAAAAAGTTGCTCCGCTTGATACAAGAGTTTTAATTACGGGAGAAAACGGAACAGGAAAAGAATTGGTTGCGAGAGCAATTCATAATAAAAGCGAAAGAAAAGACAAACCTTTTATTGAAGTTAACTGTGCAGCAATTCCAAATGAATTAATTGAATCTGAATTATTCGGACATGAGAAAGGTTCATTCACCGGAGCAGTTCAACAAAGAATTGGTAAATTTGAACTTGCTAATAAAGGCACAATATTTTTGGATGAAATCGGCGATATGAGTCTGCAGGCACAGGCAAAAGTATTAAGAGCAATTGAAGACGGTAAAATTGAGAGAGTTGGCGGTGGTAAAAAGATTGAAGTAGATGTTCGTATAATTTCTGCAACAAATAAAAATTTAAAAGAAGAAATTGAAAACAGTAATTTTAGGGAAGATCTTTTTCACAGACTTAATGTCATTCCGATTCAAATCCCTCCTTTAAGAGAAAGATCGGAAGATATTCCGATTTTAATAAATCATTTTGTCCGGGATATAATTACAAAACATAAAAAACCACCGGTTGTTTTTAATGATGATGCAGTTAAGCTTTTGCAAAGTTTACCATGGTCGGGAAATGTTAGAGAACTTAGAAATATTGTCGAACGTATAATTATCATAATAGATAAAAGAGAAATTTCCAAAAGTGATATTGAATTTTTAGTTTCTCCAGGTAAAACTTCTTTGGGAGATATTATTGAAGATAGTAATTCATTTCAGGAATTTAAGGAAAAAGCAGAAAGAGCTTTCATCCTAAAACAGTTAAAAGTAAACGAATGGAATATTAGTAAAACCGCAGAAATTCTTGATATTCAAAGAAGTCATCTTTATAATAAGATGAAAAAGTACGGAATTGAAAAGGAGGAATAATTATGGGCGATACTATTTTTTCAAAAATAATTAAACGAGAAATTCCTGCCGATATAGTTTATGAAACTGATACAATTTTAGCTTTTAAAGATATCAATCCTCAAGCACCTGTTCATATTTTAATTATTCCTAAAATTGAAATTCCGAAAGTTACAGACATAAAAGGTTCCGAACACGGCCAGCTTTTAGGTGAATTGTTTGATACGGCAAATAAACTTGCAAAAGATATGGGAATAGATAAGGATGGATTTAGATTAGTTTTTAACTGCGGCAGCAACGGCGGACAGGAAGTTTATCATTTGCATATGCATTTACTCGGCGGCAGACAAATGAAATGGCCTCCGGGCTGATCTTATTTTATTGTTTAACTACTAAATTGTTTTTATAACTTACTTAACAATTTGACAATACAGTAATTAAGCAATTTTTTTTACTTATGTTAATCCCATTTTTATAATCGAGTAATTATATTTTTGTCTTAGCTGATCTATTGCTCTGAAAAGTTTTTTCCTTTTTATTTCAATATCTTCAAACAATATTTCCTGCTCACAGAATTCGTTAAACTTTGTTAAACCGATCCCTATTAATCTTACTGCAACTCTTCTTGTGTGAGCTTTATTTAGCAAAGCCAGAGCAGTTTCATAAATAAACTTGTCGTCGTCGGTTGGTTTTTTTATTGTTTTTGATCTTGTAATTGTTTGAAAATCGGAATACCTGAATTTTAAAGTAATTGTAGAAGCCTGCCAATTGTTATCGCGCATTGTCTGGCAGACTTTTCCTGTAAGTTCGAATAAAGTTTCTTCCATTACTTTTCTGCTTACAACATCTTTACCGAATGTAGTTTCTTTGGAAATACTTTTCTGTTCCCATTCAATTGTTAGATATTCTTTCCCTTGGCCGTGAGCTTTTCTCCACAAATCAATTCCGTATTTACCGAATGCAAAAGAGAAATATTCCTGCGGCAGTTTTGTTATATCTCCAATTTTATAAATTCCCCTGTTGTTTAATTTTCTTAAAGTTACTTTTCCAACGCCGGGAATTGTTTCAACAGGCATGGGTTCTAAAAATTGTTTTTCCATTCCTGGGATTATATAAGTTATGCCTTTCGGTTTCATACAATCTGAGCCGATTTTTGCAATGGTTTTATTGCTTCCAACTCCTATTGAACAAGGAAGCGAAAGTTTTTCCCAGATTTCTTTCTGCAGAAAAGCCGCCAGCATAAAAAAAGAGCCGTACATTTTTTCGCAGCCTGTAAAATCCATATAAAATTCATCAACGGATGCCTGCTCTATTTGAGGAGCATATTGAGAAAGTATGTTTTTTACTGCTTTTGAAAAACGTAAATATTCCTTGAAATGTCCGTGCAGATAAATACCATTTGGGCAAAGTTTGAAAGCGGTTCTGATCGGCATTGCTGAATGAAGTCCGTAACTCCTTGCTTCGTAAGAACAAGCCGCAACAACTCCCCTGCCGTGCGGATCGCCGCCGACTATAACAGGTTTGTTTTCCAGTTTCGGATCTAAAATCCTTTCAACCGAAACAAAAAAAGCATCAAGATCTAAATGAAAAATAGTGCGCATAATAAGATCTTCATCAAATTATTATAATAATTACAAACTGATTTTCGCCAGCCTCGGATAAGCTTTAAGAGTAGTAGAAGGTATATGAACTTTTGTTCTCTCTTCCAGTAAATGCATAAGTTCGAATGCATTTGCGACTGCATCTCCAGTAGGATGATTATTCATAATAATATAAACTTCTTTAACTTTATCTTTTACCTGCATTATCTTCTGCTGAATTTCAACCAGCTCGCCTGGAGAATATAAATATTTATATCTTTCACTCTGCTGCTGGTATGTCTGTTCTTTACCAAAATTTTTAATCGACTTCAGCCAGGCTTCTTCATTTCTGCCGTGAAATCGAATATATGCCTTATCATTTGTTATTACCGGTTCAAAAGAAATTGCTTTACCAATTTGCGGCTGATCGATTGTACAAAAAGTTAAGTCCAATCCTTTAAAGTATTTCATTGCTTTATCATTATTCCATGATGCATGTCTTACTTCAACAAAAATATTACAGCTCTGGAATAGATCATTTAATTTTTTAATATAATCCGCGGCGGCGGCATCAAAAGCAAATGAATAAGGAAACTGGACCAGCAGTCCTCCCAGCCGTTCTGCTTTTTTAAGAATATCCAGGTTATAGTTTACGGCTTTAACATTCTGCTCATCATAATTTCTATTATGTGTAAAATCTTTATGAAGTTTCATTGTAAAAAGGAAATCATCCGAATCTTCGACTTTTCTTATCCAGCCGTTTACAACTTTCGGACTTAGATAAGCATAATATGAAGAATTCACTTCCACACAATTAAAATAATTTGCATAAAAGCGCAGCCAGTCAAATCCTCCCGACTGAGCTTTAGGATAAAAAGCCGGGACCCAATCTTTATAAGACCATCCGGCCGTACCAATATAAAATTTTGTCATAAGTCCGCCCCTTTAGTTAAACTGCTTTTTTATCCATACTCCTATAAATTCCGACAACAATTCCGACAATTCTAAAATTCTGATATTTTTTTTCTATAACTATCGGTTTGTAATTAGGATTTTCGGAAAGCAGTTCAATTTCGTTCTTCTTTTTATAGAATCTTTTAACAACTGCGGAATCATCAAGAACAGCAACTACAATCTGGCCGTTTTTCGGTTCAAGATTTGGATTTACTATTACAATATCTCCGCTGAAAATATAAGCATCTTTTAAACTGTCCCCTTTCACTCTTAGCAGAAAAGAATCTTTCGGCATTCTCGCAATTGTCGGCAGATCAATTGAATCAATAGCATCGGGATAAATAACCAGCGGATTTCCGGCTGCAACTTCTCCCAAAACAGGACGCGGAATAAAAAACTTATCTTCCAATGTGAGTTCAATTCCCCTGGAAACTTTAGGATCTCTTTTAATATATCCTTTCTTTTCCAGCGCTTTAAGATGCTGCTGTACAGTTGCCCTGTTTTGATAATTAAAATGTTCGGCAATTTCGGCCAAAGTGGGGGGAAGTCCTTTTCCGGTTTTTCTTTCAATCAGATATTCTAATATATCCTTTTGCACTTTTGTTAATTCCGCAGACATAACATACCTTTATGTTATTCGAGTATATTTTGACAAAAATGATGGGATTTATAGAATTATGAGAGATTTTATAAATACCATACATATGTATGGTAAATTTATGAAAATAGGAAAGGATTGTCAATATCTAAATATCTGCAGATTTTTAAGAAAAATGATTATTCGGATAAGAAAATTCTATCCAAAGATTCGATCATTTTTTCTCTGAAGATCGGTTTTGAGATAAAATCATGAAAACCGGCTGCAATGAATTTTTCTTTGTCTCCGGGAAGTACATAAGCTGTTACCGCAATAATCGGTACATTTTCATATTTGGACATTTTATGAATAATTTTCAATGCATCCAGTCCGTTGTATTCGCCTTGAAGATTTATATCAATAACAACAAAATCAAATTGATGGTTATCTAAAACAGGTAATGCTTCTTCAAAACTAACCGCAAACTTAATTTCCTTAAGTTCTTTCATTTGAACTTTATACAAAATTTGGGAATCAACTTGATCTTCAATGTAAAGACATCTTAATTCTCCAAGTTTAACGTGTGAAACAGGTTTAACAACGGGAGAATTCTCTTCAGGTACAAATCCGGCTTCTTCTTCAATTTCTTCTTCTTGATAAGACTCTACTTCAGGTTCTTCAAACTTTGGTTCTTCTTCAACTTCTTCATTTTCTTCAAAAGAAGCTTGTTCTTCTTCGAATTTTTCTATTTCCGGTTCTTCAGCTAAAGGCTCTTCAAATTCCGTTTCTTCTTCACTAACAGGTTCTTCTTGGATAGATTCAGAGGAAGTTTTTTCAGCTAAAGAAGATCCTTCCATATCCCCTTCAATATTTTCAGCTTCAGATTCAACATGTTCATTAAATTCAGGCTCTTCATTCTCGGATAAAGTTTCTTCCGTTTCACTTAACTCAGACTTCTCTTCATTAGTTTCGGTTAACGGTGATTCTTCACCCCCTGCTTTGGTTTCTTGTAAACTAGCTTCTTCTTCAGGTAATTCTTTTTGTTCATCTTCTTGTTCAACGGATTCTTTGTCTTCTAATTCAGGTTCAGGCTGCATTTCATTATTTTCAATATCTGATTCCGTTTCAGGTAAAGTTTCTTCTTCGGAAATTTCAGTTTCATAGGTTTCTTGAGTTTCAACATTTTCTTCCGGTTGAACTTCTTCTTCAGATTTAATTTCTTCTTCTGCTGCAGTTTCTACTTCGGATTTAATTTCTTCTTCAGTTACAGATTCTTCCTTTGTACTGATTTCTTCTTCAGTTACAGATTCTTCAGGTTTTTGTTCAAGTTCTTCTTTTACGTCTGCAGTCTCTTCAGGAAATTCTGTTTCTTCCTGATAACTTTCACTTTCTACTTCAGCTTCATTTTCTGTTTCATCTTTTATTTCTTCATTAATCAGTTCAGATTCTTCTGTTTTCTCTTCAGCTTCGGGCTCTTGAACTATTTCTTCTGTTTTACTTTCTACATGTTCTTCTTCATGTTCTTCGACTGCTGTTTCTTCTGAAACATTTTCTTCTGCAGCTATATCTGTTTTTTCTTCAGCTTCAACTTTTGCTTCTGCTTCAGGTTCATTTTCAACAACCGCTGCTGAAAATTCAACTGGAAACACAAATGCGCAGTCGAAGTCCTGATCATCTTTTTGAAAAACTTCAAACTTGCCGTTTAATAATTTTAAATAGCTTTTAGTTAATCTGGTTGTAAGTCTGGAAATATTAAAATCTTTTGCAAGTGTTGTTTCATCTTCATCAAAGAAAATTTTGAAGTTGTTTAATAATTCCGGTGAAATGGAAGAATAATTATCTCTAAAAGCAATTAAGAAACTGATTTCATCTATAGGATAAGCAGAAAAATATAATTTCTTTTTCTTGCTTAATTTTGCAGCGACTTTAAAAATCATAACCGACAGTTTCTCAAAGCGCTGTTTGTCGGTTTCAAATCTTAATGAGGATGAAATTTTGCCGTAAGCAAATTCAACTGATTGACTTCCCAAAGATTCCATTAATTCTTTTTGAAGTTCATCAATTATTTCTGTTACGCCGATTTCACCTAGATTTAAATCGATTGAATTCTGTTTGATCTGTGAAAACTCGATAACAGAATTCATTGCATTAAGTAAAGTATTTCTATTTTGATTTATTATTTCCGAGGCTTCTTTTTGTTCGGCAGTAGGACTTGAAATACTTTCTTTTAATTCTTGAACAAAACCAAGAATTACATTTAACGGAGTTAAAATTTCATGAAATACACTTGAGAAAAATGCTGTACTTGTTATATCGGGTGAACTTTGTTCCGGGACCGGTTTTTCAACAATCACCTCTTTAATTACTTCTTTTATAACTTCTTTCGGTTCTTCATGGAAAATTTCTTTTTGCTTTATCTTTCCTAATATTGTAAAAGATTCTACTTCATTATCATAATCCAAAACAGGAGTTGCAGATAATTCAACCTCTACAAAATCACCGCCGGATTTTTTTAATTCCGTATCAATAGAAATTGTTTCCTTAAGATGGGAATGAAAAATTGAAGTATTTATAGTTGCTCTTTCTTCATCTTTAACTAAAGCAGCTAAAGAAGTATCTTCAAGTTCGTCTTTTGTAAATCCTAAATTTTTAAAGACCGAATTATTTATGAATTTAATAAATCCTGCATTATCTGTAACAAATAATAAATCGCTTGTATTTTCAAAAGCAGCTTTAAATAACTGGTTCTTTTTATTAAGATTTAATTCCTCTGTAATATTTTTGATAATATTAAAATGAGCTTCTCTATCATTATATTTAAAATTTGTTTTGCTGATTTCAACCAGTAGAGTTGTGCCGTCTTTTTTCTTCTGTCTAAATGGTCCGCTGAATTTTCCTTCTTTTACACCTTCCGTAGTTGTTTCCAATAAAGTTTGTATATCTTCCGGAGAATAAAGATCAGTAAGATCCATTTGCAAAAATTCATCTCTTTTATAGCCATAAAGATCCAAAGCAGCTTCGTTAACTTCTAAAAAGCGTAAATTTTCTTTATCATAAATAAATATTGGTTCCGGATTATTTTGAATTAAAACTTCAAACATTCTGCCTCTTTTATTAATTATTTTTTGTAGATCATCGTTTTTATCCGATTTTTCTATTAACACCGAAATTCCAGCAGTGTTATTATCATTTTCTTTTATTTTATTTAAGTAAACCGATAAATTGAAATATAAATTCTTATTTATTTCTTTTTGATTTTTTATCTCAAAGTTTTCTACTTCCAAAGAAGATTCTAAAAACTGTTTTAATTTCTCAGAAAGTTCAACGGGAAAAACCTGAGTAAAATGTAAATCCGTTAAATCTTTTATTTCTTGAGAAAATAATTTACAAAATTCCAAACTTGCATGCTTAATAAACCCAATGTTGTCAATAAATGCAATAGAAGCGGGTAAATTTTTAACAACCTCAAAGTTCGGATTTATCCAGTATTTTGAATCTTCAAACTGGAAAAATTCAGATGTTTTTTGAGTTATTCCAATTACTGCAAGAACGTTATTTCCTTTATCAGCTAAAGGAACTTCAATCGTTTGCCATCCGTCATCCGACGAAAGTCCTTGAAACGGAATACCACCAAGAATTATGCAATTTAAAGATTGCCTTAAATATTTGTCAATTGATTGGTTAAAGTTGATTAAATAAGCAGGAATGAAGGTTTCTTCCGGTTTTCCTTCTACAAAAGAAGATTTAATTCCTAAAATTTTGCAAAATTTATCGTTTACAAGTAAAAATTTCCCATTTGAGTCTGTAATCCAGAATATTTCATTTAATGAATCTATCTTTTTCCTAAGTTTTTCCTTACCAATAAAAGTAAAAGGGAAAAAACTTTCAATTTCCTCCAAAATCGCAATTAATTGTTTATTCTTAATGATTTGCTTTACATCTACAGTTCTAGAGTCGATGTGAGTTACTTTTTCGTAGCGAAGTTTTTTCTTTTCAGTCTTTATTATACAAGTTACTAATTCATTTTCCCCATCTTTTAGAAAATCCATATTTAATGTAGATTTGAATTTGTTTCCATTGTTTAATTCAAATACAAAAGTTTCTTCAAAATATTCTTTGCTGTCAAATATTTCACCGAGTAAATAATTAAATTCTTCTGAAGTTTTGTTTGTTAGAATATCAAAAATATTTTGGGATTGACTCCGGATTGTAAATAGTGAAGATGCTTCTTCATTATAAGAAAATATATTTCCCATTTTGTCCAGAGCTAAAAATGGGAGCTTTATATTTTCAGTTAGTATCTTTAGAACATTACTGTTAGTTTGATTGACTGCAGACAAGTGATTTATTTTTTTTATTTAGAAATATAGTTAAAAATTATATTACTTAAATTGAAACAGCACTAAATTTGAAACAGCTAAGGTGTTTTTACATATGCAGTATTAGACCAACTTGAATCAGAAGCACTATATGCTTTAATCCTATAATAATATTCACTTCCCCCGTAAACCCCTATGCTGTCTTTATAAGTTATAGTATTTTTATTCAGATATTTAATTACTTTAAATTCACTCCAATTATTTCTTCTTTCTACTGCAAAATAATTTTCATTGCTGCTGTTATCCTGCCAGGTTAAGTTTACAGTATAATAATTCACTGCTGACGCATTTAAGTTTGTCGGAGGCGGAAAATCACTTGAACCGCCAACGCCTGCAGAATTAACAACTTCGCTAAATTCGGAATTACCGTATTGGTTTGTTGCTCTAATTTTATAATAATAAACCGTATCCGGTGATAAATTATCATCATTAATATTGAAAATATTTTTGTCTACTGTTTTATAGTACACAAAATTTCCCACGAAACCGGACTTTTTCCATAATTCAAAACCGGATAATAAATAAGATGAATCTTTCCAGGATATATTAACTGCAGAATTAGATAGAGAAATTATTCTAACGTTGTAAGGAATATACGGAGGATCTTTTGGAAATGAAATGAGAATATTTTTCATTTCTTTACTTTTTGATGAACCGCCGTTTAAATCATAATAAATAACATAATAATCAAAACTCATATTTAAATATGTTGAATCAAAATTTAAATAAATTGCAGGACGTGTTCCGTTTTGATTGGGAGAATAATTTCTAACAAATTGATTGTTAATATATAATTCTAAAAATTTAATCCCTGAAGGATTAATTATATCATAAATAATTTCCCTTTTCCCGAATCCGATTGTATCATTTGCAGCAGGTGAATAAACTTCTATCCTTGAACCGTTTGATCCGGCAGAACCCGGCCCGGAAGTTATGTCTGCACAGCCGTATAAAAAGGCAAACAGAGATAAAATAAATAATTTAATTTTCCAATTTGTAAAGTTCATTCATCCGCACTATAGAATATCGTTAAATTGTATTTTTAATAATTTTATTTCAAAAGGATTAATTTCTTTTATAAAGATCTTTATTAATTTCTTTTCGGGGTTAAAACTGAAATCAACATTCTTATTATTATCCTTAATTGTAATCGAAGGTTTTTCAGGTAAATCATTTTTAATAATATTTATTACAAGGTCATAAACTTTACCGGAATTTTTATTATTTACTTTTAAAGTGATTTCACCAGTCGATTCTTTTTCTTCTGTTATGATAACAGATTTTTTTGCAAGCATCCAATTATAAAGACTGCTGAAGTTTGTAATCCAAACATTATCTTTATTGAACTCTTTCAAACAATTATCAATAAATTTATAACAATTATTCACACAAGGTAAAGCATCAGAATAACTGAGATTATAAAAACCGCCAAGCAAATAACATTTTTCTATAATCCTGCAGATATTTTTCAGCTAAATCATTATAATTATTTATCTGATATTCTTTTGCAAAGCCGTAATCATTATTCCCGTTGTTTGATACAATAAGCATTTTATTTTTGTATAATTCAGGTAAATATTTTTGAGATTTATCAGAGTTAATAACTTTTAAACCAATTGATGAGAGAGAATTTAAATTAGCATCATCTGTATTTGCAGAAGATAATTTTACCGGAATTGTTTTTTGTTGCGACGTATCGTTAATCTCATTCTTCAATTGAATTAAAAAATTTTTTCTGCTATTAATATTTCTCCATTCATAATTATCGGATAGTGAAATTCCAATTTCACCATCTTTTTTTAATTCATTTAAATTTGAAGAAATAATTGTATTAGGATCAACAAATATTTCAGGATTAATATTTTTATCTTTTAATTCTTCAATAAAACCAATTATATTTTTTGAATTCTTCTTATAATCTACAGAGACAACAACTGCAGCTTTTTTATCATTCGGCCATGTGCTTGAATAAAAAACAGTATTATCATTCAGCCAGTTCAAAGAATTTATTAATAATTTATTTAATGCATTTTTTTGTTCTTTTCCGGAATAAATTTGAGGAACATCAAAACCTAACCAAATAAAATTTCCACGGCCGTTTTTTCCGTAAGTAGTTGATGTCGAAATTGTATTATCAGAATTAAAAATATAACCGGAATAAGAGTTTTGATCTTGTTCTAACTTTTGTGTTATAAGATATTTATTGCTTACAAAAATATTTGTTCCGGTTTGGATATTTATTGAAAAAGGAGTATCACCTTCCAAATATATATTTGAACTTTCGTAATCCGGCTCAGGTTCTTTAATATTTTTTATACTGAATAGTTTTTGTATAGCTGTAATATTTCTTTCATTTCCCTTTTCATCATAAAAACCGGTTTTATAAATAGAAAGAATGGAACCGCCGTCATTCATAAAATTCTGTAATGATACGATTTCTTCATCACTTAAATAAGGAGAAAAAGCAACAATAATAGCTTTGTAATCACTTGAAGAAATTCCGGACTCAAGATCATTATCATTTATAACATCGTAATCAATTTTATTATTCATTAAAAACAATTCCCAAAATGTTAAATGATCAACAGTCCAGTTTTTACCCTGATAATTTTCGGAATAAACAGAATTCAACAGAGCAACTTTTGGCTGTGCTGCAAATAAGCTAATTACAGGCAATAATATAAGTAACAGTATTACGATGTAAATTTTATTTTTCATGATTATTAATTCGATGAAATTTCATTAAAATTTTTAAGTATTTATTTTATCATAATCGATAAAATATGTTCTGGATTCTTTAGCTTTTAAATCATCAACATAAAGAAGAACAATTTTACTTCCGTTTGAATGTTTTACTTTAGGCATTTCTGTTCCGATAATTTCAGCAGATACACTTACATTTTCCGCATGATCGTTCAAATCAACTTCTATTACCAATCCGTTCATAACAGAATTACCCGGATTTGAAATGTTAACTGCAACTCTTGTCGGACCTCTCTTATCGGTTCGCAACTCAAGTCTGTCTCTTTTACCAAACCACTTTTGTATATCCTGCATTGTTGTGATCCAGTAATTCTTTTTCTTTAGATCTTTAATTACTTCATCAACAACTTTTACATAATCTTTTTTACATTGATAATCAGTGTGCATTTTAAATATGTACATTCCGCTTTCAAATAAAACACGATCTATATCTTCCTGATAAGTATAAAATTGAAAGTCAGGATTTGTTAAATTAAAATCACGTATTACTTCATAATCATCTCTGGCGGTTTTAGTCATTGCACTAACCCTGTCATCGCCTCTAATAATAGTTTTAGGTACAGATCTATCGGTTAAAGAATCGGTTAGTACGTAATTATAATCAGCATTAATTAATGCTTTAATTGTATTGTTGTTAAAAAGTCCGTAGTAGGGTAAAAGTCCTTCAACAGGAATTCTGCAAATTCTTTCTATATTTTCTTTGGCATTTTTTAATTGAAGTGTTTGTGTTGAGAGATCATTCAGTTTGTTTATTGTATCATTTATTGATGATAAATAACCAATGTTGACCATTGCTCCTATTTCGCCATAAGGAGTTAACGATCTAATTAAATCTTTATTTTCTTCGGTAGTCTGCGGACTTACAAAAAACGAGGCATCGACATTTTCATTTTTAAGTATTGGGAGCAGATTTTTAATATTATTTATATCATTATTTAAAACCGGGGTTAAAACTGCAGCAGCAGAATAATCATTTGGCCAATTCTTTTAAATAAGAAATCGGAGAATACATTAACCAGCTTACTTCGTTATGAAAAAGTCTATCAAAGTATATATAATCTTCCTGTACACCAATAACGGAATTTAGTTCAAATCCCATCCAGACAAATCTGCCTTTGCCATAATTACCGTAAACTATTCCAGCAGTTTTTTTAATATTTTCTCTTACAAGTCCGTTTTCGAGTCTGTAGTTATACCAGAAACTTACTTGAATAGCACGAGGGTCCATTACTTCAACTGCAATTGGTCTATCCCATGCGGCAACTTTTAAGGGATAACCTGCCGGAATATTTGCAGTTAACGGAAGCCCTCCTCTTAATGTATGAATTTTAGTATAGTCACTATCTTTTAATTCTTTTGTAAAGCTTATTCCAAATACTTCGGAAAGGAAATTCCATCCTCTCCATTTACCGTCATCCGAAAATGAAGCCGTTCCACCGGTTGCAAAAACACTTCCGCCAGCATCAATATATTTTTTTAATTCAACAATTTCCCTGTCGCTCAATGATTTTGATCCGGGAAGAACAATCATATTATAATCAAAATGTTTACCGGTCTCTATTGTTTGATCATCTATAATATCAAATCTATAATTATTATTTCCTATAAACTTCTCCCAGGTTGTTAAATTATCATTAAGCCAGGTACTTCCTTCAGGCAGAATATTTTCTGTGTACTTTGAGTAAAGAATTGCAATCTTAGGTTTAGCACCAAATACAACGTTTTTTATCATTTTTGTATCAGGAACCAAAGCCGCGGAACTGAATCTTCCGTAAACTCCTTTAAGTACAAATAAATAAGTTAATACAGCACCAAGTAAAATTATTATTCCGGAAATAATAATTATAAGCTGATTAACTCCACCGGTTTTCCGTTTTTTCAACGCCACCTTAATTCTCCCTTATCTCTTTCTTCTTCAGGCGGTACATAACCTTCGGAAGTATACTTAAGAAATTTTGATTCGGTGTAGGGTTTACCTTGAGTTTGTGTGTGAAACGAACCAGGTTCCTTATAAACTTTTTGTTCCGAAGTAAAGGGTTTTGGTTTAGGAGAAGTTTTCGGTTGAGAGCCTCTCCAATCAACACCAGTCTGAACAGAAGGCTGTCTTATTTCAACCGGTTTTTCTAAAGTGTAAGAACGCCTCAATCTATTTTCAACAGGAGCTACTAATTCTCCTTGAACTGTTTGAGGAGCAGTAGAAACGGCTTGAGTTCCTTTTCTCTCTCTAACTTTATAGAGGATATATGCACCTATTGCTAGAATAAAGGTGCAGATTGTTGCCACCAGAATAATTGTAGATAGTATTGGAATAAGTTCCATAGGAATCCTCTCTATGATTAATTTATTTAATTAAGTTTTTGCGGTTCCAACTCTTTCCAGCTTTCCCCAGGTCATTCTAATCCCGAGAAATTCTTCAACGGTAGACATTGCTTTACAAATGTCAATAATTAAAATGAATACCATTCTGTAAATAATTGCATAAACCGCTAGTCTAAATTCTTCTTTTTCCGCTGCAATACAATAAATTGCAGTTACTAAATCGAGCAGAGCAAGCCCCGCCCACCAAAAGAAAATCAAATTTGAAAATCCGAATAAAATTGCCGCTATTATGAAGAAAGCATTAGCTGCAATGTTCATTGCCGGCCAAATAAGCGCTTCATAAAACATAGTCCAGAGAATAAAAGTATCGCCAAAGTTAATTGACGGGTTAATAAGAAGTTTTTTATGTTTTCTGATTGATTGAATAATTCCTCTTGTCCATCTGTATCTTTGTTTTAAAAGCTGCTGTAATTTTGCAGGAGCCTCCGTATAAGAAACAGCATTTGGTTCATAGTAAATTTTCCAGCCTTTGGCTAATATTTTTAAAGTTAGATCAGCATCTTCTGCAAATGTATCGCTAGAATAAAGCCCTGCATCTTCAATAGCTTTTTTTCTGAAAATACCAATTGGCCCCGGAATTATGTTTACTAATTTTATATAGCTTTGAGCACTTCTTGCCATATTTAAACCTTCAACATATTCTAATGCCTGAAGATCTGTTAAGAATTTTTTTCTGTTCATTACTTTAACATTTCCGGCTACAGCACCAATTTCCGGGTTAACGAAATGTCTTGTTGAAAGTTTTAATGAATCCGGTGCTAATTGAGAGTCTCCGTCCATGCATAAAATAAAATCAGCTTTTGAATGTCTTATTCCCGCATTTAATGCTTTAGCTTTTCCGCCGTTCGGTTTACTTATTAAAGAAACCTTTATTTCCCCGTTCTTTCCTTTCCTATAACCGACAATTGATTCGGCAACTTTTTTGGTGTTATCCGTTGAGCCGTCATCAACAATAATAATCTCATAATTATTATAATCTAATTCTAAAAGCGAACTAACAGAATCTTTAACTACTTTTTCTTCGTTATAAACAGGAACAATTATAGAAACAAAAGGTTCGAATTTATCATCAGGTTTGAATGTATATTCATTTAAATAAAGATAAGCCATGGTTAAAATACCGAAGTATCTTAACAATAAGATGAAAAGAAATATTACCAACGCAACAATTGTAGAATATTCAATCAATGAACTAAACGAAAGAACAGTTAACGGAAGAGTATAAATAATTATCAAAACTAATATCAAAGACAAAATTCCACTTATAAGAATTCTTCTAAAATATTTTCTTTTTTTATCTTCCAGGACTAATTCCGGTTCAGAATTATCAATAACAATAGGCTGCCGTAATATTTTCTGTTTTTCAACCATGATAAAATTTTATTTTATTTTTATAAATTATTTTATGACACTTTTATTTAATAAGGATAAAAAGAACAATATTTCAATAGTATTATCCTAAATAGTTTTTCCCTTTAGTAAATTAATTACTGCTCAAATAATTATAGCAAAGCACTTATTTGAAACGAGCAGTATTATCGATCAAAAAACCCAAAACGCTGCTATTCTAAATGCATTAGAACTATAGCCCACGTTTTGTTTTACAGAACTTCCTGCAAATGCACTTCCTTCAATTGTAAAGCCCTCGAACAATTTATACGAAGCATTTACAGATATCTCTTTTAATACATAATCAAATTCAGGTATAACACCTATTTTTCCGTGCAAACCCAATTCCGCTTTATTTGTCTTCACTAATTTTATATCAGCCCAAATGCTGTGTGATTCATAATTTGAAGGAGACCAATATAAATATGTTCTGTTCTTAACATTATAATAGTAATATTCATAACCAGCGGTTAAATATTTATCGAACACCTTTCCAATTCTTGCCTGAAAATTATTACCGGAATTATCGTCACTAACAGTTATATATGAATATTTTCCCGATAAAATTAAAGTTGAAGGTAATGTTATACTTCCAATTAATGAATAATTATTTGCACTCAATCTTCGGTTTACTAAATAAGGAGAGTATAAAATTTGAGCCGCGTCCATTGAAGATAAATTGAATGAAACTGAATAATGATCTTTTTCTTCCGCTTTGATTGTTAAATCCGTAATATCTGCATTTACACTATTTTGGAAATATGTTTTTCCGTAGCTTCCACTTGCCGAAACTATTTTGCTTAATTTTAAGAATAAACTTCCTTTAAACATTGTAATATTCTGTTGGGAAGAATCCGAAGACAATCTCCCTCTATAAGCATTTACACCAACAGAAAGAGAGTTTGTAACACCAACTTGTAATCCTGCTCCGGTAAG
Organism: uncultured Ignavibacteria bacterium; assembly: GCA_963713505.1. Classification (GTDB taxonomy): domain Bacteria; phylum Bacteroidota; class Ignavibacteria; order Ignavibacteriales; family Ignavibacteriaceae; genus CAVQMC01. Next base: position 73,620 of record CAVQMC010000011.1, on the reverse strand, counting down.
ATTGTATTTGAAATCCAAATTATCATTATAGAAATATGCTTCAGGCGATATTAAAAAGTAAGTTGGAAATGAACTAAAAACACCTGATTCAATTCCTGCACCAAGCCAGGACATTCTTGTTCTTAATATTTTTGAATTGGGTGATTTTTCAAGCATTTCGGAATATACTTGTTTTGCATTTTCATATTGACCCATTTTAAAATATGAATCGCCAAGGTATAATTTTAATTCAGCATCATCAGGGTTTTTCATAGATAATTCTTTAAATGAATCTAATGCTTTTAATGAATCTCCATACCACAATAATGTTTTTGCTCTTTGAACGGCAATGTCCCGATCATATTTTTCATTTAACATTTCGTCATAAATTCCAATTGCGGAATTATAATCTCCATCGCATATATATGCATTTGCTAATTCGGCTTTTACAGATTTATCAGCTGAAGGATTTGAAAGATAATTTTTAAAATCACTTATTGCATCGAAGCAATTATTTTGAGCAGCTTCCTCTCTGGCTTTTTGAACTATTCCAAATAATTCTTTTTCTTTTTTGTTTTCTTTAGCCAGTTCAATATTATATTCTATTTTTTTTAATTCGTAATTGTCGGGTTCAATTTTATATGCTGAATCATAATAATATTCCGCATCTGCAATATTTTCTTTTGAAAGTGAAATTTCTGAAAGTAAAATCAAAACTTCTGTATTTTTTGGTTCTTTTTGTACAACATCCTGCAGCAAACTCTTTGCATTATCTAAATCTCCATTCAGCCAATAAGAAAGTTTAGCATCAAACAATTTATATTTTAAATTGCTGTTATCTTTACTTACCAAAAGATCTGCATTTTCTTTAGCTTTGCATAAATCATTATTCCACAATAAAACTTGAGCATATTTGTATCTCGCTTCATTATCATCGGGATAAAAACCTAAATACTTTTCATAGATATTTATCGCATTTTCATAATCTTTATTTAAAGAATAATAGTCTGCCAACTTTAATAGTGCATTTTTATCATTTGGATTTTCTTTTAGTTTCTCTTTTAACTTGGCAATTTTTTCCGAGTAATAATTATTTCTTTCGCTGATAACTTTTTCTTTTAAAGCAATAAATCTTGGTGAACTGGAATTTGTTTTTTCTAATATTTTTATTTGAGCTAATGCTTCTTCATATCTTTTTACTTTTAGTAATTCTTCAATCAATAAATATCTTGTTGTTGTATCAGCAGGATTTATGGAAAGTCTGCGGAAATATCTGTCAATAGGATAAGAAGAATATCGTTGACTAACCGGAAGTCCGTAATTGTATCTGCTGGACGTATCGTTTACCGTATAAACATATCCTCTTCCTTTAGCAAGATCCAATCCGTTCATTGCTTCTTTAAAGAATGGTTTTAAAGCGAGAGCATCTTCAAAAGCATCAATTGCAGTTTTTCTTTTGCCGAGCCACATAGAAAAATAACCGTACTTCGAAAGAAGTCTGTGATCATTTGGATATTTACCGACATATTTTTTTAAAATTAACCATCCTTTATAAATATGATTATTTTTCGCAAGTATTTCTGAATAGCGAATTATTTCATCAGGTGAGGCTTCTTCTCTCTTTAAAATATTCATCGTACCAATTTTCTGCTTCTTTCCAGTTGCCTAAATTTTTATAGCATTTTCCAATATTCAAATAGTTAACGGCTTTTTCCGGATTTATTGCAATCTCTCTCTTATATCCTTCAATTTTATTATAAAGTAAAGAATACCATGCGTCCGTGGTTCTCTTTAAATTATTATTTATTTCGGTATTCTCGGGTTTTAATTTTTTTGCAGAACGAAAATCGTAAACGGAAAGTTCATATTGTTTTTGTTTTTCATAACATAAACCGCGGAGATTATAACCGTCGGCTCTTTGAGGAAATGCAGAAATGTACTTATTTAATAAATCAATTGCCTCTCCGTATTTACCGGAATTCATTTGAGTTTGTGCTTCAGGTTTAAACTTTTCCTGATTTGTCTGAGCGACATTATTATTAGTTAAAAATGAAGCCGACAATAAAAACAGCCAAATAGAATTTTTTCAATAAGTTAGGCATTTATTTAAAACCGTAGTTATTATTCTCCTTTTCTACTCCGATACCTAATTTTTTAAATACATCATCCGAGTTCTGGATATTCTCATCTACCTTATAAGACAAAACTGAAATATAACTAGTTACTTTTTCTATAAATTCTTTATCATCATTTTGGATATTGTCTTTAACGCGTGCAATTAATGTATTAATATTTTTTTGTTCTTCTCTTGTAATAAGCACAAATACTTTATCATCGATTATACAGATTTTATCTTTCTTCTCGGTTGAAAGTCTTACAATATTTTGAAGCTGATTTATTGTAAGAAGTTTTAAATGTACTGCTTCTGGATCCAGTTTAAAGGAAACAATTACAAATGCCTGTCCTGTACTTTTATAAAGTGCAACTTGATTATTAAGTATTAATTTAAATTCGTCTACAGTATAGTAATTTGGGAAAGCAATATTATCAGTAGTTACTTTGATATCGGATAAATTTATGTAATTTCCTTTTTCTGTTTTTTGTTTTGAAACAGATGTTCTGTCAGTCAATTTTGTTCCTTTATAATCAACCGTAATTCCTTTATAAGGTTCAATAGAATAATTAGATTTAAATTGTCCTTCAGTGTGCCCGATATTCGGAGTAATTATCATACTTCCGCTTTGTGAACTTCCTTGAAGCAGTTCTTGTTTCTGCAGATAGACTATTCCGGTTGAATAAGCAACAAGTGCATCCACAATTTGTTTTGATCCGGGAGTAGCAGGATCGCCTAACAAAAATAAACTTGTAATTCCTGCATCCTCAATTGCTTCGGTTGTTTGAATATAAATCTGCTGAAGAAGATTCACATCATTAAAGCCAATAAAAGGTGTAAGTTCATCAAAGACAACTTTCTTTGGCTGATATTGTTCAACAACAGTTACAATATCTTTTAAATATTCGACTAGAAATTCATCATGATTTTCAACTTCCTGTATATTTGCAGGCGGAGCAACTCTGACAAGAATTACTAAATTTTGATTCATATACTGCTGAAGATCAAAATCAATTGAAGCAGCCTGAATCATTAAATCTTTTGGTCGCATGCTTGTAAAATATAAACATACTTCTTTCTGCTTTGCGCATTCAAGTGCATACTGCAAACCAAGAAGAGTTTTACCGGATTTATGCGAACCGATTAATAAATAAGTTCCGCCTAAATAAAATCCTCCCCAAGCGTCGTCGACAAGAGGAATTCCCGAATTTAAAAGTTGTATTTTTTGTTTCATAGCTCTTTAGCGTTGGATTTTTCAGTAATTTGCCCAAATATTATGCCGTTAAAATATCCGTAATATTTTAAAATATATGCACTTACAGCAAATTTTATTGAATTAAACTAAGACAGGAATAAATATTTGTATTATAATGCTACAGTTAAAAAATGCCCTTTTTAAACTGTTTTTGACTGATTAATAATATTTTAGAACTAAAATTAAATTTTTATATGATAGGATTTTAGTTAAAAGTTTAGTGCAAAAAAAGTCACTGTGTATTACTTAATCATTATTAATTATGAAAATTGAATAGTAATTAAAATTATTTATTTTGAAAAATATCCAAACACAAAAACCGCAGTTGCATTTCCAACTATAGTAGGCTCATTAGTAATAAAGTCCATTCTATCATCATTATATTTAACATCATCCGTATTAAACTTATCAAAAAAATGATTGCTGATATTAATTTTATTTTTTTTAATTATTTTCTCAGGTGCCGGGCCGGCCGTTAAAGCGCCCGGTAAATATCCGTTATGAAAATACGCAATTTGAGAATGTAAATGTTTTGGATAATTTTTTCCAATATTGTAAATAAAACTTATCTGCCAAGGATTTCTTCCTAAAATATAATCTCTTTGGTTTATCATTAATGTATCAAAAGTATTTCCGGAAGCTAATTTTTTATATAAGATTGCCTGCAATGAAGCACCAAGCAGACTGTTAGTTGTCCCCCAGGTATAATTCATTGCCCTGCCGAATAGATTATTCTCAGAATATTGTTTGAATTTTAATAAGTTATTCAATAAATATTTTTTTGCTGAAGTATTTACAAGAGCAACTTTGTAATCTGCTAAAGAATTTAATATCTCCCCAGCTCCACCAATAATCCGAACCTGCACTGTCTGCAAAAGAAACAGCATCATTTAAATAGTTATAATAATTAGTTGCATTATAAAGTTCAATTGCACCTAAAGCTAATTTACCAAGATAATTTTTATCCTGATAGAATCCTGAATATGAACTATCAATATTAGGAACCGAATTTTTTATAGAATAAAATTCTATAGCAGCATTCAAACATTTTTTAGAAAACAAAGTATCTGAAAATCGATTCAGCCAAATTCTGGAAGCCAACGCCATTACAGCAGAATACATTCCGATTTGATTTTTACCGATTCCAACATATCCTAATCTATTATATTTTAATGGATCATTTTCCGGCATTCTCCATTTAACTTCATGATCTTTTAAATCCTGAACTTCAGTTACTAAAGTATCTTCCGCATAATTACATCGAAGCATCCAATCTATTCCGACCTTTGCTTCTTCTAAAATATCAGGATCACCGTTTTCATTGTTGTCAAATCCAAATTTTTCAGGATCAAACTCATAAGAAAATAAAAGCATATAAGTTGTAAAAGAAGCAGTTGAAAGAAATTTTATATAATCCCCAGCATCATGCCAACCGCCTGTTAAATCAACCATTGATGAATCAGCTCTTCCATATATTTTTCTTACATCGGATAAATGACATGGTTTGTGCAGTAATGGATGAGTCGGTCCGCATCTTTGAACTTGAAAGAAAAGCATTAAAGAATCTAAAACCTGATTGAAAATTTTATTACGAAATTTTAAATTCTGCTGATTGAACTTCTCCAATTCTTAAATAGTATTTTCCTTCATTTTGAAGTGAAGAAAATTCACAAATATATGAATGATTAAACTTGCTGTAAGTTAAGCTGTCAAATCTTAATGAATCCGAATAAACTACTTTTTTATTGTCCGCATCAACTATATCAAATTTTTTTTGTTTAACCGGAGAATTTGCTAAATATTACTGCAGTTTTTATATCACTTGGAAGAAATCCAACTTGATTAATACCAATATAAATTTGGTTTTTGTTTTGGGCAGTGAGTCTAATATTAATGGAAATAATAGTTAGTAAGGATTATAAAATAATATTTGGGAATTGACATTATCAATTAGTTCTATTTAAAATTAAAAGTGCAGATAATTAATATCTGCACAAAAATAACAAACTATTTATTTTAAACTAATTTTATTTTTCTTTTGTTTTGGGAAAATCTGTTCCGATTATTTTATCCCAAACAGGCGAACTAACTCCGTAACCTTTGTCCGGATTCTGGTAATGATGCCTCATATGATGATTTTTTATAATCAGCCAAAATTTATTATGCATATTATAATGATGAATTGCATAATGAGTTAAATCATAAAATAAATAACCAACGATAAACCCGATAAAAAACGGTGCAACTAAAACGCTGCCGAGTATTACATCGAATATAAAATAAAATAATACTGCAAGCGGAACGCTTACGGATGGCGGCATAACCAATCTTCTGGTATCATTTGGATAATCATGATGCACACCGTGAAATATAAAATGTATTTTTTTACCGAATTCGCTTTTAAAGTTAAAATGGAATATAAATCTGTGTAGTGTATATTCCGTAATTGTCCATACAAATAATCCAAGCATAATTAATGCGGCAATTGTCTCGAATGTTAAATCTAAAACTGCAATTGATCTATACATGAAATATGCTATAACGGGAACATAAATATACAGCGGAACCGTAAAATGAACTTTTGAGAAAAATTCCAGAAAATCACTATCAAACATTCTGACTGTTTCATCTTTGTTGGAAACAAAGTTTTTAGCCATAATTAAATTTCCTCTTTTTCAATTTGGATGTAAAAATAATAATAAATTTTTCAATAATAAATAAGTTTTAATATTGAAATATATTATAATATTACTGAATAAAAGATCAATATATTAATCAATTTTTATTGTGATTTTAATTATTTTTAACGATTTTTAGGCAATTTAGTGATTTGAAAATCAATTTTTCCAAAAATTAGCAATTTTTTTTACAAGCGGTTATTTCAAATATCAAAATAAAGTTTGATATTAATTTGTAAAGTTTTCATATTCAATTTTCTTTTAAAATACGTTGTATAAAAAACCGGAGGAAAAATGCCTCAGACCGGCGAAAGAGAGCAATGGGGAAGCAAAATCGGATTAATTCTGGCAGTTGCGGGAAATGCTGTCGGCTTAGGTAACTTTCTAAGATTTCCTGTCCAGGCCGCACAAAACGGCGGCGGCGCATTCATGATTCCTTATTTTATTTTCTTTTTGATTCTCGGCATTCCATTAATGTGGATTGAATGGGGAATCGGAAGATACGGCGGAAGATTTAAACACGGCAGTGCACCCGGCATGTTTGATGTTATTTGGGATAATAAACTTAGCTAAGTATTTTGGCGCAATCGGCTTATTTATTTCTATGACGATTCTAATCTATTACACTTATATTGAATCATGGACATTAGGTTTCAGTATCTTTTCAATTACGCACATGTATTTTGATGAAGCCACCGCAAGCACAATGCGCAATTTTCTATATAGTTACCAGGGAAGAGACATTGGAACTCACTTTACAAATCTGTGGCCGGCTTATATTTTGATGCTTGTAACTTTTGCATTAAACTTTTGGATTTTATATAAAGGAATTTCAAAAGGAATAGAAAAACTTGCGAAAATTGCAATGCCTCTGCTTTTAGTTTTCGCAGCAATACTAGCAGTTAGAATTATAACATTAGGAACACCAAATCCTGCAATTCCACAAAATTCTGTTTCAACCGGATTCGGATTTATATGGAATCCCGATTTCAGCAAACTGTCTAATCCTTCAATTTGGCTTGCGGCTGCGGGACAAATATTCTTTACTCTTTCAGTTGGAATGGGAACAATTCATGCTTATGCAAGTTATTTAAAACCATCCGATGATATTGCCCTTTCCGGATTAACAACTGCTGCAACAAATGAATTTGCAGAAGTTGTTCTTGGCGGTTCAATTGCAATTCCAGTTGCTGTTGCTTTTTTCGGATTAACTGCAACTCAACAATTTGCCCAAGGCGGAGCTTTTGATTTAGGTTTTGTTTCGATGCCGTTAATTTTTCAGAGAATTCCATTAGGAGAAATTTTCGGTTTCTTATGGTTCCTGCTTTTATTCTTTGCCGGAATTACTTCTTCCGTTGCAATGGGTCAACCGGTTATTGCTTTTATGGAAGATGAATTCGGAATGGATAGAAAAAAAGCAGTTGCTACATCTAGCAATTGTAGTTTTAATTGCCGTCCAATTTGTAATATTCTTTCTTAAATACGGATTTTTGGATGAAATGGATTACTGGGCCGGAACTTTCGGCTTAGCGGTTTTTGCTTTAGTGGAAACAATTTTATTTATGTGGGTTTTCGGATCTGAAAAAGCCTGGAAAGAAATGAACGAAGGCGGAGACTTCCAGATTCCAAAAATATTTTATTACATAATGAAATATATAACTCCCCTTGTACTTTTTATCGTAATGATATGGTGGTTTATTAATGATGCTATTCCGATCTTACTTCTTAAAAATGTATCGCCGGAAAACATACCTTACATTTGGGGTGCAAGAGGTTTAATGTTTGTGATCTTTCTACTTCTTGTTCTAATGGTTAAAAAAGCTTGGAGTAATCATTCTTCAGATCACATTCTGGATACAAATGAATAATTAATTTAATTCCGTTAATTAAAGGAAATAAAAAATGCAGTTGAATATCGGCGGTGAAGTTTTTTTAGGATTGGCATGGGGAATAATAATTATTTTAACAACTTTCTGTTTTTATAAAGTTATAAGATCGGAAAGAAAAAATAAAGTTTAATTGATTTAAAATGAAAAAGCGGAAACCGATATTTGGTTTCCGCTTAATATAAATTCTTTTTTCTAATGGGGAATCAAATCATTTCCGTTATCATCATTATTAGATTGACCTTGAGGCATAGGCTGAAATGCTTTATTTGTTTCGGTTGCTGTTGCTCCCAATGATATTTTACCATTCTCAATATTTTTGTATAGAAGATCATTTTCAATAATATAATAAAACTGATCTCTAAAATCATCTAAAGAAATTCCGCAGGTAGCTGCATATTTTGCAAGCTCGTGCGGGATCTTCAAAATCTGCTTTATTTAATCTTAACATATATCTTCTAGCTATAAAATAAGATTCCGAACATGGATCAACCAATCTAACTTTTGTTTTTTGAGTTACAGGATCAAGGATATCTTTAAAATGCATTGGTACGAAATGTCCGTTTTGAATGGAAACCATTGCACCGCTTCCGTCATTTAAAATATACTGAGCAGCAGAAAATCCAAGATCTCTTGTATATTCCATATCAAAAGGAATCGGATCGGCACAGCGAAGTTCATATCCGATATTTTTTGCAACAATTGTAGCTTTTAAATCCATATTTTTTTAGTCTATCCTGAACTTCGGATTTTAATATTTCACCGAAATTAATTTCAGCAATTCTAATATTATCGTGAGCATCTCTTTCAATATTAACTAATTGTTCCAGATCTTTTGGGTCTAATCTTTCAACTAATCCTTCAGCAAGAACTGCAACACCATCGGATTTACCATAACTTAATCTTTTAATTATTGCACCGACTAATACATCAACAATATGAGAAAGTTTTACGACTTCTCTCTGAAATTCTTCAGGAATTAATGTAAGCGTTGCACCGGTAGCTTTACCGATTCCCAAAGCTAAATGTCCGGCTTTTCTTCCCATAGTAACAACAAAATACCATCTTGAAGTAGTTTGTGCATCAACCATTAAATTTTTAACTACTTCAACACCAATATGTCTTGCAGTTTGAAATCCGAAAGTTGGAATACCATGAGGAAGATCCAGATCGTTGTCAATTGTTTTAGGAACATGAACAACTTTAATTCTGCCGGCAGCCATTTCATTTACTTTTAAAGCGCTGTATGCTGTATCATCACCGCCGATGGAAATTAATTTATCAACATTTAATCTTAGTAACGATGTTACAGTATTTTCCAAATGTTTTTTATTGTTTTGTAGGATTAGCACGGGAAATTCCGATATAAGATCCGCCTCTGAAATGAATTCTGCTGACATTATGAATTGTTAAATCTTTAACATGAGCAATATCACCCTCCATAATCCATTTAAAACCGTCTTTAACTCCTATAACTTCAATACCTTCAACAGCAGCTCTAATCGTTGCTGCACCAATAACACTGTTAATTCCCGGTGCGGGACCACCGCCGACAAGTATAGCTAATTTTTTTGGTGCAATAGACATACTTTACATTCTCCTTTTCAACTAATATATATCAACTTTTCATTTTAAAGAACTTTTAACTTTGCAAACTTAACATTAATTGTTTTACATTATTTCCTTCAAACACAACTGTGGCCTTCTGCATATCTCCGGAACCGCTGACTTGAGTTACTTTACCCAATCCAAATTTATCATGCATAACTCTGCTTCCGGGTTTTGAGGGATTTATTATCCTGGTCAAAATCTTCATAATCTACATTTTCAAAATATTCATAATATATTTCTTTTTTTGATTTCCTAGTGGATTTTCTTCCTATTCCACCATTAACTTCTATTAATATATCCGGATCAATTCATCAATAAATCTTGATCTGCTTTGATATGCAACTTCTCCGAATCGGTAACGTGATCTTGCATGAAGCAAATAAACTTTTTGCTGTGCTCTTGTAACCGCAACGTAAAATAATCTTCTTTCTTCTTCCAAAGTTGCATCGGAATTAAATCTGTTTGAAAGAGGAAATATATCTTCTTCAAACCGGATACAAAAATTATCGGGAATTCTAATCCTTTTGAACTGTGAATAGTCAAAAATGTAACCGCATTTTTTTCATCTTCGTACATATCAACATCTGCAACTAAAGATACATCTTCCAAATATTGTTCAAGTTTTGCATCTTTATTTGAAGCAGAAAATTCACTTAATGCAGAAAGAAGTTCGTTAATATTTTCCCATCTTGCTTTTGATTCCGGAGTATTTTCTTCTTTAAACATTCTAAGAATTCCAAGTTCATCAACCAATGCTCTTGAAAGTTCTCCAACAGAAAGCTGATCTTTAAGATCAATATATTTATCTAAAAGTATTTTGAAATTTTTAACATTTTTCTGAATTCTTTCTTTAATGTTAATTACTTCAAAAACTCTTGACATTGTTTCAAACAAAGTAATATCATGTTTCCTGGAGAAAGCAATCATTCTTTTTATTGTAGTGCTTCCAATTCCTCTTTGAGGAAAATTCATTATTCTTAATAAACTTTCTTCATCATTTTGATTTGCAAGAACTCTTAAATAAGCAACTACATCTTTTACTTCTTTTCTTCTGTAAAATTCAATACCGCCGATAATTTTATAAGGAATTTTTTCTCTTCTGAAAACATCTTCTAAAGCTCTTGATTGTGCATTAGTTCTGTATAAAATTGCAAAATCTTTTAAAGATAATTTCTTTTTAGAAATATCATGTTTTATATGTTTTGCAATTTGAAAAGCTTCATCTTTTTCATCTGCACATTTAATTAATGTTAAAAGTTCGCCGTCGTTATTTTCAGTCCATAAAGTTTTAATAAGCTGGCTTTTATTATTTTTAATTACGGAATCGGCAGCAAACAAAATATTTTTTGTCGAACGGTAATTTTGTTCGAGTTTAAATATTTTTCTTTTAGGAAAATCTTTTTCAAAATCGAGCATGTTGCTTAAATCTGCACCGCGCCAGCTGTAAATACTTTGTGCATCATCGCCAACAACACAAATGTTACCGGTTTTATCGACTAATAATTTAAGCAATTCATATTGCGCTTTATTTGTATCCTGAAATTCATCAACAAGAATATACTTAAACTGTTTTTTATACTTTTGAAGTATTTTGGAATTCGAATTAAATAATTCAATCGGTTTAAGAAGAAGATCTTCAAAATCCATTGCATTATTTTCAACTAATCTTTTTTGATATTCTTCAAAAACCTGTGCAACTTTTTCATCAATAAAAGATTGAACATGATTCTTTTTAAATTCTTCAGGAAGAATCATATGATTTTTCATAAAACTTATTTTATGTTTAATGTTATTTGCAGTTAAAGATTCAATATCAATATCCTGATTCGAAATTATATTTGAAACTAAAGAATGTGAATCTTCCGCATCATAAATGGAAAAATTATTTTTGTAATTTATATGCTTGGATTCTATGCGGAGAATCCTGGCAAATATTGAATGAAAAGTCCCCATCCAGACTTTTTCGGCTTTTGCACCGACTAACTCTCTGATCCTTTCCTTCATTTCGTTAGCAGCTTTATTGGTAAAGGTAAGCGCAAGAATTGAAGCAGGATTATAACCTTTATCTATTAAATAAGCTACTTTGTATGTAAGGACTCTGGTTTTACCGGAACCGGCTCCGGCAACAATCATTGATGGACCTTTTTCGAATTCAACAGCTTTTTTTTGTGCGTCGTTTAATGTTTTAAGATTGATCATATTTTCCGTTTTTATTGGTTTTTTGTATTAATAGGCATATTTTGATCTGCAAATATATAGAAATCAGGTACTAATTAAAAGGTAAGAAAATAAGGTTGCTAACCCTTTTTTCTTATCGGAGTTAGCAAGCATAATCTAACAAAATGAAGCTTAATTCAAACCCAATTTTTAGGTTTATAATATTTACTCATTTCTTCCTGAAGTGTTCCAATTTGAGGCTTTTTATTGTAAGGAAATTTTACAACCGGCGGCATAGACATTAAAATTGATTCGATATTTCCATTTGTTTTTAGTCCAAAAATAGTTCCCCTGATCATAAATAAGATTGAATTCCACATATCTTCCGCGTCTGAATAATTGAAATTCTTTATCTTTTCGGAGAATTTCTCTTTTTTTCGTTTTTCAATTATAGGAGTGTAGCTTTTTAGAAAAGCATTTCCCACAGATTTTACTAATTTGAAATGATTCGGATCCGATCCCATCCAAATAATCGAAAAATATTCCGCCTATTCCTCTCATTTCATTTCTATGCTGAATTGTAAAATAATCGTCGCATTCTTTCTTAAATTTTTCATAGGAATTTTTTATTGCAGATTCACATGCATCTTTTAATGTTTGATGAAAATATTTGAAATCGTCTACAAAAGGATAATACGGCGTAAGATCAATTCCTCCGCCGAACCATGATTTCCCTTCTTCAAGTTCAAAATATCTTACATTCATGTGAATTGTAGGTATCATAGGAGAAAACGGATGAATAACTAAAGAAATTCCGCAGGCACCAAACTGCTGTTTAGTTGTGTTTAATTGATGAGCAGCTAAGTCTGAAAGTTCTCCATTTACAGATGAAATATTAACACCGCCTTTTTCAAATATTTTTCCGTTTTGGATTACCTTTGTTTTTCCACCTCCGCCTTCTTCCCTTTTCCAATTATCTTCAGTAAATTTTTTTGTGTCGTAACTTTCCAATTTTGTGCAGATTTCATTCTGCAAACCGGAAATAAAAATTTCCATTTCTTTAAACTGGTTTGAAAGGTTCATAATCAATATTAATTTATTTCAAATGTGGAATGGGAAATATACAATGAAAAAATATTTTGTTATATTACTTAAAACAACAAATTTACAAATCAAACAACAGGAAATAACATGGTTAAAGATAAAATCTTCCTGAAAGAATCTCCAGTCATTCCTCCTGAAAATGAATTTTTCAGCCGGAAAGATAATTTCAAAGTTCAGGAAATGGCTGAATACAAAGGATTTTTTCCTGAGCAGCAAAGGAAAAAGAGGTCCGACACTTGATCCGGCCAAACGGAATAACTTCACTGAAGTCGAACTTGGCTATGCTTCCGAAGAAATAGCACAAAATGAAACCCAGCGTTGTCTCGAATGTGGTTGTACAGCAGTCTATACATGTGACCTGAAAAAATATTCTTCTCAATACGGCGCCAGCCAGGAAAATCTGAAAGGCGATTTCAGGGAATATTCTGTGGATTTCAGGCATCCCTATATCGAAATCGACAGTAATAAATGCATCTCTGCAGCCGCTGCATCCGGATATGCCGTGAAGTTGTTGGTGCGGATGCCCTTGGCCTGGTGAACCGCGGATTTGATACCTATGTAGCTCCGAGTATGGGGGATGCTTTGCAGGATACTACCTGCGAATCCTGCGGGATGTGCATCTCCACCTGTCCTACAGGTGCTATGGCTCGGTCCATATCGAGATCACCCAGCGCCTGCTGCGCAAGTTCGAGACCGCCAAGACGCTGGTGCCGGGCCCGGTCTTGCGCGCCGCCAAGGCGCCGACGCGCTGGGGCGCGATCTATTTCGGCTCCTCCAGCGTGGCGATGGACGAAGCGCTGGAGACGCTGGACGAACACGGACTGCATCTGGACACGCTGCGCGTGCGCGCCTTCCCCTTTGCCGACGAGGTGGCGGAGTTCATCAAGGCGCATGATCAGGTGTTCGTGGTCGAGCAGAACCGCGACGCGCAGCTGCAGAAGCTGCTCATCACCGAATGCGGGATCGATCCCTCGCGCTTCATCTCGCTGCTGCACTATGACGGCACGCCGATCACGGCACGCTACATCACCGGCATGATCGCCGGCCGCATGGCTGCCATCCGCAAGGAGGCCGCGGAATAATGACCTACATCGCCAAGCCCAAGCTGCATCACAAGGGCCTGCCGAGCAACGAGCTGGGCTATCACCCACCGCGATTATGAAGGACGCATCTCGACGCTGTGCGCGGGCTGCGGACACGATTCCATCAGCGCGGCGCTGATCCAGGCCTGTTTCGAACTCTCGCTCGAACCGCACCGGGTGGCCAAGCTCTCCGGCATCGGCTGTTCGTCGAAGACGCCGGACTATTTCCTGGGCAACAGCCATGGCTTCAATGCCGTGCACGGCCGCATGCCCAGCGTGTTGACCGGCGCCAACCTGGCCAATCGCGATCTGCATCTATCTGGGCGTTTCCGGCGACGGCGACAGCGCCTCCATCGGCATCGGCCAGTTCGCCCATTGCCTGAGGCGCGGCGTCAACATGACCTATATCTGCGAGAACAACGGCGTCTACGGCCTGACCAAGGGCCAGTTCTCGGCCACCGCCGACAAGGGCTCCAAGAGCAAGACGGCGGTGAACCACGATTCGCCGATCGACCTGGTCAGCATGGCGCTGGTGCTGGGCGCCAGCTTCGTCGCCCGCTCCTTCTCCGGCGACAAGAAGCAGCTCGTGCCGCTGCTGAAGGCCGCGATCGCGCACAAGGGCTCGGCGATCCTCGACGTGATCAGCCCTTGCGTGCAGTTCAACAACAATCCGCAGTCGACCAAGTCCTACGACTTCGTGCGCGAGCACAACGAGGCCGTGAACCGCATCGACATGATCGAGCCGAAGGACGAAATCACGGTCGATTACGAGCCCGGCACGGTGGAAGTGGTGCACCAGCACGACGGCAGCATCATCAAGCTGGCCAAGCTGCATCCCGATTACGACCCGCATGACCGGGTCGCCGCCATGCGCCTATCTGCAGGCGCGCCATGCCGAAGGCGAGATCGTCACGGGCCTGCTCTATCTCGATCCGGAGTCCGCGGACCTGCACGACACGCTGGGCACCTCGCGATGCCGCTCAACCGCATGACCGAGGCCGAACTGTGCCCCGGCCCGGTGAAGCTGGCGGCGATCAACGCCGGATACCGCTAGACATCTCTCCCGCCGGACGGGCGGCGAGGTGCCGGATCACGGCGCCGGAGTCCAGATGACGTCGTCGATCGTGCGGGCGCCGGCGGCGAGCATCGCAAGCCGGTCGAAACCGAGCGCGACGCCGGACGAAGGCGGCATCTGCGCCAGCGCGGCCAGGAAATCCTCGTCGATCGGGATAGCGCTCGCCATAGACGCGCTCCTTCTCCGCCATTTCCAGTTCGAAGCGCTTTCGCTGCTCGAACGGATCGATCAGTTCGCCGAAACCGTTGGCGAGTTCCACGCCGCAGGCATAAAGCTCGAAGCGCTCGGCCACGCGCGCCGTCGCCGGCGCTGGCCGCGCGCCAGCGCCGCCTCGCAGCGCGGATATTCATAGAGCACCGTCAGCCGCCCATTGCCGAGTTCCGGTTCGATCCTGGCGACCAGGACCTTGGAGAAGATGTCCGACCAGGAATCGTCTTCGGCCACGGCGATGCCCGCGGCCTCCGCCATCGGCGCGAGCGCGGCGCGATCACCCTCGCCGGCCCGGTTGAGCGCGGCGAAGAGATCGATCCCGGCATGGCGCTGAAAGGCGTCGGCGACGCTCAGCCGCTCCGGCTCCGCGCGCGGATCGCAGATGCGGTCACGATAGGCAAAGCGCCTTGATCCCGGTGGTGTCGGCCGCCAGCCGGACGAGCGCCAGCGTGTCGGCGATCACCGCGTCATAGGTCTGGTTGGCGCGATACCATTCCAGCATGGTGAATTCGGGGGCATGCAGCGGGCCGCGCTCGCGATTGCGGAAGACGCGGGCGAAATCGAATATCTTCGTCTCGCCGGCCGCCAGCAGCTTCTTGGCCGCGAATTCCGGCGAGGTGTGGAGATAGAGCGTGCCGGGCCTCGCCGCCGGTGGTCAGCGCCTCGGTCCGGAACGCGTGCAGATGGGCCTCATTGCCGGGCGAGACGGCGAGCGCGCCGCATTCGACCTCGACGAAGCCTCGGCGCCTCGAACCAGCCGCGCAACGCCGTCTTGATCCGCCCGCGCGCCATCAGCGCCGGCCGGCGGTCGGCATGGCGTGTCGGCGCCCACCATGGCGAAGCTTCGCTCATGCGAGCCGGGAATCGCATGGGGTGGCGGGCGGCACAAGCCCGGAATCGGGCCGTTTGGCGCCGGTCCCGGGGCCTTGGCCTTCCCATGGCGGACTGCTATAGGCGGGCCCGCCCAATATCCGCACGCAGGAGCAGACCCTTGGTTGCCGTGATCGCCAGCAATATCCGCAAAGGCAATGTCGTCGAAAAGGACGGCAAGCTCTATGTCGTGCTCACCGCCGAGAACATCCATCCGGGCAAGGGCACGCCGGTGACCCAGCTCGAACTGCGCCGCATCTCCGACGGCAACAAGGTCAATGAGCGCTACAAGACCACCGACACGCTGGAGAAGGCGTTCATCGACGAGCGCGCCTTCAACTACCTGTACCAGGATGGCGACCAGTATGTGTTCATGGACCCGGAGAATTTCGACCAGATCCATGTGCCGCTGACCGTGCTGGGCGACACCGTGCCCTATCTGATCGAGAACATGGAAGTGCGGCTGTCGCTCTACAACGGCACGCCGATCTCGATCGAGCTGCCCGCGCGCGCAACCTTCGAAGTGGTCGACACCGAACCGGTGGTCAAGGGCCAGACGGCATCCGGCTCGTTCAAGCCGGCCATGCTGTCCAACGGCGTGCGCACCATGGTGCCGACGCACATCACCACCGGCACGCGCATCACCGTGCTGACCGCAGACGGCTCCTACGTCGAGCGCGCCAGAGACTGATCGCAGAGACACGTCCGCGCAGGGCTGCAAGCCACAGCCTCGCGGCCGGCCACGAACCGTATTGCCGGCGATCGGATTGCGCCGGGCGATGCGTTAGTGGCGCAAATCCTTGTCGGCAGCCTTGAGGTGACGCGAGAATTCGGCGACCTGCTTTTCGGCTTCTTCCTTGGCGATGCCGTAGGATGTCTGGATGCGGCCCACGAGCTGATCGCGCTTGCCGGCAATCTTTTCCATGTCGCTATCGCTGAGCTTGCCCCATTGTTCGCGGGCCTTGCCCTTGTACAGCTTCCAATTGCCTTCGACCTGATCCCAGTTCATTGCTGCCGTCTCCTTGTTGGCGGAGCGCGCCGTTGCGGCGCGGACCCACAGTCAGGAAACGGCCGGTAGCGCAGGCGGTTCCGCTTTCGGGTGCTCGACATATGGACCGTGTTCGGTTGCAAGAAGTTCCGAAATCGGGCCGCAAGGACGGGATGTGCATCATCACCACATGAACCAGGATCAGGATCGGCACCGCCGTGACGGCGGCTGCCACACCCCACATCCAGATCAATGTCGCCACCGTCACGAAGATCGCGATGGGGCTGACGACGATGCGGCGGGAGAGCAACCAGGGCTGGACGAAATTGGATTCGATGGTGTTGAGACCGAGCAGGATCGCAGCCGGCACAAGCGCATCGAGCAAAGTCTTCTCCGTGGCAAAGCCAACCGCGAGCGCCGCAAGGATGATCGCGGTCGGCCCGATGAACGGCACGAAGTTCAGGCGCCATAGGCAATGCCCCAAAGAATCGGATCGCCGATCCCGGCCAGGTAAAAGCAGGCGGCAATGATGGCCGCCTGGCCCAGATTGATGCAGACCAGAACGAAGAGATAGCCCGAAACCCGGCTTTGCACATCGCGGCAGATTCGGGCCGCGCGCACGCGCCCGGCAAAGCTGCGCGGCGTCATGATCAACTAGCCGCGTGTAGCGCGCTCGATCCGAAAGCAGGAACACCGTCAGAACGGCGACATAGAGTATCTTGGCCAGGATCGCCGGCGCAGACGTCGCCGCCATCTCGAGCAGGCTCGGCCGGGAGCAGCGGTCGCGGCCGCCGGGCGGATGCTCCCGCCCGACGCGACATGCGTGATCTTCTGGGAGGCGGATTCCACCGCCGCCAGCTCGCGCTTGAGTGGCCGCAGCTTCTGCTCGATCGAATGGACCAGCTGCGGGGTGCGCTTGACCCAGACCGAAACCGAGGGTGCGAGCGCCAGGCCGCCGACGATCACACTCGAAATCGTCACACCCACGACCAGCAGCGCGGCCAGCCCCGGAAACAGGCCCAGGCGCTCCAGCCCGAGTGCCACCGGCGCCAGAACCAGCGCCAGCACCACGGCGATGGCCGTTGGCGCCAGAATTCCGCCGGCCGCGACGCCGCCAGTCAACGCCGCCAGGATGCACAAGTTCCGCCGACGCCGATTTTGATCATCCCGAGGTCCCGGCGCAGCGCCGACACCGGCCCGGCACGCGGCCCGCTCGGACACAGGCACGGCGTGGAGCGGAGCGTTCACCGATGGCCCGGCGGACGATTTTGCGACCACCGTCTCCTGAAATTTCAAAAGGGGGGAGAAGGGTGAGCGGACACCCGATGCGGGGTGTCGAAGGGGCTGGGGCGTACCGGATCGGACATCCGCTCGGGAAAAAGAACGCCGGACCGCGGAGGTGGTTCCGCCTCTGGTGCCGGGCTCGCGAAAAATTTTCGGCAAGGCGCCGACTTTTCTCAGGCCGCGTGCCGCCTCAGCGGGGTGGAAGAACAGCGCCTGGCCCACCGTCGCCTGCACCGTTTCGGGCAGAAACGGCTTGGCGATCAGATAGGTCGGCTCCGGCCGCTCGCCCGTCAGCAAGCTTTTCGGGATAGGCGGTGATGAAGATCACCGGCACATCGAAAGCCGTCCAGGATTTCGCTGACGGCATCGATGCCCGAGCCGCCCTCGCCCAGATTGATGTCGGCCAGGATCAGGCCGGGCCTGTGCGCCAGCGCATCGCTGCACGGCCTGATCGCGGGTGGTGGCCGAGGCCACGACGGTGTGGCCCAGCTCGGTGACCAGGCTTTCGAGGTCCAGCGCGATAATGGGCTCGTCCTCGATGATCAGGATGCGCGAGGCCAGATCGCGCTCGATCGCCTGCTGCGCATGCAGGATCGACGGTTCCACCTGATCCGGGCGCAGGGCAGAGGATGGCGCCGGCCTCCTCCAGGCTGAAGCCCTCGACAGCCGTCAGCAACAGGGCGGCGCGCGTCCATGCCCGAAAGCGCCTTCAGGCGCTCATCCGGCCCTCCGGGCACGCCATCCGGAGGCGGGCCCTGCGCGTGGCCGGCGCCGCGCCAGATCGTATGGAACAGTTTGTAGAGGCCCACGCGAGGCGGAAGACGGCTCGTCAAGCGTTTGCGCCTTGGAAGCAATGGCCGTCAGAGCGGCCCGGACAAGAGCGTCGCCGGTATCCTGGGCGCCCGTCAGGGCCCGGGCATAGCGGCGCAGATAGGGCAAATGCTGCGCCAGGGCCTGTGCATGGGCATGGAAGCCAGCTCCTTCGAAGATTTGTAACGTGGACACCCGCAACGGAAACGAATTTCCGGGAAAATGTTTCCAGTCAGGTGGGAACTTTCCTTGCGCCCGCAACGTTCGGGTCAAACGGTTGGTACGATAGAATACGCCGTTCCGACCGCCTGATTCCATAAACCCGGAAGGGGCTGCGGGACCGTCGACACGACAACGACAAAGCTGGAACCCAGTGAAAAATGTGCAGGAAAAAAAGAGCCTTAAGGGGGAGAACGCGGTGAGCTCCACCGACAAGCGAGAGATTCGCGCGCGGCAGCAGGCGATCGGCCGCGAGTTGCGGCGCTTCTACGACAGTGTCGCCGAAGAGCCTGTCCCGAAGGACTTCCTGGACCTGCTGAAACAGATCGACACCCACCCAACCCCTGCCGAAGAGGACAGCAAAACGTCGTGACGGGAACGCACATCGAGCCTCCCAAGAAGCCCGTGACCAAGCCCGAGACAGACGCCGCATTCAAGGCGGGCCTGCTCGATCTGGTGCCGTTTCTGCGCGCCTTCGCCCGTTCGCTGTGCGGCAAGCCGGAGATGGCAGACGATCTCGCACAGGAAGCCCTTGTAAAGGCCTGGCAGGCGCGCAGCAGCTTTGCCGCCGGGACCAACCTGAAGGCTTGGCTCTTCACGATTCTCAGAAACCAGTATTATTCCGACCGCCGCCGCTCCTGGCGCCAGCAGCCCTGGGATGAGGATGCGGCCGAGCGCATTCCCGGACTTGCCGGCCAGCAAACCTGGGCGGCCGAACTTTCGGACGTGACGCGCGCCCTGACTGCTCTGTCGGACGAACAGCGCGAGGCCCTGATTCTGGTGGGTGCCGGGGGCTTCTCCTACGAAGACGCCGCGAAAATCTGCAATTGCGCCGTCGGCACGGTGAAAAGCCGGGTTGCCCGCGCCAGACGCGCATTGATATCCATACTGGAAGGCACAGCCCCCTTGCCGCCTGCCGAGCATCCGGCAGAAGGAGACGCCGCCAATGACATCATGGCGCAGCTGGACCGGCTGGCCCCGCCGCAAACCCCCGGGCACCGTCCCCAAGCGGCGCCCCAAGGACCCCGCCTCCAAATAGATCCGATCCGCCGCATCCGGGCTGGTCGCTGCGGATACGACTTCTCATCGCAATCACGATTGCGCTGTCGCCGATCGCGGTGGCGAGTTTCGTGCAGGGCATGGATCGCGTCAAACGCGACACCGAGAGCATCAGCGAACGTCTGGTGCAGACCACGCGCGCGGCCGCTTCGAGCGAAGGCAACATGCTGGCCGCGGCCGAGCAGATCGTGCGGGCGCTCGCCAATCTGCCGGACGTGCGCACGGGCGGCAGAGGCTGCAACCGGGCGCTGACCGATTCGCTGCGCGGGCTCACCTTCTTCACCAACCTTGCCCGCATCAATCGCCACGGGAATGTCATTTGCGCGGCCGATCACCACAGCCATCGGACGCAGCGTGGCGGGACGCGCCGTGTGGCAGCGCGCGAAGACGCGAAGCGATTTCGTCGTCAGCGGACAGATCGCCAGTCCGTTCACCGAAGCGGCCGGTGATCGTGGGCATGCTGCCGATGCGCAACGCCATCGGCTTCAACGGCGCCATCGCCATCGCCATCGATGTGCGCTGGCTCGACTACATGATGCACGCCAAACGATTGCCCGAAGGCGCGGTGGTCGCGATCTTCGACCAGAACGGAACCGTCATCGCGCGCCAACAAGCGCAACGTCGCCGCACCGATCTTTGCCCATGCCAATGCCGTGCGAACGCCGGGCAGGACCTCTATACCGTCAACGACAACGACGGACACAATTGGCTCTATTCCACCGCGACGTTGCTGGGCAGCAGTGTCTATGTCGGCTTCGCCATGCGCAGAATCCGAGTTGTTCGGCGCCACCTATATCCATGTCGGCACCGACTTCATGTTGCCCTTTGTCATGCTGGCGCTGAGCTGGATCGCGATCTGGCTGGTGACGGAACGGCAGATCACGCGCTGGATCGTCCATCTGCGCCGCGTCTCCGCCGCCTATAGCAGCGGCCACTATTCGCTGCGGCCAGCCCTGAAGGAGCCCCACCGAATTCCGGCTTTGGGCGGTCCATGGCCGAGATGGCCGATTCGATCCAGGACCGCGACCGGCGGCTGCATGATGCGCTGGACCAGAAATCCATGCTGATCCGCGAAATCCATCACCGGGTGAAGAACAATCTGCAGATCGTGATGAGTCTGCTCAGCCTGCAGGCCGGCCGCGTGCACGATCCCGCGGCACAGGAGGCGTTGAAACAGGCTCGCGCGCGCATCAACGCGCTGGCCCTCGTCCATCGCATCCTGCACGACATCGAGGATGTCACGCGTCGTCGATATCGGCCAGCTTCTGAACGATCTTGCCGAGCAGACTCGCGAAGGTTTTGCCGGCGACCGTTCCGGCCTGGAAGATGAAACTCGATCTGGTCCCGCGGCAGGTTTCGGGCAACCTTGCCGCGCCGCTATCCCTGTTCACGGTCGAAGCGCTGACGAATGTCTTCAAGCACGCCTATCCCGCAGTCGCAGCAAACCGGCACGATCAGGTCAGCCTGAAGCCGGTGGAGGACGGCATGCTGCGCCTGGCGGTCGAAGACGACGGCGAAGGCTATGCGCCTGAGGACGCCGAGGCCCGCGTCGGCGCGAAGCTGATGCTGACGTTCGGATCGCAGGTGGGCGGCCAGACCGACATCCGCTCCCGGCCCGGGCACGGCACGGTGGTCGAACTCATTTTTCCCGATCCGGAAATCCCCGAGCCGCAAATCCAAGCCGCCCAGGGCCAGACCGAAGGCGAGACGTGAGCGCGCATGCTCAGGCCGCGGCAAAACCCTGCATCACCGCCGCCAGATGGCGCACGCGCTCGGGCCCGCCCAGCAATTGCCGGTCCAGCCCGATGCGCTTGAACCAGTAGTGCAAGCCGAGAAGATCGGTGATGCCCATGCCGCCATGCACCTCGGTGGCGGTGCGCGCGACGAAGCGGCCGATCTCGGACAGATGCGCCTTGGCGTGCGCGGCCGTCAGCGAGGCCTCGGCGGGAATGGCATCGAAGGCATGGGCCGCATACCAGACCAGCGCGCGGGCCGGCTCGAGTTCGGCCGCCATCTCGGCGCACAGATGCTTGACCGCCTGGAAGGAGCCGATGACGCGGTCGAACTGCTTGCGCTCCTTGGAATAGTCCACGGCCTTTTCCAGCATGCGCGTGCCGGCGCCCAGCGTGTCGGCGGCCAGCATCACCCAGCCGGCATCGCGCATCCGGGTCGAGCACGACGGCATCGTTGGCCGCGTTGAGCGGCTCGGCCGTCGACATTGGCGAAGCGCAACTCGCCGAGGCTGCGGGTTTCGTCGATGGCGGTCAGCGCGATGCGTTCGAGGCCGGCGGCCTTGGCATCGACGATGTGCAGATTCTGATTGCGGTCGGCGACGATGAAGATGTCCGCGGCGCCGCAATCGAGCACGAACAGCGCCTTGCCGTTGAGCTTGCCGCCTTCGGCGCGTGACGCCGGCGCCGTCGCGCGCGCCGGACACCTGTTCGGAAATGGCGACACCGGCGATGATCTCGCCGGCGGCCAGCTCTCGGCAGCCAGGCCGCCTGCTGCGCCTCGCTGCCGGCTTCGCATCAGCGCGATGGGCGCCATCACGGCGCGAGGCGATGAAGGGAACCGGCGCGGCGGCGGCCGAGCGCTTCGGCGACCAGCGCGGCATCGAGCAGCGACAGGCCGAGCCCGCCATGGGCTTCGGGGATCAGAAGCGCGGGCACGCCGAGCTCGACAAGGCTCTGCCAGACGTCGCGGGCGACGGCTTCCTTCTTCTGCACGGCGGCTTTGACGCGATCGAGCGGGCAGACGCGCTCCAGCGTGCGGTTCACGCTGTCCTGCATCATCGTCTGGTCGGAGCTGAGAGCGAATTCCATATCGGATGTCCCTATGCCTTGGCGGCGCTGCGGTTCGCGCGGCATGCCGAGCCCGCGCTCGGAGATGATGTTCTTCTGAATCTGCGCGGTGCCGCCGCCGATGATCAGGCCGAGATCGAACATGTACTGCGCTGCCAGCGGCCGTCGCTCCTGCAGATGCGGGCTGCCCTCATAGAGCACGCCGAGTTCGCCCAGCGCATCGATGGCCAGGGCCGCGAGCTGGTGGCTCAGTTCGCAGCCCTGCAGTTTGACGATCAGCCGCGCCATGCCCGACATCGTCGCCGCGTCATCGAGGCCGTCAGCAGCCGCAAGCCGTTGGACTGCATCGCCATTACGCGGGCCTGCAGCTGCATCAGCCGGTCGCGCAGCAGCGGATTGTCCATCAGCTTCGTGCCGTCGACCGTCTCCTCGTTCATCAGGTCGATGATGGCCTTGAGGCGGCGTCTGCGCGGCATTGGGATCGCCCAGCATGCCGCGCTCGTGCTTCAGCGTGGCGTTGGCGACGAACCAGCCCTGCCCGCGGTCGCCGACGATCTGGTCCTTGGGCACGCGCACGTCGGTGAAGAACACCTCGTTGAATTCGGCATGGTTGGTCATGGTCTGCAGCGGGCGCACCTCGATGCCCGGCGTCTTCATCGAGAACATCAGATAGGAGATGCCCTGATGCTTGGGGCTTCGCGTCTCGGTGCGCACCAGGCAGAAGATCATGTCGGCATGCTGGGCGGTGCGAGGTCCAGATCTTCTGGCCGTTGATGATGAAATCGTTGCGCGTCTTCGCTGGCGCGGGTTTGCAGCGAGGCCAGATCGGAGCCGGCGCCCGGTTCGGAATAGCCCTGGCACCAGATGATCTCGCCGCGCAGGGTCGGCGCGATGAATTCGCGCTTCTGCTCCTCGGTGCCGAGTTCCAGCAAGGTCGGCACCAGCATGGAGATGCCCTGATTGGCGAGCGGGCCGGGCGCGCTGGCGCGGGTGAATTCCTCGGCAATGATGCGCGATTTCAGAATGTCCGGCTCGGCGCCATAGCCGCCATATTCCCGCGGAATGGTGCGCGCGGCATAGCCATGCTCGATCAGAAGCCTCTGCCAGGCCAGCGTTTCGGCATTGGGCCGGCCTTCGCCATAGCTCTGCGGGAATTTTGCGCGATTGGCTTCGAGAAAGCCGCGCACCTGGCCGCGAAACTCCTCGTATTCGGCGCTATAGGCGAGATCCATGGCGCGCATTCCCTCTGCTGGCGGGCGGAGGATAGCAGGCGGTCAGGCGGTTTCCAGCACTGACGTGACGGCAACCTCGCCGGCCGGATTGCGCGCCCACAATTCTGCGCCCTTGCCGGTGTTGGCCAGACAGAGCTCGAACGGCGCGGTGTCGAAGAGCGGACGCTGCGGCGCGGAACGAAAACGATGCCACACGCGCCGCCGGATGCGCGCGCAGGAAGTGATCCACCAGTAGGGTTGCGGTCAGCGGACCATGGACCACCAGGCCGGGATAATGCTCGACCTCGGCTCGCATAGTCGCGGTCGTAATGGATGCGGTGGCCGTTGAAGGTCAGCGCCGAATAGCGGAACAGCAACACCGGATCGGGATGGATGGTGCGGGTGAGATCGCTCTTGCGCGCATCCGGTTTGGCGGTGCGGCCGCGCGCGGGCCCGGCGGGTGCCTCGCGATAGACAATGTCCTGCACCTCGGTGATCGCGGGCGTGCCATTGGCCGCAATCTCATGGCGCACCGTGACGAAGACCATGGCTCCGGTCTTGCCGGTCTTGGCCTCGACATTTTCGATGGTCGAGACGCGCGTCACCGCGGCGCCGAGCGGGCACCGGCGCATGAAAGGCGATGCGCGCGCCGGCGAACATGCGCCGCGGCAATTCCACGGGCGGCAGGAAGCCGCCGCGCTTGGGATGACCGTCCGGGCCGAGTTCGGATTGCGGCGCGCGCGGCACGAACCACAGCCAGTGCGACAAGCGGCGGCGCCTCGCCCGAGACGCCAGGGCGGCGTGTCGTGATCGAGCAACGCCGCAAGACCCGCGATGCGGGCCTCATCGGCGCGTCGGTCAGCGTTTCCGTGCGGCCGATCCAGCTTTTGAGATGGTCGATGTCCATCATCAAAACGATTTCGGCAGGCCCAGCACATGCGTCGCCACATGGCTGAGGATCAGGTTGGTCGAGATCGGCGCCACCTGATAGAGCCGCGTCTCGCGGAACTTGCGCTCGATATCGAATTCCTCGGCAAAGCCGAAGCCGCCATGGGTCTGGATGCACATGTCGGCGGCAAACCAGGAGGCTTCCGAGGCCAGCAGCTTGGACATGTTGGCTTCGCTGCCGCAGGGCTTGCCGGCATCGAACATCGCCGCCGCCTTGGCCACCATCTCGGCGGCGGCGGTGACCTGCACATAGGCGCGCGCAATCGGGAACTGGATGCCCTGGTTCTCGCCGATGGGCCGGCCGAAGACGCTGCGCTCCCTGGCATAGGCGGAGGCGCGGTCGATGAAGAAGCGGCCATCGCCGATGCATTCGGCGGCGATCAGGATGCGCTCGGCATTCATGCCGTCGATGATGTAGCGGAAGCCCTTGTTCTCCTCGCCGATCAGATTTTCGGCCGGCACTTCGAGATCGTCGAAGAACAGCTCGGTGGTGGCGTGGTTGAGCATGGTGCGGATGGGCCGGATGGTGAGGCCCTTGCCCAGCGCCTCCTTCATATCGACCAGCAGCACGCTCATGCCGTCGGTCGGCTTGGCGACCTCCTCGCGCGGCGTGGTGCGCACCAGCAGCACCATGAGATCGGAATGCTCGGCGCGGGATGATCCAGATCTTCTGGCCGTTGACGACGTATTTGTCGCCCTCGCGCTTGGCAAAGGTGCTGATGCGCGTGGTGTCGGTGCCGCTGGTGGGTTCGGTGACGCCGAAGGCCTGCAGGCGCAATTCGCCGGATGCGATCTTCGGCAGATAGCGCGCCTTCTGCTCGGCCGAGCCGTGCCGGAGGATCGTGCCCATGGTGTACATCTGGGCATGGGCAGGCCCCGCCATTGCAGCCGGAGCGGTGGATCTCCTCCAGCACGGCGGTGGCCGCGCCGAGGCCGAGGCCCGAGCCGCCATATTCCTCCGGGATGAGGACGGAGAGGAAGCCCTCGCGCGTCAGCGTCTGGCACGAATTCGGTCGGATATTTTCTTTCGCGGTCGAGGGCGCGCCAATATTCGCCGGGGAAGCCGGCGCAAAGCTTGCGCACGGATTGGCGGATTTCGGGGAAGCTTTCCGGGTTCGCGTCATGTGGGCCTGTTCCTGTTCGCGGCACACGCTAGCGGAGCGGCGCGCGCGCCTCAAATCCGCAGCAACTGCCGCAACGGAATGCGGCCAAAAAACCTCGCCAGCGGCGGGGCGGCCTGCCTAGACTGCGCCCGATATCGACATCACCGCAGAACGAGGAGAGTGACATGGAAGCCTATATCGTGGCCGCGGCCCGCACCGCGGGCGGACGCAAGGGCGGGCGCCTTTCCGGCTGGCATCCGGCCGACATGGCCGGCGCCGTGCTGGATTCGCTGGTCGAGCGCACCGGCGCCGATCCGGCGCTGATCGAAGACGTGATCATGGGCTGCGTCGGCCAGGCCGGCGAGCAGGCCTTCAACATCGCGCGCAACGCGGTGCTGTCGTCCAAGCTGCCCGAAAGCGTGCCGGCGCACCAGCGTGGACCGGCAATGCGGCTCCTCGCAGCAGGCGCTGCACTTCGCGGCGCAGGCCGTGATGAGCGGGGCGATGGATTGCGTGATCGCCGCCGGCGTGGAAAGCATGAGCCGCGTGCCGATGGGCCTGCCGGTGGTGCTGCCGGCCAAGAACGGCTTCGGCGGCCCCAAGAGCCCGCACCAGGAAGAGCGTTATCCCGGCATCCAGTTCAGCCAGTTCATGGGCGCCGAGATGATGGCCAAGAAATACGACCTGACGAAGGACGAGCTCGACCAGTTCGGCTATGACAGCCAGCAGAAGGCCATCGCCGCGACCAAGGCCGGCGCCTTCAAGGACGAGATCCTGCCGCTGGAAATCACCACCGCCGACGGCAAGACGGAGATGCACACCGTCGACGAAGGCATCCGCTTCGATGTGACGCTGGAAGGCGTGAAGGGCGTGAAGCTGATCAATCCCGAAGGCGGCAAGCTGACGGCGGCGACCTCCAGCCAGATCTGCGACGGCGCCTCGGGCGTGATGGTCGTCAACGAGAACGGGCTCAAGGCGCTGGGCGTGAAGCCGCTGGCGCGCATCGTCAACATGACCGTGATCGGCGGCGATCCGGTGATCATGCTGGAAGCGCCGCTGCCGGCGACCGAGAAGGCGCTGAAGCGCGCCGGCATGAAGATCGACGACATCGACCTGTTCGAAGTCAACGAGGCCTTCGCCTCGGTGCCGCTGGCCTGGCTGAAGACGACCGGCGCCGATCCGGCGCGGCTGAACGTCAATGGCGGCGCCATCGCGCTGGGCCATCCGCTGGGCGGCTCGGGCACCAAGCTGATGTCGACGCTGGTCTATGCGCTCAAGAACCGGAACAAGCGCTACGGGCTGCAGACCATGTGCGAAGGCGGCGGCACTGGCCAATGTGACGATCATCGAGCGGCTGTAAGCGACCGCTTCGGAAACTACGGAACGGCGCTGCGGAGAATCGCGGCGCCGTTCTTCTTTGCTAGATATGGATGGCGTGGCCGAGGGCGCGCAGGGCAGCCTCGTGGAAGGCCTCGCCCAGTGTCGGATGGGTGTGGATGGTGCCGGCGATGTCTTCCAGCACCGCGCCCATTTCCAGCGCGTGGCGAATTCGTTCGACAGTTCGCTGACATGCGCGCCCACGGCCTGGATGCCGAGGATGCGGTGATCGTCCTTGCGCGCGATCACGCGCACGAAGCCCTCGCCCGCATCCATGGACAGCGCGCGGCCATTGGCGAGGAACGGGAAGACTGCCGGTGACGATTCCTCGCCATGGCGCGGCGGCTTCGGGCGGCAGCATGCCGGCCGAGACGATCTCCGGCTCGGTGAAGCAGACGGCGGGAATCGAGGCCGGCTCGAAGCGGCGCTCCTTGCCGGCGATGATCTCGGCCACCATCTCGCCCTGGGTCGCGGCCTTGTGCTCCAGCATGGGCTCGCCGACGAGATCGCCGATGGCCCAGACATTCTTCATCGCCGTGGCGCAGCTGATCGTCGACCTCGCACGAACTTGCCATCCATGATCGACGGCCATGTTTTCCAGGCCCCAGCCGTCGGTGTTGGGCGTGCGGCCGACCGTGACGAGGATGTTGTCGGCCTCAAGCTTGAGGGTCTTGCCGTCGGCGGTTTCGACCGACAAGCGCCTCGCCGTCCAGCCCCTTCGCCTTGGCGCCGAGATGGACGGTGACGCCGTTCTTCTTCAGCCACTTCGCCACCGGCGCGACGAGCTCGGCATCGTAGAGCGGCAGGATGCGGTCCAGCGCTTCGACGATGGTGACCTCGGCGCCCGAGCTTGCGGAAGGCGATGCCGAGTTCGAGGCCGATATAGCCGGCGCCGACCACCACCAGCTTCTTCGGCAGCGCTTTGAGATCCAGCGCTTCGGTGGAGGAGATCACCTTGCCGCCGCCAGAGTAAAGGCAGGAAGGGCAGTTCCACCGGCTTGGAGCCGGTGGCCAGGATCACATGCTCGGCCTCGATGGTGACGGGGCCGTCCTTGGTCTCGACCGTGCAGGTCTTGGCGTCGGTGAACTGCCCCAGCCTTCGATCACGCGCACCTTGGCGCGCTTCAGCAGCGCGGCGACGCCGGTGTTGAGCTTGCTGGACGATGCCATCCTTCCACTTCACCAGCGCCGTCCATATCGACGGACGGCGCAGATCGCCAGCGCGATGCCGGGCACCGCCTTGTTCGCGGCCTCCGCCATGGCTCTCGAACTGGCCGGCGCGATGGATGATCGCCTTGGAGGGGATGCAGCCGCGGATCAGGCAGGTGCCGCCGAGCTTGTCCGCTTCCACCAGCACGGTGTCGAGGCCGAGCTGGCCGGCACGGATCGCGGCGACATAGCCGCCCGGCCCGCCGCCGACGACGAGGACCTTGGTGTGGATGGTTCGGGCATGCTCGCTCATTGCGTCGCGCAGTCGTAATGGCGTCCATCGCTACTTGCCATTATTCGCTCATCCATGAACAGCGTCGCCGGATGCTCCAGCAGCGCTTTGATGCTTCTGGATGAACTCGGCGGCATCGTAGCCGTCGACGACGCGGTGATCGAAGGAGGACGACAGGTTCATCATCTTGCGGACGACGATCTGGCCGTCCTGCACGACCGGCCGTTCGACGATCGCGTTGGGCCCGATGATGGCGACTTCGGGATGGTTGATCACCGGTGTCGTCACGAGCCCGCCCAGCGGCCCGAGGCTGGTGATGGTGATGGTCGAGCCCTGCAGTTCGTCGCGACTTGGCCTTGTTCTCGCGCGCGGCGGCGGAGACGCGGGCGACTTCCGCGGCGCTCTGCCAGATGTCGAGCGCCTCGGCATGGCGCACCACCGGCACGATCAGGCCATTGGCCGTCTGCGTGGCGATGCCGATATGGACCGCGGCATGGCGATGGACCACGCCGGCCTCGTCGTCGAAGCGGGCATTGATCTGCGGATAGTCGCGGCAGCACCTTCACCAGCGCGCGCATGAAGAAGGGCAGCACGGTGAGCTTGGGCTGCTCCGGCGTCTTCGTGGCGTTGAGATGGGCGCGCAGGCTTTCCAGCTCGGTCATGTCGACCTCGTCGACATAGGCGTAATGCGGGATGCGGCGCTTGGAGTCCTGCATCTTCTCGGCGATCTTGCGGCGCAGGCCGATGACCTTGACCTCCTCGACGCCCTCGCGCGCGAGCGAGGCCGCTTCGCAGCGGCCGCGCCTCGCCCGCCGCTCGCGACAAAGCCGTCGAGATCGGCGTGGGAGATGCGGCCCGCCGGGCCCGTGCCCGGCACGAATTGCAATTCGATGCCGAGTTCATGCGCGCGCTGGCGCACCGCCGGCGAGGCCAGCGGCTTGTCGCCCGGCGTCGCGCGTGGCGAAGGCGGGCTTGCGGCGGCCGGTTTCGGCGACGGCCTTCGGCAGCGCCACGGGTCGCGGCCGCGGGCTTCGCCTCGGCTTTCGGCGCGGGCGGCGCATCGGCCTTCGACGCGTCCGGCTTCGCAGGCGCGGCGGACTTGCCGTTCCGGCCTTCACATTGCCGGCGCCTTCGACTTCGAACTCGACCAGCGGCGCACCGACCGGCGCCATCGCACCGCGGCTCGCCATGGAGCGCGATGACCTTGCCGGCGACCGGCGCGGTCATCTCCACCGTCGCCTTGTCGGTCATGACATCGACGAGGTTCTGATCCTCCTCGACCACATCGCCGACCTTGACATGCCAGGCGACGATCTCGGCCTCGGCCGTGCCTTCGCCGACATCGGGAAGCTTGAAGACAAACGTGCCCATGGTCTCAACCCTCCAGCGCGCGGCGCATGGCGGCGGCGACGCGCTCCGGTCCCGGAAAATACTCCCACTCGAAGGCGTGCGGATAGGGCGTATCCCAGCCGCGTGACCCGCTGGATCGGCGCTTCGAGATGGTAGAAGCAGTTCTCCTGCACCAGCGCGGAAAGTTCCGCGCCATAGCCGCTGGTGCGCGTCGCCTCGTGCACGATCACGCAGCGGCCGGTCTTCTCGACGGATTGAGTGATGGTGTCGATATCGACCGGAAGCAGCGTTCGGAGATCGATCACTTCGGCATCGATGCCGGCTTCTTCGGCGCGCCGTGAGCGCGACATAGACCATGGTGCCATAGGCCAGCACCGTCATCTGTTCGCCCGGGCGCACGATATGCGGCCTTGCCGAGCGGCACGGTGTAATAGCCTTCGGGCACTTCCGCTGGCCGGATGCTTCGTCCACGGCATGACCGGCTGATCGTGATGGCCGTTGAAGGGGCCGTTATAGATGCGCTTGGGTTCGAGGAAGATCACCGGATCGTCGTCCTCGATGGCGCTGATCAGCAGGCCCTTGGCGTCGTAGGGCTTCGCCGGGATCACCGTCTTCAGGCCCGAGACATGGGTGAAGATCGCTTCCGGGCTCTGGCTGTGGGTCTGGCCGCCGAAGATGCCGCCGCCATAGGGCGTGCGCACCGTCATCGGCGCGCAGAAATCGCCGGCCGAGCGATAGCGCAAGCCGCGCGGCTTCCGAGACCAGCTGATCGAAGGCCGGATAGATGTAATCGGCGAACTGGATCTCGACCACGGGCCGCAGGCCATAGGCGCCCATGCCGATGGCGGTGGCGATGATGCCGCCTTCGCCGATCGGCGTGTCGAAGCAGCGCGTCAGCCCGTGCTTTTTCTGCAGCCCCTCGGTGGCGCGGAACACGCCGCCGAAATAGCCGACATCCTCGCCGAAGACGAGCACGTTCGGATCCTTCGCCGAGCATCACATCCATCGCGGAATTGAGCGCCTGGATCATGTTCATGGCGGGCATGGTCAGACTCCCATTTCCTGACGCTGCCGGCGGATGTGCCAGGGCATCGTCCTTGTAGACGTCTTCGAACATCGTCTTGACGCTGGGCTTCTCGCCGTGGCCGAGCGTGCCGTGGCTGGAGGCTTCCTTGTCGGCCGCGCGCACCTGCTCGACGCAGTTCGGCGTGCGCGGCCTGATGGCGATCCTCGTCCCATTCGCCGAGCGCAATCAGATGATCCTTGAGCCGTTCGATGGGATCGCCGAGCGGCCAGGCCTTGGCCTCGTCCGTCGGGCGGTAGCGCGAGGGATCGTCGCTCGTCGAATGGCCCTCGACGCGATAGGTGTAGAGCTCGATCAGCGTGGCGCCGAGATTGCTGCGCGCGCGCTCCGCCGCCCAGCGCGTCGCCGCATAGACGGCGAGGAAATCGTTGCCGTCGACGCGCAAGCCCGGCAGGCCGTAGCCGATGGCGCGGGCGGCAAAGGTCGATTCGTCGCCGCCGGCAATGCCGGAAAAGCTCGAGATCGCCCATTGGTTGTTGACGACGTTGAGGATCACCGGCGCGCGATAGACGCTGGCGAAGTTGAGCGCGTGGTGGAAATCGCCTTCGGCGGTGGTGCCGTCGCCGACCCAGCTCGCGGCGATGCGGTCGTCGCCCTTGTAGGCGCTGGCCATCGCCCAGCCGACGGCCTGCGGAAACTGCGTGCCGAGATTGCCGGAGATCGAGAAGAAGCCGTATTCCTTCGAGGAATACATGATCGGCAATTGCCGGCCCTTCAGCGGATCCATCGCGTTCGAATAGATCTGGTACATCATCTGCGACCAGCGGATAGTCGCGCGCGATGCAGAATGCCCTGCTGGCGGTAGGAGGGAAAGCACATGTCGTCGCGGTCGAGCGCCAAGGTGGCGGCGATCGCCACCGCCTCCTCGCCCGTGCACTTCATGTAGAAGCTGGTCTTGCCCTGGCGCTGGGCGCGATACATGCGGTCGTCATAGGCGCGCGTCAGCAGCATCGCCTTGAGGCCGCGGCGCAGCGTGTCGGCATCGAGCTTGGGATCCCAGGGACCGACCGCCTTGCCATTCGAATCGAGCACGCGGATCAGCGAATAGGCCAGTTCGCGAATGTCGTGCGCGCGCGCATCGATTTCGGGCCGCGGCACGCTGCCGGCCTTCGGGCACGACAACGCCGCTGAAATCCGGCTTGTCGCCCGGCCGGTGCTTCGGCGAGGGCACTCGCAAACTCAGCGGCATGCGGTTCTTCATCGCGCGGTCCCTCCCGGGGCTGTCCAAACGGCGGGAACAATATTCTTGCGCGGGGAATTATCTTGGGCGCCGCCGGTGCGTCAAGAACGCTGGAGGGCGGCAGTCGCGCCACGAAAACGCGCTTGCGCGCCGGAATTCGAGGCATGCGCAACAAACAGACTGGAAGCCGGGACCGACCCTGACAGGAGATATGCGCGCGGAGCCGCGGACGCGCATGAATGAGACGCGGACGGGTTCGAACCGCTAGTGAACCATGAACAAGGGAAGTGTCGAATGGGAGGCGATATGGACGGTCGTGCCGCCGAACAGCGTTTCCCCCAGGCGGCTGTGGCCATATCCGCCAAGCACCAGCATGGTCGCACCGGCCATCATCGGCTTCGGCGAGCAGCACCGCGCCGGGCGCCTTGCCCTTGGGGTCGATCACGCGCGTGCCGGCGGTGATGCCGTGCAACGCCAGATAGCGCACCGGCCCGTCGAGCAGATCGATATCGTCCGGCGCCTCACGTACGCGATAGAGTTCGACCGTTGCCGCGCGCGCCAGGAATGGCAGCGCCGCGCTCAGCGCGTGGGCGGCGGCGGCCCCGCCATCCCAACCGATCACGATTTTGGCCGTCAGATCGGTGACGGGCTTGGACGGCGCCAGCAAGACGGGCCGATGGCCCCGGGTCAATGTGTCGATGAAGGCGCCGCTGATGTCCGGGCCGCCTTCCATGGCGCTGGGACCAAAGACGATGAGATCGGAAAGCTTTGCGGCCTCGGCGATCTCGGCGGCGAAGCGACCTGAGACTTCACGGAAGCAGCAGCGCACGCCCTTGCCGGCAGCCGCGCGCTCGACAAGCGTCACATCGGTCTTTCGCCGCCGCAATTCTCAGATTTTCATGGGCGTGCTTGCGCGCGGCTTCGGCAACCGACTGGGCACTGTCGATGATCTGCTGCACCACCTCGGGCGAAACCGGCATGCCAACGAATGGCACTGCTTCGCTTGGATCGGGGGAGACGAACAGGGCCTCGACAAACCCGTCGAAGGGGCGGGCCGCCGCGAAGGCGCCAGACAGCGCCGCCGCATCCTCGTCACCGCCCGTCAGTGGCACCAGAATTTTCTTGTAGACCACCGGCGGCCTCCATCACCCGTTCGGCGATCAGTCCGCCTCGCCGTCGGCCACAGCCTCCAGACCTTCCATACGGCGGATCACCACCTGATGGCGGTTCGGAATCGCGATCATGCCTTCGCGCTTCAGTTCGGTCAGCGCACGGCAGACCGTCTCGATCGTCAGGCCCAGATAGTCGGCGATGTCCTGGCGGCCCATCGGCAGATCGAGCGCAATCGCCGTTGTCGGCGCCGTTGCGGTCGGCCAGAAGCAGCAGGAAGGACTGCGACGCGCTCCTTGGCCGTCTGGCGGCCCAGCATCACCAGATGCTCCTGGGCGGCGGAAAGTTCGCGGCGGAGCAGCGACATCAGCTTGCGGCGCGCGTCCACCAATTCTTCGCTGAGCCGTTCGACCTGACTGCGCGGGCAGCGCATGACGACGACATCGCCCAGCGCTTCGGCCGTCAGCGAATGTTCCTCGCCGACTTCGAAGCCGAACATGTCGCCCGGCAGCAGGAATTCGGCGATCTGGCGGCGCCCGTCCGCGCGCACCTTGCACAGGCGTACGCCGCCCTGCAGCGACCTTGTAGGAGTAGCGTGCGTCGTCGCCCTCGTTGAAGATGGTCTGGTTGCGCCCGAAGCGTGAGGTCGTGCTCACCGCCTGCAACGGAAACAGCGCATCGTCATGCGAAACCGCATGCGAGACGTGAATACCTGCAGCGGCATCTGCGAACCGCGGGGCAAGTGTTTCATTGCTGTGCGATGCCAGAACCTGCGTCATATCGGTGCCCTTCCCAATGGGATTGTTCGTCGCCTGACGATGCGACGAAGACGGCCAGATAAAAATTAGGAGTTCCACGTAAGGGGTTTTGCTTACCCCGTTGGCGCAGCGGGCAGCGAGGCGCCAAAAAACCACGCATTATCGGCGTTTCCGGCCGCATCCGGCCGGGCCCATGGGGCAAACTACCTATGCCGGATTAGTTCGAATGTGCGGTGTCGCGCTGCAACGCCTGTTCGATCCAGCCGATCAGTTCGTCGTCGGCGACAGGCTTGCTGAGAAGGGCCATCACGCCGGCAGTCTTCACGCGCTGCGACTGCAACGGGTCTCCCCGGCCGGTGACGATGATGGCTGGCGTCTGGACCTGCCGGCGGCGCAAGAGTTCGACGAGTTCCAGCCCATCCATTCCGGGCATGTGCAGGTCGAGCAGCAGGCAACCCGGCTCGGACTGCCGCACGTCGGTCAGATAGGCGGTGGCGGAAGGATAGTCTCGGACAGGATGGCCATAGGATTCGACGAGAACCCGCATGGAGTCGCGGACCGCATCGTCATCGTCCACAATGCAAACTGTATCGTCGCGATCCATCGAACCTGAACCAGTATCAACGCGAGCAAAATGCACGGCAAACTGGCCCGCCACCTGCTCTAGCGGCCGACCCTCGCCCCCGCAGCCAAATTAGGCAGGGCGATCCCTTTGAAAAATACGTAGTTGTGCTTAGCGCAGGGTTTCGCCGCCATTGCCGTCGATGGCAACGACCATGCGCACCAGTTCGGCCAGGCTCTTGGCCCGCATTTTTTCCATGACCCGGGCCCGGTGGATTTCGACCGTCCGCGGCGAAATGTCGAGTTCGTAGGCAATCACCTTGTTGGGGCGGCCCGCGGCCAGAAGGTCCAGGACCTGGCGCTCCCGCTCGGTCAGGTTGGCGAGCCGCGCGGCAACTTCCTCGGCCGCAGCCGCCTTCTCGGAGGCCTCCTCAGCCTCGCTGAGCGCCCTGCGGATGGCCGAAAGCAGCAGAGCTTCGTCATAGGGCTTTTCCAGAAAATCGATGGCTCCGGCCTTCATGGCCCGGACCGCCAGCGGCACGTCGCCATGGCCGGTAACGACGATCACCGGCAGACCCGCCTTGCGCCGGACGAGTTCTTCCTGCAGCTCCAGCCCGTCCATATCGGGCATCCGGATGTCGGCGATCAGGCAGCCCGGCCGGCCGGGCGCGTCGCTGGCAAGGAAGGCGCCCGCCGATTCGAATGTTTCCGCCGCAAAGCCCTCGGCCTCCAGCAATGCCTGGAGAGAGCCGCGCACGTCTTCATCGTCGTCCACGATGAAGATTGTCACCCGTCCGGTCATCGCTCAGACTCTCCGCCCTCTGCTTGCACCGGCAAGCCGGAACCGGAACTGCGTGCCGCCGCCCGGATTGGGCGCCACCCACAATCGCCCGCCATGCGCCTCGACGATGCCCTTGCAGATCGACAGCCCCATGCCCAGCCCGCGCGACCTTGGTTGTGGCGAAGGGCTCGAACAGCTGCGCCAGGATCTCCGGATCGATCCCCGGCCCGCTGTCGGCAGACCGCGACTTCGACGAAATTCGGGTCGTGGCATGGCCGTCGTGATCACGATCTCGCGCCGGGGCGCGCCCTGCAGCGCTTCGGCCGCATTGCGCATCAGATTGACCATGACCTGCTGGATCTGGATCCGGTCGAACAGAAGCGGGGGCAGACCGGGATCGAGCTTGGTCTGCGACATCGAGATTGCGATTCGGCCGCGCCGACGAGGCCCAGCGCAATCGGCTTCCTCGACCGACGCGTTGAGATCCTCCAGCGCGCGGTTCGGCTCCCTCTTCTCGATGAAGTCGCGCAGGCGGCGGATGATCTGCCCGGCCCGGCCGGTCTGCGCCACGGCCTTTTCCAGAAGCTCGCTCGCGCGTACGGCCGCCGGATCCTCGGATCGCCTTCAGACCGCGTCGCGCCGCGTTCATATAGTTCATCACCGCGGTCAGCGGCTGGTTGAGCTCATGGGCGAGCGCACTGGTCAGCTGACCCATCGCCGTCAGCCTGCAGCGCATGCAGAAGCTCGTTCTGCAGCGCCTGAACCTCGCTGCTCGCTGCGCCTTGCGCTCGCTCAGGTCGTGGATGATGCCGAGGAATATCCGATCCTCGCCCAGCCAGCCCTCGCCCACCGACAGATACATGGGAAAGGTCGTGCCGTCCTTGCGCAGCGCCGTGACCTCGCGGCCAATGCCGATGATGCGCGCCTCGCCGGTTTCGAGATAGCGGGACATATAGGCGTCATGCTGGTCGCGATAGGGCTCCGGCATCAGCATGGAGACATTGCGGCCCAGGACCTCGTCCGGCGTGTAGCCGAACAGCCGCTCGGCGGCCCGGTTGAAGAGCATCATCTTGCCCGCGCTCGTCGATGACGACAATGCCGTCGACGGCCGTATCGATGACGGTACGAAAAAGAACTTCACGGTCCGCGCCGGTCAGCGCCCCGCTGCTCTGCTGGTCCATCGGCCGATCGGAACTGTGGTCACCCGTCATTGTTACCAGCGGCCCCCCGACTTGGCCACCTTGCACGGAGCCGTTCCGGCCGGCGGTTCCGGCACCGGAATTTGACCCAAATCAGAACCCGCCCCCGAGCGCGGACCTAGGTACGCCCGCTACGTCCACGCAAGGAGGCCCCCATGGCCAACGACATCCATCGACGTCAAGAAAGACCGCCGACCCCGGCCGCAATCGCCGCACACGGGCGACGTCTTGCACTCCATGCGGCAGGAAATGGAGCGGCTGTTCGACCGCTTCTCCCATTTCGATCTGGCCCCCTTCGGCCGCGACATCGAGCATTTCTGGCCGCGCGGCAACGGCAACGGCATGCTGTCGGTCTCCGTCGACGTCGCCGAGGACGACAAGGCCTACACCATCACGGCCGAGCTGCCCGGCATCGACGAGAAGGATATCGATGTCTCCATCACCGATGACGTGCTGACGCTGAAGGGCGAAAAGCACGCCGAGAAGGAAGAGAAGAACAAGAACCGCTATGTCTGCGAACGCTCCTATGGGGCCTTCCAGCGCAGCTTCGCCCTTCCCGCCGATGTCGACACCAACAAGATCGACGCCAAATTCGCCAAGGGCGTTCTGACGTTGGTGCTGCCCAAAAATCCCAAGGCCAAACCCCACCAAGAAAATCAAAGTGAAGGCGGCCTGACGGCGCCTTCACACGCGGGCGGCGGGGAGACGGCCATCGGGCGGCTCCCCTGCCGGCCTCGCCCGCGATACAAGGTGAAGGCAGACCGGCGGCCGAAACCAAATGACCATCAAACTCACCTTTCTCGGCGCCGTCGGCACCGTCACCGGCTCCAAATATCTTCTCGAGATCGACGGCAAGCGGCTTCTGGTCGATTGCGGCCTGTTCCAGGGCTACAAGCAACTGCGCCTGCGCAACTGGGCGCGCTGCCGGTCGCATCCGGCGAGCCTCGACGCCGTGCTCCTGACCCATGCCCATCTCGATCATTCCGGCTATCTGCCGCTGCTGATCAAGAACGGCTTCAAGCGCAAGGTGATCGCGACCGAGGCCACCGCCGATCTGTGCAAGATCCTGTTGCCCGACAGCGGCTATCTGCAGGAGCAGGACGCCGAGTTCGCCAACCGCCACGGCTTCTCCAAGCACAAGCCGGCGCTGCCGCTCTATACCGAGCACGACGCGCGGCAGGCGCTGAAGTAGCTTCGCGCCGGTCCCGTTCCACAAGCCGCAGAGCTTGTGGCCCGGCGTGGAGGCGCGCTTCCTGCGCGCCGGCCACATCCTGGGCGCGGCGATGATCGAACTGACCTGCCACGGCACGAAGATCGTGTTCTCCGGCGATCTCGGCCGGCCCAACGATCCCACCATGTTTGCGCCCGAGCCGGTGCAGCGAGGCCGACTACCTGCTGGTCGAATCGACCTATGGCAATCGCAAGCACGATGGCGCCAGCCCGGAAGACGTGCTGGCCGAAGCCATCGGGCGCACGGCCGGACGCGGCGGCACGGTCGTGATCCCCTCCTTCGCGGTCGGCCGCGCGCAGATGCTGCTCGTCTATCTGCACCGGCTGAAGAAGGCGCAAGCGCATTCCCGACCTGCCCGTCTTCCTCGACAGCCCGATGGCGATCAACGCCAGCGATATCTTCGCGGCGCATCCCGACGACCACAAGATGAGCGCGGCCGAAACCGAAGCCGCCTTCGCCGTCGCCCAATATGTCCACACCCCGGACGAATCCAAGGCGCTTGACCGCGCGGCCATGCCCAAGGTCATCATCTCGGCCAGCGGCATGGCGACCGGAGGACGCGTGCTGCATCACCTGAAGGCCTATGGCCCGGACCGGCGCAGCCTGATCCTGTTCGCGGGCTATCAGGCCGGCGGCACGCGCGGCGCGCGCGATGCTGGCCGGCGCCGAAGTCGGTGAAGATCCACGGCCAATATGTGCCGATCCGCGCCGAGGTCGCCGATCTCGACATGCTGTCGGCCCATTCCGACGCCGACGAGACCATGGGCTGGCTGGGCAATTTCAAGAAGCCGCCCAAGATGACCTTCGTCGTCCATGGCGAACCGGAAGCCGCGGACGCGCTGCGCCATCGCATCGACGAAGAGCTGGGCTGGACGCGTCGCCGCGCCCGAACATCGCGAAGAAGTCGAGCTGGCATGAGCGCAGGCGCAGCCGGCGGCGCATCGCCGATCCCGGCGGACGGCCACAACCGGCTGGCGCGCCCGGCGCATGGGCATCGAGACGCTGCACGAAGCCCATGTCTACATGCGCGCCGACTGCCATGTCTGCCGCTCGGAAGGCTTTTCCTCGCAGAACAGCGTGCTCGTGACGCCATGGCGGCCAGTCGATCGTCGCCACGCTCTATGTCGTCGCCGCCGACATGCTGGGCGAAGGCGAGATCGGGCTTGTCGGAATATCCCTGGGCGAAGCTGAAGCTGAAGCCGGGCAGCGTCGGTCACGCGTCAGCCATCCGCCGCCGCTGGAATCCTTCAGCCATGTGCGCAGCAAGGTCTATGGCCACCGGCTCGGCGACCATGCCTTCAAGGCGATCATCGAGCGACATCGCCGCCGGCCGCTATCCAGAACATCGACCTGTCGGCCTTCATCACCACCTGCGCGGCCAATTCGCTCGACCTCGAAGAGATGATCGGGCTGACGCGCGCCATGGTCGATGTCGGCGAGCGCATCGACTGGGGCCGCACACCGATCGTCGACAAGCATTGCGTCGGCGGGCTGCCCGGCAACCGCACGACGCCGATCGTGGTGGCGATCGTCGCCGCGGCCGGGCCTGACCATTCCCAAGACCTCCTCGCGCGCCATCACCTCGCCGGCCGGCACCGCCGACACGATGGAAACGCTGGCGCCGGTCGAACTCGATCTGGCGGCGATGCGCAGGGTGGTGGAGCAGGAAGGCGGCTGCATCGTCTGGGGCGGCGCGGTGCGGCTGTCGCCCGACCGACGATGTGCTGATCCGCGTCGAGCGCGTGCTCGACCTCGACAGCGAGGGCCAGCTGGTCGCCTCGATCCTGTCGAAGAAGATCGCCGCCGGCTCGACCCATCTGGTGCTCGACCTGCCGGTCGGCCCGACCGCCAAGGTGCGAAGCCATGAGGCCGCCGACGGCGCTGGCGCGCAGCCTGACCGATGTCGGCCGCGCCTTCGGCCTGCACGATCCGCACCGTGCAATCGGACGGCACCCAGCCGGTCGGGCCGCGGCATCGGCCCGGCGCTGGAAGCGCGCGACGTGCTGGCGTGCTGCAGGGCGACGCCGACGCGCCGGCGGATCTGCGCGACCATGCGCTGGCTGCTGGCCGGCACTCTGCTGGAAATGGGCGGCGGCGGCGCGAGACGGCGACGGCCATGCGCTGGCCGCGCACATCCTTGCGAGCGGCCGCGCCTGGGACAAGTTCCAGGCCATCTGCGAGGCGCAGGGCGGCATGCGCACGCCGCCCGTGGCGCGCCATCGCCATGTGATGACCGCCGACCGCACCGGCATCATCGACCGCATCGACAACCGCCGGCTGGCCAAAGTCGCCAAGCTGGCCGGCGCGCCCGACGACAAGGCCGCCGGCGTCGAAATCCATGTGCGCATCGGCCATCGCATCGTCGAAGGCGAGCCGACCTACACGATCCATTCCGAGGCGCCGGGCGAACTGGCCTATGCGCTCAACTACGCGCTCGCCAATCTCGACATTGTGGGGATCGCGATCGTCATGAGCGCGATCCTGTTCGCCCTGCCCGGCAACGAGGCGATGACGGCAAAGCTGGCCGCGGCGCTGGCCGCCGATGTCGGCCGGCTGGAGGTGCGCCGCTTTCCCGACGAGGAAGTCCATCTGCGCTTTGCCGAGCGAGGTGGCCGGCAAGACGCGTGGTGCTGGTCTCGACGCTCGACCGGCCGGACGCGAAGTTCCTGCCGCTCGCCTTCGCCGCCGCGACCGCGCGCGAACTGGGCGCGCTGGACGTCGGCGCTGGTCGCGCCCTATCTCGCCTATATGCGCCAGGACCGCCATTTCGAGACCGGCGAGGCGGTCACGCGCGCCGATCTTCGCGCAGGCTGGTTTCGCAGAGCTTCGACTGGCTGGTGACGGTCGATCCGCATCTGCACCGCATCAAGCGTCTCGAACAGATCTACGCCATCCCGGCGCGGGCGCAGCACGCCGCCGCTCTGATCTCCGACTGGATCGCGGACAATGTGCCGGACGCGGTGCTGATCGGGCCCGACGCGGAAAGCGCGCAATGGGTCGAGCGCCGTCGCCAAGGACGCCGGCAAGCCCTTCGTCGTGCTGACCAAGACCCGCCGCGGCGACCGCGATGTCGAGGTTTCGGTCCCCGATGTCGAGCGCTGGCGCGACCGCACGCCGGTGCTGGTCGACGACATCATCTCGACCGGCCGCACCATGACCGAAACGCTGGACCATCTCGCGCGGCCGCGGCATGAAGCCGGCGATCTGCATCGGCGTTCACGCCGTGTTCGCGCCACGCGCCTATCGAAGACTTGCGGCGCGCCGGCGCCGGCGCGCATCGTCACCACCGACACGATCGCCCACGCGACCAACGCCATCGATGTCAGCGCGCTGCTGGCCGAAGGCGTGCGCGAGTCTGTGGACAACCGAGGACGCCATGAAACATGCGGTGATCGTCGCCCATCCCAATCCCGACAGCTTCACGCTGGCGGTGGCGCGCACCTATTGCGAGGCGGTGACGGCGAAGGGGCACGAGCCGCTGCTGCGCGATCTCTATGCCATGGATTTCGATCCGCGGCTGAAGGCGAGCGAGATTCCCAGGCCGCACGGGCTTCGCGCCGGCCGACGATGTCGTCGGCCGAACGCGCGCTGCTCGAGGATGCGGAGGTCTTCGCCTTCGTCTATCCGTTCTGGATCAATGCGCCGCCGGCGATCCTCAAAGGCTATATCGACCGCGTCTTCGGCCTCGGCTTCGCCTATGGCCCGCAAGGCAGCGCCGGCAATCAGCCGCTTCTGGCGGGCGCAAGATGATCAGCTTCACCTCGTCCGGCGCGCCGACGGAATGGGTGCAGAAGACCGGCGCCTGGGATGCCGAACAGACCCTGTTCGACAAGCATTTGGCGGCGCTTTGCGGGCTTGCCGTGCTGGATCACGTGCATTTCGGCGGCATCGTGCCGGGCATCCGCGCCGATGTGGCCGAGCGCCATTTCGCCCAGGTGCGCGAGGCGGTGGCGAAATATTTCTGAGCACAGGGTTCGCGCCACGGCGCGCCTGTGGCAGGTTCGAGCGATGGACACGGACAATCAGCAAGAA
This sequence comes from uncultured Ignavibacteria bacterium, assembly GCA_963713505.1. Classification (GTDB taxonomy): domain Bacteria; phylum Bacteroidota; class Ignavibacteria; order Ignavibacteriales; family Ignavibacteriaceae; genus CAVQMC01. Next base: position 31,073 of record CAVQMC010000011.1, on the reverse strand, counting down.
GCCGTCATCGCCTTTCTGTCCAAGCCCGGAACATTACGGCCTGCCGCAGCGCGAAGATCGAGCGCATCGAAACCCACGGCGCCATCGTCTTTCTGGTCGGCGACCACGCCTACAAGCTCAAGCGCGCCATCAAATATCCCTATATGGACTTATTCGACGCCCGAAAAGCCGCAAGGCGATGTGCGAGCGCGAACTCGAGATCAACCGCCGCATGGCGCCCGAGATCTATCTCGAAGTGCGCTCGATCCTGCAGGGCGTCGACGGCTATCTGCGCTTCGGCCCCGACGAAGCGGCAGCCGCGCGCGACCATGTCGTCGTCATGCGCCGCTTCGATCAGGACACGCTGTTCGGACGGCTGTGCGATCACGGCAAGCTGACGCCGGAGCTGATGCGGCGGACTGGCAGAGACCGATCGCCGGCTTTCATGCGCAGGCCGAGGTCGACGACGGACTTTGGCGGCGCCGAAGGCTTTGCCGGCGTCCTCGACGAGAACAACACGATCTTCGCGAGCATGGCCGGTGCGCCGTTCGATGCCGATGCCGTGGACGGACTATGCGCGCGCCAGCGAGGCGGCACTGGAAGAGCGTCAGAGCGCCCTCCTCGACCGCGCGGCGCGACGGCGGGACAGGTGCGCCGCTGCCATGGCGATCTGCATCTGAACAATGTCGTTCCTGTTCGACGGCAAGCCGACGCTGTTCGACGCCATCGAATTCGACGACGATTTCGCCTGCATCGACGTGCTCTACGATCTTGCCTTTCTGCTGATGGATCTGGAGCACCACGGCGCGCGGCGCGCTGGCGCATGCGCTGCTCAACCGCTATCTGGAAATCACCCGCGACTATGACGGGCTGGCGGCGCTGCCGCTGTTTCTCGCCTGCCGCGCCGGCCATCCGCGCCCATGTCACCGTCTCGCGCGCCAAGGCGACGGCCATGACAGGCCGCGCTGCGACGAAGCGCAAGGCCTATTTCGAGCTGGCGCGCGGCTTCCTGCGGCCGCCGCCGCCGCGGCTGGTCGTGATCGGCGGGCTTTCCGGCACCGGCAAAACGACCATCGCGCGGCGCGTCGCGCCCGCATCTGGGCCGCGCGCCGGGTGCGGTGATCGTCTGCGCAGCGACGTCACGCGCAAGCGCCTGATGGGCGTTGCCGAAGACGACGCGCCTGCCCGAAAGCGCCTATACGCCCGAGATCAACGCAAAAGTGTTCCACGCCATGGCGAAGACGGCGCGCGCATTCTGGCCGCCGGACATTGCGTCGTCATGGATGCGGTGTATGGCACGGCGGAAGAGCGCAGCGACATCGCCGATGTGGCCGCGCGCGCCGGCGCGCGCTTCGACGGGTTGTGGCTTGCGGCCGATGCCGAGCTTCTGGCCAGCCGCATCGCCGGCGCGAAGCGGCGATGCCTCCGATGCGACGGTCGCGGTGCTGAAGAAACAGCTTGCCGCCATCGCGCCCGCCGACCGACTGGACAATCCATCGATGCCAGCGGCACACCGGACGACAATCGCCCAGCATTCGTTCTGTCGAAATTGAACAAGGCCTGAGCCCATGTCGATCCGCAATCTCGATGCCGTGTTCCATCCCAAATCCGTGGCGCTGATCGGCGCCAGCAACCGGCCGGGCTCGGTCGGCTTCGTGGTGGCGCGCAATCTGCTCGCCGGCGGCTTCGAGGGCCCGATCATGCCGGTGAACCCGGCCCACCCCTCGGTCGCCGGCATGCTCGCCTACCCCGATGTCGCCAGCCTGCCCATGACGCCCGACCTGGCGGTGATCTGCACGCCGCCGCAAACCGTGCCCGGCCTCATCGCCGATCTGGGCAAGCGCGGCACCAAGGGCGCGGTCGTCATCACCGCCGGCTTCAACGAACTGGGCACCGACGAGGGCACGGCGCTGGAACAGGCGATGCTCGACGCGGCCAAGCCGCACATTGATGCGCATCGTGGGGCCGAACTGCCTGGGCGTCCTGTCCACGGCGGCCGGCCTCAACGCCTCCTTCGCGCCGGTGGCGGCGAAGAAGGGCGGCGTCGCCTTCGTCGCGCAGTCCGGCGCGATGCTGACGACGATCCTGGACTGGGCGAGCGCGCGCGGCATCGGCTTTTCGCATCTGGTCTCGCTGGGCGACATGACCGATGTCGATTTCGGCGACATGCTCGACTATCTCGCCACCGATCCGAACACCCATTCCATCCTGCTCTATATCGAGACCATCACCCATGCGCGCAAATTCATGTCGGCGGCGCGCGCGGCGGCGCGGCTGAAACCCGTGATCGCCATCAAGGCCGGCCGCCACGCCGCTGCGGCCAAGGCGGCGAGCTCGCACACCGGCGCCATGGCCGGCGTCGATGCGGTCTACGACGCCGCCTTCCTGCGCGCCGGCATTCTGCGGGTGAAGGATCTGGACGAAGTGTTCGACGCGGTCGAGACGCTGGCGATGCCGGTGAAGCTGGCCGGCGACCGGCTCATCATCGTCACCAATGGCGGCGGGCTCGGCGTGCTGGCGACCGACGCGCTGCTCGACCACGGCGGCGTCATGGCGCCGCTGTCCGACAGCCACCCTGGCAAAGCTCGACGCGGTGTCTGCCCGCCACCTGGAGCCACGGCAATCCCGTCGACATCATCGGCGACGCCACGCCCAAACGCTATGCCGATGCCTGCGCTGCGCTGCTGGAAACGCCGGCGACCGATTCGATCCTGGTGCTGAACTGCCCGGTGGCGGTCGCCTCCAGCATCGATGCCGCCAAGGCCGTGGCCAGACGCGGCTAGAGGCAAGCGCAAGCCGGTGTTCGCGAGCTGGCTCGGCTCGGACACGCGCCGAAGAGGCACACGCGATCTTCGCAGCGCGCTGGCATCCCGGCCTATGACACGCCGGACAAGGCAATCCGCGGCTTCTCCTATCTCGTCGGCTATCGCCGCGGCCAGCAGATGCTGATGGAGGTCCCGCCCTCGCTGCCGGAGAATTTCACGCCCGACGAGGCCGCCGCGCGCAAGATCATCGACGCCGCACTCGCAAGGGCGAGGCTGGCTGGACGAGCCGGCCGTGCATGCGCTTCTCGACGCCTATGGCATCGCCAATGTGCGCTCGACGGATCGTGCAAGACGGATGCCGAGGCCGCAAGCTATGCCCAGAAGCTGGGCGGCAAGGTCGCGCTCAAGATCTTCTCGCCCGACATCACCCACAAATCCGATGTCGGCGGCGTGGTGCTCAATCTCGAAAGCCCCGATGCAGTGCTGGAAGCCGCCGAGGCGATGCGCGCGCGCGTCGACCGCGGCTCGCGCCCAAGGCCAGCATCGAAGGCTTCATCGTGCAGGAGATGATCCAGCGGCCGGCCAGCCGCGAACTGATCCTGGGCATGGCCGTGGACCGGCAGTTCGGCCCGTTCCTGCTGTTCGGCCGGGGCGGCACGGCCGCCGAGGTGATCGGCGACCGGGCGCTGGCCCTGCCGCCGCTCAATCTGGCGCTGGCGCACGAGATGATGTGCGCGCACGCGGGTATGGAAGCAGCTGCAGGGCTATCGCGACATCCCGCCGGCCGCCATCGATGCCATTGCCCTGACGCTGGTGCGGCTGTCGCAACTCGTCGCCGACTTCGCGCGAGATCTGCCGAACTCGACATCAATCCGCTCCTGGCCGACGCCAACGGCGTGATCGCGCTCGATGCGCGGGTGCGCGTAGCCAGGACCGAGCCGACTGCGCCCAGCCAGCGCTTTTCCATCTCGCCCTATCCCAAGGAACTCGAGCATGTCGAGCATGTGGACGGTATGGGCGAGCTGCTGCTGCGGCCGATCCGGCCGGAGGATGCCCCCGCACTGGAACGCATGTTCGCGCAGCTTCTGCCCGAAGACGTCCGCCTGCGCTTCTTCACGCCGATGCGCGCAGCTGCCGCCCGGGCCTGCTCGCCCGGCTGACGCAGATCGACTACGACCGCGAGATGGCCTTCGTGCTGCTCGACCCGCAAGAACGGGGAGTTCCTGGGCGTCAGCCGCATCTCCACCGATCCGGACAATATGCGCGCCGAGTTCGCCGTCTCCGTACGCAGCAATCTGAAGGGCCACGGCCTTGGGCCGCCTCCTGATGGAACGGCTCATCGCCTATGCCAAGGCGCGCGGCACCCAGGAGATGGTGGGCGACGTGCTGGAGGAAAATGCGCGCATGCTGGCGCTGTGCCGCGAACTGGGATTTGCGATCAAGCCGCAGACGGACAGTCGCGGCGTCATGCACGCCTCCGTTCGTCTGGTGTGAAAAGATTGTGATTGCGCGGAGAAATTGAAACGGCGAAAACCCGAGACGAGGGAGGGGCTGGCTGGATGTCTCAGAGTTTTCGCCGCTTCGGCTCGCTACGCAGCGCGCCGACCGGTGTGATCATCAACCCCGTCCATCTCGCCAACCTTGATCTAGAACAACAAACCGCAGAGCACATGGCGGGGACCCGTTTCATTTGAATTGGGGATGCGCAGCAAGGCGTTGCGGCAGATCAAGCCGCGCTTGCGGCCAGGCGCATAGTCTTGTGGCCGTTCCGGCGCCGGGCCGGAGTGACTCGGGAGGGTAGGGACGGTCCTCGCATAGGGCTCGAGATCGCGCAGCGCGTCGATGTCGTCGAGGAAGCGGTCGCCGATGGTCTCGGCGATCAGCGCGGTCAGCCCCGGATTGGACTGCATCAGCCACCGGCGCTGGGTGATGCCATTGGTCTTGTTGTTGATCCGCTCCGGGAACATACGGTGCAGATCCTTGAACAGCGTCTCCTTCAGCAGCGCTGAGTGCAGCGCCGAGACGCCATTGATCGAATGCGCACCCACGAAGGCGAGGTTGCCCATCCGCACCCGCCGCTCGCCGTTCTCGTCGATCAGGCTGACGGACCGGACCTCGGCATCGTCCATGCCGTGCTCGACCCGCGCCGATGCAGGCCTGATCCGTTGCAAGGGCGTTCATCGGGTAGATGAGGGTCCACCGCGATGCTAATAACACATATCCAGTATGTGATGCAAAAAACACTCCGGCTTTCCGCCTCCGAGGCAGATGTGGCAGGCATCGAAAGCCCGCCTTCAGAATTCGGGCATGGGCGTCTGCCTGCCGGATCACCCGGGATTGAACCCGTGGAGGACGTTCAGCAGAACGTTGGCAGTCCAAAATATCCTTCAAACAAGCCCTCTAAATCACTATTTTGTCCAAAATATGCCTACTGTATTTCATAACTCGACATTCAGCAAAATCGAAAATGACTGGCACCATCACCCTGTAGATTTTCAACCATCATCCCTATGGAAAAAATGGACAAACCTCACTCCGGCGTCAGGAACGAGCTACCTGACCGCTTTCTGCTCTTCTGATTTATCACAAGACGAGATTCAACCGATAGACAAGTACATTCCCCCTTTTCGTTCTATATAGTGACATCGTCCCTTGACGCGCGCTGATGGATTTTGCAGGGGGTGTGACGCACATCAAAATCATTCGGGACTCTCATCCAACCTTACTACCCTGAACGGAGGGAAAGCTCCATGCAGACGCGCCAACTGAAACTTGCACTGTTCGCAGCAATCATATTCTCAGTCTTTGCCCTCTCTCCACAGCAACCGGCTTTGGGCTGCAGTCGTGCGGTGGTCTATCTCGGTTCTGGAGGAACGGTCATCACCGGCCGCACCATGGACTGGATGACCGATCTGGATCAAACCTGTGGGCTTTCCCTCGCGGCATGAAGCGCAACGGCGCCGCAGGCCTCCACTCCATTCATTGGACCTCGAAGTATGGCAGCGTTGTCGTCAGCGCTTTCGAGGCTGCAACGGTTGACGGAATGAACGATCAAGGGCTCGCGGCCAACCTATTGTACCTCGCAGAATCCCAATATCCCAAGGCCTCAGCGCAGGACAAACGGCCAACCCTATGCGTTTCAGCGTGGGCACAATATGTGCTCGACAATTACGCTACCGTCGCGGAGGCGGTGAAAGCGCTCAGGCGGGAACCGTTAGAATCGTTACGGTGCAAACGCCGGACGGCCACCCGGGCAACGTCCACCTCGCAATATCCGATTCCAGCGGTGATTCGGCCATATTCGAATACCTCGGTGGCAAACTGAGGATACACCATGGCCGGCAATATCAGGTCATGACCGCGCGTTTATGAAATACGCTTGCCTGCGTGATCCAAAATCTCTTGTGAATACACAGAGTCTGCTTGCTATTCCCTTTAAGCGCACAGAAAATCGTCTCACAAGCTATCTTTCCCGTGAGGAAATCAATGCCATCCTTGATGCCCCTGATCCATCGACATGGTCGGGACAGAGGGACCGGGTGATGTTTGCAGTTTTCTACAACACAGGGCAAGGGTATCGGAAATCTGTGGGCTCCGTCTGCGTGACGTCGATCTTGACCGTTCCCGGTGCGTCACGCTTCATGGAAAGGGCCGAAAGGAGAGGTGCATTCCTCTGTGGGAAACTACCAGTCCAAATTCGTCAGTGGCTTGATCGTCTCAAATCGAGCAGTGATGCCCCGCTTTTCCCCAACCGCAGAGGAGAACCCATGAGCCGCTCCGGCATGGAAGATCGCCTTGCCAGGGCAGTCGCAGTGGCAAGGTTGACCTGTTCATCCCTTGCAGAGCGTGTGATATCACCCCATAGTCTGAGACACTCGACCGCCATGCACCTCCTTCAGGCAGGAATCTCGGAATCCGTTATTGCTCTCTGGCTGGGTCATGAGAGCGTGACAACCACACATAGGTATGTCGAAGCGGATTTAACCATGAAGAAACGAGCCCTTAGCCATCTGCAGGAGCCGCAGGCATCTCGGTTCGCTACAAACCTGCCGGAAGCTTGCTAGCGTTTCTGGAAACTCTGTGATTATGCTGAGTTGCATTGCCGAGTGAAGGCGGCTGCCAAAGGGTCATCCGACTGCTCTGCCGCCAAACTCCGCATAACTGGAAACTGGGCATAATTGCGCCCGATCACAAAGGGTCTGATGGCGTTTTCCCCCAGATTGTTGTCCGGTGTGATGTGGATATCTTCCAGATACCGGATCAACCTGGACCAGTTGGAGAGGGCATAGTGGAATGCTTTGCCAAGAAGCCCTTTGGGGGGAGTGAGGGCCGCCCGCTTATCCATCCAGGCCTTGAACTCTTCGAGAACGGGGGTTGCCTTCTGCGCTCTAATGGCGAGCATCTGCTCGTCAGAAAGTTCACTGGCTCTCACCTGTTCTTCGATCAGGTAGAGCTTGCGGATGTGGTTGAGAGCCACCTCAGCGCTGCCCGTCTTCTTTGCCCCCTTCTTGCCGCGGGCATCGATGACTTTAATAAAATACCTGCGGGTGTGGGCAAAGCAGCCCACCAGGAGCATGCCGTATTCCTCCAGGATATTATAGCCCGGGTAGGCATCGGTTTGCACATAGCCGGTGTAGCCCTGCAAGACATCCAGAGCGACCTGGCCGGATCGGGTGGCGGCGTAGCGAAAGAGGATGACCGGCCGGTCCGGATCGCCTCCACGGAACACCCACATGTAGGATTCGGTGGTATTCTTCCTGCCGGGTTCCTGCAGGACCTGAACCGGCGTCTCATCGGCATTGACCAGAGGACCTGAGAGCAACTCCCGGCCCAAAAGTTGCAAGATGGGATCGCTGGCTTCGGCCACCCGCACCATCCACGCGGCCATGGTGGAGCGGGAAAGCTCCACCCCCAAACGGGCAAAGATCTTCTCTTGCCGGTAGAGTGGCAGGGCATCGCAGTACTTGGCGACGGCGATCTGGGCAAGAAGACCCGGGGTGGCGATCCCTTTGGGGATGATCTGCGGGGGAGGCGGCGCAATGCGCACAGTCGGCGCCTCGCTTTCTACCCCTGACAGGCTTTGCAGGCGTACTTGGGCCGAATCGTGCGGATCACCTGGATCTTGGCCGGAATGATATCGAGCTTTTCACTGACCTCTTCGCCGATGCGCTCGAGGCAGGCGCCACAACCGCAGATCTTGTCCTTTTCATCGATATCGATGATCCGCTCGATCCGAGGCAGATCTTCCGGCAGAGGCTTTCTTTTGGGTTTTTGCCGGGTATGGGCGGGAACCTCGATGGATGCCTCGTTTTCCTCTTCCGCGGCAAGCTCCGCTTGTTCCTCTGTGGCAAAAACTTCGGCTTCGTTGAAAAGGTGGAATTGCGAAATCCGGATTTGGACTCGGACTCATGTTTTTCACTCTTTCTGCCAAACAGTTCTTTGGTGAGCAAACGAACCCCTTAGTTCTTCCAAAAACTCGATGCGCGCCAGATAGCGCTCCTCCAAATCAATAATGATTGACTTGAGTTCATCTACGTTTTCTGGAAGTTTTTCAGCATCTAGTTCATAGAAGAGACTATAGCATAAAAGTATTAAACTATCTTATCGTTTTCTTGGATAATCTTTTTAAAAATACCCTATATCAAGCTTTCGAATGAAGCCTCTCATGGGGTTTGAGGGAGCCGATATCTAGTCCCTCCAAAAGAAGGCAAGCTCTCTCGGAACCCATTCCCATCACCTGCTGGGTATTGGAGGCCACTGGACCCGGTGTTTGAATCTTCTTGTGAAAGTGCGAAACCGTTGCGGTCCCAGTAAAGCACTTTCAGGGTGGTTTTCTTGCGATTGCAGAACACAAAAAGGTGACCGGCGAAGGGATTCATCTCCAGCGCCGCCTCCACCAGGATCGAAAGAGCATTGATCGCCTTTCGCATGTCGGTAGCGCCGGGGGCGAGAAACACTCGGGTATGAGCGGCGATGGCAATCATCGTCTCTCCAGGAACCCGAGCAGCCGCTCGAGAGCTTCGGCATCAAAGCCCTTTTCAATCTCGAGCCGATAACGATCTCCTACCATCAGACGCAGCGGATGGCAACAAGACGATGCAACTTTGTGCTGCACGGGAATTTCCACCAGGCACACCGCTGCCCCGGCAGCCTTGTGCTTTCTTTTCCAGTACCCGAAGGTCTTGGAACTGAGCCCGTGTTGCCGACAATACTCCACTTGGGACTGGCCGCTTGACCTCCAATCCCGAAGGTGTTGTTTCCAGAACTTTTCCCTTTGCTCCTGACTTCTTGGCTTCTCCATACATGACCTCCTCTGTTGAGTGTTGGCCCGATCATGCCGGAGTTGCCGGTTATTGAAAAGATGGGGTTCGTTGGACGTTTACCGGAGACCATCAAAGCAACAATGCCGCAAGCGGCGGAAGAAAAAGAACCAAATGGGAAGTAGCCGAAGGACAACTATAGTGGTGGGTCAATTCCGGTGAGCGTCAAAGACGATGGAAGGATAGAATCCCTTTATTTGCGCCTGAACCTTCGATATAAAAGCACTACTGCGGCTCCGGCAACAATCAAAAGCAATACGGTTCCAACCGGAACAAGAGAACTTGAGTTAGTTTTTACGTTGGCCGAGGCATCTTTTTCGGAGGCGTCTTTAGGTTCGGTCATCGTCTTATCCGTACCAGGAGGGGAGCTATGAACGGCAATCTTCGGGGGTTCCATACCCACCGGCAAATAGGGTTTGGGTTTTTCCGTGTGAGAACCGGCAGTTTTTTGAGCTTCTAGGGCTTTGGCGATCATTCTTAGAACCCTGTGCATGCGGACAAACTCGGCGTTTCTGACACGGGGTATTCTTCTTCGGCAAACCGGTACAGTTCTTCGGAGGTTAGATTTTCAAAATTGGATCGAGCTTTTTCCGGGAGACGAAAAGTAAACGATTCCAATGCCCGTACTTTTTCTTCATCCGATTTGTTGGGGGTTTTTAACAAAGTCTCGACAATGGATCGGGCCAAACTAAATTCTTTCAGCACTCCTTCATCCATGATTTGCACTCGAACATAAGGGCTTGCAAGGTCGTCCTGAATGATAAAAGCTTGGATCCCGTCGGAAGAACCGATGGTGATCTCATTAAATTTATCAGGATATTCCAATGAGTTGTCAGGGTAAGTCATCTGCATTCTTTGGGCATAGTTGCGTTCAACCATATCGGGGTAATGTGTCAATATTCTGAGTTTTCGATCCTCGTCCAAGGTGCTGTTATTAAGAACAAGGGATAGAAAACTATCGGACACCGGAACGTAATAGTTTTCATCTTTGGGTTGAACTTCATATACTCCTTCATATTGAGTGGAGCGTTTATAGGAGAAGGCTCCCGTTTCGCCCGTATCCTTTAAAGGTTCACGTGGAGGGCGACTCATCTTTTCACGTGTCGATGTGGAATCGGGAGAAACTGTTTTAGGGCGGCTTGGAAGGATCACCGGTCCTCCATCCGCATTGGGAACAAGCTCACTTATGTGAGGCTTATCTTTCTCTTTAGCTATGACACCGGAAACAAGAAATAAAAGCACAAAAACCGACAAAATGAGATTTGAAAAATATTTTGGAATCAATGAGTACCGTCCTTCGGGTTAGGCTTGTTAGTCGGGATAGACGGGATGAACTTGAATTCTATTTTTGTTTGTCCACCCCGTTGGATGGTTAAGTAGAAAAGAAAGTTTATTTATCTGTTTTCATCATACATATAGACCAGTTCATCCCATATTCCACTATTGTCATCCCAGACCATAATGACAAAGTCCGCTCCGTAAGGCAGGGTATAGAAAAATGTATTATCCCCGAGACGCCAATCGGTTTCCCCCCAGCTTCCATAGGTGAAGTCATAAAGACCCACATAATTCCACCCGTCGGAACCTACGTCCATGGACTGGTTTTGAAAAAAGTATGAGTAAGAATCTGCTTTTCCCGGCGTCATGATCAATGCGGCCACAATCATTGCCGTGAAAAGAGCGACTGATAATACTGATTTTTTTGTACATTTTTTAAAACTACTCATTCCAACACCTCCTTTTTTGTGTTTTGTTGCAAACAAACGGATCTTCGATAATAGAACGGGCAAAACGAACTGTCTTTGCCACCCTCCACAATTCCCAAACGAATAAGGCTATCACCCCCTTCCGCTGAGTGAGCGAGATAAATACTCAGGAAGCTTTTTGACTTCATCGTAAAACAAATTCTCTTCCCCTCGCGATGAATGCCACGGTGAACCTGTTCAGCCGTCATCTTGAACTGAAATCATCGACTTAGGATTAGGTCTGGTCATCCCTCTTCGAATGGTGTATAGAGAAGTTCACACCTTTCACCCGGGAGGAAAGCCGCCTTGAATCTGTGGGAGATCCAGATCCGACCCGTTGAGCGATCCGAAGAGGGTCGCTACCAGGCACTGATGGATGAGCATCACTACCTGGGCCGCATGCCCAAGATCAGCGAAACTCTCTGGTACATTGTCCAGTGGCATGACCAATGGGTGGCCCTGTTAAGCTTCTCCGCCGCCGCCTGGAAGTGTTCGGCACGGGATCAATGGATTGGCTGGAGCCCGCGCCAGCACTATGATCGCCTGAAATTGGTCGCTAATAACAGCCGCTTTCTGATTCTCCCGGACTGGCACGTCCGGAATCTGGGTTCTCGTGTCTTGTCGCTGTGTCAAAAGAGACTCCCAAGGGATTGGCAAAACACCTTTGGCCATCCTCTGGTCTTGCTCGAGACCTTTGTGGACCCGCAACGTTTCAATGGTACCGTCTATCGAGCGGCCAACTGGCTGTGTGTGGGAAAGACCAGAGGTTTCCGCCGCACCGGCAAGGGCTACAGCGCCAAGACCCATTCACAGAAGATGGTTTTCCTAAAAGCCCTGCAGTCCAATGCCCGTGAGGTCCTCTCCACCCCCCGACTCGAACCCACTCTCAGCCCGCAAGGAGCCAAGATGACCATTACTGCCGATCAGATGCGATCTTTGCCCCATGTTTTCGCCGACATCCCCGATCCCCGCCGCACTCAAGGACGTCGCCATAGGCTCTCAACCGTTCTCGCCATCGCCGCGGGCGCAGTGCTGTGCGGGATGAGAGGCTATAAGGCCATAGCGGATTGGGCAAACAGCCTGGGTCAAAAGGCCCGTGAGCGTTTCCGCTGTCGCGTGGAAAACGGCCGGTGCGTGGTGCCAAGCGAATACGTCATCCGAGATGTGTTGATCCGTGTTGACCCAGCCCATCTGGACCGGGCGTTGCAGCGATGGAATGAAGCCTACGGTCAACAGGATGAGAGTCTGGCAATCGACGGCAAGACCATGTGCAACGCCATTGATGAGCAAGGCTATCAGACTCACATCATGAGCGCCATCGGTCATCAGACCAAGACCTGCTACACCCAAAAAAAGTAGGCGCACTGCCCAAAGAGGGCGATGAGGAGCTTAAGCGAACCAACGAGATCACGATGGCCATCCCGCTGCTTGAGGCCATCGCTATCGAAGGCAAACTGATCACGGCAGATGCTCTCCTCACTCAGCGAAAGCTCGCCGATTACCTGGTTCAGGAACGCAAGGCCCACTACCACTTCACCGTCAAGGCCAATCAACCGACACTCCTTGCCGACATCACCTTCTTTTTCAAAGACCGTGAGCAACCGCATCATATTGATCATGCCCCTGCCGACCATGGCCGCATTGAAACCCGCAAGATCTGGACCACCTCCGAGCTCAACGACTACCTGGATTTCCCTCACGTTGGCCAAGCCTTTGTCATTGAACGCCATTGCCTGGAAAAGAAATCAGGCAGATGCTCTTGTGAGATCTCCTATGGCATCACCAGTCAGACACCACAACAAGCCGACTCACAAAGCGTGCTCGCCACCAATCGAGGCCACTGGAGCATTGAGAACAGCTGCCACTACATCATCGATTGGAACTATGATGAGGACCGAAGCCGCATCAGCAAGGGCTTTGGTCCCGAGAACATGACCAGGCTCAGGCGCTTCGCCGTTGGGCTCCTAAAATCTAGAGGCGTACCCAACGTAGCACAAAAAATGAGGCAGCTCACACGCAACGTCCGCATGGTCTTCGATTATCTGAGAATGACCGAAAACTCCTGCAACCTTAAGCATCCTTGAAAGAGAACATATTTACCGTGCGATGAATGCCATCTTCCTTCTCAACTCCACTGATATCATTGTAATATAATTGTTTTGAAAAATGATTTCCACCCGAAGTGAGAAAGATAAGTATGAATGAGCACTTTATTATGAAAGGCATGGCATTGTAGGAATGGTTGGTTTTAACAGGTCCATAATGGGCAGACTATTCAATCCCTTTCAAATAATCAGGCAGATTGTGCGCCACAGGGAATTGATCCGGACTTTGTGTTTGCGGGAAATACGGCAGGAATACCAAAAAACGGTGTTGGGATTGCTTTGGTCTTTCATTACGCCTCTTGTGATGCTCGTTATCTATACCTTTGTGTTCGGATTCGTGTTTCGGTCTCGTTGGCCGGAAGCCAGACAGGCGGGTTGAGCGGAACCGCCTTGACCATATTCTGCGGGATGACCGTTTTTCGAATTTTCAGTGAATGTGTGGATCGAGCGCCACGGCTCATCGTGAATAATCCCAATTATGTTAAGAAGGTGGTTTTTCCTCTGGAAATACTGCTCTTTGCCGTCTTGGGAAAAGCTGCTTTTCATGGAGCCATCAGCTTTGTCGTGTTAGTGGCGGCTTCCATTGTGATTTTCGGTAATCGTTCAGCGGTCCTCTACCGCGAAGCATTTTTAGCTTACGTTCATGCTTCCAATGGGGTATGCATGGAGGCATGGAAACGATTCTCATCCACAGAGGCCGACCCATCCAGAGAGGGGAGATCGATTTCATCCGGAATCTGCTTGTGAGCAATCCGGATGATCACAGGACCGCTCTGTCGCGTAAAATCTGCCAGGCCTGGAACTGGACTCAGCCCAATGGTCAGCTCAAAGACATGGTTTGCCGTGGGCTCCTTTTGCGCCTTGAAGCAGAAGGCTTCATCAAACTCCCCCCACGGCAAAGCGCTGCGGGAGGGCGTGGCTGCAGAACACTTCAGCCCCTCCTGGTCGATCAGAGCCCTATGCAAACCGACATGGCCGGCCTTGCTGGCATCGATATGCGCCAGGTCCGACGCACTCCTTTCGAGAAGCTCCATGATACCCTGCTGGCTCAATTTCACTATCTGGGGTACACCCGACCGGTTGGCGAGCATCTCAAATACCTGGCCTTTGCCAAAGACAGACCCATCGCCTGCCTTACCTGGTCTTCGGCTCCAAGGCATATCGGTTGCCGGGACCGTTTCATCGGCTGGAATGCCCGGGTGCGGCAAAAGAATCTGCATCTGCTGGTCTACAACACCCGCTTCCTGGTGTTGCCCTGGGTCAAGGTCCCCAATCTGGCTTCCCACCTGCTGGCACGAGCTGCGGCAACCCTTGCGCGCGACTGGTCCGCTCTCTATGCCCACCCCGTCTACTGGCTCGAAACCTTCGTGGATACAAGCCTTTTTAAGGGGACCTGCTATCGGGCCGCCAATTGGATCCACCTCGGTGCAACCACCGGCCGCGGCAAGAATGATCAGACTCACAAGGCCAACCGCTCTCTCAAAGCCGTCTGGGGCTATCCCCTCTGCAGGCGCTTCAAGGAGAGGTTGTGTCGTGGATAGACGGCAAGCCGAGACCCTTTATGATTCCGGCAAAGAACCGACCGTCTCCAGACTCCTGGAGATGGATCAGCAAATCCAGGTCTTGCAAGATGCCCTTATCGCCGTCAACAAAAATTCCACCAACTCCTCGAAGCCGCCCTCTGCAGATGGACCCGAAGTGCCTCGCAAACAGTCTCCGTCAACCGGCCGCAAACCCGGCGCCCAGACCGGCCATGAGGGAACGCACCGCGAACTTCTGCCGCTTGAGCAAATGGACCACGTCTATGAGCGCTATCCCGAGCAGTGCGAGAAATGTTCTTTGCCTCTGGATCCTGCCTCAGCCAAAGAAACCAGCGCTCCAATCCGGCACCAGATTTTTGAAATCCCTGAGATCAAGCCCATCAAAATAGAATTCCGTTACCACGAGGTGGAGTGTGCCTGCGGGCACAGAACCCGGGCATCCTTGCCGGCAAAAGAAGTGCAAAGCTGTTTCGGCCCCAGGGTTCACGCTGCCATAGCCTATCTGAGCGCATCTCATCTGGGCACTCGCCGGGGTGTCAGTGAAATCATGAGCACCCTGTTTGGAATAGAGATCTGTAAGGGTGTCCCCAAATGCCCCACGTGGCTGATCCACCGGCTGACCTACCGCCGCACCAACCACGACAACATTCACGTCCGTGACTACAAGGAAGAAGGCACCATCACCACGCCCTTCGATATGACGGTGCTGAACGATCTGGACCGCTTCCACCTGGTGATGGACACCATCGATTTGAAAACTGCTTGAGAAGGTGTAGAGGGGAAAAACCAACGATGAGCATAGCAGCTACAACAACTCTTAATCCAGCGAAGTTGAGTGTTCCCGTGCAGCGATCTGCATTCCGCTGCTATAAATTGCTTCTGCAGGCAATATTGCTCGTTGCTGTTTACAGCATGCTGACCGCGACGGTCATGGCACAGCAACCAGTCGACAAAGCCGGTGAACCACAGAAACTGACCACCCCCGCCAAAGAAGAGCTCTCCCCGGCACCCGCAAAGGTGGATGTAAACCCCGTCGCGCGCGATGAAGAGATCCTCAAGCGACTCCAGAGTGTCCTGGATGCCACCGACTGGTTCACCGACCCACAAGTCCGGGTCGAGGAAGGAGTCGTCTTTCTCAACGGTCAGGTGGAGTCCGAAGAGCTCAAGAAATGGGCGGGTGATCTGGCGCGCAATACCCAGGACGTTGTCGCCGTGGCCAACCGGATGGAGGTACTCGATCCGCCGGTATGGGATTTCCGTCCGGCATCGAGCGGTCTGTTGATATTATGGCGCGACTTCATCCGCTCGCTTCCCTTTATCATGTTTGGGCTGCTCATCCTGGCGCTGTCTGTGGGCGCCGGCATGCTGGTAACAAAAGGGGCACGGGCGTTCCTTCGCCGACGGATCCGGCCGAAACTCCTGCAAAATGTGATCGCTCGTGGGGCGGGCGGGCTCGTCCTGCTCTGCGGCGCCTATCTCATTCTGAGAGTCTCTGGCCTCACTCAACTGGCTTTGACGGTGGTCGGCGGCACCGGCCTGATCGGTCTGGTCGTTGGTATCGCATTCCGGGAAATCACCGAGAACTTCCTGGCCAGCATCTTCCTCAGCATGCAGCGGCCGTTCGAGACCGGCGACTTGGTCGAGGTGTGCAGCGAGACCGGCTACGTGCAACAGTTGAACATGCGCACGACGATCTTGATGACCCTCGATGGGAACCTCGTGCAGATCCCAAACGCCGGCGTTTACAAGAGCAACCTCCGCAACTTCACGACCACCTCCAACCGGCGGGAGGACTTCGTCGTTGGCATCGGGTACGACGATGCGATCAACGAGGCCCAGGAGATTGCACGGAAAGTGCTGGCGGACCACCCGGCCGTTCAGAACGACCCCGAGCCCTCGGTACTGGTGGACAGCTTGGGGATGTCTACAGTTAACCTGCGCGTCTACTTTTGGCTCAACGGCCGCGAATACAGTTGGTTGAAGGTGCGGTCTTCGGTGATCCGGCTGGTGAAGCGCGCCTTTCAGAAACATGGCATCTCGATGCCCGACGAGGCCCGCGAGGTTGTTTTCCCTCAAGGCGTCCCCGTCACTGTGATCGAGGGGAAACCGGCAGAGGTGCACGGCGCTATGCCGGGAAAGCGGCCTGCGGCTGAATCACTGCACGAAGAGCTCGATGCGGTGTCTACGAAAGCGGAAGCCGGCTTATACAGCGAGGCCGTCGTCATCGAGGAACAGGCACGGCAGGCACAACCATTGAAGGACGGGGAGAATCTCTTGCCGGTTGCTTCCGTCATTCCTATCTTTGAGAAACAGGCGAAAGAACAAAAACCATAACGGAGAAGTAACTAATAATGATAACGAAACTTCACCATTGGTGGCAAGAAAAACGGTCGAGCTTCTGGTTCATCCCCGCACTGATGGTTCTGGACGCCGTAGTGCTCGCCACCCTCCTGATCATTGTGGACGCGACCGTCGATCTGCATGTTGTCGAGCGCTGGCCGCTGCTCTTCGGCTCCGGTGCGGCCGGTGCCCGCGGCCTGCTTATTGCCGTTGCCAGCTCGATGATCACGGTGGCCGGGGTGGTGTTCTCAATCACCCTCGTTGCCCTCTCTCTGACGTCCAGTCAGTACACGTCGCGGGTCATTCGCAATTTTATGCGTGACCGCGTCAACCAGGTGGTGCTCGGCGTGTTCGTCGGCATATTCGCGTACTGCCTGGTGGTGCTCCGGACCATCCGGGGGGGTGACGAGGGGGCATTCGTCCCTTCCCTGGCGGTGCTGGCCGGCTTGATCCTGGCGTTCGTCGGGATCGCGTTTCTGATCTACTTCATTCACTACATCTCGAAGTCCATCCAGGCGTCGAGCATTATTGCCGGGGCCGCATGGGAGACCATCGCAGCCGTGGATCACCTTTTTCCCGAAGCGCTGGACGAAGACGGTGCCGAAGACCGGAACGGCAAGCTCTGGACTCTTCTTGCGGATCAGCCTTGGTCTGCCGTCCCGGCCGGCAAAACCGGTTACATTGAGAGTATCGACGCGGACGCGCTCCTGGATGTGGCCCGGAAACACGGGACCATCCTGCGAATGGAACGCGGCATCGGGGAATTTGTCGTCGAGGGCACACCGCTGGTCTCGGTGGCCGACCCGGGCGTTCTTGAGGACGAGACGACGGCCGAGCTGAACGCGGTCTACGTCATCAGCCGTCAGCGCACGGTGGAACAGGATGCCGCGTACGGGATCCGGCAGATCGTGGACATTGCCATGAAAGCACTGTCGCCCGGCATCAACGACACCACGACCGCGGTGATGTGCGTGGATTACCTGACGGCGATCCTGGTGCGGCTTGCGACCCGCCGGATTGCGGCCTCCCACCGCCTGGATCAGGGGAAGCTGCGGGTGGTTGCCCGAGGCCCGAGCTTCGAGAGCCTGTTAGCCGAAGCCTTCGATCAGATCCGGCAGAATGCCGCAGGCAACGTCGCTATCATGTTGCGGATGCTCAATGCGATGCAAACCATCGCCAGTCTGACAGTCAACCCAAGCCGGAGACGGGCGATCCGTGAAAATGTGCAATGGATCGCTGACCTGGCCGAACGCACCATCAAGTCTCCGTACGACCGGGCAAGGTTTGAGAGCCGACTGGTGCGTGTGCGCGAAGCACTAGAAGATGAAAATCGATTCAAATCGACGTGCTAGTCAAGGATGATTCTTTGTGTGTCTTAGCGTCCTTTGCGTCTTTGCGGCGAACGGTCACCGTCCGGCCAAAGTCGGGGGACTGGAAAACGAGAAGGAAAAAACATGAAAAACAATCCTCTGAAACAATTGGGTACGCTTGGCCAATCCATCTGGCTGGTCTAAGTCCGGCGAGATCTGATGGCCGGCGGTGGGCTCCGGCGTGCGCCGGAATGACCGTAAGGCAGCATTCTCGGACAGCCTCCTAGTGCAGAGCTTCGCGGCGAAACGTGGTGCATCCGAATCGAATTCTCGAACAGCTTCCCGGGTGTAACGAAGAGGTGAAGGCGCGCCAGCTGGAAATGAGCAAGAATGTTGAATCAACAAGCCGTGCTGCGGGAAAGGGGGGAATCCCTCGTGAGCTCCGGTGCCGGATCACACGTTGGCAATGTCTTCCCATAATCTCCAGCGGGGTCAACACCCCATAGCGCCCTAGGGAGGCGAAGCAGGGTCATGCTCGATCACTTGATTGATTTTGTAGGCCACCTCGGGCATTGGGGTTACCTGGTCATTTTTATTGTCGTGGCGTTGGAATGTCAGGCGTTGTTTGGCTTGTTCATGCCGGGCGAGAGCCTGGTGCTGGTGGGAGGATTCTTTGCGGAACAAGGGCTGCTCGATCTGAGGGTCCTCATCTTTGTGATCTCCAGCGCCGCGATTCTCGGTGACAGCATCGGTTACGAACTGGGGCGGCATCTGGGACGAGGATGGCTGCTGAAACATGGGAGACGGTTTGGGCTGCGTCAGGAGCACCTGGATCGCGTGGATGGTTTCTTCGTGCGTCATGGCGGCAAGGCCGTTTTCGGCAGTCATTTCCTGCATCTGTTGCGGGCGCTGATGCCCTTTGTCGCTGGAGCCCGCCGTATGCGCTACGTGAAGTTCCTTCTCTTCAATGCGGTGGGCTGCATCGTCTGGGCGACCGTGTTCGCCACACTTGGTTATTTAACGGGGGAGACTTGGCGTGTGGCCGCAAAATGGATTGGCGCCGCCAGCGAAATCGTCGGAGGCGCCCTGTTGCTCGCCATCGCCTTGGGCTGGCTTTGGCGCTGGCTGGGGCGGCATGAGGCCGATGTCAAGCGGCGGTGGCGAGCGGTGGCGGAACATCCGCGCGTGGTAGCCTTGCGTCGACGGTTTGCTCCCCAACTGGAATTCCTTCTCGATCGTCTGTCGCCGAGCGGCTATCTGGGACTTCATCTGACGATTGGTGTCTTGCTCCTCATCGGCGCGTCCTGGCTGTTCGGTGGCATCGCCCAAGACGTGGTGACCGGCGACCCGCTGACGGTCATCGACAAGAACGTCGCGGAGTGGTTCCATGAGCGTCGGACTCCCGGACTGACGACGACGATGCAACTCGTCACCGGCCTCGCCTCGCCCGCTTGGGTGACGGGCGTTGCGATGATTACCGCGCTGGTCTTGTGGTGGAAGCGGTGCTGGTTTCGGTTGCTGAACTTGGTGCTCGTCGTACCCGGTGGCATGGTCCTGGACTTTCTGCTGAAAATTCTCTTCCATCGACACCGTCCCAGTTTCGCAGAATCGTTTTTGATCTTCTACGGCTATAGTTTCCCGAGCGGCCACACGATGGCGGCCACGTTGCTGTATGGCGTGCTGGCCGTTTTTGCGGTGATCGCACTCGAAGCCTGGCGCTGGCGAGTGGCGGCAGTGCTCGGCGCATTTGTCATGGTTCTGCTGGTCGGCTTTAGCCGTGTGTACTTGGGTGCTCATTATCTGAGTGATGTGCTGGGTGCTGCCGCGGCGGGTTTGGCCTGGCTGGCGTTGTGTCTCACTGCGGTGGACACCTTGCGCCGAAGCCACGGTCGCCAGGTTTAAGCATTGGAAACGCGCGTTTGTCGGGTGTTGTTGGAGCGCTTTAATCGCCGGTAGGGATTTACCCCATCGTGAAACGGTCTCCGCCAGCGGAATATGGGTGTTGTCGCCTGTACAGATCGCGGCGGAATTGATTTGCCGAAGACGCTGTCAGTCGGAGGCCAACAGCGAACAAAGACGAAACTCAAAGAAAGAAAGACTCCCTATGCTGAACAAAGCCAAAACACTAAAGGATTATAAATTGCACAGCCTTGACGGTGAAATAGGGAAGGTCAAAGAATTCTACTTCGACGACCAGCACTGGGCAATTCGCTATCTGGTCGCCGACACACGAAACTGGCTTGCGGGCAGGCAGGTGTTAATTTCCCCGCATGCGCTGGTTGGTGTGAATAAAGAAGAGCAAAACATCGCCGTCGATTTGACCAAAAAGCAGATTGAGGACAGTCCATCCTTGAACAGTGACAAGCCCGTATCCCGCCAATTCGAGCAGGCCTACTACGGATATTATGGATGGCCGAGGTATTGGGGCGGCCCATACATGTGGGGGCCTTATCCGTACCTTGTGCGTGAACGTGAAAAATGGAGAGCAGCCGCCCTGGTCGAGAAAGCGTCGTGGGATCCCCATTTGCGCAGCACTCACGATGTGAGTGGTCATCATATCCAAGCGTTAGACGGTGAGATTGGCCACGTTGATGATTTTATAATCGATGACGGGACATGGGCGATTCGTTATCTGATCATCGATACCCACAACTGGTGGCCGGGGAAAAAAGTCCTGATTTCACCGCAATGGATCGAACGCGTTAGTTGGAGCGAGTCGAAAGTCTTCGTCAATCTTTCACGCGAGGCCATCAAGCAGTCACCGGAATACACGGAGGAGGCTCTGCTAACCCGGGATTACGAGACCAAACTGCATCGACATTATAATCGCCAGGGATACTGGGTCGATGAAAAGGAACCTGACCATAAAGACAAAGAAAGTGTCTGAAAGGAGCATTGATATGAGGGTGAAAAATGGGGTTAAAAAGAACGTCGCCGTGGAAACGGAGGAGATGAACAAAACGGACAAACCGTGGTCGATCATTCGCCAGGGCGAAATCGGCGCGATGGTTTACGCCACCGGTGCGAAAACCTACTTCGGCAAGACAGCGCAACTGGTGCAGGAGGCGCACACCATCAGCCATTTCCAGCGTGCGGTGTTAAAGATCGGCAATTACCTGATCCTGCTCGCGGTGGCTCTGGTGACATTGATTATTGCCGTCGCGCTGTTCCGCGGCGACCCGATGCTCACCACGCTTCAGTTCGCCTTGGTGTTGACGGTGGCCGCGATTCCCGCCGCGATGGCCAGGCAGATCGAGACTGGCTTGAGGCGGAAAGCGAGATTCGGCAGGATGAGCTACCCAAATAAACCCACGCGAACCGCGCCGTGAGCCGCCACGATCGTTTAAATAGGATGCGGTCTCGATCGGCTATCACGGGGCAGTGGTTCACGGTCGTTTCATTACTGATAAAAATTGCGGAGGTATCCAAGATGAATTCACAAAAGATTATAGCCACTGCCAACGCGATGGTCGTTGAGGGCAAAGGTCTTCTGGCCATGGATGAGAGTACCCCCACCTGTAACAAACGTTTTGAAAAACTGGGGATTCCTCAAACTGAAGAAACTCGCCGCTCTTACCGGGAATTGATTGTGACCACTCCCGGGCTGGGTGAGTTTATCAGTGGGGTCATTCTTTATGATGAGACCATCCGTCAATCGAGGAAAGATGGCACTCCCTTGGTTAAAGTCATCACCGATGCGGGAATCATTCCCGGCATCAAAGTTGACACCGGCGCGCAAGATATGGCGGCTCACCCCGGGGAGAAAATAACCGAAGGACTGGACGGTTTGCGCGACCGCCTGGCTGAATACTCTCAAATGGGCGCCCGTTTTGCCAAGTGGCGTGCGGTGATTACCATCTCCGCCGGCATTCCCAGCCGGGGTTGCATCGAAGCCAATGCGCATGCGCTGGCTCGCTACGCTGCCATATGTCAGGAAGCCGGTTTGGTCCCTATCGTCGAGCCGGAAGTCCTTATGAGCGGCGAGCACACCCTGGAGCGTTGCCGCGAGGTAACGGCAGAAGTCCTGCAAACGGTTTTCAGCCAACTCTACACTCAACGGGTGGCTCTGGAGGGTATGATCCTGAAGCCGAATATGGTGCTTCCCGGGTTGACCTGCCCCCAGCAGGGAACTGCGGACGAGGTGGCCGATACCACGGTGAGGTGTCTCTTGCGAGCCGTCCCTGCGGCCGTGCCAGGGATCGCCTTTCTGTCGGGGGGACAACCCTATGAATTGGCCTCCGTCCGCCTCAATGCTATGAATCTCAGATTTAAGACGAGACTGCCATGGGCCCTGACTTTCTCTTTCTCCCGAGCGATCCAGCAACCCGCGCTGGAAATATGGAAGGGCCGGCAGGCAAATGCAGCCGCGGCGCAGCAGGCTCTGGTTCATCGGGCCAGGTGCAACAGTGCCGCACGCCTTGGCCGGTACAGGACCGAGATGGAAAACAATTTAAAATCGCCGGTAAGCTAAGCAAAGGTCGTTACCTGATTGGGTCGGATCTGCTGCGATTAAAAATAAGGAAGGACTAATTTATGAGTTTAATCATCTACTTTCTGCGACACGGGGAAACCACTGCCAGCCAGACCGGTGGTTACTGCGGCACCCTTGACCCGGAATTAACCCCGGAAGGCTATCAGATGGCAGAGGATTTTGCCGATGCTTATAAATCTCTTCCATGGGCCGCTGTCTTTTCCAGTCCGCTGCGCCGCGCCGTTGCCACGGCCAAACCTCTTTGCGAGGCGGCAGGAATACGTATGCAACCCAAAGAAGGACTGAGGGAAATTGCTTATGGTCAATGGGAAGGAAAAACCCCTGACGAGGTGAATCACGAGTTTCATGACGCCTATGTTCGCTGGTTGGCCGATCCGGGGTGGAATGCTCCCACTGGAGGGGAAAGAGGTATCGATATTGCCCGGCGCAGTTCGCTTGTTATTGAGGAGATAGAACGAACCTGCAGTGCAGGAAATGTCCTTGTGGTCTCGCATAAAGCTACCACCCGGATTATGCTTTGTTCCCTGATAGGCATTGATGTGGGACGTTTCCGCGATCGCATCAGTATGCCTGTGGCTTCGATCAGCATCGTGGAAATGGCGGTGCACGGGCCTTTGTTACACATGATAGGCGACCGGTCCTACCTGCGCGAGCAACTGCGCAAACGAGTGGGTACCTAAGCCGTGGAAACAGAAACCATTTTAATTCTGCTCTTCGTTGTGGCCACAGCCGTGGCGATCGCGGTGCAACGTCTGGCCGTTCCATACACGGTGGCCTTGGTCTTCACCGGCCTCGGGTTGGGGCTGCTGCATGCCTTCCAGGCACCCCATCTGACCAAGGCGCTGCTGTTCAACGTCTTCCTGCCGGGGCTGCTCTTCGAGGCCGCATTCCACATCGAATTTAAACAATTCTGGCGGAACCGCCTCACAATTCATTCGCTGGCCCTGCCCGGCGTGGTGGCGGCGATCGCGCTGACCGCCCTGATTTTGACACCGGTCGCCAACGGGCTGCATTTCGTAGAAAATTTCACCTGGAAACACGCGCTGGTGTTTGGCGCTATCATCTCCGCCAGCGACCCAATCGCCGTCGTCGCGATCTTCAAGAACCTGGGTGTTCCGAAACGTCTATCTGTGCTGCTCGAAGGCGAAAGCCTATTAAACGATGGGGTCGCAATCGTATTCTTTACGCTCAGTCTCGCGCTCGTGGCAGGGACGGTGGTGACGGCCGGTGGATTGGTCTTCGATTTCATCAAGATCGTCGGCATTGGTGCGCTCATTGGGGCGGGAGTCGGTCTGGTCGTTTCGCAAGTCATCAGACAGGTGGATGATCCGATGATCGAGATCACGCTGACAACGATTGCGGCCTACGCTTCGTTCCTGGCCGCCGAGCACTTTCACTACTCGGGAGTGATTGCCACGGTATCGGCGGGTATGCTCTGCGGAAACTATGGCGCACGTGTCGGCATGTCGCCATCGACCCGGATCGCCGTCGAGTCATTTTGGGAATACGTCGCCTTCGCTCTCAACTCCATCGTCTTCCTTCTGATTGGCCTCGAAGTGGACTTCCAGGGATTGCTGGCCACCTGGCAGGCTATCCTGGTCGCCTATCTTGTGGTCACAGGAGGCAGGGCGCTGGTCATCTTCGGTGCGTCGTCGCTGCTGCGCAGAACGCGGGAACGAATCCCCTGGGCGTGGAGCGTGATCCTGACCTGGGGAGGGCTACGCGGAGGGTTGCCCATGGTGCTCGTACTCAGTCTCCCAAAGGATTTTCCGCATCGGGAATTGCTGGTCTCGATGACCTTCGGGGTCGTTATTGTTTCGATCCTTGTCCACGGCTTGACGATGTCGCCCCTGCTGTGGTGGCTGGGCATTGTGCGCGGGCGCCAGGAACGCGCCGCGTACGAACTGACGCGCGGCAAGTTGCATGCAGCCCATGCCGCGTTGGAGGAGATCGACCGAATGTCGCACGTCCATTTCACCAATCCTGAGGTGCTGGCCAGTCTACGCCGGGACTATGAGCAAAAAGTTGAGCGCGATAGTGCAGCGCTGAGTGAGCTGCATATGGAGAAACAGGAGCTTCAGGCCGAGGAATCACAATGGGCGCGGCGACATCTGCTGCTGGTGGAAAAAGGCGTGGTGATCGATGCCTTTCACCGGGGGCTTCTCAGTCAGGCGGTCCAGGAGAAGTTGCTCGCGGATATCGACGCGCAGCTGCTGCGTCTCGAATCGGGAGAATCGGAAGAGTCCAACAAGCAAAAACAGGTTCCGGACCGCGCCGTTGCGAATAACCCGACGACATCGGCGGGCGTGAAAACGATTGATCGCGATAACGTCACCACGACATTTAAGGAGAGAAAGCCATGAAAGTGAGCCCTTTTGCAGGAAAGCCCGCTGAGCCATCGATGCTCGTCAACGTCCCCAAACTCGTCACGGCGTATTACACTGAGATTCCTGACCCTTCCGTGCCGGAGCAACGGGTAGACTTCGGCACCTCAGGACATCGTGGTTCAGCTTTCGAAAAGGCTTTCAACGAATGGCATATTCTCGCCATCAGTCAGGCCATTTGCCTGTACCGCAGGCAGCAGAAGATCGATGGCCCGCTGTTCCTCGGCATGGACACACACGCGCTTTCGGTTCCGGCTCTTGCGAGCGCTCTGGAGGTGCTGGCGGCCAACGGGGTGGAAGTCATGATCGCCGAGGGGGATGAATATACGCCGACGCCCGTCATCTCCCACGCGATTCTCACGTACAATCGTGGGCGCAAGACAGGACTGGCTGATGGCATTGTGATCACACCTTCGCATAATCCGCCTCATGACGGCGGCTTCAAGTACAACCCGCCAAACGGCGGGCCGGCGGAACGCGGCGTCACCGATTGGATCGAAGCGAAGGCAAACACGTTTCTTGAAACTGATCTGCGGGGAGTGAAAAGGATTCCTGTCGAGAAGGCGCTTCGCGCCACCACGACGCACCGGCACGACTATCTCAATGCTTACATCAGCGATCTCGGCAATGTGATCGATATGGACGCCATTGGCGGCGCGAAGATCAGCCTGGGGGTCGATCCGCTCGGCGGCGCCGGGGTTCATTACTGGGCGCCAATTGCGGAGCGCTACGGACTGAACCTCACCGTCGTCAACGAAGCCGTCGATCCGACCTTCCGATTTATGACGGTCGATTGGGACGGCCAGATCCGCATGGATCCCTCATCACCCTATGCGATGCAGCGGTTGATCGATCTGAAGGATCGTTTCGAGATCGCCTTCGCCTGCGACACCGACCACGACCGGCATGGAATTGTTACCCGGAGTGCGGGGCTTCTTCCGCCCAATCACTACCTTTCAGTCGCAGTCTACTACCTGTTCCAACACCGTCCAAAGTGGCGCACGGATGCAGCGGTGGGAAAGACCCTGGTGAGCAGCCGGATGATCGATCGCATCACCGCAAAGCTGGGGCGGAAGCTCTACGAAGTGCCGGTAGGCTTCAAGTGGTTTGTGGATGGTCTGCTTGACGGCTCGCTTGGCTTTGGCGGAGAGGAGAGCGCGGGAGCGTCGTTTGTCCGTCGGGATGGCAGCGTCTGGACGACGGACAAGGACGGAATCGTCCCGGCCTTGCTCGCCGCGGAGATCACCGCCCGGATGGGCCGCGATCCCGGCGAAATCTACCGCGAGCTCACACGCGATTTCGGTGAGCCGGTTTACGACCGCGTTGAGGCGCCGGCCACCCCGGAGCAAAAGGAACTGTTGGCGAAGCTCTCACCCCAACAGGTACATCTCACCGCGCTGGCGGGCGAAAAAATCCAGACTGTCCTCACCCAAGCGCCGGGCAACGGCGCACCCATCGGCGGGTTGAAGGTAGTGGCCGAGAACGGCTGGTTCGCAGCGCGTCCATCCGGGACGGAAGACATCTACAAGATTTATGCGGAGAGCTTCCGGGGAGCGGATCATCTGCGGCGCATCCTGGAGGAAGCGCAGACCATCGTCAACGATGCTCTGGCGGCGTCTCCGCAGCAGCCGGGGATTCCGTCCAAGACAAATATGAAGGAGAAACCATGAGCAGCAGGGAACTAACCGCCGACGCTGAGCTGGAAATGCTTCAGCACGAATCATTCAGCTACTTTCTGCATGAGACGAATCCGGACAACGGGCTGGTGATCGACAAGACCGCAGCGGATTGGCCTGCCAGTATTGCCGCCACCGGCCTCGCGTTGGCGGCTTACCCGGTGGCTGTCGAGCGCGGATTTATGCCCCGTGCCGCGGCGGTAGAACGAACGCTGACCACGCTGCGTTTTTTCTGGAACAGCCCGCAAGGCCCCGAACCCGACGCCACCGGCTACCAGGGCTTTTATTATCATTTTCTCGACATGCAGACCGGCCGGCGCGCCTGGCAATGCGAACTGTCAACGATAGACAGCGCTTTTCTGCTGGCGGGTGCGTTGACGGCGGGAGTTTATTTTGACGCGGACACGGCCGACGAGCATGAAATCCGCACCCTCGCCGACACGCTCTATCGCCGCGCGGATTGGCAATGGGCGCAAAACCATGGCGCAATGGTTACGCACGGCTGGAAGCCCGAAAGCGGATTTCTCAACTACCGTTGGGAAGGCTACGATGAGGCGATGCTGCTGTATATCCTGGGGCTGGGCTCGCCCACTCATCCGCTGCCCGAGAGCTGCTACGCCGCGTGGACGTCGACTTACCGGTGGGAACACTGTTACGGATATGAATATCTTTACGCCGGGCCGTTGTTCACGCACCAGCTCTCGCATGTCTGGATCGATTTTCGCGGCATTCAGGACGCGTTCATGCGCGTCAAGGGCATCGACTATTTCGAGAACAGCCGTCGCGCGACTTATGTGCAACAACAGTACGCGATGGACAACCCGCTCAAGTTCGCGGGCTATGGCCCGTGTTGCTGGGGAATTACCGCGAGCGACGGCCCCGGCCCCGACACGATCAAAGTGAGCGGC
The DNA here is from genome assembly GCA_963713505.1 of uncultured Ignavibacteria bacterium. Classification (GTDB taxonomy): domain Bacteria; phylum Bacteroidota; class Ignavibacteria; order Ignavibacteriales; family Ignavibacteriaceae; genus CAVQMC01. The sequence continues at coordinate 3,508 of CAVQMC010000011.1, read as the reverse complement.
ATCGAGCGCCAATTCTTCGATTACCTGGGACGAGGCGTGCCGTATGGGCCCGACGACGGCACCATCGCGCCGTGGGCGGTGGTGACGTCGCTGCCGTTCGCGCCCGAGATCGTGCTGCCCGCGATCGACTATTGTATTCACCAGGTTAAATTAACAGAGCACAACCCCTACGGCTTCAAAGCGACTTTTAACCCGACCTACCCGGTAAAATCCAGCAATCCCTTTGGCTGGGTATCGCCGTGGCATTACGGGCTTAATCAAGGGCCGATTATTTTGATGATCGAAAACTATCGTACCGGCTTATTGTGGCGATTGATGCGAGACTGCCCTTACATCGCCAGCGGCTTGCGGCGAGCGGGTTTTGGCGGGGGGTGGTTATGAATCCTGTACTGCTTTTGTATTGGTTGAAAATGCCGGATGAAGAATATGTAAAGGAAAAGAACCATGCATGATGACCCTCATTTTGACGAATTTTCCGTCTCGCATGCGAATGGCAGCCCTCTAGAAGCACCGGTGCGCGTTTTCAGCGGCGCCGCCACGCCGATACCGGCAGTGCAGTTGCTGTCGAACGGCCGATACCACGCGATGATCACGAACGCGGGCGGCGGCTACAGTCGCTGGAAGGACATCGCGGTCACGCGCTGGCGCGAGGATAGTACGCGCGACAATTGGGGCACGTTCTGCTATCTGCGCGATGTGGCCAACGGTGCGTTCTGGTCAACCACCTTTCAGCCAACACTCAACCCATCGGCGGCCTATCAAGCAAATTTTTCCGAGGCCTGCGCGGCCTTCCGGTGTTATGAACAGGGCATCGATGCGCACACGGAGATTGCCGTTTCACCGGAGGATGACATCGAGGTACGGCGAATTGGCATCACGAACCGCTCGGGGGCACGCAAGGTCATCGACCTGACGAGTTATGCGGAAGTGGTTCTCGCATTGGCTGCCGCCGACGCTGCGCATCCCGCTTTCAGCAATCTTTTTGTCCAGACCGAGATCATCCCTGAGCAGCAGGCGATCCTGTGCAATCGCCGGTCCGGCGCTGCCGACCATGCGGCACTATGGATGTTTCACCGGATGGTCCCCGATGAGTCGGTTTTGGGCGACATGTCCTATGAAACGGACCGGATGCGTTTTATCGGCCGTGGAAATACGCTCGTCAATCCGCAGGCGATGCGTGATGTCGCGGCGCTGTCGGGCAGCGCGGGTTCCGTGCTTGATCCGATTGTCGCCATCCAATGCCGGATCACACTGGATCCGGAACAATCGGCAACGGTCGCTATCGTCTCCGGCATCGGTGAGACCCGCGACGCATGCCTGACGCTCATCGAGAAATACCAGGATCGGCACCTGACCGATCGCGTCTTCGACCTGGCCGCTACGCACAGCCGGTCGGTCCTGCGGCAGCTCAATGTGACCCGGGCCGACGCGCAACTCTATGACCGCCTCGCGGACTCTATTATTTATGCCAATGCTTCGCTGCGCGCCGATCCCGGCATTCTCATCAAGAACCGCCGCGGGCAATCTGGTTTATGGGGCCATTCAATTTCAGGGGATTTGCCGATCGTGCTGCTGCAGATCGGGGACCCGGCCGATATCGATTGGGTGCGCCGGCTGTTGCAGGCCCACGCGTACTGGCGTTTAAAGGGACTGCCCGTCGATCTGGTGATCTGCAACTCAGAGGGTGCCGGCAGCCGGCAACCGCTCCACGATCAGATCATGGCGCTGATCGCCAAGGGCACCGAAGCCAATCTGAGCGATCAGCCGGGTGGGATATTCGTGAGACTTGCGGGGCCTTTGTCAAGCGAGGACCGCATTCTGCTTCAGTCGGTCGCTCGCGTGGTCCTCGATGACAGGGGCGGCGCGCTGGCGGACCAGATCAACCGGCGCAGCCAGGCTGAAGCGGTTGTTCCGCTTTTTACACCCGTGCGAACGCTGCACGCAGAAGCAGCGGCGGCCGTCGAGTCTTCTCGCGGCGATCTGATGTTTTTCAACGGGCTTGGCGGATTCACCCCTGATGGACGCGAGTACGTCGTTACGATCGCACCCGGCCAGGTGACGCCGGCGCCGTGGGTGAACGTACTCGCAAATCCATCATTCGGCACCATCGTCTCGGAAAGCGGCTGCGCCAACACATGGAGCGAAAACGCGCACGAGTTTCTCCTCACGCCATGGTCGAACGACCCCGTAGGCGATTCCGGCGGCGAAGCTTTTTACCTCCGGGACGAAGAAAGTGGACACTTCTGGTCGCCCGCGCCTTGGCCCGGCCGCGGGCAAGGATATTACGTTTGCCGGCACGGATTCGGCTACAGTGTGTTCACCCATACGGAGGATGGCATCGACTCCGAACTGTGGGTTTATGTGGCGCTGGATGCACCGGTCAAGTTCGCGGTGTTGAAGGTCGCGCAACAAGTCAGGCCGGTTGCGCCGCCTCTCCGTCACCGGATATATCGAATGGGTGCTGGGAGAACTGCGGCCGAAATCGATGATGCATGTGATCACGGAGATGGATCCCGACATCGGCGCGCTGTTGGCACGTAACGCCTACAACGCGGAGTTCGGCGAACGGATGGCGTTTTTCGATGTGGACGATGCGACCCGAAGTTTCAGCGGCGACAGGACCGAATTCATTGGTCGCAACGGAACGCTGACGAATCCGGCCGCGATGTCGTTGCCGCGGCTTTCCGGCAGGGTAGGCGCGGCACTCGATCCCTGTGCCGCGATCCAGGTGCCGTTCGAACTGGCCGATGGGCAGGAACGCGAGATCATTTTCAGGCTTGGGGCGGCTCGAAACGGCGATGATGCGCGTCGTGTGGTGCAGCGTTTTCGAGGATCCGCTGCCGCGCGCGGCGCGCTCGAAGTCGTCACGAACTACTGGAAGCACACCCTCGGCGCGGTATACGTGGAAACGCCCGATCCATCCATCAATGTGCTGGCCAATGGCTGGCTGGTCTATCAAACCATGGCTTGCCGCCTGTGGGGACGGAGCGCGTTTTACCAGTCATCGGGCGCTTTTGGTTTTCGCGATCAACTGCAGGACGTGATGGCACTCGTTCACACCGAGCCGGGCCTTGTGCGTGCGCATTTACTCCTCTGTGCATCCCGTCAGTTCAAGGAAGGCGATGTCCAGCATTGGTGGCATCCCCCGCTGGGCCGGGGTGTTCGTACCCATTGCTCGGATGATTTCCTTTGGCTGCCATTGGCGACGTGTCGCTATGTTTCGAGTACCGGTGATACCGGCGTGCTGGATGAGTCCATCCATTTTCTGGAAGGCCGGCCGCTCAAGCCGGAGGAAGAATCGTATTACGAGCTACCCGGCCAATCTGACGAAACTGCGACGCTGTACGAGCATTGCGTGCGGGCAGTACAAAGGGGCCTCCGCTTTGGCGGACACGGCCTGCCGCTCATGGGCGCCGGCGACTGGAACGACGGCATGAACAAAGTGGGCGCGCAGGGTAAAGGCGAAAGCATCTGGCTGGGGTTTTTCCTCCATGACGTGCTCATGCAA
>CAVQMC010000010.1:0-25123 GCA_963713505.1 uncultured Ignavibacteria bacterium | reverse complement strand
CATTTAAAAAGTTTACAAAAATCCCCTGTGCGGTTTCAGGTCTTAGATAAACAACCGCACCGGAATCTTCAACCGGACCAATAAATGTTTTGAACATTAAATTGAACTGCCTTGCAGCCGTAAAAGTATTTTTATTTCCGCATTGCGGACAATTTAATTCTGCAAGAAGTTTTGGACCTAAATCTTTATTTTCCAATATATCACTAAATACTTCATCACTATCATCTTTACTGCCTGAAATTGATTCCAATGTTTTTAATAAATTTTCATCCTCAGCTATACTTTCTTTTAGAGCCTGTAAGGCCTTACCTTTTTTCTTTTCATTAATGTTATCGGCTAAAGTATCTAAACGAAATCTGGATTTACATTGTTTGCAGTCAATCATCGGATCTGTAAAATTTTCCACATGACCGGAAGCTTCCCAAACTTTTGGATGCATTAAAATAGAAGCATCCAATCCTTCAATATTTTCGCGGTAGGTCATAAACTTCCACCATTCTTCTTTTATATTTTTAAGAAGTTCAACTCCAAGCGGGCCATAATCCCAGCAGCCGTTTAATCCGCCGTAAATTTCACTTGACTGAAAAACAAATCCCCTTCTTTTAGAAAGAGATACAATTTTATCTAAAACATCGTTTTTCTTATTATTCTGCATGAAAAAGTCCTGCCTCCTTAATTAAATAATATCTGCAAAAATAGGAAAATTGGAATCAAACTTATAAGAAATTTCCCATTTTTCAAAAAATTTGGTTTTTATTAATAAAAAATTTAAAACCACTTAGTTATTATTATTAAAATCTATATTTTTGGAAGAATTAATAATAATATAATATTGGTCTAAAAATGTTCAAGAAATTATTACCCAAAGAAGAAAAATATTTTGATAATTTTAAGGAAATGATTTCACATATAAGTGAAATGGCAACTTATGTACATCAGCTTTTTTCGGGAGAACAAATTGATAAAAGTCTTATATTAAAAATAAAACCGCTAGAAGTTCGCTGCGATGAAATTTCCTCTAAAGTTGTTAAAAGATTAAATAAAACTTACATAACTCCATTCGATAGAGAAGATATTTTTGCTTTGATTAAAAGACTTGATAATATAAGTGATATGCTTCTAGCAGCCTCGGTTCGACTTGATATTTTCAATATTCATCATAAAATAAAATATGCAGAAGAACTTACTTCTATTGTTCGTCAGCAAATAAACGAATTAGATAAAGCAATTTCGGATTTAAAGATTAAAAGTGTAAATGAAATGAAGGCTGTAAAAAGCCTGGAATCTGAAGCAGATAAAATTTATCAGCAGGCTATAAAGGAACTTTTTGAAAATCCCACAGATCCAATTGATCTAATTAAGAGAAAAGAAATTTTGGATATACTTGAGAATACATCTGATAGATGCCAATCAACTGCAAATGTTATTTTATCAATCTTCATTAAGAACGCTTAAATTATGTTATTCCCTCTAATCATTATTATCCTTGCCTTAGTTTTTGATTTCTATAATGGAATGAATGATGCGGCAAATTCTATTGCAACAATTGTATCAACCAGAGTTTTAACTCCACTGCAGGCGGTTATTTGGGCAGCTGGTTTTAATTTTATTGCTGCTTTTCTATTCGGAGTAAGTGTTGCAACAACGATCGGAAAAGGAATTGTTGATGTTTCAATTGTTGATAATGTAGTTATTTTATCCGGTTTAATTAGGAGCAATAATTTTAACAGCATCCGCCACACACTTTGGTCTGCCAATTAGTGTTTCTCATTCTATAATCGGAGGCTACGGAGGTGCCGGATTAGCAAAAGCAGGATTTCGCAGCAATTATTGTATCCGGTTATACAAAAGTAATTATATTTATTTTCCTCGCGCCAATTTTAGGATTTGTATTCGCTTATATTTTTTCAGTTATAACATTATGGATAGTAAGAAATAAATCTCCATATAAAGTGGATAATTATTTTCGGAAATTCCAGCTTGTATCCTCTGCACTTTTTAGTTTAAGTCATGGTTCAAATGATGCACAAAAAACAATAGGTATTATTACCATAGTACTTTTTACCAATAAACTTTTAGGCGATACATTTTATGTCCCTGATTGGGTTATATTTCTGCAGTTATACAGTAATTGCTTTAGGTACATTAATAGGAGGCTGGAAGGTTATTAAAACACTTGGGATGAGAGTTACAAAATTAAGTCCTTTCGGTGGATTCAGTGCTGAAACATCATCCGGTTTAACAATTATTTTTGCAACTTTATTGGGAATTCCGGTAAGTACAACTCATACAATTACCGGAGCAATAATTGGTGTTGGTTCGACAAGAAGATTTTCTGCAGTCAGATGGGGAGTTGCTCGTAATATTCTTTGGGCGTGGGTTTTAACTATTCCTTTATCGGCAATTTTTTCAGCATTATTTTATTTTATTTTTAGCTAATGTAATAAAATTGTTTTAATCTCATGTAAGTTTTTCAATACATTTTTTTAATTCATCATTTAAAAGATTGTTTAATTTTAAATGATCTTCATTTAGTTTTGATTTTTTCTTTTTTCGAATTTCAAGTAGATTTATACTTTGTATTAAATAATTAAGAAGTAAGCTATTGTCTTTTTTAATTGCTTTAATATGATTTTTAACTGTTAAATAATCCCCTCTTTCAATTGGTCCGGAAAGCGAGTTTGTAAATCCATTTTTATTAATGTTATTCAAAGTTGAATCAATTATCGGCTTCATTACTTCTAAAACATTAACTTTTTTTGATTCGGTATTTCGGAAAATTTTATCGGAATTAAATAAATTTCCAGTTAAAAAATTTGCAGCAAAAACACCTGCCAAATGATAATAAACTTTTGCTTCAGAATTTAATTTAATTGGTTTCAGTTTCAAATTTTCAGCTAATCTCATTAGATAATTAAAAGATTGAACATCATTGCATTCTACTGCCGTATAAGAATCTTTAATCTTTGCTATTTCTTTGTTAGGAAATGTCTGCATTATATGAAATGAAGCGGTTTTTGCATTTCTTTTGGATAATGATTTTAGCGAATCAACATTTAAAGAGCCTGAGAGATGAATAAACAATTTATCTTTAGTGTTAATGTTTAATTCCGCAATTTTTTTTGCAGTAATTTCAATTTGACTGTCAGGTACAGATAAAAATATTATTTTTACATTTTGCGGAATATCTTCAATTTTATCAGAATAAAATTTAATCTTAAATTTTAAAGCAAGCTTTCTTGCAGAATTATTGTGTTTACTAATAACTGAAACAACATTATAATTATTTGCCTTTAGAGCTGAAATTAATGAGTAAGCTATTTTCCCAGCACCGATAAAAGCTATATTTGTTTTTTTTGAATACAATAATTACCCGTATATAACAGCGGAAAGATAACCGACAACCTGTGAATAATCTCCCGAGGTGTAAGCCGAATCGGTTCTATGTAATACTTTGGAATGTTTTTTATTTAATTTATTCGCAGCTTTCATCATACTTAAAATAGGTCCGCCTCCGCAGGCTTCACAATTCCTTAAATCAAAATCTTTTTGGAGAGAATTAAAATCAAAATCGTTTATTCTTTCTTCTATAACAGAATCCAATCTGTTTGCTTCTTCATGAGTATAATAATGTGAAAGATCTGAACTTGAAACTATTACTGTATTTTCATCAACAGAATCAGCTAACATATCGGCAAGTTCATTAACATAAATACTACTTTGGTCTCCCATTACGATAGGAACAATCGAGAAATCATTTAAAACAGTTTGAAGAAAAGGAATTTGGACTTCTATTGCATGTTCATCACGGTGGCCTTTGGAACTTCTGAAAATGGATTTAGCCTTGGAAATAATTTTGATGGTCATTTCCTGATTAACCGGAACAAAGCCCAAAGGTGTTTCATATCCGTCGCCGTCATAAATAGAAATTCCCGGAAAATATTCTCTATGGCTTGGAGAAATTATTACAACTGTTTTTATATTTTTATTTTTTAGTAAATTAAATCCGTAGGCTGCAGTTCTGCCTGAATATATATAACCGGCATGCGGAGAAATAATTCCAAAAACATTTTCTATATTTTCTTTTGGATCGGAAACAGACAACAATAATTCAATTTCATCTTTTAGTTTTTGTGAACCGGAAGGATAAAACATTCCTGCAACAGCAGGTTTTCTAATGTTTTTCATAACTTTCTTCTCTCTTAAATTCTTCAGAAAAAATAATAGCTTCAAAGACATTCAGCTTCAGCATTTTTTCTTTCCAAATATCGGATCTAATTCTTCCTTTTTCACACAATGCAGTTAAAAATTGTTCCGTATTATAATTATTTTCAACAGCTACTTGGGGCAGCAATAATGCTCTGGTTCCTTTTTCTTCCAGAATCAAACCATGTTTACCAATTTCTATTTCTTCATAAGATGTAATAGGCTGCGGTGGAGTCAAAACTGATATTTCAATATTGATTTTATCGAATTCATCTTTATCTAGCGGAAAAAATCGCGGATCTTTAAATGCAGCTTGTTTTGCTGCTTCACAGACTGTATGAAATAAAGAGAATTTACTAATTATATATCCTATACATCCTCTCAATTCATTATTAATTCTTAAAGTAACAAAGGCTCCGGCGTTAATTCTTAAATTCGGGTATTCAATTAAATCAACAACGCTTTCAGGATTCAACTTTAAATAAGCGCCAATGGAATTGCGCGCACCTTTTAGAAGGATGGTTTTTTCATTTCCATTTAGTTCCATTCTTTTACTCTTTGTCTTAACTTATTCATTTTTTTTAATTAAACAGACAATCAGCTTAACATTTTCAACCAGCATAAATATCAACTCATTCTTAACAAAAAAAGAATCGGGAACAAAAGCTTGAGATTCATTTATCAATATAATATCAAAAATAATGTTTCCGGAATCAATATCAACAGCTTTGAAGTTATTTCTTAGTTTACCGTTCTGTAAAATTTCGTAAAAATTAAAAAGCAAAAGGCCGTCATATTTTATGAATTCAACCTGTCCTGAAATAACAAAATTTGTCTTTTGTTCACTGATTATCTTATTTATTCTCGGATCAGGTTCATTTGCAGGATCGAAAGGTTGTGTGAATTTATAACCTTCAAAACTTTCGGATTCCATTACTTCTCTCCCTGATATCATTTATTTTGTTTGTATCCGATCCAAGTTCTTTTTCAATTTCACCTGTTTCACTGTTTAATACTTTAAAATCACGGCCTTCAAAAAGTGTTGTGTAACAATAAACTTTATTATCATGTAAGAATAAAAAACTTAAGATCAGGATTTTCCCAAATAACCTGCTGTGTATCAATATCAAAAGCAATTATTCCTTTATGTCCGGGCATATCCGGTTTTGCAAATTTGTGGAAATAAATTTTATTGTCGTAAACTGTTTCAATTCCAATCCAATATTTTTCTTCCAATTGCAGATTTGTAAAAGACTTCTTCTACCGGAAATTATATTAATGCAATTGAAGTAAACTTCTTTTTTTTCTTTGTCACGTTCTTCAATAATTAATAAATTATTTTCTGTTGGAAGTAAACTCCAAATTTGTCTTTTATTAGAAAAGTTGTATAGTTTTTTAATCTTGTACATTTCTCTGTATAATTTAAATTTGCTTAAAATTAAATAAACTTAGTGTCTAATTGATTCACTTTCAGTTTACCTCTTTAGACACTTAGAAACACTAAGTTTTTAACAAATCATTTACGTTAATTTTTCAAATCTTGCAGTAAAATGACGAAGCATTGGAGCTTCGTAAACAATTTTATAACCTTTTAATTTAGCTCTATTCTTAAAAACTTCAAGAATAACTTCGAGAACATAATCAATATGACTTTGAGTATAAACTCTTCTTGGAATTGCAATCTAACCAACTCCATTGGAGGAGGAATTAATTTTCCATTCTTATCATATTTACCGAACATAACACTTCCAATTTCAACACCTCTTATTCCGCCTTCAATATAAAGCTCTCCGACAATTGCCTGTCCGGGAAATTGTTCCTGCGGAATGTTAGGTAAAAATCTTTTAGCATCTAAATAAATTGCATGTCCGCCTGGCGGTTCAATAATCGGAACTCCGTTTGAAACTAATTTTTCTCCGAGATATTCAACACTTCTAATTCTGTATTGAAGATAATGTTCATCGAGAACTTCTTCCAAACCTTGTGCAACTGCTTCAAGGTCTCTTCCGGCTAAACCTCCGTAAGTTGGAAATCCTTCGGTAACTATTAATAAATTCCTGCATTTCAATGCAAGTTCTTCATCATTCATTGCAAGAAAGCCGCCGATATTTGCAAGTCCGTCTTTCTTTGCACTCATAGTTGCGCCGTCTGCATAAGAAAACATTTCTTGAGCGATTTCCAATAAAGATTTATTTTCGTAACCTTTTTCTCTTTTCTTTATGAAGTAAGCATTTTCTGCAAATCTGCAGGCATCCAGGAATAAAGGAATATTATATTTTTTACAGACTTCTTTTACTTCCCTAATATTCTGCATAGAAACAGGCTGACCGCCGCCGGAATTGTTTGTAACTGTAATCATGCAAAGCGGAATATTTTCTGCACCTTTTTCTTTTATAAATGATTCCAGTTTTTCAACATCCATATTTCCTTTAAAGTCTGCACGAATTTCCGGATGTTTTCCGGTTTCATTTAATAAGTCGACAGCTTCTGCTTCTGTAAATTCAACATTAGCACGGGTTGTATCAAAGTGAGTGTTGTTGGGAAAATATTTTCCTTTTCCGCCTGTAATAAAAAATAAAATCTTTTCTGCAGCTCTGCCTTGATGAGTTGGTATGATAAATTTTTTGCCGGTTATTTTATTCACCATTTCTTCAAATCTATAAAAGCTTTTTGAACCTGCATAAGATTCGTCGCCGTCCATAATTCCGGCCCACTGTTTGGAGCTCATTGCAGAAGTTCCGCTGTCTGTTAAAAGATCTATTAAAACATCATCGGCATGGATCATAAAAGGATTATAACCGGCTTTTTCTAATATTTTTATTCGTTCTTCTTTTGTTGTAAATTTAATCGGTTCAACTGATTTAATTTTGAAGGGCTCTATAATAGTTTTCATAACTTCCCCGCTTATCTCGGTAAATAGTTAAAAATCAACAATTAATTTGTCTTAATAATTCATTTACAAATTTAATAAACAAATAAACTCTTTGCTCGGATTATTAATTTAATATTATTATAAATAGATTTTTATTGCCTTTTGAGTAAACTATAAATAACTTTTTGTAAATATTATTTAAATTCTGAGGAGGAGCTAAATGGACAACTTTGATACAAACGATCCAAATCAGAGTAATGAATCCGGAGAATCGATCCAGCCTGAAGAAATAGAATTATCACATTCCGATAAAATGATTGGGGTTTTCAGCGAACCTGCAACAACATTCGAAAAAATTGCAAAGTTTCCTTTAAAGACAGTTGACTGGCTATTGCCAATTATAATTTTACTTTTCTTAGTTATTGTTACTCAAATTATTGTAACCAGTAATTCAGAAATCTATTATCAAATTAAAGAAAAACAAATTGCCAGGGTTCAGGAAACTTTTGATGAAATGGTTAAGAAAGGACAAATGACTCAAGATCAGGCAGATCAGCAGATGAATAATGTTAGAGATAGATTTGCAAAAGGTAGAGGCATAACAGCTTACATATTTCAATCTGTTTCTATTTTGATTTTTGGGTTTATAATTTTCTTTATTATTTCCGGAGTTTTCTTTCTTTTCTCACGGTTCGTATTTAAAGGGGAAGGTTCTTATGTGTCGGCTATGATAGCGAGCGGACTGCCGGCATATATCAGCATGATTCAAGTGATATTAGCAGCAATTTTATCATTAATTATGGGCAGACTTTTACAGGATGTTAGTTTAGCTTCCTTAATGGATGTAGATAAGTCAACATTTACGGGATTTATTTTGGGAAAACTAGATGTTATTAGCATTTGGGCTTATGCTATTACAAGTATTGGATTGGCTAAACTATTCGGATCAAAATCAACAACTAAATATTATATTTTAGTATTCGGTTTATGGATTCTGTGGGGATTATTGATTTTCTTCCTGGGACAAGCAGTTCCGTTCTTAAAATTTTTAGCAGGATAATTTAAACTAAAAAACCCGGTTTAATAAGCCGGGTTTTTATTTTAACTACATAATACTCTGCGGATCAACATCATAAAAAAGTTTTATATCTTTATATCTTGATCTTCTATTAAATTCAGTAAAAGAATTTATAATTGCTTTTCTTAAAATTGCTCCGCCCGGATCAACTTCCTTTAAACTTTTAATTAAAATTTGAAATCTGTAAAAGCCTTTTAATCTTGCAATAATTGCAGTCGTCGGTTCGCTTATTTTCAACCACTTTTTATATTGGACCAAATATTTATAAAAATCGTTTATTGCTCCGCGTGCTTTTTGTTCATTTGTATCTTTTACTTCCACTAAACATAATCTTGTAAAAGGAGGATAACCTAATTTTTGTCGTGTCGAAAATTTCTTTTTGATAAAATCCGTCGTAATCGTTCATTAAAACTTTCTGGAGTGTAAAGTGCTTTTCATTTTGTGTTTGAATAATGACTTCTCCTTCAACTTTGCTTCTGCCTGCTCTTCCGGAAACTTGAGTTAATAATTGAAAAGTTCTTTCATCGGCACGAAAATCCGGCAGCCATAAAGTTGTTTCTGCAGAAATTACTCCGACTAAAGTAACTCTTGAAAAATCCAATCCCTTGGAAACCATTTGAGTTCCGACCAGAATATCTATTTCGCCTTTCCCGAATTCATTTAAAGTTTTGCTTAAAAATGATTTCCGGTTAACAGAATCGGAATCAATCCTTTTTATTTTAGCTTTCGGAAAATAAAAATCCAATTCATCTTCAACTCTTTCGGTTCCTGTTCCGAAATATTTAATTGAAAGTGAACCGCAATTTGTACATGCATTAGGTACTTTTTTAGTTAATCCGCAGTAATGACATTGAAGAATATTTTTATTTATATGATAAACCATCGGAACTGAACAATTATCGCAAACTTCAACTTCCCCGCAATCCTCGCAATAAATATTCGTCGAAAATCCTCTTCTATTTTGAAGAATAATAATGCCTTCTTTTTTACTCAGTCTGTCTTCAATATGTTTTAACAACAACTGTGAAAAAACATTTTCCATCTTTTTATTTTTTCTTTCGATGGAAATATTAATAAGTTTAATGGAAGGAAGTTTTGCATTGTCAATTCTTTCCGGAAGTGTCAGCAGTTCATATTTTTTATTCAGAGCATTATACATACTTTCAATTGATGGTGTTGCCGAACCCAAAAGAACCGGACAATTATAAATTTGAGCAAGTTTAATTGCGGAATCTCTTGCATTATACCTCGGCACCGAATCAAATTGTTTATAGCTAGAATCATGTTCTTCATCAACCACAATTATTCCAATGTTTTTAAGCGGAGCGAATAAAGCAGAACGCGCTCCGACTACAACTTTTGATTTTCCATTTAAAACTCTTCTCCATGAATCATATCTTTCACCGAGCGACATTCTGCTGTGAATAACCGTTACAAGATCACCAAAGTTATTAAACATCCTTGAAGTAATTTGAGGGGTTAATGAAATTTCCGGAACAAGTATTAATGCGTTTTTCCCTTTATCAAGAACCTTTTTTACTAATTCAATATAAACTTGGGTTTTTCCGCTTCCAGTAACTCCATGCAGCAAATAAGATTTAAATTCAAAAGGATCAATAAATTTCGAAACATCATCTACAATTTCTTTTTGTTTTTTTGTTAGGACAAATTCATTATGTTTTTCCTTATAAACTTCATTGTATCTTCTGTCAATTTCTTTTTCATAAACTTCAATTAATCCTTTACTTTCAAGAGAATCGATAGAAGATTTAGAAGATTCGGTTTTCTTTAATAAATAAGATAACGGAACAGGTTTGTTTTTTAATGAAACTAATTCCAAAACAATTTTAACTTGTTTTGGCGAACGGCTTTCAAGTTCGGGAAATGCCGAATAAATTTCTGCAATTGATTTTGCAATTTTTACATATTTTTCTTTTTTAACTTTTACTTTTGCTTCGCCTATTTCATTAAGAACAGTTATTGCTCCTTCATCTTCCAGATTTCTTACCGAAGAATAAATATTCTTTTTTCTAACAAGTTTTTGCAGATATGAAAAATTGATTTCGTCTCTTTCTTTTAATTCATTTAGGATTTTAACTTTTAAAGTATCTTTTCCTTTTTCCTTTTCAATTAATTTTTCGCAATAATCTTTATCAATAATTATTTTTCTTTTTGATTCAATATCAGTTCCATACGGAACAGCAAGCTTTAAAGCTTCACCTAATGAAGATAAATAATATTCGGAAAGCCATTCATAAAATTTTAAACTTTTGCTGTTAAAAATCGGGGTGTTGTCAATTATATCATTTATAGGTTTTATTTCTTCTTTTACATCTGTTTTGTTTGAAGTTTTAATTACAAAACCCGTAAGCGTTCTTTTCCCAAACGGCGCAACAGCTCTCACTCCGGTTTTAACAAACTGCTGTAATTCGCTCGGAACAGAATAGGTAAAAGTGTTTCTGAATGGAAGCGGGAAAACTAATTCGACAAACATTTTGTAATTAAATTTAAGATATAATTAATAGTTTAGCTGGAAAGAAAACTATAGATTTATTCTTCCTCCTTATAATATTCATTTAAAGATTTATATGACGTATCGGTCATTGCATTAGAAAACATTTGGAACTTTAAAGTCTTCATACTGCTTTCCCATAAAATTCTTTTATGCTCGGCAGTTTTAATTACCTGACCGTTTGTAGAAACAACGCTGTCCTGCTGATCTAAAGTTAAATAGTAAAAGTCTTTATCTTTTCTGATATTTTCAACATTATTAATATCATCAAAAGTATAAGTAATATTAGCATCCAAATTACCGTTATTCAAAAGCAGCTTTCTGGAAGTAATAAATTTACCTTCCTCCTTCATTTTATCGACAAAATCTTCGCTTTTTAATAGATAGTCAAATAAATTATCTTTGTCCTTATTAAATTCTGCTGAACTGTCAGCATTAGATTTAATATCATGAACGTAAACATCCACAATTCCCTTCCCGGATTCGTCAATGTTAATAACATAAGAAACAGTATTAAACACTAAACAACCCTGGAGAAAAATTGTAAACCCGAAAATACATAACAATAAAATATTTTTTTTCATATAATTAATAAGATGATCTTAGTATAAATTAAAAAACGATTAGTATTAAACAAATATACATTTACAATTTGTTTTTTGCTAATTGCTTATTTTAATTTAATAGGTTAGAATTTAATAAATATTTGCATCATGTATGTTTAGACGAACAATTATACAATTACAGCTTGGACTTGCACTTTTATTATTTACTATCGTAATCGGCACACTTGGATTTATGCTGATAGAAAAATGGAATTTTATTGATTCCATTTACATGACAATTATAACAATTTCTACAACAGGTTTTAAAGAAGTTGAGCCGCTTTCAGAAACGGGAAGATTGTTTACAATCTTTCTGATCATTTTCGGAGTTGGTACAATTGCCTATACCGGCGGACGTGCGGTACAACTTGTTTTTGAAACTCAATTATTCAGGAGAAGGAGAATGAGTAAAAAACTGGAAGAAATAGAAGGCCATTATATTGTATGCGGATACGGCAGAATGGGAAGATATATATGCGAAGAACTTCAGTCTGCAAAAGTACATTTTATTGTTATAGAAAATGAATCTACAAAAATAGATAAACTTATTGAGCTGGGAATTTTATTTGTAAACGGAGATGCAACCAGCGACGATGTTCTGCTGAAAGCCGGTGTGAAAAAAGCAAAAGGTTTGGTGGCTGTTTTATCTTCCGATGCTGAAAATGTATTTGCGACTCTTTCCGCTAAAGTACTAAATCCGAAAATATATACTGTAGCCAGAGCTGTTGAAGAAGAAACCGAATCAAAATTAAAAAAAGCCGGCGCTGACAGAGTTGTAAAGCCTTACGAAATCGGCGGAACCAGAATGGCGGCGCTTCTTTTAAGACCTGGAGTTATTGAATTTATTGACAGTGTTGCAAGGGAAACAAATGTTGAATTAAACATTGAAGAGGTTGTCGTTAGCCCCAATTCTCAAATGGTTGATAAAACATTAGCAGAAGTTCCAATTAGAAAAGAACTAAACATTATTGTTGTATCAATTAAAAAAGAAAGCGGCAAGTTTATTTACAACCCGACTTCATCTACTAAAATTGAAGGCAACGACAAGTTAATTGCAATTGGCGATACAAAAAATTTAAATAAATTAAGTGTTCTATGTGAAAAGGGATGATTTGTTAGTTGTCAGCAGATAATTGTCAATCGTAAATTGTACAGAAGTCAAATTTACATTAAATATTTTCAGATAGAACACTTATTAAAAAATTATTTTCAATTTAAATTTTTATTCTCACATCAACAGCAAAAGCCCTGTTGTTCTTATCCACTAATAAAGGATTTAAATCGCATTCGGAAATTTCATCATTATCAAGCATCATTTGTGCAACAGATCTTATTCCGTTTTTTACAATTTCAAGATCAATCGATTTTTCTCCTCTTACACCTTGAATAATTTTACCAATTTTAGTTCCATTTATCATTTCCACTATATCCGAATCAGATAAAAATGCGGAACGCATTGTTGTATCCTGCAGAAACTCAACGTATTTTCCGCCTGAACCGAACATAACCATCGGACCGAAACTCGGATCCCTGAATCCGCCGATTAACAATTCAAATTTCGGATCAACAAAAGGCTGAATTAAAAATTTATCTATCTCAATATTTTTGGCTTTAAATTCTTTCAGCATCTTTTCAGATTCAGCGGCTAATTCTTCTTTATTTTTTATATTAAGAATTACTCCATTCAAATCTGATTTATGAACAATTTTTTCTCCGACTGCTTTTAGAACTATTGGAAAATCCGGATTAACATTTTTTATATCATCAAAATTAACCAATAAATTTTCTATTACAGGAATTTTATAATCTTTAGCAAAAATTTGAATTTCTTCTTGAGTCAAAAGTCTGTTTCTATCTTTAAAAATTGAATCAAACTTTGTTAAAGAAATTTTTGTTAATCTTGTTTTTAAATGGTTTTTTGAATATTGCAATAAATTAGAAATAACAACGGAAGCATCTTCAGGATTTCTTAATAACGGTCTTTTTGTTTTTGAATTATGCCTGTACTCTTCCCAAAATTCGGGTAAAGGCATTACGATTTGAAATATTGGTTTATCGGATTTAATAGAATTTATATTTTCAATAACCGGCAATGCTTTTACCATAACCGGTTCAACAAATACAGAAATAACAGCATCAACACCGGAATCTTCAACAAGCAATTCATTTACTCTTTTATAAGTTTCGGCGTCGCCTCCGGGAAGCAAATCGACAGGATTATTTACACTTCCTTCCGGATGAACAATTTTTCTTAACTCTTCTTTTGTTTTGTCGGAAATATTAGCAAGTGTGAGTCCGTTTTTTTCTAATGAATCAACTGTTAAAATTGCAGGACCGCCTGCGTTTGTTACAACCGCGACTTTATTTCCTTTTGGAAGCGGAAAGTTTTCAAAACCTTTTGCAGAATTAAAAAGATCATTTAAAGTATCTGCTCTTATAATTCCAAATTGTTTTAAAACAGAATCAACTACTTTATCGCTGCTTCCTAAAGCTCCTGTGTGAGAAGATGCCGCTTTAATACCGCTGGAAGTTCTGCCGGCTTTAAGAATTATAACAGGTTTTTTAATTTTATTCTTTATAAAGAAATCTATAAAAGCTTCGCCGTTCACAAAACTTTCCAGGTATAAAGTTATAACTCCGATGTTGTTATCATTTTCCCAGTATTCCAGCAAATCATTTTCGCAGATGTCGGCTTTGTTTCCAACACTGATAAAATGTGAAAATCTAATATCAGTTTCTCTAAGAGAATTTAAAACTGCCGCACCTATTGCTCCGCTCTGCGATAAAAATGCAGTTGTACCGTTTTCAGGTTTTTCCGCTACAAATGTTGCATTTAATTTTATTGATCCGGCTGTATTGATAATTCCCATACAGTTAGGACCAACTAATCTTGCGCCGGCATTTTTAACCTGTTCAACGATTCTTTTTTCTGCCTCTTCCCCGGTCTTTCCGGTTTCTTTAAATCCGGCAGTAATTAAAATTATGGATTTAACATTTTTATCAAGCAACTGCTGAATAGATTCTACTACAAACTTTTTGGGAACCATTACAATTGCAAGATCAATTTCTTCTTTAATTTCGGGAATGCTTTTATAACATTTAAATCCGAAAATTTCATCTGCTTTTGGATTTACGGGAAGAAGTTTTCCCGTGTAACCATAATTAACTATAGAATTTGTTAATTCGTAACCTAAATTTCCTTTTTTTGTTGAGGCGCCAACAATGCATACAGAATTAGGATAAAAATACTTTTCAAAAATTTTTTGCATACAATAACCCCTTAATCTAAAAAAATTATCTTTGTAAACTTAAGAGTTTCTTTGGAAAATTACTCAAATTTTGCTTTATTAATTCATATATTTAAGTGTCATTATTAATTACTCCCCCAAATTGAGTGATTCGTTTGAGTGAAATAAAGTTTATTTTTATGTTCCGAAATTTTAAACTATAATCAGTAAACTCTCAGTCTTAAGATGAAAAAAATACATTACAAAGCTTTTCTTTTAATAATATTATTTTTAATTGCAAATGCTGCTATCTTACCTCAAAATGAAAATCCGCGATTTGAAAAACTATCATTAGAAAAAGGTGTTCCGTTAAATCTTACTTATTGTATGATGCAGGGCAGCAAAGGATTTTTGTGGTTCGGCACAATGTACGGACTTGTAAAATATGACGGCAGAGAATATACTGTTTATAAAAATGACCCCAACGATTCTACATCAATTTCGTTTGATGATGTAATCTCTTTATACGAAGATAAAAATGGAAATATTTGGGTCGGTACTTGGGGAGGCGGATTAAATAAGTTTAATCCGTTAACCGGAACTTTTACAAGATATTTGTATAATCCAAAAAATAAATACGGACTTAATGATAATATCATCTGGTCAATTACTCAGGACAATTCCGGGAATATTTGGCTTGGAACTCAAACCGGCGGATTAAATAAACTTAACTTTAATAATAATGAATTCACACATTACAAAGTTAATTCTTCAGACACTTCTTCTAAAAAAGATAATTCCGTAAGAGTAGTTTACACAGATAAAAAAGGAAATGTTTGGGCAGGGACTGATTACGGATTAGCAAAATATTTACCGGCAAAAAATAAACTGGAATTTTATAAAAATAAACCGGGCGATAAATCTTCTTTAAGCAGCAATTCTGTTACATCTATTTATGAAGATAATCAAGGAAATCTTTGGATCGGTACTTATAACGGTTTAAATAAATTTATTAATGACTCAACATTTAGTTTGATTGATATAAATTCAGGCGATCAATTAAACGGCGGAAATGTAATTTATTCAATTTATGAAGGAAATAATAAAAATTTATGGATCGGAACTCAGGCCGGTCTTGTAAAATATAATCCTAAAGAAAATAATTATAAAAGATACACACACAACAATGAAAATCCATCAAGTATAAGCGGAAATTCTATTTTAAATGTGTTTGAAGATAAATCAGGTGTGGTTTGGGCAAACGCATATCAAACCGGAATAAATAAATTAATTAATAAAGAAAGATTATTTAAACCTGTTTTTAATGATCCGGGAAATACTTCGGCGTTAAATAAAAATTCGGTTTTCGCTTTTAAAGAAGACGAAAACAAAAACATCTGGCTGGGAACTTTAAGCGGATTAAAAAAATTCAACCCTCAAAATAATTTAATAGAAGATTTTAGCTTCAAAAATAAATCAGATCAAAAAGACAACAGAAATTTAATTCATTCACTAGAAATTGATAATCAGAATAACTTATGGGCCGGTACGAATGCAGGTTTACTGAAATTCGATTTAAAAAAAGAAAAGTTTATTTCACTTCCCAAAGAAGTAACACTCCAAAAAGATTTAATAAATAATAAAATTACTTCAATTTTATTTAACGGCAAAGATAAGTTTTGGTTCGGCACTTATCAAAACGGTATATTTTTATATGATATAAATGAAAAATCAATTAAACATTTTTCTTTTGAAAATTCCGATTTTATTTCTCATCAGCAGGATTTTGTTCTGACTATTTATCAGGATAAATCAAAACAAATTTGGATAGGAACTTACGGAGGTTTATTAAAATACAGCAGCAGTTCAAATAAATTTGATGTTTTCACCAACAATTTAAATAATCCGAATTCTCTGAGTAATAATTATGTTTATTCTATTTATCAAGATGATAATAATAATTATTGGATTGGTACAAGCAACGGTTTAAATCTTTTTAATCAAAAAGAGAATACTTTTAAACATTTCTTTGAGAAAGACGGATTGCCGAATAGTATTATCTGCGGAATTTTAGAAAATAAAAAAGATGAATACTGGATAAGCACCTACATGGGATTATCGAAATTTGATTTAAATAAAAAGACTTTCATAAATTTTACATTATCCGACGGACTCCAAAGCAATCAGTTTTTACCAGGTTCATACTATAAAAGCAGCAGCAACAAATTATATTTCGGCGGAATAAACGGATTCAATACTTTTTATCCGGATAGTTTGGTCTTCAGCAAATTTGATCCATCAATTTATATAACTTCCTTTAAAGCTTTTAATGCTTCCGGGAAATCAAAACGATTTTCAATAAATGATAATATTGAATTAGGTCCCGATAATAATTTTATTTCAATAAAATTTTCAGCATTAGATTATACAAATCCCGATAAAATAAAATATGCTTACAAGTTAACCGGTATTGATGAAGATTGGATTCAAGCCGGAAATAAAAACGATGCTTCTTATACCAATTTACCTGCAGGCGATTATATATTCCTTGTTAAAAGTACAAACAGCGAAGGACAATGGAACAATAATTTAGCCAGAATAAAGTTTACTATACTTCCTCCTTTCTGGCAGACATGGTGGTTTATTACTTTATGTGTAATTGCTTTACTTTTTATTTTATACATTTTACACTTAATTAAAACCCGATATGAAGTAAGGAAAGCAGTAGAAATTGCAAAAGCCAGAGCTGATGAAGCTGAAAAAGTGAGAAGAAAAACCGCATTAGATTTTCATGATGATTTGGGACACCGCCTTACTAGAATTTCTGTTCTGACCGAAATTGTAAGACAAAAGATCGGAGATATTTATACTGATGCACTTCCTCTGCTCGATAAAATTTCCGAGAATTCAAAAATGTTATATGACGGCACAAAAGATTTTATCTGGGCCATCGATCCTAAAAAAGAATCTTTATATGAATTATTAATAAGACTTAAAGATTTCGGAGATGATATTTTCAGCGATAGTGATATAGAATTTCAAGTAAAAGGTCTGGAAGAAGATTTTCAGCATGCAATATTAAATATGGAATGGAAAAGACACTTGACATTAATCTTTAAAGAGGCAATGAATAATACTTTAAAACATTCCGGAAGCAGACAGGTTTTTCTCGAAATAAATTTTGATTGGGTATATCTGGATATAACTTTGGCGGATGATGGAAAAGGTTTTAACGTTTCTGAAGTTCAGCATGGGAACGGTATACAGAATATGCAGTCAAGAGCTCGCAGATTATTCGGTTCTTTGGAGGTTGAATCAAACCCGGGAATAGGAACCAAAATATCATTTAAAGGAAAGATTCCTAAAAAATCATTACATTTCGCTTAGAAGATCTTAAAATAAATATGTTCGATCTCTTCTCTAAATAATGTTTAATTGTAATGGCAGAGTATCCTATCAAATTAGTAATCGTTGAAGATGATGAAATTATCCGTAATGGATTTGTAACTCTTTTAAAGCATGATAAAAAATTTATGTGTGTTGCCGATTATGATAATTGTGAAGACTCTTTAAGAAATATTAATGTTGATAAACCGGATGTTATTTTAATGGATATAGGTCTGCCGGGAATGTCCGGGATTGAAGGTATAAAAAGGATAAAGTTTAGAAATCCTACCATCGACATTATTGTAGTTACAGTTCATGAAGAAGATGAGAAAGTATTTCAAGCGCTTTGTGCTGGAGCTAGCGGTTACTTAACTAAAAATGTTTCCTCACAAAAGCTGATGGATTCAATAGAAGAAGTATACAAAGGCGGCGCACCCATGAGTACAAATATTGCGAGAAAAGTCGTGGAATCCTTTCAACTTAATGCAAGATCTCCTTTAACGCCTCGAGAAACGGAAGTACTTCAGCACCTAGCAAAGGGAAAAAGCTATACAATGATTGCCGATGAATTATTCATTGATAAAGAAACCGTTAGAACCCATATTAAAAATATTTATTATAAGCTGAATGTTAATTCCAAAGCAGGTGCAATAGAAAAAGCTTCCAAAGAAAAACTTATATAGATCACTCCTTTTAAAAATCCCCCAATTTGCAGGATACCGTTTAGTGTATTGTTCTGTTATTATTATAACAGAAACCTGCTGAAAAAATAAATATCCCGGAATAAATTAAAACACTTTTTAGGAGGAATGATGAACAAAAACAGAACATTTCATTTTATTATTGTTAAGATATTATTGTTTTTTATTCTTTTTGGAATTTGGGGACCATTTTCATTTTTATTCTGTCAAACTTTTGAAAAAATTACAGATCCAAATAACCCAATTGATACAACTCAAATTGATAATAATTATTCAGGTGCTGCATGGATTGATTTTGATAATGACGGCGACATGGATCTTTTCACTACAAAAAAATTTCTTTTCAGAAATGACGGGAATGGTAATTTTACTTTACTTAATACAAATCTTGGTGAATATATTAATGTTCAAACTTACGGCAACGGAACTTCCTGGGGCGACTATGATAATGATGGCGATCTAGACTGTCTGATTTCCGGCAATACATCCATGATTTATAAAAATAACGGAAATGAAAATTTTACACCAATTACAGAAGGTGTTCTTGGTTTAGACAAAGATACAAGAGGCTGGGCATGTGCATGGGCAGATTATAATAATGATGGATTTTTGGATGCTATTATAACACACCCCAAAGGCTATGTCGGTGTACCTGCTATTCCCAACACTTTAATTTTATCAAATGGCGATGGTAGATTTACTAAAATTACTGATTATGAATTTACTCAATTTAAATG
The DNA here is from genome assembly GCA_963713505.1 of uncultured Ignavibacteria bacterium. Taxonomy (GTDB): domain Bacteria; phylum Bacteroidota; class Ignavibacteria; order Ignavibacteriales; family Ignavibacteriaceae; genus CAVQMC01. Next base: position 5,798 of record CAVQMC010000010.1, on the reverse strand, counting down.
GACATATACTGTGGCAACATGGTATGATTATGATCAAGACGGCGATGAAGATTTATTTATAGCAAGCGGTCCTGTTTCATCAAATGCACCTGATTATTTGTACAAAAATATGCTGGTAGAAACCGGAAATGTAGATTTTCAAAGAATTGATACCTCTCCAATAGGAACGGATCTGCAGGACGGACAAGTTTGGAATTGGATAGATTATGACAATGATGGGGATTTGGATGCCTTTGTTACCAACTATAGTGGAGTACCGGACAGGTTTTATAGAAATGACAATGGAAGCTATACAGATGTTACAAATGCTTTGACAACAAACGGTAATCATCTGGCTAATTCCTGGGGTGATCTTGACAACGATGGTTATCAAGATGTAATTGTCACAAGCGAAGGCGGAACAAAATTGTACAAAAATATGGGCGATGGAACTTTTCAAGAAGACACAACTGCAATTACATCTACAAGTCAAACAAGAGGTGTTACTATTGGTGATTATAATAATGACGGCTTTTTAGATGTATTTGTTTCCGGCCGTGGTGATGGAAAAGGTTTATATCATAATATTACGAATAACAGCAGCCATTGGATTTTAATAAACTTAAAAGGTAAAGTTTCAAACTATTCGGCTATTGGAGCAAAAGTAAAAGCTAAAGCAACAATAAACGGAAATTCAATGTGGCAATATAGAGAAGTATCCGGACAAAACAGTTTTGACAGCCAGAATAGTTTACGTGTTCATTTCGGTTTGGGAGATGCTTCAACTATAGATTCTTTAGTTATTAAATGGCCGCTGGGAGGTACAAAAATATTAACCAATGTAAGCTCAAATCAAATTATTAAATATTACGGAAGATATTCCGCAGGGATATTTAAGAGCAAATTTTACTGTAGATTCCATTAATGGTGAAGTTCCGCTTACTGTTCATTTTAAGGATTTATCAATAACTGATCCTGATTCACAAATTACATCGTGGAATTGGGATTTTAATAACGACGGAATTGTTGACGATTCATCACAAAACCCAACCTGGACGTATAATCAAACCGGAACTTATTCCGTTAAGCTTAGTATATCTAATAATAATAAATCACGTTCTTTAACAAGAGATAGTTACATTATTGTTAATCCGGTAACAAATATTGATAACGGAAATAATAAAAATATAATTGTAACATTTAATTTAGAACAGAATTATCCAAATCCTTTTAATCCTTCTACAACTATTGATTATACCCTTCCTGATGAAAGTAATGTTACATTAAAAATATATAATACAATTGGCGAGGAAATAGCAACACTTGTAAAACAAAATCAAAACAAAGGCAGTTATAGTATCAATTTTGACCCGAATTCAATCTTCGGTAAAAACGGTCTGCCGAGCGGAATTTATATTTATCAGTTAAAAGCTGTTTCTAATAATAAAGTTTATACTTCAACAAAAAAAATGATTTTGCTGAAGTAGAAGAATCTCAACCTTGCAAAAGATTAGTAGCTGTATTTAACCCGCATACAGTGAAAATCATAAGCAGGGTTGAGATATTTTTTTTAATATTTAATCAGGTATTAAATATGAAATTAAATTTTAAAGATTACTTTTGTTACAATTTTAGTTTTTACGTCTGTTTCTTTTTCGCAGCAGAAAAAAGATAAACCATGCTCTTCAAAAGAAGCACATCAATTTGATTTTTGGGTTGGAAATTGGAAAGCAGAATGGAAGAATAAAGATGATCAAACTGTAAGCGGAACTAATTTGGTAAAAAGACTTATTAGGCGGATGTGTAATTGAAGAAAATTTTAACGGTAATCCCGGAACTCCTTTAATTGGAAAAAGTTTTTCGGTGTACAGTACGAAATTTAAATGAGTGGAAGCAGACATGGGTAGATAATCAAGGCGGCTATTTGGATTTTACCGGCAATTTCAACAATAACAAAATGATTCTGCATAGAAGCGCAATCGATAAAAATGGAAATAAATTTATGCAAAGGATGATTTACTATAATATAACGGAAAACAGTTTCGATTGGAATTGGGAAATTTCAAAAGATAACGGAAAAACATGGAATTCAAGATGGCAAATTCATTACTCAAGAATATTAAATGCTGATAAGAAAAATTAAATTTGAATTCCCATTGATTCCTGTTGTTTCTTTCTATATAACTCTACAACAGAATTTCTGTTAAGAACTATTATTGTCATTACACCCAGAATTGTTCCGTAAGGAAAAGATAATAAACATATAATTGCAACTACAAAACTGAATGTTTTATGAGTTTTATCCCTTAAAAATTTACCCGAAATTATTTGTGCAATACCAAAAATAAGTGTAAGTATAAATAGGAAGATAAAAAGATAGCGAAAAACCGAAAAGAACATAGGATTAAATTCGCCTCGTCCGACCGCAACGGAAGTATAGGTTCCATACTCAGCAACATGACTGAATATAGAAAATAATAAAAAGGATTCAACAAAAATAAATAGTGATATAGCCAGAGTTATTCCGCCTGAGATGTAATAAAAAATACTTAACAATTTTAAATGTTCTTCATCGATTATAGATTGCCTAAATTGATATTCGTCCATTTATTTTCCTAGCAATATTAATTGATTAAAATTTTCAGTGTCAATATTCCCCTTTTTGAAAATCAAAAGAATTAAAAAGAATATAATAAAATTAAGTTAAAATTATTATTTAACTATTTCAATAAAAATTTTGACTGCATATTTATTATTGAAATGAATTTTGGTAAATTTTTATATCTCTTATTGTTGATCGAAACTCAGTTTCGTATGTTACTAATTAAATTATAATTTATTTAATATATTGAGAAAATCTCTCAACAAAAAGCTGAGTTAATTCTAATTAATTTCATTAAGAAACATAAGGGGAAAATAAAATGTCAGCTTTGTATAATCTTGCCAAAGAATTTCTGTCGCAAAAAAACATTGCAGTAGCGGGAGTAAAAAGGCAGAAAGATGATGCGGCTAATGTAATTTTCAAAAAATTAAAAGAAACCGGATATAATGTTTTTCCTGTTAATCCTAATACGGACAAATTCCAAAATGAAACTTGTTATCCAAATTTGAAATCTATTCCGGCTAAATTGGATGGAGTAGTTATTGTTACAAAACCATCCAACACAGAAAAACTCACAGATGAATGCATAGAAATTGGCGTACCGCGAGTTTGGATGCATTGTACATTCGGTTACAAAGGCAGGCATTCAAAAATATCGAGTATTTCAGAAAACGCAGTTGAAAAATGCAAACAAAATAATGTTCAGGTAATTCCAGGCGGCTGCCCGATGATGTTTTGCGATCCGGTAGATTTTCCTCATAAATGTATTAGAGGTATCGTAAACATGATTGGCGGATTTAAATTTTAGTTTAATCTGGTAATAAATCCCGGTAATGTAGAACCATTTTCATTTTTCAAATCACTATTTAAAAAGAAGTTATTCAATACTTTTGTAATAGTAATTATAAATATAGATTAAGGTAATATGGGAATCGGAGATTTTTTTTATAACAAAGTAATTAACAGAGAAACCAATCAAGGCAAAAGCAGTCTGCAGGAACAGATTGATAATAAAACTTTTAATATCGACAGATTTGATAAACTTGAGAAAGAAAATTTAAAAGTAAAATCTAATTATGATTATGAACTTGATGGAGTTTTAATAAAGAATTCAAACAAAACACAAAATACGGTTATACTTGTTCACGGTTTAGCAAGCGACAAATGGTCAATGCTGAGAGAAGGAGATATTTATCTTGATAAAGGATTTAATATATTTTTATACGATCAAAGACATCACGGAATGAGCGGAGGGAAAAATATTAGCTATGGTTTTTATGAAAAGTACGATCTTAATAATGTAATTAAATTTGTTCACGAAAAATTTCCAAACGGAATAATCGGAGTTCACGGCGAATCTCTCGGAGCTTCCACCGCGCTTTTACAAGCCGGATTAAATAAAAGTTATAATCTTGTAAAATTTTATATCGTTGATTGTCCTTATTCAGATTTATATGATCTGCTTTCATACAGATTAAAAAGGGATTATAATTTCCCAAATATTTTACTGATTGATATTGCAAGTTTTGTAACTTATTTAAGATCGAGTTTCTTTTTTCATTCTGTTTCACCCAAAAGAATAATTAAAGATATCGAAAAACCTATACTTTTTATTCACGGTGAAAAAGATGAATCTGTTCCAACTTATATGTCAAAAGAAATGTATAGAAAAAAACCCGGAATTAAAAAATTATATATATCCCCCGGTGCTCAGCATGCCGAATCATATTTTAAAAATAAAGAAGAATATACTGCTGTAGTTAATAAATTTATTGATGAAGCTATTACTAAGAATTAATTTATTTTTATTTATATATTAAAGTAATATCATTTCACAAATATTAAATATTTAATGAATTTTGAACAATTTATATCATCTTTAAAAGATAAAGAACCTCCAAAAAATATTTCTAATCATTTACTGGCTTTGTGGTTTGATGCAAATGATAACTGGAAAAAGTCTCATGAAATAGTTCAAAATATAAATGATAAAAATCCTCTTGGATTCATGCATATCTCCACCGCAAAGAAGGTGATCTTTCAAATTCATCTTACTGGTATTCAAAAGCTTCTAAAGAAATGTCAAATTTAAGTTTAAAAGATGAATGGACGGAAATCACTAAATATTTAATTGATCTTGAGAATTCTCATTAACCCACGGTATTAATCGTGGGAAAATGAAAAACCTAATTTTTAATTACCTTTTTAACGGTTTATTTAAAACTACTTTTAAAAGGTCAAAAAATATTCATTGTATTAGCCATTTCAATATTTTATTATGCCGGTTAGAGAAGAGAAAATTATGTAAAGGTATTGCTATGTATTAACAAGGAGCGAAAATGAGAACAAACTTACCAAAACTAATTCCCTATCGTAAAGGAGATAAATGGGGATTCTGCAATCAGAACAGGCAAATAATCATTCCCGTAAAATATGATCAAGTGGGAAACTTCTCTGAAGATTTCGTTAAAATAAAACTTAACGACAAATGGGGATTTGTAGATTCCGAAGGAAATGAAGTTACAAAACTTAAATATGACGAAGCCGACGATTTTAGATTAGGTTTTGCTAAAGTTAATTTCGGAATTAAAAAGAAAGACAAAGAAATTATTTTTATGGGCAAATGGGGAATTATTGATAAAACCGGAAAAGAAATTATTCCAGTACAATATCATGAAATAGGCGATTACCGCGAAAACCTTTTCCCTGTAAAAATAAATGATAAATGGGGACTGCTTAACAAATCCGCCAACACGGTTGCACCAATAAAATATGATGAGATAAGAGATTTTTATGAAGGTTTAGCTGCAGTTAAATTAAATAATAAATGGGGCTACATAAATCAAAAAGGAGAAGAAGTTATTCCATATAATTACAGTTCAGCCGGAGATTTTTACAACGGAATTGCAAAAATATGTTTAAATGGCTGGTGGGGATTTATAGATCAAAGCGGCAAAGGAATTACTCCAATTAAATATGACGACATCGGTGAAATTAGAGACGGTTTAATTTCTGTAAAAGTAAATAAAAAATGGGGATATGTTGATACTTACGGAAATGAATATTTTGAAGATTAGATAAATAAACTGAATTTAAAAAATTTAAAGAGATTGATTTGATGAATTATCAAGGTAAGACCTCAATAACTAAGTGATTTTTTTAACTTTTATAAACCTCGGCTGCCATGGTCATAACATGGCAGTAGGTAACTAAGGTC
>CAVQMC010000009.1:0-70478 GCA_963713505.1 uncultured Ignavibacteria bacterium | reverse complement strand
AAATCTTTACTTGCATAATCTTTAAGAATGTTAAAAAGAATTTCATAATTTGCATTTATGGAAGGAGCTTCGGAAAATCCAAATTCAAATCTGTTGTTGTTTGTAATAAGTTCTTCTTCAATAATCCAATTTGTGTTTTCTCTCTTTAATAAATTTTCTAAAGATACTTTTTTATCTTCTTCAACTTTAATTTGATTTTCATTTACATCGGGAAATTCTTCGTTTTGTTCTTCATTAACTCCTACCTTATTTTCTACCGAGGACTCATTTTCAGTTTTAAATAAATTTATTTGTTCATCCTTTAAATTTTGAAGATCAAAATTGGAAGCTAGAAAAAGAGGGGAGTCTAAATATTCAAATATATTTGTAGAAGTTTCATGAAATTCATTTTCATTTAAGGCTCCGGCCAAAGTAATCGTTTCAACTTTTTCCGTTGATCTTTGGCTTTCAGGATCGAAGTAGCGGATTGATTCTAAGAAAATCTCCGTTAAATTCCAATCTAACCGGATTTTTTTCACTGTAAGACCAAAAATCTATTATGGCACCGCGCTGAGAATAATCGCCCGGAGATTCAACAAATTTGTCTTTTTGATAATGAAGTAAATTTAAATATTCTATTAATTCATCGTATGAAAGATCTCCGCCGATTTGAATTTTTGTAGTTTCCTGTTCAATTTTTTCCGGATTTGGTAATTCAAGATTTAATAGATCATAAGTTGAAAGTAAAATGAAATCATCTTTTTTAGAAATATCCGTAAGCTTTTCCTGAATCGACTCGGCCTTATATTCATTTATAGAAATAAGTTTTTTTGATAAGCCGAGAATGTTCAGCTCAACATTCATTTCCTCAACAGACTTAACATCCGGCAGAAGAACGATTAGCTGTTTGCTTAACTTTATTTAATTCCGAAATTAAAAAACTTTTAGAGGCTCCGAATAAAGGAGAAGTGTAAATTACTTTTAAGGAATTATTTTTTAGTTTATTTAAAAAAGTTTTTACTGAATCTATATTTGCAAAAAATTTCTTGAGTTCAATACCGTTCAAATTATTTTCCGGAAAAGTTTGAGAAAATTATTAGTTGTTTAAAATGCCAAAAGGGGTTCATAAAGAACCCCGTAAAAAATTTAAATATTTTTTAAATAAATAATTAACTAAAAAATCGTATCTAAAATATCATTCAAATAATTTATTTATTCAATTCCAATAAAATTAATTTCTTTCCTTTTTGATTTCTAACATTCGAAGGTTTATAAAACAATTCGAATATAGTAGATTTTTTAATAAAGCCTTTATATTTCATTTCGGCTTTCTTGTATTCCTCTTCGATATTTCCGCCCTTAACTACTGCTAAGAAAGCTTTGTTTTTAATCAACGGAAGTGAATATCTAAAAAGAATAATTAATGGAACCGTAGCTCTGCTTACAACAAGGTCGAAATGATCGCTGTATTTTTGTATGAACTCCGGGCTTTCAACTCTATCTTTTTCTGCAACAACATTACTTAATTTCAAATTATCAATAAAATCTTGCACAGCGTCGATCTTTTTGCCTGTTGAGTCAACAAGAACACCTTTTAATTCCGGACGCATAATTGCGAGAGGAATTCCAGGAAAACCCCCACCGGTTCCTATATCTAAGAAATTTGTACATTTTTCAGGAAGATATTTAGTAATGTACGAAGAAAGAAAGACATGTTTTTCGATTATAGAATCAATATCTCTTCTGGAGACCAAATTAACTGATTCGTTTTTTTCTGTAACTAGTCCGGCAAAATAAGCCAGTCTGTCAATTTGCATTGGGTCGGGATTCATTCCGTTGTCCCAATAAAAGGATTGTAATTCCTTCAGATATTGTTCCTGAACGTCCACCATTTAAATAAATCCTTATTTTAGTTCTTTAAATATACCAATAAAATAGAAATATCAGAAGGTGAAACTCCTGATATACGGGATGCCTGCCCTATTGAACGAGGTTTGATTTTGTTTAATTTTTCCCTTCCTTCTGTTGATAAACCTTTTAAGATTAAATAATTAAATGTTAAAGGAATTTGTGTCTCATCGTATCTTTCAAGTTTTAATACATTATCATATTGTCTTTTTATATAGCCTTCATATTTCAATTCTATCTCTACTTGCTCAAGTAATAAATTGTTGTTTAATATTTCTTTTATTTCATTATAATCTGAAGATCCATTTAAATGCAATAGATCTTTTAAATTTACTTCGGGACGTTTGCATAACTTTGAAATAGTTTCTGTTGAATCTATTCCGTTGGTACCTACAGATTCTAAAAACGGATTAACTGTTTTTGCATTTAATTTTATGGTATTACAAATATCAATACTATTTAAAATAATTGTTTCGTTATTTTTACATTCATTGTACAGATCTTTATTGATTAGGCCATATTCGAAACCGTATTTCATTAATCTTCTGTCGGCGTTATCTTGCCTTAAAAGCAGGCGGTGCTCGGCTCTGGAAGTAAACATTCTGTAAGGTTCTTCAGTTGATTTATTTACAAGATCATCAATGAGAACACCTGTATAGGCTTCACTTCTTTTTAGAACGAATTCCGGAAGACCTTTTATTTTAGCCGCCGCATTTATTCCGGCCACTAAACCCTGTGCCGCTGCTTCTTCGTATCCGGAAGTTCCGTTTATTTGTCCTGCAAAATAAAGTCCGCTGATTAATTTTGTTTCCAGTGTAAGATCGACTTGATGCGGGGGAAAGAAATCATATTCAACAGCATAACCCGGACGAATCATTTCAGCTTCTTCAAGTCCTTTTATTTTTCTAATTGCTTCTATTTGAACCTCTGCAGGAAGGGAAGAGGAGAATCCATTTAAATAAATTAAATCATTGTCCAATCCTTCCGGTTCAAGAAAAAGCTGATGGGATTTTTTATCCGAAAACCTGACGATTTTATCTTCTATTGAAGGACAATATCTAGGACCAACTCCTTTTATTCTTCCTGTAAACATTGGAGAATGCTCAAATCCTTTTTCTAAAATGGAATGAACCTCTTCATCTGTATGTGTTATATGACAGCTGACCTGTGGAAGAAAAGGAAATTTGCTTTTATCAGTTTGAAATGAAAAAGGCTGAGGATCATCATCACCGGGCTGTTCCTCTAAAACATCAAAATTTATTGAATCTTTTGCTAACCTTGGAGGAGTTCCGGTTTTTAGTCTGCCCTGATTCAAAACCAAGTTGAAGTAAAGATTCTGTAATTCCGATTGCGGGTTTTTCACCAAATCTTCCGCCGGAAGTGGATTTTAATCCTGTATGCATTAATCCATTTAAAAAAGTTCCGGAAGAAAGAATTAATGCTTTACATTTTATTTCAATTCCATTTGCGGTTAAAACCCCAAGGATTTTATTATTCTCGGAAACGATTCCAATAACAGCATCTTCAACAATCTCAAGATTTTTAGTTGAAGAAATAACTTTATAAGCTTCCTCAGAATATAATTTTCTATCAGACTGACATCTTGGTGACCAAACAGCCGGACCTTTAGATTTATTAAGCATACGAAATTGAATTCCGGTACTGTCGGCTATTTTTCCCATTTGTCCGCCGAGAGCATCGATTTCCCTTACCAAATGTCCTTTTGCAGTTCCTCCAATTGCAGGATTGCAAGACATTCTCCCAATCGCATATCTATCCATCGTCACGAGTCCGACAGAACATCCCATATTTGCCGCTGAAGCTGCAGCTTCAATTCCGGCATGTCCGCCGCCGACTACAATTACCTCGAATTCCTTCATAATATCCTAAAATTTGCTCAAAATCGACTTATTTGTTTCACGTGGAACAAAATCTAAAAATTTCTTAATACAAAAATATGCTAAATGTAAAATAATTTAAAGTTTCACGTGGAACATTTATTTACCTATGCAGAATTTCATAAAAATATTGTTAAGTATATCATCGGATGTAACTTGTCCGATTATTTCACCCAAATTATTTTCTGCACTTCTTAAATCAACAGCAATGAATTCGCCGCTTAACTTGTTATTTACAGACTCTATTGCATTCAATAGATTCTCTTTTGCATTCTTCAGACAATTGTAATGTCGTGTGTTTGAAACAATTGCTGTCTTTTCACTGTAATTTGAATTACCAAATGCTTTGTTCTTTAATTCACTGAAAAACTTATTTATTCCTTCCCCGGTTTTCGCGGAGATGGAAATATCACCTTTAATATTGTTTCTATTTCCCAGATCAATTTTATTCAGAACTAAAATAATTTTATCAGGATTTGTCAAAATCTTTAATTCATTTAATACATCTTCAGAAAAATCTTGTTCCGTATCATTTAATAAAACAACTATATCCGACATTCGCACGACTTCTCTGCTTCTAACAACTCCTTCTTTTTCTATTTCATCTTCGGAAACTCTAATTCCGGCTGTATCGTAAAGCCTAAATAAAATTCCATCAATTGAAACATCTTCGCGAATTACATCTCTTGTTGTTCCGGGAATGCTGCTGACAATAGCTCTGGATTCCTTCAAAATATAATTTAATAATGATGATTTACCGACGTTCGGTTTACCAACTAAAGCAACATTTATTCCATCTTTTAAAATTCTGCCGAATGAATAAGTATCTAAAAGTTTATCAATTTCGTTAATAATTTGATCGATTCTTTTTAATATTTCATCATGTCCAATAAATTCCAGATCTTCTTCAGCAAAATCCAATTCCAATTCAATAAAAGATGAAGCATTTATCAGCATTGTTCTTAACTCATTCACCTTTTGAGAAAGCTGTCCGTCAAGCTGATTTCTGGCTCCTCTCAAAGAAGCTTCTGTTCTGGATGAAATTACATCCGCAACAGCTTCTGCTTGTGCAAGATCCATTCTTCCGTTTAAATAAGCTCTTTTAGTAAACTCACCGGGTTCTGCAAGTCTGATTTCATTATTAGCCAGAAGCTCTATAATTTGCTGAGTAATAAAAGGATTACCATGAGTGCTGATTTCAACACTGTCTTCACCTGTATAGGAATTTGGAGATTTGAATACTGAAATTAGAACATCATCAATTAACTTCCCATCTGTATTAACTATCTCGCCGTAGTGGATTGTATGAGATTTAGCATCAACTAATTTTGACTTACCTTTAAAAACAGAATCGACAACTGAAATAGAATCTGGTCCGCTTACTCTGATAACAGAAATTGCACCGACCCCAGATGGAGTTGCAAGTGCAACAATTGTATCCTCATTAAAATTATTCATTAATAAATTGGAAAAAATTAAGACAGCAAAAATAATTAAATATTTAAGCATTCTCAATTCATTTAATCAAGTACCTTTGTAATTTCTATAATTGCTGATTTTATATAAAATTACGAATGCGCCATATTGTCGCATATTTTGCCACATATTTGGAATGAACGTAATTATTGACTTATTTATCTGTCATATTAACAGAAATAGATATAGTTAACGTATTTCCCTATAACTTATTGTTATTAAATAACTTATGGAGATTTTACGATTTTGGCACTCAGCTTGTGCTATTTAAATAAAGTTTGAAAAATAATATTATTGAAAAGATAAAAAAGGAGGAAATCAAAAATGGCTATTATAAGATGGAACCCAACAAGAGAATTAATGAATATGGAAAGAGAATTTAACAGAATGTTTAACTCTCTAAACAGAAGATTCAAATCTGTTGATAAAGAAGATTCCGATGATGAATTTGAAAATGCTGTTTGGATGCCTTTAGCAGATATCTCCGAAAACAAGGATTCGTATTTAATAAATGTTGACTTACCCGGCATTGATAAAAAAGATGTTAAGATTTCTTTTACCGACGGACAGTTAACAATAAGCGGAGAAAGAAAACAAGAAAAAGAATCTAAGAATTCAACTTATCATCGTGTTGAAAGATCTTACGGAAAATATTATAGATCATTTAATCTTCCAAAAGAAATTAAAGCCGATGAAATTGATGCTGAATTTAAAAACGGTCAGTTGATGATTACAATTCCCAAGTCGGAAGAAGTAAAACCAAAAGAAATAGAAGTAAAAGTAAAATAATTTCTTTTCAACATGAGAGGAGGTTATAAAAATGGCTATCGTAAAATTTAATCCTATGAAGGACTTATTGGATTTCGAACGTGAATTCGATAAAATGATAAACTCATTCGGTATTCGTTTGAATCCGGATGAAGAAACAAACGAAGAATTAGAAAATGCAATGTGGATGCCGCTGTCTGATATATACGAAGACAACGATAACTTCAAATTAAAACTTGATATTCCCGGTGTTAATAAAGATGATGTTAAAATATCTTACAGCGACGGTGAACTTATAATCAGCGGCGAACGTAAACAGGAAAAAGAAACCGATAATTCTAAATATCATAGAATAGAAAGAAGCTTTGGTAAATTTTATCGTTCATTCACATTACCAAAGAAAATTAAAGAAGAGAAAATTGAAGCCGAATTTAAGGATGGTCAATTAGTGATTACTATCCCTAAATCGGAAGAAGCGAAAGCAAAATTAATTGATATTAAAATTAAATAATTTTTTATTATTCTAATTTTTTTAAGAGGTTGTTCTTCCGGTCAACGGAGGGACATCCTCTTTTTTATAATTTTTAACTTATTATTGATTCAGATAAGTTTAAATTTAAATTCGATTTCTCTTCTGCTTTAAACCGGAGGTTAATTAAATGGAATTTAAAGATTATTATAAAATACTCGGAGTTGAAAAAGATGCGACTTCCGAAGAAATTAAAAAAGCTTATAGGAAGCTTGCATTAAAATATCATCCTGATAAAAATCCCGGCAACAAACAAGCAGAAGAAAAATTTAAAGAAATAACCGAAGCAAATGAAGTCCTAAGTAATCCTGAAAAAAGAAAAAAATACGATCAGCTCGGTGCAAACTGGAAACAGTACGAACACGCCGGCGCCGGGAATATGAATGATTTTTTCAGTCAGTTCGGCGGCGGACAGCAGGGCGGCTCATACAGATATGAAGGCGATTTGGGTGATATTTTCGGAAATATGGGAGGGTTTTCCGATTTCTTCGAAAGCTTTTTCGGAGGCAGTTCAAGAGGACAAAGAACCGGTCCATTTACACAAGCCAGAAAAGGAAGTGACTACGAAGCCAATCTGAATTTAACTTTAGAAGAAGCATATAACGGAGTTCAAAAACAATTTACAGTTAACGGAAAAACTGTAAAAGTTAATATGCAGCCGGGAACGCGCGATGGAAAAAAATTAAGACTTCGCGGAATGGGAGCTGCCGGGAATTACGGCGGAGAAAAAGGAGATTTATATTTAAATATTCATGTAATAGATCATCCTTTTTATGAAATTAAAGGTGATGATTTATATCTTAATCTTGATGTTGATTTATATACGGCTGTGCTCGGCGGCGATGTTCAAATAAATACTTTGGACGGAAGAAAAATAAATATTGTTATTCCTAAAGAAACCGACAATGGTAAATTATTAAAGCTTAAAAAGATAGGATTGCCGAAAAACGGAAATTTAAATGATAAAGGAGATTTGTTTGTAAGAGTGATTTTACAAATTCCTAAAAATCTTTCAAGCGAAGAGAAAAAATTATTTAAGAAATTAGCAGAACTTAGAAAGTAAATAAACACGGATAAATTAAAAGGAGATTATTAATGGCTGAAAGCGGAGCTAAAACTAAGAAGTATGAATTTAAAGCGGAAGTAAAACAACTGCTTGATATTTTAGTCCATTCACTTTATACAAGCAGGGAAATATTTTTAAGAGAATTAATTTCGAATTCATCCGACGCTTTGGATAAGTTAAGATTTGAATCGACGAAAGGAACCGACTTAGTTGATAAAGATCTGCCGATGGAAATAAGAATTAATTTTGATGAGAAGAAAAAACTTGATAACTATTTCCGATACCGGAATTGGAATGACTAAAGATGAATTAATAAAGAATATCGGAACAATTGCTAAGTCCGGTTCGGCTGAATTTTTAAAACAATTAAAAGAAAATAAATCCGATGCAAATAATATAATTGGAAAATTCGGAGTTGGATTTTATTCCGTATTTATGGTTGCGGAAGAAGTTATTATCAAAACTAAATCATTTAAAAAAGATAAACCTGCAGTTTTGATGGAAATCCGACGGTTTAGGAAATTATGAAATTTCAGAAGCAAAAGAAGATTTAAAACGCGGAACTACAATCGAAGTTCATTTGAAAGATGATGCAAAAGAATTTGCAGAAAAATACAGACTAGAAACTATTATTAAAAAGCATTCTAATTTTATACAATTCCCTATTTACCTGGAAAAAGAAAAAGTAAACACAATTTCCGCAATTTGGAGAGAACCGAAAAGTTCGGTTAAAAAAGAACAGTACGATGAGTTTTATAAATTTTTAACTTATGATACAAATGAACCGATGGATGTAATACATAATTCAGTTGATGCTCCGATTCAATTTCATTCTCTTTTATTTATTCCTGAGAAAAATTTTGACTTCTTCGGTTTTAACAGGGAAGATTACGGATTGGATCTTTATGTCCGCCGGGTTTTAATTCAGCATAAAAATAAAGATCTTCTTCCTGAATATCTCAGCTTTGTAAAAGGTGTTGTCGATTCCGAAGATCTTCCTTTAAATATTTCAAGGGAAACTCTTCAGGAAAATATAATCTTTACAAAAATCTCAAACACAGTAACAAGCCAGGTTCTTTCTTACTTAAATAAAAAAGCAAAAGATAAGCCTGAAGAATATGCAAAATTCTGGAAGGAACACGGAAGAACTTTCAAATTAGGCTACAGTGATTTTACAAACCAGGATAAGTTTAATGAATTTTAAGATTTAATTCTTCGGCAAATGAAAATGCAGAGGGATTAACTTCCTTGAAGAATATGTAAGCAGATTAAAAGAAGGTCAAAAAGAAATTTACTTTGCTCTCGGAAGCAGCAGGGATGCAATTGATTCCGATCCCCATTTGGAAATATTTAAAAGTAAAGGATTGGAAGTTTTTTATCTCTATTGATCCATTGGATGAATTTGTTCTTACTTCTGTTAGAAAGTATAAGGATTACGAATTTAAATCCGTTGATTCCGTTGACTTGAAAAATATTGACAAACTTGAAGTTTCCGATGAGAAAAAAGAAAAGGCCGAAGAGTTAAGCAAAGACGATAAAAAACATTTTGACAGTCTGATTTCAAAAATGAAAGATGTTTTGGGAGATAGAGTTGTTGAAGTTAAAGAATCCCAAAGACTTTCCGGAAGTCCGGCTATTTTAGTAAACCCGGATGACAGTATGTCTTCTTCAATGCATAAAATTTTGAGAATGACAAATAAGGAAATGGGAATTCAGAAAAAAGTTTTCGAAATAAATAAAGATCATAAACTGATTAGAAATTTGCTCGAAGTATTCAAGAAAAATTCAAAAGATGATTTTATAAATAATGTTACGGAAGAATTATTTGAAACAGCTTTGCTTTTGGAAGGCGATTTGAATGATCCGCATAAACTTGTTACAAGAACAAATAAACTGCTTGAGTTATCAAGTGAATTATATATTAAGAAAAATTCTTAGTTAGAATTTTATGGGGAGATACAACTGCTCATTATTTAATAAATAAGTGGGCAGAACATTTGAAAGGAAGTGAAATATATGCCGTTTAATTTTAATAAACTTACGGTAAAAGCTCAGGAGATAGTACAGACTGCTCTTGAGATTGCACAAAATTATAATAATCAAATAGTTGAGCCTGAACATTTGCTGGCAGCATTAATTCAGGAAAAAGGAAACATTGCCGATACAATTATGCAGAAAACCGGCGGCAATGTAAATCCGGTTAAAATCAAAATAAATGATTTACTTGAAAAGCTGCCGAAAGTAAGCGGTGCCGGAATCGGGAACCAGCAGATGTCCAATAATACAGCAAAATTATTTGATACTGCAGCCAATGAAGCAAAAAACTTAAAGGATGAATTTGTTTCAACCGAACATATTCTTTTAGCTTTAGCAAAAGATGAAGGTAAAGCAGGACAGCTTTTAAGAGATAATGGAATTTCTCACGATGAAATTTTAACTGCACTTAAAGATGTAAGAGGAAATCAAAGAGTTACTTCTCAAAATCCTGAAGAAACTTACCAGGCTTTGGCTAAATACGGAAGAGATTTAAATGAGCTTGCAAGAGCCGGAAAACTCGATCCTGTAATCGGAAGAGATGAAGAAATAAGAAGAGTGCTTCAGGTTTTATCGAGAAGAACAAAAAATAATCCTGTTTTAATTGGTGAACCCGGAGTCGGTAAAACTGCAATTGCAGAAGGAATTGCTCATAGAATTATTGCGGGAGATGTTCCTGAAAATTTAAAGACTAAAAGAATAGTTGCTCTTGATATGGGAGCTTTAGTTGCAGGGACTCAGTTCCGCGGACAGTTTGAAGAAAGAATGAAAGCTGTTGTAAAAGAAGTTCAGGATTCTAACGGCGAAGTAATTTTATTTATTGATGAACTTCATACTTTAGTCGGCGCCGGTTCTGCACAAGGTTCTATGGATGCTGCAAATATTTTAAAACCTGCTCTGGCACGAGGCGAGCTTCACGCAATCGGCGCAACAACCTTAGATGAATATAAAAAACATATTGAAAAAGATGCCGCACTTGAAAGAAGATTTCAGCCTGTTTTAATAAGCGAACCTTCCGTGGAAGATACGATTTCTATTTTAAGAGGATTAAGAGAAAGATACGAAGTTCATCACGGAGTTAGAATAACCGACGGAGCAATTGTTTCGGCGGCCCAATTATCCAATCGTTATATAACAGATAGATTTCTGCCTGATAAAGCAATCGATTTAATTGATGAAGCTGCTTCCAAATTAAGAATAGAAATAGATTCGATGCCGGAAGAACTTGATTCAATTGAAAGAAAAATTCAGCAATTGGAAATTGAAAGGGAAGCATTAAAAAGAGAAAAAGATGAAGCTTCATTAAAAAGACTTGATGAATTGAAAAAAGAATTAAGTATTAACGAAGAAGATAGAAATACTTTAAAGATGCATTGGAATCTTGAGAAAGATAAAATTAAATCTATTCAAAAGATGAAAAGCGAAATTGACAATGCAAAAACTTTAGCTGAAAAATATGAAAGAGAAGGAAATTTAGGAAAAGTTGCAGAACTTCGTTACGGAACAATTGCATCATTGGAAAAGCAGTTAAAAGAAGAAACACAAAAACTTTCCGAAGTTCAAAAAGAGAAAAAAATGCTAAAGGAAGAAGTCGATGCCGAAGATATAGCAGAAGTAGTTGCTAAATGGACCGGAATTCCGGTAAGCAAAATGATGGAAAGTGAAAGAAGTAAATTACTAAAACTCGAAGATGAATTACATAAAAGAGTTGTCGGGCAGGATGAAGCTGTTTCTGCAATTGCAAATGCTATAAGAAGGTCAAGAACAGGTCTGCAGGATGAAAACCGTCCTTTGGGTTCTTTTATATTTTTAGGAACTACCGGAGTAGGAAAAACCGAATTGGCAAGAGCTTTGGCGGAATTTCTATTTCGATGATGAACATGCAATGATTAGAATTGATATGTCAGAATACATGGAAAAGTTTTCTGTTTCAAGATTAGTCGGAGCGCCTCCGGGATATGTCGGATATGAAGAAGGCGGACAGTTGACCGAAGCAGTCAGAAGAAGACCTTATTCTGTTGTACTGCTTGATGAAATTGAAAAAGCTCATCCCGATGTATTTAATTTACTGCTTCAGGTTTTGGATGACGGAAGATTGACGGATAACCAGGGAAGAACAGTAAACTTTAAAAATACTATTATAATTATGACTTCGAATCTCGGTTCTCATTTAATTCAGGAAAGACTGATGAATATTCCTGATGATAAAATGGAAGAAGCTCTGGGAGAACTAAGAGGAACTTTAACTGAAATGTTAAGGAAAACTATTCGTCCTGAATTTTTAAATAGAATTGACGAAGTAGTTTTATTCAAACCGTTGACAAGAAGCGAACTTAGAGAAATTGTTGAAATACAAATTCAAAAAGTTCAGGATATGCTGAAAGAAAAAGATATAACTATTAATCTAAATGATGAAGCAAAAGACTGGCTGGTTAAACTAGGATACGATGTTACATTCGGTGCAAGACCGCTGAAGAGAACAATTCAAAAACATCTTGTAAATCCTTTATCGCAGGAATTGCTTATCGGTAATTTCAATAACGGCGATAATATTTCCGTTACATTAGGAAAACAGGGCAAACTTGAATTTCATAAAGAAGCGGTTTTAACCTAAATTTTAATTAAATATATTATTAAAGGGTGAATTAAAAGTTCACCCTTTTTTGTTTTCAAATTCTTTTATGTAAAATAATTTCTAATTAAAATATTTGCTTGTACCAAAAGCTTCATCCATATATGATTTACTTCATTGTTTAAGTGGATGATTTTATTTAGGTTTTTCCATCATGGAAAAAATATTAAGATCTATTTACCTGCTGCCTTTATTTATATTAATAATCTTTACTTTATCACTCAATTCGGCTTATGCAGATTATAATACCGCAAAAGTTGTAAGACATTTAGGCAAACAAATTCCCTTAAATTTAACATTTGTAAATTCCAAAGGAGAAAAAGTTCAATTAAAAGAACTTATCAACAAACCAACCGTTCTGGATTTTTGTTATTATCATTGTGCAGGAATCTGCTCTCCTCTTATGGCGGAAATTGCCAACACAATTGGTAAAGTAAAATATAAACCGGGAAAAGATTACAATATTATAAGTATAAGTATAGATCAGAATGAAACTCCCAAAAGTTGCGGCGGATAAAAAACATGCTATGATGGGTTTGGTGGGAATTAAAATTCCCGATTCTTCATGGACATTTTTAACAGGCGACAGTACAAGTATTTACCAATTAACGGATGTAGCAGGATTTCAATTTAAAAGATCTTATAACGGATTTCTTCATAAAGGTGTTTTAATTTTTGTTGATAAAACCGGCAAAATAACCCGATATATGAATCCCAATTATACAAGAAAAGGCGATTTCCAAATTTTAACTGCCGGGTTTGAATCTGCAATTGGAGATGCTTCCAAAGGCGAGGTTAAATCGACAATAGCAAATGTTCTAAAAACCTGTTATACATTCATTCCTAAAGGAAAAGATTTAGTTGTTCTTATGCTGGTGCTTGCAACCGGACTTATAACTTTAGTCTCTGTTATTTTTATAATTAAAAAAGCTAAAGTAAGCAGAACTTAAAGTTGTTCTCTTTTTTTCATTTGTTCATTTGCAATCTCATAAGATTTTTTTAGAAGTTCTATTGCATTTTCTACATTTTTATTTTCTTTTAAATAAACACTAACCCAGCCGCTTTCAGGTAAAATATGATGATCAACAGCTTTGCCTTCTCTAATTATTTCACTTTTACCTTTTTTAGTAAAAGGAATATCCACTAAATAATCTCCATGTACATGTCCAATTTCTCTTTTCCCAATTCTATATTCAGTTCCACCGAACCTATGCTGTTCAGAGATAATTCCATCTAAATTAGAAATTGCATTATGTATTTTTTCTTTTGCTCCTTCAACCGGCATAAATATTTTATCCTAAATAAGATTTATCATTTTAAACATTAAAGAAAGTTTATTAAATAAAATGTATCAATTTTAATAAGAGAAATATTTTTGCATGCATAAATAAAATTGTTTTTAGTTAATTCATTTTTGTATAAGTTTAGCAAGTAAAATTGAATTACTATTGCACAAAAAATTTGTATTTCAGTTGTAAGGGTGAATTGCTCTTTTAATTATCAAGTTTTTGAAACCCCGGCAATTGTCGGGGTTTTTAAATTTATTTCGGTTTCTTAAAGGGAGAATATGATCATATTAATTGAAATAGGTGAAAAAAAGATTCCGGAAATAGCCGATATTTTATCTGATTTTAACCAGAAGTTTGAGAGTACTACGAACGAAGCTAAAATATTGGGCTCGGACAAAGTTATCCTTTATGGTTTGGGCGATACCGTAAAGGCTATCCGCAATCTCCATTTAATGAACCTTTTTACAATACTTAGAATAATTAAAAAACCGATTCTTGGTATTGGCATTGGAATGCAATTAATGGGGACTTACATAAATAATACCAATGTTTCTTGCTTAGGTATTTTCTCCGGAACAGCAAAAAAATTTGATCCGGAAGTTTCAAAAGTTCCGAATGAAAATAATACAGAGATAAAAATTTTAAGAGACAACTAAACTTCTTAGTGATATAAACGAAAACGATAAATTCTATTTTAATCATTCTTATTATTTGCCTGTTTCAGAAAATACAACCGCTGTTTCAAATAACGGAATAGATTTCTCTGCTTCTATGGAAAAGGGGGATTGCTACGGTATTCAGTTTCATCCGGAAAAATCCGGTGAATCGGGACTAAAAATATTTAAAAACTTTCTTTCTATTTAAATTATTAAAAATCTTCTCTTAATTTTTCCAACGCTGTAAATTCTTCGGAAAGCGATCTGTCTTCAACTAATCTTCCTGTAATTGCAAGCGATCTTAAAACCCTTCGCAATATTTTTCCGCTTTCATCCTTCGGAAGCGAATCTAAAAAAGTTATCTCATCGGGTTTTGCATATGTTCCGATTTTGTTTTCAACATAACTCCTGAGTTCTTCTTTTAAAAGCATTAACTCTTCTCTTCCTTTTTGAAGAACTACAAATGCTGCAATTGAATTTCCTTTTATATCGTCAGGACGCGCAACAACTGCAGTCTCAATAACATCCGGATGTGTCTGCAGAATATCTTCAATCTCTTTAGAACTTAATCTCTGCCAAGTAACATTGAAAGTACTGTCAACTCTGCCTAGAATATAAAATGTTCCGTCTTTATTAATTTTTGCACCATCGCCGGTGAAAAAACTGTTCTTAAATTTTTTCAGGTAAAAATCATTAATTTGTTTATCGTTGTTTAAAACACCTCTCATTATAGAAGGCCAGCTGTTTTTAAAAACTAAATATCCAGTTGCATCTTTATCAATTTTTTCACTTTTATAATTTAAAATTTCCGGTTCAATTCCGGGGAATGGTAATCCGCATGATTCCGATTTGGGAATTCCTTCTCCGGGAAAAGGTGTAATTAATATCGTTCCGGTTTCCGTCTGCAGCCATGTATTAATAACCGGACAATTCTCTTTCCCAACATTTTTATTAAACCAATTCCAGGTATCAGGTTGAATTGGTTCGCCGACAGTTCCTAATAACTTTAAACTTGAAAGATTATATTTTTTAATTAAATCATTTCCCCAGCTTCGGAATGCTCTTATAGTTGTCGGAGTTGTATAGAAAATTGTAATCTTATATTTATCAATTAATTGCCAGTATCTTTCTTCATTTGGATAGTTGGGAGTTCCTTCATAAAAGAAAATTGTTGAACCGTTTAACAAAGGACCGTAAGCAATATAAGAATGTCCGGCAATCCAGCTTAGATCTGCAGTGCACCAAAAAATATCATCTTCTTTCAAATTGAAAATCCATTTTGTGCTAATATATGTTTGGACCATATATCCGCCCGTTGTATGAAGGATTCCAACCGGCTCTCCGTTAAGTCCGCTAGTATAATTATAAAATAAATGTTGTTCTGAATTTAGTTCTGCTGCTTTACAATCACTTTCCGATTTTTTAATCAGATCTTCCCACAAAACATCTTTTTCGGGATTTATACTGCAATTAATTTCTTCCAATCTTTTTTTAACTATAACTTTTTCAATAGTTTCACATTCAGAAATTATGCTGTCAATATTAGATTTTAATGGGATTCTGTTTCCTCTTTTAAAAGTAAAATCGGATGTAACAATTAATTTTGCTTTGGATTCTACAACCCTATTTTTAATTGCTACAGGACTTAATCCATTGTAAAGGACAATATGAACAGCGCCTATTCTTGCGCATGCTAACATTCCGATAATTAATTCCGGAATATTATGCATGTAAAAAATTACCCGGTCATTCTTTTTTATTCCTAAAGTTTTTCAAACTGTTTGCAAATATAGAAACTTCATTTAAAAGCATTTGATAAGTGTAAACCTTTGAGTCGCCGTTTTCACCTTCCCAAATAACTGCAGCCTTATTTTTATTTAAAGGAATATTTCTGTCCAAACAGTTATAGCAAATATTTGTCTTTCCGCCGGTAAACCATTTGGAATTAATAAATTTTCCGGAGCTGACCTCATTCCATTTTTTGAACCAGCAAAGTTCTCCGGCAATATTTTCCCAAAATTTTTGAGGATTTTTTAATGAATCAGCATAAACTTTTTTGTAATTAATTAATTGCTGAAATTCTTTTGAGTTTTCAGATTTATTAATTTCGCCGGATTTATTATTTCCCCTTTTTTGTCCCTGAATTTTGCTCATTTAGTATACTTAAAGATATTGCTGAAATTATTTTTATCTTTGAATTCTTAAAATTACTTTTAAATAATGATTTAACTCAATTTATAAAAATTTTTCTAATAACGCATAAATGAAATTATTAAAATATTTTCTGCTGATTGTTTTGCTGGTTAATTTATGTTCGTTTGAAAGCTTTTCTCAGAATAAAAAAGATGAAAATTTTAATTTTGAATTTTTACCTTCCGGTTTGTTATTCATGCCTTTAAAAGCAGATGTAAGAGAAGCACGCATCGGGATTTTATATTATACAAAAACAACGCATTTAAAGGTTGATATCGGCAATTCAATAGATCTTTTAGGTTTCAATTTTCCAAAATCAAATATGAAGTTTGCTTTGGGAATTGAATTTATGGCTTATGCATATTCAACAAGCTACAAAGGATACCGTTTGCAAATTGATGCTTTGGATGGTTTTTTCGGAGGTTATTTAAGTTTTGCAAAAAAATATGAATCAAACAGATTATTGGCCAGATTGAGAATTATTCACAACAGTGCTCATTTTGTTGATGGTCATTACGATATTTCAACCGGAACCTGGATAGGAGGAAGAGGACCGAATCCTTATACGGAAGATTTCGGAGAATTAACCGTTATGCACGAGATCAATTTTGATAAATCTGTGTTTGAATATTACGGAGGCTTTTCCTATTCTACTCTTGTACGTCCGCCGGTTCTTAAAAGATATAAAGGACTTTTAGGAGCGCAGTTTGCAGTTAAAAATTTATTCGGTAAAGTATGGGATCACGACGAAAATATTTTTATTGCACATCATTTTAGTATAAACGGAGTTGATAAATATGCAGGCAATAATGAAACGGTTTTAGGAATTAAATTCGGAAGTTGGCTTTCAAAGGGAATTTCCTTTTATTTATCATATTACAACGGCAGAGATGTTTTTAGTTCATATTACAACAGAAGAGTTTCAAGATTCGGAATCGGTTTTTCTGTTGATTGGCAGTAAAATTAAACGGGATTAATAATGAATTCTATTTTTGAATCGGAAATAAAAATAAGGCCTGATGATATTGATTTAAACAATCATGTTCACAATACAAAATATTTAGATTACGTATTGGCAGCGCGTTATGACCAGATGATAAAAGATTATAAAATGTCCATGAATGATTTTTATGATCTCGGCTACAATTGGGTAGTAAGCATAACCTATATAGAATATAAAAGAGCATTAAAGCTGGATGATAAAATTGTAGTCCGCACTCAATTTGATTCTGTAAACGGAGCCCAATGTAAAGTAAATTTTTGGATTGTAAAAAAAGAAGGTGAAAAGATAGCTTGCGAAGGACATATCATTTATACGATGATATCAACAAAATCAGGGAGACCGGTTAGAATACCACAGGAAATCATTAATAAATATTCTATTTAATCAAAGAAAATATTCAAAATAAATCACCTGATCCTCTTGCAAAAATTATTATTTTCGCAAAAAGAAAAAAGGATAAGAATTAATGCAGAATTTCTTTAAATCAAACATATTTTGGAAATACTGTTCTTTTATACTTAACAGCTATTGGAATATTTATAGTTGGTGTTATCATTGTTAAGGTATTTGAAAAAATAGTTTTAAGCAGATTAAAAAAGTGGTCGGAAAAAACATCTACTTCAATAGATGATTTTCTAGTTAAATCAGTCCAAAAAACAATAATTCCCCTTCTTTATTACGGCGCTTTATATTTAGGTATTAAAAGTCTCACTCTTCCTGATAAAGCAATAAATATTATAAATATTGCTTCGATTATTATAATTACCTTTTTCATCTTAAAAACGATCTCTTCATTATTAAGTTATTCTTTGAGCGTTTATGTAAGGAAAAAGAATAAGGGCGAGTCAAGGATGAAGGAGCTTAGGGGAGTTACTACAATTCTGAACATATTCATTTGGGTATTAGGATTTGTTTTTTTAATGGACAACTTGGGCTTCAATGTTTCAACTGTAATTGCAGGTTTAGGTGTAGGCGGTATTGCAGTTGCTTTAGCAGCTCAAGCAATTCTGGGTGATTTGTTTGCCTACTTTGTAATATTTTTTGATCGTCCTTTTGAAATTGGAGATTTTATTATTGTCGGTGATAAATTAGGAAGCGTTGAATATATAGGTTTAAAAACAACTAGAATAAGAAGTCTAGGAGGCGAGCAGCTTGTTTTCTCCAATAAAGATCTTACTGATTCCCGTATTCATAACTATAAGAAGATGGAACGCAGAAGAGTTGTTTTCAGTATCGGAGTAATTTATCAAACTACTGCAGAACAGCTTGAGATGATTCCTAAAATGGTCAGAAAAATTATTGAGGATCAGGAAGACATTGTCTTTGACAGGGGACATTTTGCAAGATACGGCGATTCCAGTTTAGATTTTGAATTTGTTTATTATGTTATCGGTGCCGACTATAATAAATATATGGACATTCAGCAGGCGATTAATCTTAATATGTTCAAAGAATTTGAAAATAAAGGTATCGAGTTTGCATATCCAACAAGAACACTTTTTATTACCAACTCAAACGGAAACGATAATATAAAAACAAGAGTTGAAGGTGAAGAATAATTAACAATTATTTCTATCGGGATTTATGCAGTTCCAAAATTTGATTTGCACTTGGTTTATATAAAAGATGATAAATTACATCTAAGTATGCATTCATTTCTTCCATTTCTATGTTGGAAGTAAATTTCCAGAATCCGTAAATCTTTGAATAAGATAATAATTTCTTTGCATATAATTCCCAATTATAGCTGGTATCAACTCTTTTAATAGCTTTATCGGAAATTCTTTTCCATTTAGCTTTTTCTTTTTTAAATGCTTTTATAAAACTTAAAATTTTAGCTATGGTTTCTTTTCCTTTAATTGGATCGATATGGAAACCGGAAATTTCATCTTCTATGATTTCCAAGGGACCGCCGTACTGCGTTGCAAAAACCGGAAGTCCTGATCTCATTGCTTCAAGAACCGTTAAACCGAATCCTTCAAATAAAGCAGGCTGAACAAAAATTCCCTGATGATCTGCAATAATTCTATAAACTTCTCCGGTTTGATCCTTCCTGAAAAGTTTTCCAATCCATCTTATTTTATTATGAAGATTATATTGATTAATAAGATTATGCATTATCTGGATTTGTTCTTTTTCTTCACCGTCGGTTGATTTATTATAATCAACATTACCTGCAACAATAATTAAGTTTGCAAGTTTCTGAAGTTCCTTAGATTCGCCGTACCACTGGACTAGTGATGTAAGATTTTTAATTTTATCCAATCTTGCCAATGAGAAAATCGGTACCAGCTCCGGTTTTTCTAAATTACCCACAACATCCGGATCTTCTGCATTTTTGAATAACATATTTTCAAGTTCTTCCCGGGTTTCTTTTAATCTATCTTCTTCTTTAGTATAAGGGAAATAAATCTTTGTATTAACTCCCGGCGGAACAATATTAAATTTAGGATGAAACAGATTTATTCCGCCCGTAACCCTGTAAAGCTCCGGCATAGTAAATTGTCTGTAAGATTCATATTGTCCGATGCTTTCTTCTGTTCCGGCAATTTCTTGATAAGATGAGGTTACAATAAAATTTGCTGCATTCATTGCAATAAGATCGGCTGTAAACTGAATTGAAAAATGATATTGTTCTTCTAAATTTTTCCAGTAAAGTGCGCTGTACAAATATTTACTTTTTTCAAGAGCATGAGCAATATTACATTGCGTTACACCGAATTTTTGAGCCAGCATATAAGCTACCATATTTCCATCGGAATAATTA
The DNA here is from genome assembly GCA_963713505.1 of uncultured Ignavibacteria bacterium. Taxonomy (GTDB): domain Bacteria; phylum Bacteroidota; class Ignavibacteria; order Ignavibacteriales; family Ignavibacteriaceae; genus CAVQMC01. Next base: position 50,280 of record CAVQMC010000009.1, on the reverse strand, counting down.
CCGATTATAAAATCAGGTCTTTCACCGAATTCTGCTAATAATTCTTTATACGCATCTTCTGAAAAGTCATCCAGATAAGGCCAAATTTCAAAACGGGAAATCCAATTATCCGTTACATTTTTATTGAATTCCCTGAACGGAACTCTTAAAATCCATGAGTTTTTTGTTTCATGAACTTTTTCAAGCCTTTGGTTGCATTTTGAATCTCCGGCATTTGGAATAAGTCTGGTAAGAATTATTATTTTGGGATTAGCCTCAATGCCGGATTTTTTCAATGTAGAAATCAATTCTTTTTCTAAGGCTTTAACCTGATCTAAAATATAAACTACCTGACCACCGGTATCAGGTTTACCTAAAACTCCTTCCTGTCCAAAATAACCATGTGTGGAAACTACGGCTATATTAAAAATCATAGGAATTTTAGAAAGAAATTCCTGCAAAGCAACATAGTCAGGCGACTGCATTAATTGGTCTAGTTGTTCCAAACTCTCTAGAATAGTGCCTGCAGTATTCCCTAAACCTCTTTCAAAACCCATTTCCTGCAAATTATGCTGGAATTTTTTAAATGGTTCATCTTCCGGTTTTCTCTTTAAAAAATTAATTGCTTTATCTAAACTGCTGCTTAAAACAGTAGGACTGTTAATTCTTCCATTTAAAATTAATTGCTGGGATTTATGTTTGTGAACAAAAAGAAAATCAAACAAGGCCTTGCTTAATTTTTCCGGCTCTGTAAACATTTTACTTGATAGATATCTGTTTAGATATTCTACACCTTTACCTATACTCTTAGGTTCTCTAACACTTGGAAATTTATCATAAAAAGTACTGAAGTTTAAAGTTAAAATATTATTTGTCTCATGAGGATTTACAAACTCTTCTTTTATGCGTAAGTATTCATAAGCCGATATTTTTTCATAATAAGATTCTTCGATGTTAAAAGCCAAAAAATCTGAATCGGCAATATTTTCTCTTATTTCAAAATAGATAAAACTTCCTCTGCAGACGGATTCAGTAATATGATCTATTATATGTACAATATCATCAAAGTTTAAACTTTCATCATCTTTTTTAAATTCTCTTAGTAATTCTATTAAGTTACCTTTTACCAATAGTTTATTTTCATGTTTGGAAACTTTATTTAAAAATCTAAAAAGGTCTTTTTTATTTTTTTCAATAAGTTCAATAATCTTTTTTTTCAAACCGAAACTCCTTTCAAATTTTCAAGAAAATCATAATGATTTATTCCGTCTATAATTCCGCCTGCGTAGCTGCGATTTGCAAAATAAACTCTTTTACTTCCGCGGAGCGAATCAAGTTCTTTGCTGTAATTGGAAACAACAACACCGAGTAAATCTCCTTTAAGCATTTCCGCATCGTTTCCCGAATCACCTGCGACTATAATATTTTCATAAGGTAAATTCCATCTGTAGCATAAATATCTAATGGCTTTTCCTTTGGACGCCCTGTAAGGAAGAATATCAAGGTACTGTCCATGGCTGAAAATAACATTTGCTTTAACCTTATTTTTGATTAATGCATTTTTAACTTTTTTCAAATTATCTTCATCTTCAAATGAATAATAACTTATCTTGTACCTACGCTGAGTTTCTTCTTCCTGATATTGCAGAAAATCAAATCCTTTCATCAGTTCAATTACTTTTTCCCTGTTCCATTGATGAGAAATATGTGCATCCCAGCCTTTTGAATAAATTAATTCTCCTTCGTAATTATAATAAATTTCCGAGCCGACGGAAGATATAATTACATCGGGTAAAGGAACATTTTTTTCTTTAAGAACATTAAATGCAGATTGAACTGTTCTTCCCGTTGCGACTGCAAATCCAATTTGGGAATGAACTCCTTTTAATAGATGGATAAATTCTCCCAATGCTTCATCATCACCTAAGAGCGTATGATCAATGTCGGATACAATTAACTTTTCAATATTTAAAAGTTTTTTACCGACTGGGGCAATAGTATTTTCTTTTATTAATTCTGATTCAAACATCTTGTCTATTTCATTTAAATATTTATTTGTATGAGCTTCCCATGTATAATATTCTTTAACATTTTTCATCCCATTTTCTGAACATTCATTCCATAAATTATTATTATCGATAAGTTCATTTAAAGCGATTGATATATTATTATAATCCGAAACATCCACCAACTTTCCGTTTCTGCAGTTCTCCAAGATATCTCTTGGTCCACCATCATCTGTTGCTATTACCGGAACACCGGAAGCAGCAGCTTCAATTAGAGTAAGGCCAAACGGTTCTGTGAGCGCGGCATTTACAAATATTCCCCCTGATTCAGCAGCAATTCTATATAACTGCGGAACTTCATGCTGCGTGTCGTGTCTTTTAGGAATCGCCATTTTCCCATATAAATTATATTTATCAAGTAACAGTAAAATTTCTGTTAAAACTTCTTTTTCATTTTCAGGCATTTCCTGAATGTCTTTTCGAATTCCGGCAAAAACTGCCAGGTTAGCTTTTTTCTGTAATTCCGGATTTTCGCCGTAAGCTTTTATTAATCCGGAAATATTTTTTCTTTTATCAGGCCTGCAAATACTTAAAATAAGCGGTTTATCTACATTAACAAAAAACCTATGGAGTTTAGCACGGATGGTTTTCTGCCATTTTTCAGGTTCTTCATTTTCGGATTTTTTTTGATTGTATGGATAAAATTTTTGCAGATCAACACCTGGTGGAATTACTCTGAATTTTTCCTCATTTGTATTCGAATATTCCCCGTACTGCATTTGAATTTCTTGTCTAGTACTTGTTATAATTCTATCGGCATAATATATAACATTTTCTTCAACATCTATTCTGTGACTGATTTTATAACGTCTTTCAATATCTTCTATTTCTAGTCCTTCACTTAACAATTTTCTTAATTTAGCTCTTCCAAGTGAGTGTCCCGTATGAATGAAAGGGATTCCGAAAAACTTAGTAAGTTCGCTGCAGACATAACCTGCATCTGCATAATGACTGTGAATAATATCCGGGAGCCGTCTATTGGATTTTATATATTTTATACTTTTATCAACAAATTCTTCAAGATGAGGCCAGAGCAATTCTTTCCTTATATATTTTCCGCCGCCGCATCTTACCCTAACTATACTGAATTTATCATTTATTTTTTCTATATGTTCAGAATAATCGCTCGAAACATTTTTATCTTTAATTTGTCTGGTTATTAGTTCAACTTTGGCAACTCTTGGATCTTTGCTTAAAGTTTTAGCAAGTTCCAAAACATATTTTGTTTGCCCGCCTGTATCGGCATCGCGCCCAAGTTCCAGATCGTGCCCGCGGATTAATCCGTGGAGACTGTATAACTGAATGTAATAACCGTTTTCTTTATTTTGATTTATTATCATTAATTATTGCTCATTCTTTCTTTAAACTTTTCATACAAAGAATCATTGTCTGGTAATGCACCATTAATCTTAACAATTTCTGCGGCAAATTCGGAAGCAAATTTATTTATCTTATCAAGTTCCCAATGTTCCAGAAATCCTATACATAAAAAAGATGCATAGGCATCACCTGCACCAACAGTATCTACAATTTCATTTTTATCTAATTTAACTTGATAATTATTTGATTCATTCGCTTTATATAGATAAGCACCATCGGAACCTTTTGTAACACAAAGTAAATCTAAAGTATAATTATCAATTAATTTTTGTGCAGTATCTTTCTGGTCAAAATTTTTATTGTACAACAAATCATTTAAAAGTTTTAATTCATCTAGATTAAGCTTAAGAACATTTGATGTTTTTAAAGAGCTTTCTATAATTTCTTTATTGTAAAAATTTTGGCGGATATTTAAATCACAGAAATATTTTTTATCATCATTATTAAAAAATGATTGAATTGTTTTTTTTGATTTTTCCGATCTCTGAGCAAGAGTTCCAAAATAAAGACAATCTGTTTTTTGATTAAATAAATTTTTTATTTTATCATTTAATTCAATAAAATCATAAGCGCGGTTCAGTTCAATATTCCAATCCGGCACTTTATCATTTCCAAGCGAAGGTTTTGCAACTCCGGTTTTATGTTCATCATCAATTTGAACAAAATCATTTGAGATTTTTTTATTTTTAAGTATTTCCAAAATCTCTTTGCCTAAATCATCATTTCCGACACGACTTATAAAATTGCCTTTTCCGGTTAATTTAATAACATGATGAATAAAATTAAAAGGTGCACCGCCTAATTTTTTATATTCGGGATAAACATCAAATAATATTTCACCAATTGCTGTAATATTCATAGTATCGAGTTTTAAATTCTTGTATTATTATAAATTATAAGAATTTTTCCCCTAAACTCAAATTAATCAAAGCACTAATATTTAAGGATTTAAGAATAATTTGCTGCAAAAGTGAGCCGTGCAATGAATTCAAATTTTAGTAATTATTTAAAAGCTATTTGTTGTTAATTGATTCGGGTGTTCCTAGCTGTTTTTAGCAAAAAAGTAGAAAAAGTGAATAAATCAATAATTGCAATGAATAAGGAAAAAAGAATCACATTAATTGCACACAACAACAGAAAATTTGATATTCTTGATGGCAAAATTTAACAAAGCATTTTTAAGAATTGAAGTTGTTCATAATATTTCGATTGCCTGCAACAGATCTTCTGCTGATTTTATAATTTCATCTCCGATTGTGTCAACAAAATAAAGAAGGGAATTAATTGATTTCAAAGATAAAATGATGGAAGCTGATAGAAACAAATTGGTTAATTTCTAGATAATAAAAAAGATTAAAACCGCAATACTAATTGCAGCAGTTGTAAAGTAATAAAATTTCTGGGGGAATTTGAATCTAAAATAACCAACTAACTTGGAAATTAATATCATAAGTACTGCAATTAGAATTGTTAACACAATGCATTCAAAAACTCCAAATCTTTGATTTATTATAAGTACTATACTCTTATTATTCCAGAACGTTCCGTATAAAATTACAAGGTGAAGCCAGTATACTAAAAGTGATTCTCTGCTGACATCCAGGACAAAAGAACTTTCAGTTTTTCTCTTCTTTACATAATACTGAAATAAGGCTAAAAGTAATAATATCAAACCGATTCTTTCTAAAAAGAAAAACAAATTTGAGCTGAAGTTTATTATTGAATTAGGAAATGCTTTGGATAAAAAGAAAAATCCTAACCCGGTAAATATTAATCCCGATACTAAAATATTTTTATTAAAGTTTTCTTCATCGTAATTAGACTTATTTTTTAAGTAATTAATTCCTGCAATAGTTCCGGCAAACATAAATGAAATCCATGGAAAAACCGGGAATAATGATCCGTGTTGAGGATTAAAATAATTAGAAATAAATACAGGTAAAAAGTTAGTGAAGTTAATTGTCCATATTATAGGAGAAATTAAAATTATAACAACCGTTAAAACTATAATGGAAATATTAAATGCCTTTTCTGTTTTGATCAAGACCCTTAAAAGAATTAATATTATTAATCCAAATGCAATACATTGGAGTATATCAACATTAAAAAAAGAAATAATTTCTCCCGGAGTGGCTTTATTAAGAATTTTACTAAAAGAAAAATAAGGTAAATGAAGTGAGTAACCTGTTAGAAATATAAGTCCAATTCGTTTTATTTTTTTCCAGAAAGGTTTTTTGAACTCTTTTAGATCTAAAATTTTATTTTTTGTAGAAAGTACAAAAGCAAAACCGGAAGCGAATAGAAAAGCGGGAGCAACTAACCCGTTTATATAAGTTAATATTCCGAACCAGGCGGTTTCTTTTAAAGAGGGGATCAGCATGGAATTGAAAATATGTACTTCTATCATTACAAACAGAGCCCAACCCCGAAGAAGATCAATTGAAATTACTCTGTTTGACTTTTCCAATTTTATTTTAAAAAGTTAGTTAATGATTTAATAAATATAGGAAGTTTTTGAGGTGAGTTAAACTGTTTTAAGATAAAAAGCGGATCTTAAAAGATCCGCTGTTAAGAATTAATTCTGTATTAAATATTAATGATGATGGCCGCCCGGTCCATGTACATGGCCATGTTGCAGTTCTTCAGTAGTTGCATCTCGAACATCAACCAGTTCAACATCAAACTCAAGACTTCTTCCGGCAAGCGGATGATTGAAGTCTATTGTAACATCTTCTCCTTCAACGTTTTTAATAACAAACGGCATTTGTTTTCCCTCGGGAGTATTTGCCATAAAACTCATACCTTCTTCCAATTTTGCATCATTTGGAAAATTAGATTTATTAACCTTTTGAACGGCTTCATCTTTATAATCACCGTATGCTTCCGCAGGTTCAAGCTTAATATTATCTTTACTGCCGATTAACATGCTATTAATTTTATCTTCAAGTTTAGGTAAAATCTGACTGTTTCCGCTAAGGTACGAAAAGGGATTTTTATTTTCGGTTGAATCCAGTACTTCACCTTTCTCGTCTTTCAAAGTATAATTAATTGTTACAACTTTATTAGCCTCAATTGCCATGACTTCCTTTCATTTATTTTAAATAAAATATTTTATTATTATAAAACTTATTATTTGAAAAACAAAGCGGGATATTTCAATCGTTGTATATGTCCTTATTAATTTTGAATGAAGCAGGTTCCCAATCCGTTCCTTCGCAAGGAAGGCTATTTTTAGTGGGATGTTTATCATGTTTTAAACAAAGTACCGCAGATTTATCAAAATGTTTACAAGTTGAACACATAGTTGATTCAATTATATCTTTGTTCTTTTCTTCAAATAACCTGTAATGAATTATTGTAGGATGAATTATTACTCCGTAAATAATCATTAAACTTACAGCCCACCAATACTGGAATCTGATATATTCTTCCAGAATCCATAAAGCAGGAATAACTAATGCGGTTCTCATTATTGTCCAGAAAACAATTTCGCCCACAATTTCACCAATTGTAAATACTTATATCTCGAACTTAAAATAATGATCTATCAGGCAAGTTGAAAGTAAAAAAAGAATTCCGATAATATTTATAGGTTTTATGGCACAAAAAAAATGTGTATTTTTAAGACATTCATAATATTAATTATGGCAAATAATAAAATGAATTACATCTGGGGTTCGCTTGCTGTTATTCAATTAAAATATTATAATTAAATGCTTTAGATAATTTATTTTAAAAAATCCTTTATCTTTAAGGTTTTTAGGATTAGATCAAAAAATTTTGTTTCGGAAATATTTACATATTTTAAAAATAAAAAGCTCGAAGAAAATATCCTCGAGCTGTTGTGAGCGCGGATGGATTTGAACCATCGACCCTCTGCTTAAAAGGCAGATGCTCTACCCCTGAGCTACGCGCCCAAAAAATTTAAGACAACAAATATAAAAAAATGACTAATTTTATCCAAATTGATATTAAAATTTACAACTAAAACATAAGGTAATATGTCAAAAAATGCTAAAATACTAGTTTGTGATGACGATGAAACCCTTTGTTATTTGCTGAAAGAACAGCTGCTGGAAGAAGGTTTCACAGTCGATACAGTATATGACGGCAGTGATGCAATTGATGCAATTAAAAGAAAAAACTATGATGCTTTGCTTTTAGATTTAAATATGAGAAATACACCCGGCGAAGAAGTTCTTAAATTTGCTTCCGAATATAATGCTTCAATTCAAGTTGTAATATTAACTGCACAATCCGAATTAAAAAAGGCTATAGAATGTATTAAGCTTGGTGCATATGACTTTATAACAAAACCATACAATTTTGAAGAACTTGTTGTTACACTTAACAGAGCTCTCGAGCATAAAGAACTTCTTGTTAAAACTACAATCCTCGCAAACCAGGTAAACAAAAAATTATCCAGCAATATTATTGGAAGCAGCCCTGAATTGCAACGCGTAATGAACTTAGCAAATAAATCTGCAATGTCGGATTCCAATATATTAATTGAAGGAGATACCGGAACAGGTAAAGAATTATTAGCAGAATATATCCACAAACATTCTTCCAGAAAAGATAATCCTTTTGTTGTAATTAATTGTGCTTCTCTGCCGGATCAATTAATTGAAAGTGAATTATTCGGGCATGAAAAAGGAGCCTTTACAGATGCTAAATCTACTAAACAAGGGCTAGTAGAAATTGCCCACGGCGGAACTTTATTTTTGGATGAAATTGGTGAACTCAGTATTTCACTTCAACCTAAATTATTAAGATTTTTAGAGAATGGTGAATACAGAAGAATTGGCGGTGTTACAAACTTAACTTCAAATGTAAGAGTAATAGGTGCCACTAATAGAAATTTATTAGAAGAAGCAGACAATAAAAATTTTAGAAGAGATTTGCTCTTCAGACTTAATGTTATTACACTGACAGTTCCTCCTTTAAGAGATAGAAAAGAAGACATTCTAACTTTAGCAAATCATTTCTTAGAAAGCTAAATCTCCAATTAGATCTCCTAAAAAATTATCTACGGAAGCTGAACAGACTTTGTTAAACTACAGCTTTCCCGGTAATATTAGAGAATTAGAGCATATCATTGAAAGAGCAATTATTTTTGCTGAAAATGATACTATAAGAGCAGAAGATTTGAATTTACCTTCTTCTTTAACAAAAGCACATGCAAGTTATACTATTGAAGATGAGGATGAAGACGGTGTAATTTTGAGTATGGAAGAAGTAGAAAAAAGGCATATAGCAAAAGCATTAAAAGCTAACAGATGGGATAGAGCAAGGACTGCAAACCAATTAGGTATAAGTCCTAAAACCCTTTATACTAAAATTAAAAAATATGAATTAAGACGCGATTAATTATAAATAATGCTCGATAAAATAATCTCAAAATATTCTTCGAATATTCTGCTGGACTTTGAAGTTGTTCCTATTGCTATTGCAGATAAAGATTTTAAAATAATTTGGTATAACAATAATTTTAAAAACTACATCGGCAAGGGACAAATAAAAGGAAGAAGCATTGGCAAGTTATTTCCTTCCGTTGATTTAAAGTTGATTAATGATATCAATACAAGCGCCGAAATTGAACTTTCCCTTGGAAAAGAGAATAACAAATTAATTATTAAAACCCTAAAAACTAAAAAACAGGTTGATGCCTTTGTTATTGAGGTTGAACCGGCGAGAGCTGAAAAATCCAAAAGTAAAAAAACAGAACAGATTAAAACCTACGATACATTTCAACAGGAATTTCAAAATATACTTGGCTTAATTGCAAAAGAAAGTTCTCTTGATATTTTAATTGAAAAGATCTTAAGCAAAGCGATTGAAATTACCGAAAGTGATTTCGGAATACTTATTCTTCAGGATGAAAAAAAGAAAACCGAATTTCATTTTTTAGATACAGGCGGATTATTAAAAAATCAAAAGGAAATTGAAAGAGAAATAAAATCAAGTTATTCTTTTTTAAGTAAATGGCTTAAAGTAAATAAAAAACCACTGCTAGCTGCAAACACTCCTAACAATTTAGCATACAGTCTATCTCAATTTATGCAGTGTGAATCGCTTGTGATTTCTCCCTGTATATTCGATAATATTTTATTAGGCGCGGTTATTCTTGGTAAATCAAAAGGAAAATATACTGAAAAAATATTCAGCAAATAGAACAGCTTTCTATATTTATTATCATTTTCAATTAATAATATAACTACTAGAGAGCTTAATTCTGCTTTAGAAAGCAGATTAATGCAGTCTCAAAAGCTAGAAACAATTGGAAAACTCTCCAGCGGAATGGCGCATGATTTCAGCAATCTCTTATCCAGTATTTTTGGCAGTTTGAATTTATTGAAAAAAAGAGTTTCGCAAGAGGAAAACATAACTCGATTAATAGATAATATTGAAAATTGTTCTATAAGAGCAAAAGATCTTACAAAAGGTTTACTTTCATTTGGAAAACCGACTCCTAAACATACAGAGTTAATTAAACCTAACTTTTTACTTACAGAAATTTCTAAAGTTATTACTCAAACTTTCCCCAAAGTAATTGAATTTGAAACTAAATTTGAAGAAAATTTACATGACGTTTTGGGTAACGGAACAGAAATTTATCAAGTATTATTGAACCTTTGTGTAAATGCAAAAGAAGCGCTCGAAGGTAAAGGAAAAATAACTCTAACAGCAAACAACTTAACAATAGATGAAAAAAATATTACAAAGTATCCATCTTTAAATAAAGGAAATTATGTGCATATTTCCGTTCAGGATACAGGTTCGGGAATTTCCGAAGAAAACATTCAAAGGATTTTTGAACCTTATTTTTCAACTAAACAAAAGGAAACCGGTTCCGGTTTAGGTCTTTATGTGACTTATGGAATTATAAAAGCTCATAAAGGTCATATAGAAGTTTCAAGCGTAATAAATCGAGGAACTATTTTCGATGTTTACTTACCTTCATATGAACCAACTAAAGCTGAGAAATATTCTCCTGCAAACAAAATAATTCTCTTGGCTGATGATGAAGAAATGCTTAGAGATTTATTGGCCGAACTTTTAGAAACAAACGGCTATAATGTAATAAAAGTTTCTTCCGGTGTGGAAGTATTAAAAGTTTTAACAGAGGAAATTAAAGTAGATCTGGCAATAATAGATTTCAACATGCCGGAAATGAATGGGCTGGATTGTATAAATCATATAAGAAAATTAAATTTTAACATACCAATTATTTTATCGTCAGGCAGTTTAAATTTAGAAGAAAATTTAGATTTGAAAGAGTTGAAAATTGATGGAATACTGCCGAAACCTTATGAGTTTGAAATAATGCTTGCGACGATAAAAAAACTAATTTGAAGCCTGCTCAATTTTAGTATCACAATCAATCATTTTAATATTTTTTGTGTAATTAGAAAACACAGGCTTTTTGATTGCGTTTAACTGGTTTAGTACATCGTTTATTTCTTTTATTGCTGTATCGATATACTTAATTCTTTTCATTATTGCTTCTGCGGATATTTCGGGTTTTTTTATTTCACGCTTAATAGCGGCGGAAGATAAACTAAGCAATGTTAAAGGTTGTTTTATTTTGTGATTTGCTGTTACAACTGTAGCGGAAAATGTATTTCTCATTTCCGATTCAATTAGTAATCTATTCGCCTCCGATAATTTTAATGCAGATTTAACTCTTGCCAGAAGTTCAATCCTGTTAAAAGGTTTTTTAATGTAATCAAAAGCCCCGGCTTCCAGGCCTTCTTTTGTATCTTCAGCTCCGGATTTTGCCGTTACCAAAATAATCGGGATGTTTGATGTGAGCGGATCACTAACTAGAATTTTACAAACTTCTATTCCTGTAATTTCCGGCATCATTATATCTAACAAAATTAAATCCGGAAGTTCATTTCTAACTTTTTCTATTCCGGAATTTCCGTCATATGCAGTTAATATTTCATAACCTTCATGTTCCAGCCTGTCTTGCAGCATAAAAACATTTTCAGGTAAATCATCTATTATTAAAATTCTTTTCATAAATTATTAATTAGCTTTCTGTCCGGTAAAAACTTTTTCAATTTTAAATGCCATAATTCCGGCATTAACAGGTTTTGGAATGTAATCATCAAATCCATTTTTCAGAATAACTTCTCTGTCTTCCAGCATTGCTTTTGCTGTAACTGCAAATACAGGTATTTTGTCCCATCTTTTATTTTGTCTTATTCTTTTTAATACCTGGAAACCGTCGAGAACAGGCATCATAATATCTAATAGAATTAAATCCGGATTTTTAGATTCCAAAATACTCAAACACTCTGCGCCGCTTTTAGCCATTATTGTATCACATTCGCAAGCTTGAACTATTTCGTTTACGGTAAATAAACTGTCCGGATCATCATCAACAATTAAAACCAAACCCTGAGAATTTTCACTTCTTTTATCTTCGACAACTTCCTCTTCAATTTCCATTAACTGCTGGTCAATATCTGTTTTAACTGGTTCAGGCAAATTTTCTATTTTATCCTGAATGGTTTTATCTACTTCAGCAGAATAATCTTCCTGCAGTTTAATTCTGTCTCTTACAACTTTTAATACATCTAAAGGATGACCTTTGGATTTAATTGTAATATCTTCAACTATATTTTGCAATGATTTTCTTTCATCACTTGAAAGATCTCTGGCAGTACTTAAAATAATCGGAATATTTTTAGTATCCGGATTTGATTTCAGTTTATGAGATAAAGTGACTCCGTCAACTTTAGGCATCATTAAATCAAGAATTATTAAATCAGGCTGAACTTCCAGTATTTTACTAAATGCTAATTCACTGTCCTTAATGTATTCAATGCGAACATCGTCGTTTTTAAATTCTCTTTTGAATTTTTCAAATTCGAGCTCATCATCGTCAACTATAACAATCTTTTCAATTCTTTTTTGAGCAAGATTTTCCAGCTTTGCAAAAGCAGAAAGTAATTTATCATGTGAAATCGGTTTTACAAAATATTCAAATGCACCAAGTCCGTACCCAATATTTTTATCGCCGATAATTGATATTAATATTACAGGAATATCTCTGGTTGCAGGATTTTCTTTTAAATCTTTTAGAACACTCCATCCGTCTCTATTAGGCAGCATAACATCCAGTGTAATTGCAAATGGCTGTGTTTTAATTGCTTTTTCAATTCCTTTGTCTCCATCCTCGGCATATATTACTTCATAACCTTTGGAAATTAAATACTGCCCGATTGTATATCTAATTTCCGAATCATCATCAATAACTAAAATTGGATGTCGGCGATTTTTTATTAGTGTATCTATATTAACATTTTGCTGCTGAGTTTCCACTTGTGATTCAACAAATTTTAACGGAATTGAAAAAGTAAATTTTGAACCTTTACCGATTTCACTATCAACAGAAATCGATCCTTTTAGTATTTCGGAGATTTTTTTACAAATTGCCAAACCTAAGCCGGTTCCGCTGTATTTTCTAGTTGTAGTGCCGTCTACTTGTCTGAATTCTTCAAAAATTAATTTTAAATTTTCTTTAGACATACCGATTCCGGTATCGATAATGTCGAAATTAATTTTATTTTCTTCGGTTGCAATTCTTAATTCTACATAACCGGTATCAGTAAATTTAACCGCATTGCCTAAAAGATTTATTAATACTTGAGTTACTTTTCCTCTGTCTGTATTAACATAAATTTTTGTATTGGATTTTCTGGTAACTTTTAAATCTATTTTTTTATTAATAACCAAAGGACGAATTGAATTATCTACATCATCAATTAATTCATCAAGCAGAACTTCATCTTCCTGAATTTCCATTTTTCCGGCTTCTATTTTGGAAAGATCCAAAATATCGTTTATAAGATTCATTAATCGTTTGCCGCTTTTTAGAACCACTTCCAATCTTTCTTTATTTTTATCGTCAACAGAAGCTTTTTCGATAATCAATTCGGTTAGTCCAAGAATTGAATTCATTGGTGTTCTTAACTCGTGGCTCATGCTTGCCAGGAACTGAGATTTTAGTTTGGTTGATTCTTCTGCTTTTTCTTTTTGAATTGCTAATTCTTCAGCTTTTTCTTTCAGTTCTTTGTGAAGTTCTAATAATTTATCGTTCTGTTTTTTAATTTGTTCATTTTGTTTTTGATAATCATCATTCAATTTTTTCAACTCGGATACAAAATTTTCTAACTGAACAAAAGCATTTGCATTAGTTAATCCGATTGCCAATTGATCTTTTATTTTTGATAAATAATCTTTTATTTCATCATTCGGCTGATCCAGTGAACCAAGTTCTAAAATTGCAATAACATTTGATCTATAAAGAATTGGAATTATTAGTATATATTTAATTTCGAGCGAAAGGAATCCGGCAGATACAACAGGAAGTTTTTTATCGGAAAAAATTTCAAGTTCTTTTTTATTTTTTAATACTGAATCAAAATAACCGGATTGAGTTTCGTATTTGAAATCCTTATTGAAACCGTATGAACTTGCAAGTTCAATTTCATCATCATATACAGTATAAAGAGCACCGACAGTAAATTTACATGTCTCAATTATTTTATTCAGTGATGCTTCAGATATTTCAGCCAAAGAAGGATTTTGATTTAAAAGTGTTATGAATTCTGAATATTCATTTTTAGCCTTCTGATTTTTTTCAAGTTCATCCATCATTGAATTAAAAGCATTTGCCAAATGTCCAATTTCATCTTTGCTTTTAACTTGAATTCTTTGATCAAATTTACCTTTACTTATAACAGCCGTTCCGCTAATTAATTGGGAAAGCTGTTTTCTTATCTTATCAGTAAAAACAAATGAAAGTATTAAAGAAAGAAGGACCCCGGCTATTCCTATAATAATAAGAATGTCCGTCAGGTTGTTTCTTAAGGATGCAGCTTCGTTTAAAGAATTAAAAATTAAAAAGCTTAAGTTATGATCGTCCAGTTTATAAGGTGAATTAACCAGAGTTGCAACAAGATCTTTTGAACTTTCGCCATTTGAATAAATATCCTTATTCTTCCGGGTTAATTCTTTATATATCTTGGTTAACTCAAAGACATATAACTGGTTATTTTTTTCATTAGAAATGATTAGAGGGGAATCATTGGAAATAAGAGCAATATCCGAATTGATTTTACTTGCAATGTCATTGATAATTTTATTTGTAATTACCTTGCCATAATAAAATTTTGAACCGTCATTTGCCGAATATTCATTAATAATTACTGATGGATTATCATTTAGAAATTGATCAATAGTAAAATCTTTACTTTTAGGTAAAGCAACAAAAGATTTTTTTTGTTTTTTAAAAATTAAATGATTGGAAGATTCTTCAAGAATGAAATCAATATTTGGTGAATATAAAGAGTCCTTATTAAATTGTTTTTCCAGTCCTTCATCTATTAAAGCAAGAAAATCATCATCTGTAGATTGTACAAGATCACGATAAGTAGATGAAAATTCGTTCACAGAATTTTTTAAGTACTTAGATTGTTGAGAAGTAAGAACATTGTACATCACTGTGTAGAATGCAAGTGCAGAGCTGCCCAGTATCAACGCAACAATCGCAAAGTTGATTAATAATATTCTTAAACTTATCTTCATTACTATGTGTCTCTCTGGAGAACTTTCCTGATAGTGATTAATAATTCATCAAAGTCATAAGGCTTACTTATAAAATCGTTAGCCCCCATTCTTGCTGACTCGATTGCGCTTTTTACATCCGCATATGCTGTAAGAACAATTACTTTCCCTTTATACTTAACGCCTTCCAAATCTTTTAGAACATCAAAACCATCCTTGCCCGGCATCTTTAAATCAAGCAGCAGTAAATCGGCAGAATTTTCAGTTAAAAAATTAAAGGCGTCTTCACCGTTATTCACAAACTCTGCATTATAACCTACTTCGGTTAACTCTTCTTTCAGAGCAGTGCATAAATTAACGTCATCATCTACAATAAGTATGGATTCCATTTTAGCTATTTCTCATTTGTAGTAGTGGTTGAAGTTGCGTTTAGCTGATAATATTTAATTTGTTCTCTATTTTTGTGTAATTCATTTTGAAGTAAAGAAGCGGATTTTTCCGGATGTTCAAATCTTTCTTTCAAAGTCGGAACAAGTTCAGCTCTAATCAATATTAATAATTCTTTTTTAGTAGTTACTTTTGTATCGCTTCCTGTTAAATATCTAATACCGAATACCCACCATGGCAAATCTTTTAAGAACGGAATACCATTTCTTTGATGAGTAACTTCATTTACAAATAATCCGCCCAATATGGTTTCTTCACCGTTAAGCATTACAATCTGTGTTGAAGCCTGGGTTTTTCTAATTTCAGTTGTTTGATCGGTTGCATTGAAAGAACTTCTTTCAACATTAAGATTTAATAACACATAGTTTATACTGTCTTCATTATATACATAAGGAGTGACGTCTATAATTGTACCGGTAGGGAAGAATTTTTCAACAACGTTACCTGCAAAGTCTCTTTGTTTTACAGAGAAATCTGAACCTACTTGAATTCTTCCTTGAACACCATCGCGGACTATAACATTAGGACTTGCAATAATATCGCCTAAATTTTCGTCTTCAAAGAATTGGAAAAGAGCATTTGCTTGTCCGCTAAAACTGCCGGAAGTAAATGTAGAAGAACCCGTCAAGTTGAAATTAGGTTGTTCAGCCTGGTTGGTTGTTGAAGATCCGGAAGTTGTACCGGTTCCTGTACCACCGCTTGAGCTGTTATTTGTTGTAGTTTGATGCAACAGTTTTCCGCCTAAATTCAAACCGTCTTTTGATAATAAGAACTGCCAGTCAATTCCTAATTGTCTGGTTGCAGCAACATCAAGTTCAAAGAACACAGCAGATATTTTAACCTCACGGGAATCAATGGAAGCATATGTATCTGCAGTACGTTTTTCTTCCGGCTCATTTTTCCTTTTAATTACAATTACATCTTCTTTTTCTTCATAAGTTAATCCGGCATACTGCACTAATACAACAAGTGCTTTATCGTAAGGCATATTATTTATTTCTATACCGATTGGATCTTTCAAATCGACTGTAGAAACAATTTTTTTACCTGTTGTACTTTCGCTTACCTTGCTTAACAGAGCTACTGCCTGATTAAAGGGTAAGTTGGAAGATAAGGTTACAAGTTGATCGGGATTAGTGTAACCCTTAAATTCTCTTTCAAGGTATTGTTGAGCATTCAATTGGGAGAAGGCTAAAAGAGATACCACAAAGATTGTTAGTAGTGTTTTCATGTTAATTTCTCTCTATTTTTTTTTCTTAATTTCTTCTTTTTGCAATACAAGATCTACTTTTTCTATAATACCCCCTTTGTTTAGAATAAAGCTTACAGTATTGTGGTCGTAATCTATTTTAGTTACATAACCTAAGTAAACTTTTTCGCCCTCCCAGACTAAATAAGTGTTACCTTTGCTATCTGCAACAAATGCACCTTCAGGAATTAAAGCTAATAGCTTAGCGCCCTGAACGTCTAATAATTGGTCAACATTTGGCGGAATTTCATTTCTAATTAAAGGATAAAATGCATCGTACAGAGGTTTTGCCGTAAGGTCATTTTCAACCATTGCTGTTGTAGCAAACCTGCTGTCGTTTGAATAGTAAGTATGAACAAGCAGAGTAAAATCAACTAGAAACTCCGGCAGTCCGTCATCATCAGTTGTAACCATATTATTAAGATTTACGGATGTTATTTTCTTAAGTTCTTTACTTTGTTCAATCGAATAGACTAATTTATAAAGATCATTGTAAGTAGCTTTTCCGTTAACTTTATATTCATAATAGAAAAATTCTTTTTCCGGTTTCTGATCAACATATTCAATATTAACATTGCTTAACGGAGAAAATCCGGAAGTAACATCGTTAATGAAATTATAAAATTTAATTGATGATAAATTTTGCGGAATATTGAATTTTCTGCTTGCTAAAATTGAATCCAATACAGCCGATCTCTTTGATAAATCCGTAAACTTGGCTATTAATTCTTGAGGATCCTGTACTTTTGATTTAAGTTCCGCAAGCTTTTTCTGTTGTTCAGTTATATCTCCTCTTTGATAGATAAAGATATAACTTCCGCCGGCTAGGAGAATAATCAGCAGTAAACCGACAAGGCCTAGTGTACTTTTAATTTTTCTATTCATTTCTTACCTTCTTTAGAAGCTAATAAATTAAAATTTATACTATACTTATAAACGTTTTGATCTCTTAACTTTTCGTAAGTAACGCTTTTTAATATTGCACTGTTAATAGAATATGCAAAATCAGTTAGATCGCTTTTAGATAATGAATATCCTTCTAATACAATATCACTGCGTGCACCGTAAGAAAGTTTAGTTAACCATAAGTTCTTTTTACCTGCCATAAAGCCGGAAATATGTTCAAGAACTCCTTTCCAAACGTCAGTTCCTGCAGTTGCGGAATCCAGTATTGCTTGTGTTTGATCGAAGCTGCTTATCTTGTTTTCAAGGTCGGCAATTTGATCAAGCATCTGCTGGTTTTGTCGTTGAAGAATTGTCTGTTGCGTTACTTGCTCGTTAAGTTTATTGATTTCTTTTTGGTTATTCAGAATAGTTGTTGTAATAAAAAATGTAGTTCCGAAAAGAATAGGGAGCATAAGATAACCATGCCATGCAAACTGAAAGAATTTTTGATCTTCTTTTACATATTTAGGAAGAAGATTTATACCTTTATGTTCCTGTTTCAATTCATCATAGTAATCGTTTGCAATTGCTATGGGAATGCTGAATGATGAAAACATTTCACGTGTTTCTTCACTTAACCCAGTCAGATCAAGATCATCAAATTCTAATCTTGAAACATTTGCTTCAGGGAACGTTCCATAAAATGACAAAATTAAATTTTCAGAATCATCTTCACCGCAAACTATAATATTATCCAGTGAAGAAATTCCTCCGTTTTCCATTTCGAGTAATATTTTAGAGAAATAAACATCGTATGTGTGCAGATTTGCAGTACCAATATCTAAAGTTGTACCGATGTGTTTAAGTTTTCTTCCCTGTAAGAAAATCAATTTACTGTATTCTTTTCCTATATAAACTATTAAGGAATTATCGTCCGGGAAGAATTTCTTTCTTTTAGCAACATAATATGCTAAAGAAATTTCTGCACTTTTTACGGAAGGAATTTTATAAGTTCTTTTGCCGTTAAATCTAGCAAGTGAATTTATCATCTTTATACAGTTAACTTCACCGGCAAGAAATACAGATAGTAAAGATTTGTCAGCTAATTCAATATATCCTAGATTTTCTTTATCTACAATTACATTCTTTGTTTCTTGAATATCATCTATAATATCTTGTGTTACCTTGGAAGTTTTCGGCTGCTTGGAACCTTCATAGGTATGATAGTAGATTGCCGGTTCCGTAAGAGCCGGTATAAACAAAGACTTACTTAAATTGATACCTCTCAATGATTCGTTAATGCTGGTAATTGTTGAAGCATTACCCGCATCTTCAATGTTGGTATCCGGGCCTTTAAAGTTGTCAAGGTCAAGTTCTTCACCTTCAATGTTCAGACTACTAAGTCCGTCTTCAATATCCAGAGTAGTTTGAAGAACTGCCAATGAATCAGCTTTAAGAACTTTAATTCTTTCATTTTCTTTAGTAACAACAGCTAGTTTAGTGTCGTTACCTTCGCAATAAATACATACTAATGGTTTCATTTATGCAGCCGTTAATAGTTGTTGAATTCTTGTTTTATTATTTGCATAAGCAATTGCATTTTCCAGAGAGATCTTTTTATTTAAGTAAAGACGTTTTAAGTCCTGCTCAAGAGTGATCATACCTTGTGCACTTCCTTGATTTATCATCATGTAAATTTCACTTGTATTATTGTTCTTTATAGCTGCTCTAACACTGGGAGTAACAATTAATACTTCTTTTGCAAGAATACGTCTGCCGTCTAAACTTGGGACTAGTTTTTGGGAAACAACAGAAGTCAATACATCAGCTAGTCTGTTTCTTACACGTTCTTGTTCCGAAGGGTGAACTTCGGCTATTATTCTGTCGATTGATTCGGTTGCTGATGAAGTGTGAAGTGTAGAGAAAACTTTGTGTCCGGTATCAGTAACCTCTAATGCAGCAAGGATAGTATCCGGATCTCTCATTTCACCTATGATTATAATATCAGGGTCCTGACGCATCGCCTGGATAACGCCGTCTTTAAAATTTAAAACATCCCTTCCAACTTCTCTATGCCTGATTATAGAAACGTTGGAAGTATGTACATATTCAATAGGGGAGGCAATAATCACAATATGTGCAGGATCGACTTTATTATGACTATCGACAATAGAATCCAAAGTTGTTGATTTACCAGAACCTGTAATTCCTGTAATAAGAGATAAACCAAATTTTATATAGTTATGACTCATTATCCTTACTGCATTCGGATGAAACTCCAATGAGGCTAATGGTCTTATAGTTGTGTTTATTGCTCTCATGTTAAGAGCTAAAGTATCTAAATCAAAATAAGTATCTGCTCTAAATCTTACATTTATTTTTTTTCTTTCATAAAAACACATGTAGCTAAAGTCTATGTTCTTAGTAAGTCCTAGATACTTTCTTTGATTCTGGTTTAATAAATTGATAATTAAAATTGCCGCTTCATCAGTAGTGAACTGCGGTAATTCTTCAACTCTTCTTTTATTTCCATGGATTCTCATCCAAACAGAACCCCTGGTTTCCAAAACCCCCTAACTCAATATCAGAAGCTTCTCTTTCAATCATTTGAACCAGGAATTTATTGATGAGGTTTCTTAGTTTTAATTTCTGATCCGCACTCAGTCTATCTATATTTTCCAATAAATAGGTCATCCTATCCGGACCAAATAAAGATTGAGGAATTGTATTCGCAAAATCTACTAGTATTTTTTTTTCTTCTGTTACAGCCACTTTTCTATTGTAATTTATTTAACAATTTAATTTAAGGTCATTTATTTATAAAGACAAGCAAAATTACTTAATTATTAAAATTAATTAGAACAAGTTAATTTGCTAATTTTCAACAAGTTAACAATGATTATAAGTTCGTATTTTATAAAGAACTATTTTTTATCCTTCAGGTAAAACATGTAATTATTACTCATCCGATGTTGCTGCAATTACTTCCTGAAGTGATGTAAAGCCTAATTTCACTTTTTCAAATCCGGCATCCCGCAGGCTTAATGTTCCATCTTTTCTAGCTTGATCTCTTATCTTTTCTTCATCAACATCTTCACCGGATCTTACTATGTGTTGTCTGATTTCTTTCGTAAAATAAAGGGCTTCATGAATTGCCATTCTTCCTTTGTAACCTGTTCCTCCACATTTATCACATCCCTTTGCTTCATAAATAGTATAGTTACGCCACTCAGCTATATTTAATCCATACATTTTCATAAAGGCTTCATCGTAGTTTGCAACCCTTTTTTTACAGTCAGGACATAGTCTTCTAATCAATCTTTGTGCCACTATAATATTGATAGCATAAGCTATTAAAAAAGGCTCGATTCCCATTTTATAAAGACGTGAAACGGCACTAGGAGCATCGTTAGTATGTAAAGTTGAAAAGGTTAAGTGCCCTGTATTTGCCAGTTTAATTGCAACTTCTGCAGTTTCTTTATCTCTCATCTCACCAACTAAAACTATATCAGGATCGTGCCGCAGTATTGATCTAATTGCTTGTTCAAAATTCATTTTAAAGCCGATTTTTAACTGTCTTGCGCCTTCAATTACATATTCTACAGGATCTTCAACAGTTAAAACATTTACAGTTGGATCGATTACCTGATATAATGCTGCAACAAGAGTTGTACTTTTACCGCTACCAGTCGGACCGGTAAGAATTACCATTCCTTGCGGCTGACTAATAGCTTTTTTAAAAGCATCTTTTGCATAACCAGTTAAACCTAGTTTATCAAGATCTTTGATTACCTTTCTATCATCAAGAATTCTTATTACAACACTTTCAAATTTATTTTTCAATTCTGTACCTACCATAGGAAGTACCGAAACTCTATATCTTATTACATGATTATCAATTTCTCTTTGAATAAATCCGTCTTGTGCCATTTCTCTTTCAAATCTATCCATTCCTTTTGATCTATCTTTAACAACAGCCATTACTGCTTCCGGTAAAGTATTTTCCTGCACGTGCCACTGCTGCAGATTACCATCAATTCTCATAAGTATTTCGGTTTTGTGTCCTGATTTTGGCACAAAGTGAATATCACTAACACCTTTACGAACTCCTTCTATTAAAGCCGCTTCAACTAAATTTATCAGTGCACTTTTATTTATTTCTGCATCTAATTCTTCTTCATCAACATTATTTTCTTCTGAAGTTTCAAGGTTAAATTCATTTTCCGATTCCTCCATCATTTTTAAGTAAACATTTTCAGGAGGAATTATAATATTTATTAATTTTTCATAATCTTTTTTCCTAATAAAGATTACTTCATATTTCTTTGCATTTAAACCAAATGCAATTTTAGGAATGTTCCTTTCGGTGGGATCAATTGCAGCAAGTATTAATTTATCTCTAAGTCTTTCATCAAACATGAAAGGAATAACTTTATGTTCGAGCATCTGCTGCTTTAAAGATTCGCCGGCACTGGTTATCATATTTTTAATTTGTTCAAGTCTCTGGTCCGGTATTTCTTCCGGTGGCGTATCTAATTCTCGAAATGCATATAAAATTGCAACTTCTCTGAAAATGGTATCGTGATCGTAATTAAAATCTTGAACTAATATTTGAGCTAAATTTCTTTTTATTTTGCTATTATCATTTGACTTAGCATTCAATGCTTTTTCAAGCATTGCCGCATCAATTATTCCTTTCTTGAATAATAAATAACCTATCTTATCTGTCATTTCAAGATTAGTGTCAATCATGCTATATCACTCTCAATGTTTTGTTGGACGTTGTAAGATACTCCCGGATTTTTAGGATGTATGGTAGCTGTTTCTGCAGAAACAAGTGTAAGTGCAATCATTACAACCATTATTATCATAGCGATTACAATTTGAACTATTTCAATAAAGTTTTTTAATTTGTATACTGTTTCACTTTCATAATAGTTAGCCAATTGTAATGAGGTATTTTTTATTGTACCGGATTCTTCACCGGAGTGCATTCTTGAAAGTGCGGTTTCCGTAAATACACCGCTTGCTTCAAATGCATCCGAAATACCTACACCTTTTTTAATCATTAATGGTATTGCAACATTTTTTATTCTTTCTTCAAAATATTTATTGCCGGTCGCTTCGGCTGCAATTCTTATAGGTTCAATACTTTCTGCAGATCCGCTGTATAGTGTATAAAATACACGGCAGTAAACTTCAATAATTGTTTTGTGGATTAAGGATCCAATTATCGGAATTTTTAGCAGATATTGATCAAAAAGCAATCTGCCTTTTTTAGATTGTATGAACCTCCAAAGTACAATAGGGGGGATTACACAAAAAGCTGCAACTAATAAATAATAATCAACAAGAAAGTCACTCATTTTCAAAGTGAATGCGGTCATTGGAGGTAAATCAATTCCAAATCGAACAAATAATTTTGCTGTTTCGGGAAAAATATAGGCTACATAAAAAAGAACTGCCAGGAATAATACAAAAAGTGTAACCATAGGTGTAATTAATGCACTTCTCATATTCTTTTTGAATTCCTGCCGTCTTTCAAGAAATTTTGCAGTTGCTTTATATATCTCCGCCATATTACCGCTTTTTGCAGCTA
This sequence comes from uncultured Ignavibacteria bacterium, assembly GCA_963713505.1. Classification (GTDB taxonomy): domain Bacteria; phylum Bacteroidota; class Ignavibacteria; order Ignavibacteriales; family Ignavibacteriaceae; genus CAVQMC01. The sequence goes on along the minus strand of CAVQMC010000009.1, from coordinate 27,092 downwards.
GTCCCAGCATATAAGCAGTAAACTTTCCAAAAATAGATTGATACTTTAAAAATGTAACCTCACTATCTGCACCTTTCTTTAAATCATTATTAACTTCTTTTAGTGTTTCTTTAAGAGTTTTATTCTGTGTATCATTTATTAAAAGAGTTAAGATTTCACTGAAAGACAATTTTTGATCAAGCAGTTCTGCGCTTATTTTTACAAAAGTTACTATTTCTTGAGTTGGAGGTTTTGCTTGAAAATCAAGAAGTTTTTTATTCACATTAAGAACTTCAAATCCTAATCTTTCAAGAGCTTCTTTTACTTCCAGTTTTGTATAAGCTTTCTGTTCACCTCTAATAGGTTTATCATGACCTTTTCTAACACGGTAAAGGAATGTGGACTTCTTTTCAATCCTATTAATTTTTAGCTGGTTCTTTTCTGCAAGCCTATGAATTTTCTTTTTACCTTCTGCAACAGACTTTGCCGAAAGAGATCCGCTGATTGCTTGTCCATTTGCTTTAGCTGCTACAAACCTAAATTCAATCATGTTTAACTCTTATAAAAATTATTTTAAAGTATAAATATTTAATTGCATTGCTTAATTATTTTCAGCTTATACAATCAATTCTCATTCCAAAAATAATCTTCCAAATATTAGTTTTATTTTAACCTATTTTTTCAATTTTTTAGAAAGAGTTACAACAAATAGGTAAACTTGTTTGATATATGAATGTTAATTCGTAACAGTATTTTACAATATGTTTTTGAAATAAAAACTTGGAATAAGAAAAGGATTGAAAACGTAGATTAATATCTATAAGTATGTTTTGTATGATTGCTTATTAATTATAAGCGATGTACCGAAATTTTAATTATATAAATTTTTTCAAGTTCAAGTTTAAAACAAAAAAGGCTGCCTATTAAGGCAGCCTTTTAATTAACCCATATTAAATTCAAAGTTGACTATTAGGTACCAGCTGCTATTTGTGAGGCTATGCTAGTATCAGTAATTGTAGTTGTTACAGTCCATCCAGTATAATCATTTGGTGAACCAGTAATAACTGCACTGTTAGCATCTTCAGTTTCAGTATAAGCAGCAGTGTTAGTATTTTTTAACTTAGATAGGAACCTGTGCCCAGAAACCTGTAAAGTCGTTTCCGCCGCCGCCCATTGATTCATGGTTTTTTGTAATACTGCTGAGCCATTGCACCGATGTTTGTAGCTTCAGAAACTACTGTATCTTTTGCAGAAGATTCTGCATTGGCATTGAATAAGTTTATACCAACTACTACAGCTATACCAACTATGATAACGCCAAGTACGATTAAGAGAAGTTGTTGTTGACCCATTTTATAGATCTCCTATGTTGTTTGTATTGTTAATTAAGTTTGAATAAGTTTAGTTAATTATTTCCGTAACAAATTGATCACTCGTGCTCGGTTCTACAGTTAATTTTACTTTTACCGAATCTGTACCATTAACAACATCATTTCCCGTGCCAGTTATTACTACCTTATCAGAAGTTACATTTGCAGAGTAAGTAGCCTGTAACAGTAGTTTTAAGATTGTTCGGCATTTCCCATCCTGTAAAAGTATGATTTCCTCCTGCCATATGCTGCCGGTTTCTTATAATATTGAAGTGCCATACTTCCTAAATTTTGACATTCATTAATAACTTGGTCTCTTTTATTATCAACTGCATTTTGTCTAAATAGCTGTATTGCAAATAAAACCGCAATTCCAACTATAATTGCTCCAATAGCTATTAATAATAATTGTTGTTGTCCCAATTTTGAGCCTTTTTTTTATGGCTGATTAAATTTTGTTTGAATACACCGGCTCTTTTTTATCCTAATTTCTGTAAACCTTACCGGCAAATTCTTCTTGGAAGTAATTTCTTCCAACCAACAGATTTTCAATTTTCTAATAACAAATTTTTGGAGAATTTTACACTCATATAAATTCTGATATGGTTAAGGAAAAAACGTGCCAGGTAAAAAAAGGGAAGTGCAGTGAATTTTTTAATAGCAAATATTAAAAAAAGTGCATTTTTTAAAGAATTATTTACCTCCAAATGTTACCGTTTGAGTAATATTTACAAAAGATAAAATTTCAATTAAAATCAAAATGTAATTAATACCGGTTATTATATGCAGATATGACGTTTTCGATGTAAAAATCACTTAATAATTGAAATTTTTCAGAGAGTTTTAATTATGAAGTATTGATATTGTTAATTTTTAGTTATCAATCGATTTGATCACATAAATTACTTGTTTGATAATTAAAATATAATATTTTAGTTCTCCTCAATAAAAAAGCATTTAAAAAGGAGAAGTATGAAGGGAAAGAAATATATAATCGGGAAAATTTTTTCTGTTCTATTATTTGCATTTTTCACAATTTTAGTTGGGTGCCAGAAAAAAGAACAATCCCCGATGAATGAAACTAAAAATGAGACTAAAGTCGATTCACAGGCAGTTAAACAGGAACAAGAAAATAAAATAGATAGTATTGCTGCGGAAAAAAAGGAAATGATTCCGGATTTAACCGGAACCTGGACAGGTACTTTCGACAGAAGAGCCACCACATTAAAAATAACGGAACAAAATGGCAGTGAATTTCAAGGGAAAATAACCATAAATTATAGAGAAGTTATAAATCAGAAAATCTCTGGTTCAATTGATCCAAAAACTTCAGTGGTTAAAATGAAAGATTTACTTCACAGTAGATTTCAGGGAAAGTACAACGGAAAATTGAGTGATGCGAATAAGAAAATCGAAGGTACATTTACAATGGACCTTGACGGATCAAAATTTCAATTCTCTTTAAAAAAGAAATAATATAATAATAAGAAAGGAATCAGTTTAGATGAAAAAGAATATAATTTTGTTTTTAATTATATCATTAACTGCTTTACTCATCTCCTCTTGTGATAATAATTCGACAAACCCTAATCCACCTTCAGAACAAAAGGGAAGCATTTTCCTTCAATCCACGCCATCTCATGCAGAAATCTGGCTTGATGGTATAAATACTTATTTAACAACTCCCGACAGCGTAACTAATGTTCAAACAGGAAACCGTAATATAACTTTGAAATTAGCAAATTATTTTGACACTACTTTTACCGTAAATGTTGAGGCAGGACTTCAGACTTCCAAACAAATAACTCTTACTTCCAATTTATTAACTGTTGAATACGGGCCTGTTAGACTTTGGGAAACTATAGGAACAGATTCTACACAACCAAGCGGTTTGGTTTTATCATCCGGACATGCATACGGAGTAAGCAGTTCTAATAAATTTAGCGTTGATATTTATTATTCATCAAATGGGTTTGTTGTAAATAGTGCTGATTTATATCCCAATTTAACAAGAAACACTCAATTTTATATAGGAAATGGGGACAAATTTAAATGATAGTGTAAGTTCACCTATAGTTTCTAATTCCTGGTCCGATCATATTCCGGATACAGAAACAAATTATGCATTCTTATATGATAATGACCATCATTATTCAAAATTAATAATTACGAATATGGGCGGCGGAACTCCAAATAACCCGGCCTGGATAGAAGTAAAGTGGATTTATAACAAAACTGCTGATGATGTAAGGTTTTAATAGAAAAAGAAAATTTAAGTAAGATTCAAGAAGCCGTGTTTATACACGGCTTTTTTTATTTTTCCAATTCATTTTTAAACTATAGTTAAAACAGATAAAATAATTCATCAAATTAAAACCAATACTTTGAAAACAATATTTTATTTATCTTTTACTTTATTTTATAAAAAATTAGGGATGTAAATTGAAAAGTGCACTTCCGGAAAGCAAAAAAGCAGTTGTATTTGGTTTTTTAATTTTAATAATTTTTTTACTGCCTCAGCTTTATTTCTGGAATCAAACTACTGATGATGCATTTATTAGTTTTAGATATGTTGAAAGATTAGCCAGCAATCAAGGGCTTACATTTAATCCGGGTGAAAAGGTTGAGGGATTTTCAAATCCTTTGTGGATTTTTATTCTAGCCGGATTTTATAAAATAACAAGCATAAATATTATTACTCTTTCTAAAATAATTGGAGTTTTATTAGAGTTTATTACCATTTTTTATCTATTTAAATTCACAAAGTTATTTAAAAACTCATCCGACCGAAAATATATTTTTGCGACAGCTGTAATAATTCTATTTTTAACACCGGGACTTCACATTTATGCTACTGCCGGATTGGAGGTTCCTCTGTTAATGACCCTAATTATTATGGTATTTTACTATTCTTATTTGGGAATTTCTTTTACTACGTTTTTAATTTTCGGATTAATTGGTATTACTCGTCCCGAAGGTCCCTTATATGGTATATTATATTTAGTATTATTATTGATTAAGAAAGAAATTAATAAAAAAGTTCTTTTTCAATCTATAGCATTCTTTTTGCCAATAGTTTTTTATGAAATATTCAGGATATATTATTTTGGACAGTTACTGCCAAATACTGCCATTGCAAAGCCGTCGGGTTTATTTCATGATATATATACCATAGCCGATTATTTTACTTATATAGCAACTCTATCTTTCCCGCTGATTATAATCTTATTACTATCTATAAATAAATTTAAAGTCAGCAGTTCTAAAATACTTATCTATTCTTCTCCATTGATATTAGCAAATGTTATATTTTTAATATATTCTAATGGAGATTGGATGTTGTTTGGCAGATTTTTTATTCCAATTTGGCCCATTTTAGCATTTGATTTTTCATTCTTATTAATAAATTTTATTAATTATTTATGGAATGAATCCAATAGAAGCATTAATTATTTGTTTATAATTTTATCAATAATAATTTCTTCTGTTCTCATCTGGAACAAACCATTAATAACATATTTTTCCAACGATAATTTTTCTAATTTAATGAAAGGTGCAGATCAATTAAAAGTTGGGAAATGGTTGAATAATCATTATCCGGCAGGAACAACAGTTGCGGCCTGACAGATTGGGGGGAATAAGTTACGGTGCAATAAATTTAATCTTTTTAGATACGTACGGACTAACTGATAAAGATCAAGCATTATATCGTTTAAATATGCCGAAACTTACACATGCTATGGACAATCCCATATTAAGTAAAAAGCCTGATTTACTTGCAGTGCTGAATGATCATGGAGTAAGAAAAGTTACCATTGAAACAATTGTAGATTGGGATAGTTATTTACGCACAAATTATTTCTTTGTAAAATCATTTCCTCAGGGTAATAATGTATTTTTTGAAATCTGGCAGAATAAGAATTTTAAAAAATAATTCGGTTTAACTATCTAATCTTTATATGCAACTCCTTCAACTGGTCTTCACTTACGGTTGAAGGTGAATCGTCCATTAAGGAAATTGCGCTTGCTGTTTTGGGAAATGCAATTACATCTCTTATAGAACTTTCTCCGGCAAAAAGCATAACCATTCTGTCAAATCCAAAAGCAATTCCGCCGTGCGGAGGTGCGCCGTATTTAAATGCATTCATTAAGAATCCAAATTTATATTCAGCTTCTTCTTTGGAAATTCCCAAAGCTTTAAACATTTTTGCTTGAAGTTCGGAGTTATGAATTCTAATGCTTCCCCCGGCAATCTCATTACCATTTAAAACAAGGTCGTATGCTCTTGCTTTAACTTTTGCAGGATCTTTCTCCATAAATTCTACATCTTCTAATCTTGGAGAAGTAAACGGATGATGCATTGCATAAAATCTTTTTGTTTCTTCATCCCATTCAAAAAGTGGAAAATCTGTAACCCAAAGTAATTTTGGTTCGGCATCAGGCTTAATGAGTTCAAGACGCTTTGCCATTTCTAATCTTAAATTACCCATTATGGAGAGTGATTTAATTTTTGGACCGGATATAATAAAAATAAGATCACCCGGTTTTGCATTTAATTTCTTGATTAAATCTTCTTTTTCTTTATCTGTAAAAAATTTTGCAACCGGAGCTTCTAAACCATCTTCTTTAACTCTCATCCAGATTAAACCGCCGGCTCCCATTTTTTTAATCAAATCTGTTAAAACATCAAGCTGATTTCTTGTATAATTTCCGCAGCCCGGAGCTAACAATCCTGTAATAATTCCTTCATTTTTAATTTGATCCTGAAAAACCCGGAATTCTGAATTTTTAAAAACATCATTTAAAGTCACCATTTGAAGATCAAACCTTAAATCCGGTTTATCGCTTCCGTATTGTTCCATTGCTTCATCAAATGTTAATCTTTGTAAAGGCAGTTTCAATTCTTTATTCCAAACTTCCTTAAATAAAGTTTTCATTAAGCCTTCTACCATTTCAAAAACATCATCTTGATCAACAAATGACATCTCAACATCAATCTGGGAAAATTCAGGCTGCCTGTCTGCCCTTAAATCTTCATCTCTAAAGCATTTTACAATTTGAAAATATCTATCAAACCCGGAAACCATTAATAATTGTTTATACTGCTGTGGAGACTGCGGAAGAGCATAAAATTTACCTTTATGTATTCTGCTTGGAACTAAATAATCTCTTGCGCCTTCGGGAGTACTTTTCATTAAAACAGGAGTTTCAATTTCTACAAAATTATTTGAGTCAAAATATTTCCTGGTTATTTGATACATTTTATGACGAAGAAGAAGATTTTTCTGAAGTTTGTTTCTTCTTAAATCCAGGTAGCGGTATTTTAATCTGGTATCTTCATTTACATCAACTTTTTCTTTTATCTGGAACGGAGTTGTAATCGCTTCGTTCAGAATAATTAATTTATCAACCATAACATCAATATGTCCGGTTGGAATTTCCGAGTTATCTGTTTCGGGAGGTCTTTTCCTAACAGTGCCTTCAACCGAAATGACAAATTCGCTTCTTAATTCTTTTCCCTGCTGATGAGTTTCGCTGTTGTGGTGAGGTTCAAAAACAATTTGAGTAATTCCGTAACGGTCTCTCAGATCAATAAAAATTACTCCGCCAAGATCTCTTCTTGAATCAACCCATCCGTTCAATACTACTTTTTCACCAATATTATTTTCTCTCAATTCACCGCAAGTGTGCGTTCTTCGCTTAAAATTCATATTTAATATTTTTCTCCAATAAAAAAATTTTGAGGGCTAAAAATAATCAATAATAAAAGGGTAAACAAATGAATATTAAATCATGATTTCAAAAACAAATTTAGAATAATTAATAAAAAGTAAACAGATGAATTCTTGTAACTTCGGTATTTATAGTCACTTCCAAAACATCTTTATAATAGTTAAATTTGAAACATGAATACAGTAGAATTAATCAGAAAAAAGAGAAACGGGGAAATTTTAACAGATAAAGAAATTCATTTCCTCATAAATTCTTATATAAAAAAACAAATTCCGGATTATCAATTTTCAGCATTGTTAATGGCGGTTTTCTTCAACGGAATGACAAAGGAAGAAACTGCTATTCTTACAAACGAAATGTTAAACAGCGGAAGAGTTTTAAATTTAGATTCCATCAGAGGATTTAAAATTGATAAGCATTCAACCGGCGGAGTTGGAGATAAAACTTCATTAATTTTAGCACCGATTGCAGCTGCGGCCGGGGTTAAAGTTCCTATGATTTCCGGACGCGGACTTGGCCATACAGGAGGCACTCTCGACAAGCTTGAATCAATTCCGGGTTTTAGAACTGATCTTTCTATTACAGAATATAAATCTGTTTTGAAAAAATGCGGAGCTGTTTTAATCGGACAAACAAAAGATATTGCTCCAGCCGATAAAATGATTTATTCACTTAGAGATGTTACTGCAACTGTTGAATCGATTCCATTAATTACTGCAAGCATAATGAGTAAAAAATTAGCAGAGGGAATTGACGGATTGGTCCTGGATATAAAAACCGGAAGCGGTGCATTTATGTCCAGATTAAAAGATGCCGAACTTTTAGCTGAATCTTTAATCAATACTGCAAAGTCATTCAATAAAAAAGTAATTGCATATATAACCGATATGAATCAGCCTTTGGGAAATTATATTGGAAATTGGCTGGAAGTTTATGAATCTGTTAAAAGTATTAAAAGGTGAAGTTAAAAATGATCTTTCGGAACTGAGTATAATTTTATCCGGAACAATGATATATCTTGGGAAAAAAGCTAAATCGGTTGAAGAAGGAATTAAAATTTCTAATGAACTTATTAATTCGGGAAAAGCTTTTGATAAATTTTTGGAGATTGTAAAAAATCAAAATGGTGATGTTCAATATTTATTAAAACCGGAAAAATATAAAAAATCAAAATTTTCAAAAGAAATTAAATCAAAAAAGAATGGTTATTTAAGTAAAATAGATAATTATCAAATCGGAATTGCCGCATTGGAATTAGGTGCAGGCAGAAAAACTGTTAAAGACAAAATTGATCCGAAAGCAGGAATTATTTTCAACTTTAAAATTGGAGATAAAATTTATAAAGATGATGTTATTGCTGAATTATTTACGGACAATAAAAATTCATTAAAAATTGCTGAAGAAAAAATTATAAATGCTTTAGTGTTTTCCGAAACAAAAGTTAGAAAACCTAAATTGATAAAACGAACAATAAAATAAAAACCGGTATTTTCTCATTACAATTTTGTCGTTCAATTAACCCACGAATTAATCCATGGGTTAATAATAAATAATGTCTATAGAAACCCTTTTGGCAATATATAATCTTTACAAATCTAAATTTCCCATTTCTTTATTTAATCATTAATTAAAACTCATATTTATTTAGTTTAATTTTGCCTTAAGTAATACTATATTCTATATCAGTTTTTGAATAACTAAGAAAGTTTAAGGGAGTTTAATTATGCTTTTTATAATTGCAATAATTGCAGCAATAGTTGCTGTAATAGTTTATTTTAATTCTAAAAAAGTTCCAAATAAACCCGAATCAGCATTTGCTTTGATCGGTTTTTTAGTTGCTGTTTTAATTGCTGTTCTTCAATTTTGGACTGTCATTCCGGCGGGACATGTTGGGGTTATAGATTTTTTTGGAAATGTAAGCGACAGAACTTTATACCCCGGAGTGAATTTTGTAAATCCGATGGCAAATGTTATAAAGTTTGATGCGCGTACTCAAGAGCTGAAAGAAACAATGAACGTTCCTTCTAAAGAAGGATTAAGCGTTCAGTTGGAGATAAGTTTGCTTTACAGTTTAAGTTTTGAAAATGCAAACAAGATTTATAAAAGTGTCGGCGAAGATTATGTCGATAAAATTTTAGTTCCTCAATTTCGTTCTGTTGTAAGAGGTGTAACTGCCAGTTATGATGCCAGAGCGCTTTATACTGCTGAAAGAGAACGTTTGGCAAAACAAATGGAATCGGAATTGACAAAACTGGTAGGACCAAGAGGAATTACTATTGAATCAGCTCCGCTTAGATCCATTATTTTACCTTCAGGACTTACTGCATCGATAGAAGAAAAACTAAAAGCAGAACAGGAAAGTCAGCGGATGCAATTTATTCTTCAAAGAGAAACACAGGAAGCCGAAAGGAAAAGAATTGAAGCTAAAGGAATTGCAGATTTTCAGGAAATAGTTTCTAAGGGAATAAGTGAGCAGTTATTAAAGTGGAAAGGAATTGAAGCTACAGAAAAATTAGCAAGCTCTCAAAATTCCAAAGTTGTTGTTATTGGAAGCGGAAAAGACGGACTTCCATTAATTCTTGGAAATAATTAAAATTAATAAAAATGACTTATGAGTCATTTTTTCTGTTGCTTGCTAATTATTAATTATTTATTTTTGAACTCATAAGTCAGTTTAAGGATTATTATGCAGGCATTAATTGATTTTTTTAATATTTTATTACCTTTTCTTTATATAGCAACGTTTGTTATTTATGCAGTCGATTTTTGGAAAGGCGGTAAAAGATTTACAAATTCTAAAAGATTATTTCTTTTTCTAACATTATTAATTCATTTCTTCTATTTATTGTTGAGGACAATTCACTTTGATCATCCTCCGATTACTAATGTATTTGAAATATTTACTGTTCTGGCATTTTCAGTTAGTTTTTCATATTTCATTTTGGAATTGGTGACAGATATAAGAGGAACAGGATTATTTATTATAATCATTTCAATTTTGTTCCAGGTGATTTCTTCAATATTTATTCAAGATCTAGAATCGGTAAAAGAAGTGTTAAGAAGTAATTTATTAGGATCGCATGTATTCAGCGCTTTGCTTGGATATTCTGCAATAACGATTTCAGCTGTTTATGGATTTTTGTACTTAATATTATATAAAGATATAAAGCTGAACAAGTTCGGATTAATTTTTAACAGACTTCCGAATTTGGAAGTGTTGGAAAAATTGAGTTTCTATTCTGCTGTAATCGGGTTTATACTTTTAACAATTGCAATTGTAATTGGAATAATCTGGCTTCCCAAAGCTTTCCCTAAATTTTCTTATGCAGATCCAAAATTAATTGGAACTTCTATGGTTTGGATTTTATACGGAATTGGAATTTCGAGTAAAATATTTGGAAAATGGAGAGGTAAGAAAGTTGTTATACTTTCCATTATCGGTTTTGTTATTGCAATTTTATCAACAGCATTAACAAACTTTTTATCTTTAAGTTTTCATTCATTTTATTAATAGAATATGAACTTATTAGGTTTATCAATAAATCATCATACTGCTCCCGTGGAATTGAGAGAGTCTTTGTATTTAAGCGAAGACGAGATACGCGATTTTATCAAAAAAGCTAAAGAAAATATATTCAGCGAAGGTTTGGTGATATCAACATGCAACAGAACAGAAATTTATGGAATTCCGATAAATTCTAAACTTTCTTCTTTTGATGTGCAGAATTTTTTGCTTAGCATAAAACCGAATCAAACTGCAAATCCTGAACACTTCCAGAATTATTTATCCAGGGAATCACTCAGACATTTATTCCGTGTTGCAACGGGAATTGATTCACTTTTAATCGGCGATAATCAAATATTTAAACAGGTAAAAGATTCATTTACTTTAGCTGAAGAATCAAAGTTTGTCGGCTATTTTATGCGCAAAATTTTTGATTCGGCAATTAGAGTCGGTAAACGGGCAATTACCGAAACAGGAATCAGCGAAGGTGCAGTAACAGTTAGTTATGCAGCAGTTCAATTAATTGAAAAGATATTTTCAAATCTGAATAAAAAATCAGCTTTAGTCATCGGCGCCGGAGAAACCGGTGAAATTGCTGCAAAACATTTAAGAGATAGAGGAATCGGAAGATTAACAATTACAAACAGAACTTTTGAAAAAGCAGAAAAACTGGCTGAAAATTTAAAGGCAAACATTCTTCCTTTTAATGCATTTAAAGAACATTTGCATGAATTTGATATTGTTTTAAGTGCAACAAGTTCGGATTCTTTAATTCTTACAAAAGCAGAAATTAAATCTGCAATGAAAAAAAGAAATAACGAAGCACTAGTTTTAATGGATATTGCGATTCCAAGGGATATTGATCCTTCATCCAAAGAAATTGATTATGTTTTTTATCATGATATAGATTCTTTAAATATTATAGTTGAACAAAATCTTACTAAAAGAAAAGAAGAAATTCCAAAAGTTGAAGCAATAATAGAAGAGGAATTAGATTCATTTTTTGCATGGTTTAATTCACTTGAGGTTGCACCGACAATTAAATCTATTAGAGATTATTTTGAAAATATCCGTGCCGAAGAAGTTGAAAAAAATAAAAACAAATTTACTTCTGAAGACCAGGAAAAATTAGAAATTATAACAAAAAGAATTATAAATAAAATTCTTCATCATCCGACGGTTGAATTAAAGAAAGGTTCTGAAAATTCAAACACAGTTGAAGAAAGTGCATTAAAGGTTTCAATTATTCGTCAGCTTTTTGGTATTGATAAAGAATCAAACGAAAACAAAAATTCTTGAAAATAAACGGAAGTTATTTTGAAAACTAAAATTATAATTGGATCAAGAGGAAGCGACCTTGCTTTGTGGCAGGCTCATTTTGTTAAAAGAGAAATTGAAAAAAGAAATAAAAATATTTCTGTTGAAATAAAATTAGTTAAAACCAAAGGCGATAAAATTCTTGATGTTGCTCTTTCGAAGATCGGTGATAAAAGTTTATTCACCAAAGAACTTGAAGTTGAGCTTTTAAGTAAGCGTGTTGATCTTGCTGTTCACAGCTTAAAAGATCTGCAGACAAAATTGCCTGACGGACTTAAATTAGCAGCAGTTTCAAAGCGTCATCCCGTTGAAGATGTTCTGCTTGCAAGAAAAAAGAAAATGACAATTGAAAAACTTCCCGATAATGCAGTTGTAGCAACAGGATCATTAAGAAGAAGAAGCCAGCTTCTGCATATTCGTCCCGATATAACAGTTCACGACCTTCGCGGAAATGTTCCTTCCAGAATAGATAAATTTTTAAAATCAAATTGGGATGCAATTATTCTTGCAAGAGCCGGAGTTGAAAGATTAAAACTCAGTAAATACATTTCTTCAATAATTGATAAAACAGAAATTCTGCCTGCTGTTGGACAAGGTGCTTTGGGAATTGAAATTCATGAAGATAATAAAATCGTTGAAGATGTTCTCTCATCAATTCATAATGAAGATACTTACAATGCAGTTTTAGCGGAAAGAGAAATGTTAAGAACTTTGGAAGGAGGCTGCCAGGTTCCGATTGGTGCTTTTGCGGAAGTTAAAACTAACGGACTTTATTTGGATGGATTTGTAGGAGCATTGGACGGCTCGCTTACTTTTAGAAAAAAAGTCAGAGGATCAAAATCTAATCCGGAAAAACTTGGCAAATCTTTAGCAAAAGATTTTATCAAAGCCGGCGCAAAAGTAATATTGGACGAAATCTATCAAAACACGAGGGTTAAATGAAAAATTCTTTACAAAAATTATTTACCGGAGTTTTTTCAATTATTGCAGTTTCAGCTTTATCAATTTTGTTAAGCTCCTGTTCATGTTCAAACAAAGCTCAAAGTGAATCTAAAGTTCCTGCAGATATATTGAAAAAATCAAATGAATATATCGCAGCAGCAACAGGACAGCAGTTTTTTGATAAATACATTACTCCAAATTTTGATAAAACGAGATATATAAAACCAAATTATTTTATGGTTTACAAATTTGAAATGCCGGATAAACCTTACGTGAATGGAGAAATTAGATTTACTTTGGACAGCACCGGGCATATTCTTGATAATAAAGAAATTGTAGGAATTCCAAATTGTGCCGCCGATCCCGGTTCATGTGAATTTTCCGTAAATGAAGAGCAGGCAAAAACCATTGCAGGGCAAAACGGGTTGGAAAAAGGAATTAAAGATTGGGATGCAAATTTTGTTTGGAATGCAAAATACAACCAATATGTTTGGGAGATTTTATCTACAAAATCAGAAACTAATGTCGGAGATCATACAAGAGGAAGCGGACAAAAAATATTAATCGATCCGAATTCCGGGAAAGTTTTAGCATTAAACGAATGGAAAATTAATTAATAATTAAAATGGTAACCAAAACTAAAAGAGAAAATAAAAAGATAATTAAAAGAGAAAGAATTCTCGAAGCTGCAGCTCAGCTTTTTTCTCAAAAAAATTATCACGAGGTAATGATGGATGATGTTGCCGGGTTGGTTTCGGTTGCCAAGGGAACAGTTTATAATTATTTCGGTTCAAAAGAGGAATTGTATTTTTCTATAATGAGATTAAGAATGGAAAAGCTTACAATCTCATTACAGGATAAAATAAAAAGCGAAACAAATACAATAAATTCCTTAAGATCATTTATACTTCATATTTACATGTTTATGATGAAGTACAAAAACTTTTTCTTAATGTATCAGCGTGAATTCTTAAAAGCGGAAAATGAATTGTGCACCGAGTTAAGAAAAATGGAAAATGATCTTAAAAATGTTTTAGCCGGAATAATTGTTTTAGGAAAAGAAAAAGGATTCTTTAGAAATATAGAAGAAGATTTTGCTGTTAATGTTATTTTAGGGAGTATTTACGGAGCGGTTCACAGAGGAATTGAAAACGAATATTCGGAGGATGAAATGGAAAAGGAACGTGAAAAAATTAATGATTTTGTTCTGCATGGTTTATTATCCGGTTTCGAAAATTACGATCCGCTTCCGTTAAAAAACAAAACTATCGTTATTACAAGAACAGTCGAACAATCAAAAGATTCTGCAGAAGCATTTCATCAGCTTGGAGCAAACATTATAATATTTCCAACTCTGGAAATTGTTCCTCCTGCAAGCTGGAGAAAGTTTGATGAAATAATTAATAACAAAGAAGATATTGATTTTATAATTTTTACTTCTGCTCACGCTGTAAAAATGTTCAGCAAAAGATGTGAAGAGTTAAATGTTCATCCCGACTTTGATAAAATTAAAATTGTTGCTGTAGGTAACAAAACAAAAAATGTTTGTGAAAAATTTAGTATTCCTGTTCACATCATACCGAATAAATTCAGCGGCGAGGGTGTAATTAACGAATTATCTTCTTATGATATAAAAGATAAAACTATTTTTATCCCAAGATCCGCAATCGGAAGAGAAGAACTGCCGGACGGACTAAAAGAGATGGGAGCAATATTAAAATTAGCTCCAGTTTATAATGTCTCTTTGCCTACAAATGAAAATATTATAGAGAATATTGAAAAATTAAAAAACAGCAAACCGGATCTATATATTTTTACAAGTCCTTCTACTTTCGAAAACTTTTTGCAGATTTTAAATATTTCCGATCCTGTTAATTACTTTAACGGAATTGATGTTGCGGCAATTGGTCCGACAACAAAATCTGCAATAGAAAATAAAAATATTAGAGTTACAATTATGCCGTCTGAATATACAATTGACGGATTAGTTAGAGCAATAATTGAATATTACAAAAAGTGAAAATTACTGAGGTTATAAATTGGCAAGTTTAAAAAACGATTTATTTATAAGAGCATGTAAAGGTGAACCGATTGAAAGGACACCAATCTGGATAATGAGACAAGCCGGAAGATATTTACCTGAATATCGCGCAATTCGTGAAAAATCTGATTTTTTAACAATGTGCAAAACTCCTGAATTAGCTGCGGAAGTTACATTCAGCCTGTTGATATTATTTCTGTTGATGCGGCAATTTTGTTTTCCGATATTCTTGTAATTCCCGAAGCTATGGGAATGGAATTAATAATGGAAGAAAAAAATGGTCCGGTTTTCAGTGAACCGATTAGAAATGCTGATGATGTAAATAAATTAAAAGTTGTTGATCCTACTAAAGAATTAAAATATGTAATGAATGCGATCAGTCAAAATAAAAAAAGAATTAAACGATCGAGTTCCTTTAATCGGATTCAGCGGTTCGCCATGGACATTATTTACTTACATGGTTGAAGGAAAAGGATCGAAGAATTTTTCCAATGTTAAAAGATTACTTTATAATAATCCTAAACTCTCTCATTTTTTACTGGAAAAAATAACCGATACTGTTGCTGATTATTTAAGCGCTCAAATTAGTGAAGGTGTTAACGCGGTTCAAATATTTGATACCTGGGGCGGAATACTTTCTCAGGAAGATTATAATGAATTTTCATTAAGATATATCAAAGAAGTTATTTCCAAATTAAAAAGAAAAGATCAGCCGGTTATTATTTTTTCCAAAGGTGCTCATTATGCAATTGATGAATTGGCTGGAAGCGGTGCTGATGTGATTGGTTTAGACTGGACAATGAACATCGGTGAAGTTAGAAAAAAAGTCGGTGATACAGTTTCGCTGCAGGGCAATATGGATCCAACTTTACTTTATGCACCAAATGTTAGAATAAAATCGGAAGTTGAAAATATTTTAAGTTCTTACGGTGAAGGATCAAGACATATTTTTAATCTTGGTCATGGTATTTTACCGGATGTTGATCCTGAAAGCGTAAAAGAACTTGTAAAATATGTAAAAGATTTAAGTGTTAAATATCATAAAAATTCACAAGAAGAAATCAAAACTGCAAATAGCTGATAAGATTAAATTAAATTTCCAGGTGATAAAAGGAGTTATAAAATGTTCGAAATAGATTTGGCAAAGTTTAAGAAATACGATAAACCAGGACCGCGATATACAAGTTATCCGACTGCACCGCAGTTTAATGAAAGTTTTAAAGCTGAAAATTTTTTAGATGAAATAATAAAAACTAATTACGGAAAAGATTTACCTGACCTTTCACTTTATTATCATCTACCTTACTGTGATACTTTATGTTATTTCTGCGGATGTAATATGATTATCACCAGAAACCGTGATCGAGTAAAAGAATATGTGAATTATATAAAAAAAGAAATGGATCTTGTAAGAACTTATTTATTACCGGACAGAAAAGTTTCCCAGCTTCACTGGGGCGGCGGAACTCCGACTCATCTAAATCCTGATGAAATTGCCGATCTTGCTTCTTACATTCAAACTTCGTTTCAATTTAGAGAGAATGCCGAAAACAGCTGCGAAATTGATCCGAGAGGATTAACCAAAGAACATCTTGCTGCATTAAGAAATAACGGATTTAACAGAATCAGCATGGGCGTTCAGGATTTTAATGAAAAAGTTCAGAAAGCTGTTAACAGGGTTCAGCCGGAAGATATAACAAGGCAAACGGTTCAGTGGGTTAGGGAACTTGGTTATCAAAGTATAAACCTGGATTTAATCTACGGATTACCTTTCCAATCTGTTGAAACATTTTCGGATACGGTAGAAAAAATTATTGATATTTCTCCCGATAGAATTGCTGTTTTTAATTATGCACATGTTCCGTGGATGAAAAAACACATGGCTTTAATTCATAAAGAAGATCTTCCTGCTCCGGAAGTTAAACTTGATATATTAAAAACAACAATTGAACAATTAACCGATGCAGGATATGTATTTATTGGAATGGATCATTTTGCTAAACCAAATGATGAACTATCAATTGCATTAAAAGAGAAAAAATTATACAGGAATTTTCAAGGTTACAGCACAAATGCCGAAGCTGATCTATATGCAATGGGAATTACAGGAATAAGTCAGCTTGAACATATTTATGCACAAAATTATAAAACTGAAAAAGAATATTATAAATCTCTGGATGAAGAAACACTTCCAACTGCAAAAGGCTACAGATTAAATGAAGATGATCTGATTAGAAAAGAAGTTATAATGAGATTAATGTGCGACTTTGAACTTGATATGTCGAAAATCGAAAGCAAATTCAACATAAAATTTAAAGAATATTTTGCCTGGGGATTGAATAATCTTAAAGAAATGCAGGAAGATAATTTAGTTGAAGTTTCCGGGAATAAAATTACAGTAAACGATATGGGCAGATTATTAATCCGGAATATTGCAATGAACTTTGACGGTTATATAGAACGCAAAGAAGACACAGCTAAATATTCCAGAACAGTTTAAATTTTTTTGTGCCTTCGGGTCTTAGTGGCTAATAAATTATTAAAACTATTTTTACCACTAAGGCTCTAAGGTACAAAGTTTCTATTCGCAAAAACCTTTATAAAAATTTCGCGATCAATTCACCGATAAAATAACCAATCGCGGCAATTCCGAATCCGACAATAAACATATCAAAACCGCTGCGGAATATTCCTCGTCCGGTAAAAAAGCTGCGTGCCGCACCGACACCAAAATGTGCAAGCATTGCAATAATAAATGCGATAATTATAGCAGTGCTTCCTGTAAAAAAGAAAAACGGAAAAACCGGAATTATTGCACCGATTGCGGTTGCCAAACCTGTAATCCATCCTTCTTTAAAGGGACTTAAATTTGCTTCGCCGATTCCAAGCTCAACTCTAACTTTTTCTTCAAGAGCTTGTTTAGGATCTTTCATAACTTCGGTTGCAAGTGAAAATGCTTCGTCTCTTGACATTCCCTTCGATTCATAAATTAATGCAAGTTCTTCAGTTTCAAGTTCCGGCATTAATAAAATTTCTTCGCTTTCCATTTTTCTTTCGTGATCATAAACTTCTTTTTCACTTACCGCTGCTAAATAACCGGAAGATCCCATTGATAATGCATCGGCAATCATTCCGGAAATTCCCGAAATTAAAATTATATGCGGAGCCACACTTGCCCCAATTACTCCTGCAATTAAACCGAAATTTGCAGTTAAACCGTCGTTAAAACCGTAAACAACATTTCTTAATAAACCGCCGGATTCCGATTTATGCCAGGGTTCTTCTGTCGTTCCTTTAATTGTCATTAATTTTCCGGCATGAACCGCAGAATCTTTTGCTAATCTTAATGCAATATTTTTAGTAGGCTCATCACTGGATTCCTGATAAAGTCCGAGATAAGATTTTACTTCTTCTGCTTCTTCATTCATTAATGCTTTAGATAAAATCCAGGTCCCGAATCTTTTGGAAGCCCAAACTAAAGTTTTTGCCTGGAAGGAAGGAACAAGTTCTTTAACAAAAACATTATTCTTTTTTAATAGATTATTCCATTCGTCGATATGTTTTGCTTCAATATCTGCAAGTTTTAAATAGATATCTTTTTTCTTTTCGTCGGTAATCATACCGGCTAAAACTGTGTAAAGAAATCTGGCATCAATTTCTTCCTGCAGATGGTGTTTCCAAATTGAAATATTTTTTTTATTGCTCATTTATGCTTTGTTTTTATGAATTAAATCTTGGATTCAAAGATAAAATAAAATTTTGAAGCCGCAAATGTAATGGGCTAAACTAAAATATTGAATTTTTTAATTTTAAACTTAGTGAATATTTTATCTTTCAATTGCCGACAGTTTTAACTGACGGGATAAAAAGAAAAGTCAAACAACCGGCTTTAGCCGCATAATAATTTCTATTGGAAGAAAAAATCCTTAATCTTCAAAAATGAAAATGCCGTCGCCTAAAGCAGGCGGCAATTAATGCCGAAGGCATGAAATTATTATAACAAAAAAAATAAATGTAAAATAATAACACTGAAGGTGTGATATTATTTAATCGCAATCGAATATTTCTTGCTTTAATTGCGGGTTAGCAAAAATCATTATTTCTTCAATAAAAACTTTATTTATTTTAATAATTTAATTCCTTACATTAAAAATAAATATTTACTTTTCTTCTTTTGGGAATAAACTTCGTCAAATATTTTGCTTAAGGGATGAAGAAACAGCATAAATTTTTCAAATAATATTTAATTAAAAATTGGGGTAAAAAATGTTTATTAAGAATGTATTATTTGCAAGAATATTTTCTTTATACTCGCTTCTATTCATCATCGTTTTGTTTAATAGTATAAATGCACAATCCGGTAAAGCCAAATCATTGGAAATTGGAAATTTATGGGTATATACTCAAATACCATATCCATATCATGAAAAATCATATGAAAATGTAGTTGGTGATACCATAATTAATGAACTTGAATATGCTGTAATCAAATTTTCATATGACAATTCTAATTTTCATAACTATTTATATGAAAGAGCAGATTCATCAAGGTTATTTATTTATGGTGCTTACGTAAATGATACAACGGAAACCGTATTTGTAGATTTTAGTTTAGAGGTTGGAGACTCAGTAAATCATTATGTAATAACAAATAAAGATTCTATTACAATCTGGGGTGAAACATTGCAAAAAATTTGTCTCACTTTTGATTTCCCATCGTTAGTTCATTATGATGATTGCTACATTGAAACAATTGGTTTATTAACAAGGGAAGCTTATGGACCGGCATTAGGGGGCGGTTATGAACAAGAATTAAAAGCTGCAAGAATAGGAAATCTGATTTATGGTGATACAACGCTTTTAGCAGTAGAAAAAACAAATTTGATTATTCCTTCGGAATTTATGCTTTACCAGAATTATCCTAATCCATTTAACCCAAGTACGGTTATCAGTTATGAGCTACCTGTCTCCGGAAATGTAAAAATTACTGTCTATGATATACTTGGTAAAGAAGTTACGACTTTGGTAAATAATGAACTGCAACCTGCAGGTATGCATAAAATAGAATTTGATTCAGAAAAATACGGACTAAGTTCCGGAGTATATTTTTATACATTACAAACAGAAAATAATTATCAAGTAAAAAAGATGCTGCTGTTGAAATAAAATTAAAAGTTGCAGCCCAATTGCCGTCAGTTTTAACTGACGGAATAAAAAGAAAAGTTAAACAACCGGCTTTAGCCGCATAATAATTTCTGTCGGACTAAAATCCATAAACTTTAAAAATAAAAATGCCGCACACTAAAGCAGACGGCAATTAATAATAAATTCTAAAGTCTTAACTTCAGGCCAAAACTTCTTCTTTATCTTTCTTTAATTGATTCACATATTCTGCTGAAGCAAGTGCTGCAATTGTTCCGTCAGCAACTGCAGTTGTAACCTGTCTGAATCTTTTTTTAATAGAATCTCCTGCTGCAAAAACACCTTTTAAATTTGTCTGAAGATTAGAATCAACAAGAATCTCTTTCATTTCGTTTAACTCAACTATTCCGTTTAACATTTCCGTATTCGGAACGTAGCCGATCAAAATAAAAACTCCGTCGACTTTCATTTCGGATATTTCATTTGTTCTTTGATTTTGAATTTTAACGGATGAAAGTTTTTCATCTCCGGAAAACTCAATAATCTTCGATTCCATTATAAAATCAATTTTATCATTATTCTTAGCTTCATGTACATAATGTTCAAAAGCCTGGAAGTGATCGAACTGATGAACAACAGTTACTTTGGATGCATATTTAGTTAATGAAACTGCTTCTTCCAGAGCAGAATTTCCGCCGCCTACAACAATTATCTCTTTATCCTGGAAAAAATCACCGTCGCAGGTTGCACAATAAGAAATTCCTTTGCCTTTAAAAGTATCTTCTCCAACTGCGCCGATTGTTCTGGATTTTCCGCCTGTAGCAATTATAACTGCATCGGATGTATAAGTGTCTTTATCATTTACAATTACTTTTTTTAGACGATCTTTTATATCCAGAGAACTAATTTTAATATTGGATTTAATTGTGCATCCGAATTCAAGCGCCTGTGCTTTCATATTTCTTGCAAGTTCATATCCGCTTACATTTGAAACTCCGGGATAATTTGCAATTTTATGAGTCAGTACCATTTGTCCGCCGACAGCACCTTCATTTAAAATTAAAGTATTTAATTTAGCGCGGGAAAGATAGATGCCGGCAGTTAATCCTGCTGCGCCGGCACCAATTATAATTACATCAAAATGATTCTGCATAAGTTAACTCAAATTAAAAATTATTTATTAAAATGATCATCCAGTATGGAAGTAATTTGGTCTCTTGACTGAATGCTGCTTGTAGCTTTTACAACTTTTCCGTTTTTATAATAGACTACAAAAGGTAATCCCTGAAAACTTGAAGCTTCCGGCAGATTTCTGATTACGCTTGCATCTGGCAGATCAAATTCCATATCAGCAAATTTTACATTTTTATATTCCGATTCTAATTCTTCCATAGATTCATAAACCGGGATGCACATTGGTCCCATTCTGCCGCAGCAAACCATTACATTTTCATTATTGTTAATTAATTCAGAATGTTCATCTTGTGATAAAATATGAGTTAGATTAGTGTTCAGCATTTTTAATTTTCCTTTTTTATAATTTGAATATTAGTCTTCTATTACAGCGAGAATATCAGACCTTTGAATAATTTTATAACCTTTGCCGTCCATTTCAACTTCATCGCCGCCGTATTTTGAAAATAGGACTTTGTTTCCTTCTTTTATTTTTTCATTTAAATCTTCGTCTGTTCCAACAGCAATTACAACACCTGTCTGCGGTTTTTCTTTTGCTGTATCGGGAATAATTAATCCGGAAGCTGTTTTTTCTTCTGCCTGAAGAGGCTCCAGAAGAATTCTGTCATCCATAGGTTTTATTTTCATTTTTGCTCCATTAATCTTTTAAGTTTAACATTTTCATAATTTTAGGTTTATCAAAACCCACAATTGGTCTGTTATTAATTAAAATAACCGGAACTCCCGTTTGTCCTGTTTTTCTCTGCATATCTCTGGCGGCAGACATATCCCTGGAAACATCAACGTCTGTAAAACGTACATTCTTTTCACGGAAATATCTTTTTGCAGCATTGCAGAATGAACAGGTCGGAGTTGAAAAAACAATTACTTTTGGTTGTGTCTGCATAATTTTTCTTTAAATTTTTTTATTAAGTAAAGGTTTGATTCACAAAAATTAAAATAGATTCAAAAGAAGGTTGATGAAAAATTATGCTGATTTAGAAATCTGTTAAATTTCGATATATCAAATTGGAATCAACAAGATATTACAGCCTTTTACAATTTAAATTAGTTAACACGTTAAACTCCTAACGGAGTTCATTTAATATTATTTCTATCTTTTATTACAAACATAAAACTCCTATGGAGTTTTTGATTGACTCTGTTAGGAGTCAAATATTTGTAAAGAAAGTATAGAACGAAGAAACAAGCACTCCGGCAGGAGTGCAATGTTAAGCTGGTTGGTTCTTTTGTATCAAGACAAAAGAACATTAATACAAAGAAGGAATTATACAATTTGATCTTGCACTCACTGAATTTCATCTTAAATTTGCATTTTTAAGTGCACAAAAAGACTTTATTCTTTAATTTGAAGCTAAATTATTAGAACAAAATACAGGCTCGGCGAGTATAAATTAGATGAAATTTTTGGCTGAAAAAGTTCATAAGTTTTTAATACATTTATAAGTTGAAATTCTATATAATAAAGGAAGTTGAATGAGCAAAACCGCAGTTGTTTTATTAAATCTCGGAGGACCCGATTCTTTAGAAGCAGTACAGCCTTTCTTAGAAAATTTATTTAATGATCCTGATATTTTTAAACTTCCTTTTCAAAAATCTTTAGCAAGATTTATATCTAAAAAGCGCGCTCCAAAAGTTCAGGAAGAATATAAACTGATCGGCGGAAAATCTCCTATTGGAATGTGGACGGAAAAACAGAGAAGCATGCTGGAAGAAAAGTTAAGAAAAGATAAACCCGACATTGATGTTTACATTGCAATGCGTTACTGGAAACCTTTAACTCAGGAAACCATTGCACAGATTGAAAAAGGAAATTATTCAAAAATAATTATGCTTCCTCTTTATCCTCATTATTCCGTTTCAACAACAGGATCTTCTTTTAACGAATGGAAAAGATATTACAAAGGCGATCCTAAAAAAATGGTTTATATAGAAACTTATTACACAAACCCGAAATATATAAAAGCAATTAACCAAAGAATTGATGAAAATATTCAGCGTTTCCCGGAAGAAGTAAGAGATAAAGTTCAACTTGTTTTCAGTGCTCACGGAACACCTGTTAGTTATGTAAAGAAAGGCGATCCTTACAGTAAACATATTAATGAAACAATCGAAGCAGTTATGAAAGCCAGAACCGATTCGAGAGAACATCATTTATGTTTTCAAAGTAAAGTCGGTCCGGCAAAATGGCTTGAACCGGCAACAGATAAAAAAATAGAAGAACTTGCTGAAAAAGGGAAAAAGCATTTATTGATTATTCCGATTAGTTTTGTATCCGATCATGTGGAAACTGCTTACGAACTTGATATTGAATACAGACATGTTGCAGATAAAGCCGGAATAGAAAATTATATTGTTATGACAGGTTTGAATGATTCCGAGATTTTTGTTGATGCACTTTATGATCTGGTTAAAGAAAAATTAAATTAATTTTTAAGGTTGATATTTAAAACCGGAGAAAAATTTTGAGTAAAAAAATAGTAATACTTGGCGCCGGAATTTCCGGACTGACAACTGCTTTTCTTTTAAAAAGAAAAGGTTATGATGTTACTGTTTTGGAAAAGAAAGGTGAAGTCGGCGGATCAATTGAAACCGTAAAAGAAGACGGATTTTTATTTGACCGCGGACCGAACAGCGCTCTGGAAACTACTCCGATTATTTCCGAATTGGTTGAAGGACTTAATTTAAAAGATCAGCTTGTTTATGCTAATAAAGAAGGAAATAAAAGATATATTTTAAGAGATAATAAACTTCAGCCGCTTCCGATGTCTCCGCCTTCATTTTTAAAGACTCAATTGTTTTCTGCAAAAGCTAAATTCAGGTTGATGGCTGAACCGTTGATCGGAAGATCGAAAGACGGTTATTACCAAAGTGTTGCCGATTTTGTTAAAAGAAGACTCGGACAGGAATTTTTAGATTATGCAATAAATCCGTTTGTTGCGGGAGTTTATGCGGGAAATCCTGAAGAACTTAGTGTTAAATCTGCTTTCCCGAAACTTTATGCTCTCGAAGAAAATTACGGCGGATTGATAATCGGAACAATTAAAAGTATGAGAGAAAGAAAAAAAAGAGCGGAGAAATCAAAACAAAGTGCAAAAATGCTTTCTTTTTATGATGGTCTTCATGTTTTACCGAAATCAATTGCTACAAATCTTGGTGAAAAATTACAGCTTTTTTCCGAAGTAACTTCTATTGAAAAAACAGACAAAGGTTATAATGTTAATTATAATAATGCCGGAAATAAAAAATCTATTGAAACCGATTATGTAATTTCAACTTTGCCTGCTTATGTTGCGGCGGAATTATTTAAAAGCTGGGATGAAGAATTAGTCCGCCATTTACAGGAAATTTATTATCCGCCTGTTTTTGTTTTGTATTTGGGTTATAATAAAAAAGATGTCGGACAAGCGTTGGACGGATTCGGATTTTTAATTCCTTCCAAAGAAAAGAAATCTTTTTTGGGAGCAATTTGGAGTTCGGTTATTTTTCCTAATCGTGCAGAAAAAGATAAAGCTGCTTTTACTTTATTTGTCGGCGGATCAAGAGATCCGAAAGTTGCCGAAAAGGATAAAGAAATTTTGGCAAAAACAGTTAGACAGGAATTTGAAAGTTTAATGGATATTAAAGCCGAACCTATTTTCACTTCAACAAGATTTTGGAATAAAGCAATTCCGCAGTATAATATCGGCTACATTGAACATGAAAATTATTTTGCAGAATTTGAAAAGAAAAATCCAGGTTTGTTATTAAGCGGAAATTACCGCGGCGGAATTTCAGTTGGAGACTGTATTAAATCTGCAGGTGAAATTGCGGATAAGTTAAATTAAATTAAAAATAAGTTTATAAACATTTTAAATAAAATAATCCGGAGATATCGATGGCAAATTTTCCAATTAAAAGATTAAGAAGACTTCGCTACAATCCGTTGGTAAGGGATATGGTTCGCGAAACGGAATTATCAAAAAACGATTTTATTTATCCTCTTTTTGTTGTTCCCGGAGAAAAAGTTAAAAAACCGGTTAAGTCCATGCCGGGAGTTTTTCAATTATCTATTGATGAATTAATTAAAGAATGTAAAGAAGTAAAATCACTTGGAATTCCTGCTGTAATTTTGTTTGGAATTCCCGAGCATAAAGATGAAAAAGGTTCGGAAGCTTATGATCCGGACGGAATTATTCAAAAAGCAATAAGAGCAGTTAAAGCTGAAGTTAAAGATCTTTTGATTATAACCGATGTCTGCATGTGCGAATATACTTCTCACGGACACTGCGGAATTCTGCAGGGTGAAGATATTCTAAATGATCCCACAATAGAACTGCTTGCAAAAGAAGCATTGACTCATGTACAGGCTGGAGCCGATATTGTTGCTCCTTCCGATATGATGGACGGAAGAGTTGCCGCTATCAGAAAAATATTAGACGATAACGGATTCTTTAAAATTCCAATAATGAGTTACGCTGCAAAATATTCTTCCGGTTATTACGGACCTTTTAGAGATGCCGCGGAATCTACTCCTGCTTTCGGCGACAGAAGATCGCATCAAATGGATATTGCGAACGCTTTGGAAGCTTTAAGAGAAGTTGAAAGCGATATTGACGAAGGTGCCGATATTGTTATGGTTAAACCTGCAGGACCTTACCTGGATATAATATGGCGTGTTAAAGAAAAATTCGGGCTGCCGACTTCTGCTTACCAGGTAAGCGGTGAGTATGCAATGATTAAAGCCGCAGGGCAAAACGGCTGGATTGACGAAGAACGTGTAATGATAGAATCTTTAATGGCAATAAAAAGAGCCGGCGCGGATATGTTCTTAACTTATTTTGCTAAAGATGCCGCCAGGTGGATTGATAGGAACCGTAAATAAGAAATATCTAAATATATAATTTCCATATTATTTTCTTGGCTGCCATGAACTTTCCATGGCAGTTTAATTTTATTCGATAATAATTCCTTTCTTGAAAGAAATTAATCTTTTCCATTTTTCTCCTGTTATTTGTTTAATAAAATAATAAAGGCTTTATGCCTTTATCTCCCACGGCAACTGCTGTGCTGCCTTTCATTTTTACACTTCGCCATACTATCGGACTTTGAGGATCATAAGGCAATCCTAACTGTTCCCAGCTTACACCGTTAAAATGCCTTAATGTGTTTCTGTCTCCTGCAATTATATAATCGTTAGACCCATTCCCCCTGATTGAAGCTATAAAACCCCTGTAATAGGTTCCGGGGTTTCCGCCTATATAGTTCTCCGGCAGTGATCTTACATAATCCCAGCTATTATTCTTATACCTGAATAACAGATTTCCGCCTGTGTAAACTGTACTATTTTCATCTACCCATACTGATGCAAGATCACCGTATAATTTACTGAATCAACTCATTTTCAGTTATTATTTCCGAGTTTATCATTACATTGAACTGGTTTGATTTCCTTTAATAACAACTCCTTTTACTTCAGACGTTTAACCTGCAGCATAAATTTCATCTTGATTATTTGCATATATATCTGTTAAAGGTAAATCTGTTCCGCTTTCTACTCTACTCCATTGTCCGTTGTGATAACTTGCAATACTCCCATTTCTACCCACGAAATACATGTCATTCGTACTCGCCCCCCACGCTTTCGATAACGACAGATTGGAGTCAACTGCAGTTCTCAAATCGTACATAACCCAATTTTCTCCATCTCCATGTATAGGTAAACTACCTACCATCCAAATATCAGTTGAGAAAATGTATATATTCCCTCTAATGGAACCGTAATTAAATTGCCCCTGAAATTTGTTTGTATTCTTTTTGTTTTCCACTCCGAACCATCCCAATGAGCAGCATTATACTTCTTGCAAATCCTGTAGAATCATAATCATAA
>CAVQMC010000008.1:0-49652 GCA_963713505.1 uncultured Ignavibacteria bacterium | reverse complement strand
AGTAAATTTGTTTTCCCTCATTTAATTCGGTTATTTGTTTAATTTCTTGATTAAGCTCAAATTCAATATTTCCTTTTCCGTCACCATCATCAACCGCAAAAATGTAAAGAATTCCATCTTGAGATTTAGCTAAATAATGGAACCAATTTGGTTTTTGAGAAAAATTAATATTTACACTGGAACTTTATCGATCGACAAAACAATTTGTGAATATTTATCAATTTCCGCAGCTATTTCTTTAAGATTATTCCATTGTACTTCAAACGGCTGATCCGGATCTTTCTTTAAATCAAAAAATGAATAGAAGAAAATTCCTTTTGCACCTTCGCAGATACTTTGCCAGGCCATGTTGCGCATTTCCTGGTAAGTTGGAGCTCTGGGATTTGGTGTCGGCCACGGATAAACTCCTAAATTATGTGCTTGAATTACCATCCAAAGTGGTTTAATATAATTCACTTGCTTAGCTGTTTCTAAAGTATATTTGGTAACCCTGGATAATCTATCGAAATTAATTGGGTACGGATCTGTTCCTATAACATCAAAAGTATTTATGAAATATTTAATATTATAAAGATCAGCTAATACAGCCCAAGCCGGATGGTTTTTATCTAATTGACAAAGCAAATCATAATGGGCTTTCATTTGCGGAACCATTTCAGGTTTTAACTGATCCGCCACATACCATGCTAAAAGTGCTTTGTTATTTTTTATTTCATTAATTTTTATTTTTTATGTATTCTTCTTCATGAGTGACATTTTGAATTTCTTTCGGATGACTTTTAAGATTATAAAAATCATCTTTAATTGAGTAAACAACTTTAAGATTATATTTTGCAGCCAAATCCATTTGATCCATTGTTGTATTTGGATAAGGCATTAAACAATTAAATTTGCTATCTGAAAAAATTCTTAAATCATTTTCATTAATATTCCAAAAGTACATCCCAATCGGGAAAAATTTTACCGTCTACAATTGTCCTTAAACTGTCATCTATATAAACTTTTTGTCTATAATGAGTATTTAATTTTTAAATTTTAATACTATGACTGTTCACTAATTTTATTTTTGAACTTTAGTTAAAGAAATATTAATTTTATAATCACCCACTTCTAAACCTTTAGAATTAGTAAAGAAAATAGGTTAGTTTTTTTTAACCTGGATAAAAATTTTATTATTTAATTATTTTATAATTTATCTATTTTTTTTATTAAATAATTTAATTTTAATCGATCTTTAATATAATTTATATAATCTTCTAATTTTATTTTATGTTATTAAATTGTTCTAATTTATTTTTTATAAATTCCTCTATATTTAGGATATCGAAAAAACGAAAACAGAAGAGGATTCAAAATTTGTTTACTTCCATATTGTCAAACCAAGCCTCGCCCGTCATACCTTTACGTACATAACAATAAATACCTCCAGAGGAGGCCTCTATGGATACTTGAGTTTCATCTTCAACATATGTCCAATTATTATTACCTTTAATTCCAAATGGATAAGCACCTCCTAACCAATTTCCATTTTTATCAGCCCATTGAAGGCAAATACTTGCACCTGTATCTTCACCTACTATATTTTTTGTTTTAATATATGCACTGAATTTATATTTGCCACCCGGAATTATATTTAGCTTTTGGTAATAAGTTTTATAGATAGCCGGATCATAGTTTTTAAATTTTAATGAGTTTTTTCCTTTATAACTTGTTCTATTATCAATAGAAAATATTTTTTGATCCCCTGACCAAGATATAGGCATATTGTTAGAATTCAATTCTTCAAATCCCGGATTACTACAACGTTTAGAAATGTTAGGCGGAATGAAATTTAACCTTGGATCATTTGTCAACGTCGGTTTCTTGATTCTGTGCAACAATAATAAATTGAACTGAAAAAAACAAGTTACATTAAATACTTAATAAAATTCATATTTTGAATAATAAATTTTTATATATCTCAAATTGTAATTATTAACAAGATAATCTATTATAACCATTTTCATTATAAGGATTTAATTTTTCAAGCCATAATTCTTCAAGAGTTTTTAATTCCTTTGAATAATTTATATCCGGTTCTTCTTTTGGTTTTAAAGTATCTATTACTTCAAATATAAAATTATTATCACCAAATTTATTCCAGTCGTTTTGAAGACTTATGTTTTTACAAAGCTCATATTTTAATAAAAATTTATATTTGTTTATTGATGCGTCTAAATTTTTACTGCTTTCAATATATATCTTGTTATTTTTTAAATTTTTTATTTGAAAAATTCCCATTGGTTTGGGCGCTTCTTTGTATTTTCTGATTAATTCTTTTCTATTATCCATAATTATTCCTTTAAAATTTTTCATTAATGCTATCTTCAAAACTTTTCTTTAGGCTATCATATTGCTTATTGAAATTATCATACTCCGGGTTCAACTTATATTCGTTGTTTTTTCTCGCAAGTATTTTTTCATCAACTAAATATCTTCTGATCGTTACATAATCATCGAACAATTCTATTATTAAATCATTTATTTCTTGTTCTTGATAAATTTTATCTTTTTGAAATTTTTCAATAAACTTCTCTAAGATAATCCATCTTTTTTTATGCTGAACCGGGATGCTCTTCAGTTTTCCGTTTTCATAAAAATTATCAATTACTTTTTGTTTATATTTCTTAATTCTTTCGTCCTGATGAATCTTTTCAAAATTCTCAAATGAAATTAATTCTTTTAATGATAGATTAAATAGTTCTTCATTTATATTATAAATTATATAATATTGTTCTTTAATCTTCTCTACGAGATTGGCTTCTTCCAGTTTTTTTAAATGAAATGAAACTGTCGATGCGGCTAAGTTTAATCTTTTCGATATCTCCTCAACATATTGGGGTTTTTCAAAAAAAGAATTAATTATCATTAACCGGGAAGTATCTCCCAAAGCTTTTATAATTTTTAGACTATTTTTGAATTCCATTTGATCGCTTATAATAATTCGATAAATATCGAATTAAAATTATTATAAAAAATTTATAAAATCAATCTATTTTCATATATATCGAAATAAAATATTATTTTAGAAATGTAAGGCTGTATATAATAGATAGGAACTGGTCGGTTATTCTTTCTTTAATTCCTCCATTGCATCTTCAACTGTTGCGCAAACAGGCAAAACACGGTCGAGTTGTGTAATTTTTATTAAAGAATAGACTTTTTCGGAAGGAGCCGCAATTCTGATACTTCCCCCGGTTGTATTTAATATTCGATTAGCAACTAAAATTGCACTTAATCCGGAACTGTCGCAAGTTTCAACTTCGCTTAAATCCAAAACTAATTTTTTTGCTCCTTCAACTTTCAGAAGCATTGTAAATTCACCTTTAACCAATCCTGAAATATTTGTATCAAGTCTTTTTTCATTTAATTTAAAAATTGTAATACTGTCAATTCGTTTAATTTCAAAATTCATAAAAAACCTTTAAAACAATTGCAGACAATTTAAGAAATTCTTATAAGAAATTTCCTGATTTTCTTCTTTATTTACCACCTGAAAGTTATAATATTTATCGGCATCCTTTTTCACAAATCCTACTTTAAGATATGCGTTTACAAGATTTGCAACATAACTGTAAAATAAATTTTCTTTTCTATTTAAATCTAAAACAGCATTAATATTTTTATATCTAAGTTTTTCTATAAACTTGTGTGTGGGAAGGTTTAATCTTGTTTTATCATTTATACCATGTTCAATTGCTTTTTGTCTGAATTTTTGAGGGAGAAGACTTACGCGAAAGTCATAAGTTAATACATAAATATTTCGGATACTGTTATCAACCGAATTTAAAACTTCAAAGCAATGATTAAAATCAGATTGATCTTCGGGCATTAATACTAATATATTATATGATTTAGTAAATATATTATTAAATGATTGATTATTATTGCTTACATTCTTGATTTTCTGATCAATAATAAAAGATGATATTTTATTTTTTACCAATTCAATCATTTTATTTCGATTCTTTATCTAGTAATTTCATAAATTCATCTTCGGATAATATTTTTACACCGAGATTATTGGCTTTATCTATTTTCGATCCGGGATTTTCGCCTGCAATTACGTAATCTGTTTTTTTACTGACACTTGAAGTTACTTTACCGCCTAAAGCAGTTATTCTATCGCCTGCTTCTTCTCTTGAAAAAGTACTTAAACTTCCTGTTAATACAAAAGTTTTAGAAGTAAAAAAATTATCTTTAGTAACTTTTTTCTCCGATTCAAAATTTAAACCGTGTTTTTTCAATCTATCAATAATATTTAAGTTATGTTTATCCGAGAAAAAATTTAATGACACTTCCGCTTATACTTGGACCAATTTCGTAAACTTCTAAAATGTCATCTTCGGCTGCATCAATAAGCGCATCAATGGAATTAAAATGATCTGCCAATTTTCTGGCAGCACCGGAACCAACATATCTAATTCCCAAAGCAAATAATAGCTTATAAAAGGGTTGTTTTTTACTTTCTTCAATTGCTTTTAATAAATTGTTAACACTCTTTTCCCCAAGCCGTTCAATTTGAATTAAATCATCTTTTTTATCCTTTAAATCATAAATATCAGCATATGTTTTAAGCAAACCCATATCAACAAATAAATCTATTAAAGCTTCGCCAAGACCTTCAATATCCATTGCTCCGCGTGCTGCAAAATGTTCTAATCTGCCTTTAACTTGAGCCGGACATTCGGTGTTTTCACAATAATAAGCTACTTCACCTTCGGGTTTAAATAAAGTTGTTCCGCATTCGGGACATTTAGCTGGAGCTTTAACAGGTTTACTATTTTTAGGTCTTTTATCCTTTACAACTGAAACGACTTTAGGAATTACATCACCGCCTTTTTCAATAACAACCTCATCTCCTTCTCTTATATCTTTTCTTTGGATTTCATCAAAGTTATGTAAAGTTGCACGGCTTATTGTAGAACCGGCTAAAAATACAGGCTCAAATTCTGCTACAGGTGTAACCGTTCCGATTCTTCCAACCTGCCATTTTATTTTATTAATTTTTGTAACGGCCTGCTTGGCTTTAAATTTATATGCGACAGCCCATCTTGGAGATTTAGCAATACTACCTAATATATTCTGTTGTTTAATTGAATTAACTTTAACAACGGCGCCGTCAATTTCAAAAGGAAGAGAATATCTTTCTTCTTCAAATTGATGACAGACTTTTAAAACATCATTTATGTTTTTACAAATTTTGTATCTGGGGTTTACCGAAAAACCGAGAGTTCTTTAAAATTTCCAGATTTTCGGATTGCGAAGTAAACTCCTCTTCAACAGAAATCAAAGTATAAAGAAATGTATTCAATCTTCTTCTAGAAACTTCCTTCGGATCCTGCATCTTCAAACTTCCGGCAGTAAAATTACGCGGATTTGCAAAAGTTTTTTCACCGTTTTTTTCACGTTCTTCGTTTAATTTTTCGAAGTCTTTTATCTTCATAAAAATTTCACCGCGAACTTCAAAATCAATTAATTTATAAGAAACAGACTTTTTCTTGTTTAACCTTAATGGAATACTTCTTATTGTTTTAGCGTTATTTGTAATTTCTTCGCCGACAAATCCATCGCCTCTGGTTGCAGCAGTTTTAAGAATTCCATCGACATAGTTAAGACTCACCGAAGCTCCGTCAATTTTCATTTCAACTACATATTCAACTTTTTCATCTTTAGGCAAACCTTCTCTTACTCTTCTATCGAAATCAAAAAGTTCTTCTTCATTATAAGTATTTGCAAGACTTAACATCGGAACTTTATGAGTTACAGGTTTAAATTCTTTGGTTAAATCTTTTCCAACTCTTTGTGTAGGAGAATCCGGAGTAATTAATTCAGGGTTTTCATTTTCAAGTTTTTCTAATTCCTTCACCAGCATATCATATTCTTGATCACTGATAGAAGGCTCCGCTTTTATAAAATATTCGTAATCATACTGTCTAATTTTTTCCCGTAATTCTTCTATTTTCTTTTCGATTCTTGTAGACATAATTTTATCTAATTAAGTACAGGCTGAGTATAAAGTCTTTTATAACCATCTTTATTTACCAACACATAACTAACGGCGTTCGGTTTTCCTTTATAGTCAAGGTTTTTATTATTCAGTAATAATTCCGCTGAACCGCTGTTTCCAATAGTTAATTTAAAATTATTATTTGCATTTAATGTTTTTTGCGAATTCGGGAATAAAGTATATTCTTCAATTTTTTTATCATCCTGAATAATCTGCACCCAGCATGTATCTGTAACTTTTATAGTTAAGGCTAAACTGTCTGGAGTTGAAGTATTATTAGAAATATTTTCAAGACTATCTTTTTGCTGCTGAACGTATCTTTGATTATTTGAACTTATAACTTCTTCCAACGGTTTTTCTTCTACGACAATTTTCGATCCGCCCTGAAGAAATAACAAATAAATAATTGTAAAAACGACAATAACGGCAACGGCAATTCCACCTATAGTTATAAATTGTTTATTAAAATTACTGCTTCCGGAAGTTGATTTACCTGAAGCAGACGGATCAATAAAAGTTTTTTCATGAGGTTTTGCTGCTTCTGTAATATTTACAGTATTTTGATTTTTCTGTGTATTAAGATTATTTTCTCCCTTTTCTTCTTTTAATTCTTCATAATCTTTACCAACTTTTGCAGCCTCATATTTATTTAAAATTTCGTCTGCATCCAGACCAACCATTTTACAATAGTCTTTTACAAATGCCTTTACATATAAATCAGGTAGGAAATTAAAATTTCCTAATTTCAAGTGCTTCAAGATATTTTAAATCAATTCTAGACTTAGCAGACAACTGCTGAAGAGTTAACCCTGTATTTTCTCTAGCTTCTTTAAGCTCATTTGCTAATTTTTCGAACATAATACTAAATTAAAAAAATTTATTTTTAAAATTATAACTTTTATTCAACTCTAACTATTCTTGCAGCAAATGCACCGTCCATATGATGAACATGCGGTAAAGTTTGTACACAACCATGTTCGTCAATTAAATCAGCCGGAAATCTTTCCGCTGCATTTTCAATTTTAAAATTCGGATGTTCGGAAATAAACTTACTAACGATATCCCAATTTTCTTCAGGTTCAATTGAGCAAGTACTATATACAACAACTCCACCCACTTTAATTAGAGAAGCTGCTTTTTCTAAAAGTTGATATTGAAGTTCCGTCATTCTGCGAATATCTAATAAATCTTTTTTCCATTTTATATCCGGTTTTTTAGATAAAGTTCCAGTACCTGAACATGGAACATCAGCAAGTATTCTGTCAAACTCTCCATCGCTATATTCCAAAGCATTAATTATAAGTGGTTTTACACTATTTATACCTAATCGGTCGAGATTATTTTCGAAAATTTTAATGCGGCTTTCGAATCTGTCTATTGCAACAATTTCACCTTTGTCGTGCATAAGTCCGGCAATATAAGCTGTTTTACCACCCGGCGCAGCACAAAGATCCAACACTCTCATTTCAGGAGAAACATTTAATAATCGGCATGCTAAACCGGCGCTTTCATCCTGAATATTAAAATAACCTTTTGTAAAATATTCCCAGGCAGTGATATTAGTTAAATTCTGTAGCTGAAAAAATTCAGGTAAATATCTGCCGGGTGTAAATTTCAAATTAACCGAATTCAACAGTTCTTTAAATTCTTCAGGACTTGTTTTAAGTGCATTAATTTTTAAAGTTAAATAAGGTTTCTCATTATTTGTTGCTAATAATTTTTCGGTTTGTTCTCTGCCAAATCTCGTTAAATATCTTTTTACCATCCAGGAAGGATGAGAATAATAAGCACTTAAATATCCAGGCAGGTCTTCATTCGGTTCCGGGTATCTTATTCCGTTTTTACTTCTAATTATATTTCTTAATATTGCATTAGTTAGGTCGGCAGGTTTCTGCCCCTGAAGCTTTTTAACATACTCAACAGCTTCGTTTACAACGGCATAATCCGGAACCCGATCTAAAAATAAGATCTGATATAAGGCAACCCTTAATCCATTTTTTAAATTTGGAATAGCTTTGGAGAACTGCCCTTTATAAAATCCGTTTAATATCCAGTCCAGTCTTCCCATCCATCTGACAACACCATGAACAATTTCGTATAATAATGCTTTGTCCAATCCGCTCAATTCGGAATTTCTCATTTCATTATCTAAAAGTCTTTCTAAGTGGGCATCTGATCTTTCAACTCTATTTAAAATTTTTACGGCTAAACCTCTGACACCTTCATATAAATCTTTTATTCTGTGTTCTTCGAATTCAGTCATACTTAGTTTAAATATCCTCTCTTAATTCTTTCTTGTTTGGTTAATTTGAAAATTTCATTAAATAAGTTTTCTTCGCTTATTGTAAAATCAATTTTTCTTCTGCTTAAAACTTTTTTGGCAGTTTCTATGCTTTTTTCAACATTATAGGTCATCATTGAATCACTACCTCCCCAGGAGAATGAAGGAATATATTTATCAGGAAAACCGCTGCCGAAAATATTACATGAAAATCCGATTACAGTTCCGGTATTCAGCATTGAATTTATAGATGTTTTAGAATGATCACCCATAATAACGCCTAAAAACTGCGAGCCGGAATCGACTAAATTACCTCCCGCATATGCTTTTACTGTTCCGTAATTATTTTTTAAATCACTGCAATTTGTATCGGCACCAAGGTTGACCCAGCTTCCAATATATGCATGTCCAATAAAACCAGAATGCTGCTTATTTGAAAAAGGCATAAAAATGGAATCTTCAACTTCACCGCCGATTTTACAAACCTGGCCAATACTTACATTCTCATAAACATGTGCAAAACTATTTATCTTAGAATTTTTACCAATATAAACCGGACCTTCAATAACAGAATTAGAATTAATTAAAACATTTTGATCAATAAATATTGGCCCTTCCGAAGCATCTAAAACAACCCCCGGTTTTATTACTGATCCTTTTGAAATTATTACATTTTTTTTATTAACAATGTTAACACCATCGTAAATTTTGCCAAGAATTTTTTTTGTTTTTTTCTTTTTTAATGAAACTGCTTTTTTATTAAAATCTTCAATTATTGCCTGACCGTTATTCTTAATTAAATCCCAAATAAAATTTATTGTTTTAAGCTCAATATTTTTTTGTTTAATATTTCTAAAAGATTCCAAACTTAGCGGATTATTTAAATTAATTTCCTCTAAAGTTTTTTCTTTTATAAAAGCAGCAAAAATAGTTTTCCCGTTTGTGTAAACAATATTCTCGTTAAATTTCTTAGGAAGAATTTTAACAAGTTCCGAAACTTTAAAGATTCTTCCGTTTATGAATAAACATTCGCTTTCGTGAATTTCATTAACTAAAATATTATGATTTTGATTTTTTAAGCTTTCAGCTAAATAATTTCTGCATTGAAGCGAATAATTTTTTGTTTTGAATTCTCTTAAAATTCTATTTCTAAGAGTATCAAATCCAAATAATAAATCGTAAACCGGTCTGGAAAAGACCAAAGGTTCCAGATTTTTATATTCAGTGTCCTCGAAAATACAAATGTGCATTAAATATTAAGAATTTTAAAAATATTTTATAATTTAACACTTTTTAAGGTAAGATTCTTTATAAGAATTATGACAAGAATTGCTTTTACGGTAAAATATTCAAATAATTACTCAGATTTCACTAACTGTCCGCTGAGCCTTAATAGTTCAGTTTCTGCAGATTTTGCCTGGTATTGAGCAGCTACAAGTTTGCTTTTTGCATCGATCATTTTTCTTTGAGTTTCCCTAAATTCCAAAGGAGTAATATTTCCTAATTTTAATTTTTCTAATGCTACAGAAACATTTTCTTCGGCTGCATTTAAATTTTCTGTTTCAAGATCTACTAATTGAATACTGTTTTCATATTCTTTGTAAGTATGAAGTAAATCTGAGTTAACCTGATTTTCTGTCTGCTTAAAATATAATTCGTTAGTTTCAATCGAAATTTCTGCATTTTGAATTTTTCTGCTTGTATTTAAACCATCAAATAAATTTAATGATGCTGTTACTCCGTAATTAAATGCTCCGCTTTGATTTGATTTGAAAAATCCGGCTTCCGCTTCTGACCTGCTGAAACTATAACCTGCATTCAAACTAATTGTCGGGAACCAATCCGACTGCGCAATTCTTAAATCTAATTCGGAAATATTTTTATTTTGCTCAGCAATTCTTAACTGACTATTCTGATTTACAACCAATTCTTGCAAATCTTTAAAGTTTAAATCTCTGTTTATTAATATTGTATCTGCAACTGAAAAATCTTCATCAGCATTTCTGCCCAAAGAATTATTTAATTTTATTTTCAATTGAGATAAAGTTAATTCCTCCTGTAATAAATTGGATTTATCATCATTCAAATCTACTTGAGCCTGAAGTAAGTCGAATTTAGAACCTGAGCCCAATTCTAATTTATCCTTTGCTATTTTTACTCTTTCATTTGAAATTGCAATTGTTCTTTTAAGAACATCAATCACTTGCTCTTCTCTAACAATATTAAAATAAGTTGAAGTCACATTCGAGATATTACTTTCGACTGTGGATTTAAAATTCAAATCTCCGATTTTTCTAAGTTCCTTTAACCGGCTTAGGGAAGCAAACATATTAAGGCCATCAAAGATTGTCCAGTTTAAAGAGATTCCGGCATTAAGGTTAGAAGATTTAGAGCCGTTTCTTTCTATAGAAGATCCGCTACTGTATTCCTGTTTTATATTACTGATACTTTTAGTATAATTTCCATTTGCATCTAATGTTGGTAAAAATCCTGCATTTCCTATGTTGGAATTATTATTGGAAATCTGCTGTTCATTCCTGGCAATGTTAATTGAGTAATTATTTTTAAGAGAAATTTCTACAGCATCTTTTAATGTAAGAAGATCTTGAGAAAAAATATTTGGATTATAAAATATTGCAAAAACTAATATTAATTCTAAATAAAAAAGTTTTTTAATCATAAAATGAAATTTTGTATAAAAAATAAACCATTATTATTTTGCTGCGAATTCTTCCTGCAGATTTTCATCGGATTCGGTTACATTAGAAACAGTTGCAGTTTTTCTAGAAAAGAAAGTATAAACTGCAGGAATTATCATCAGAGTTAAAAACGTTGAGAATATCATTCCGCCAATAACTGCAATTCCCATAGAAACACGGCTTTCTGAACCTGCACCGAGCGCCAATGCAATCGGCAAAATTCCTAAAACAGTTGAAAGACTTGTCATTAAAATTGGTCTTAATCGTGCTGCAGCGGCATCTTTAATTGCCACAAGTCTATCCAATCCTGCGGCTTTTCTTTGGTTTGCAAATTCAACAATTAAAATTCCGTTTTTAGTAACCAATCCGATAAGCATGATAATTCCAATCTCACTAAAAATATTGAGTGTTTGATTGAAATACCATAAAGACAATAAGGCCCCTAAAATTGCTAAAGGAACTGTAAACAAAATGATAAAAGGATCTCTAAAGCTTTCAAACTGCGCAGCAAGGACTAAATAAATAAATCCGATTGCAAGCAGAAAAGCAAAAATTAAACTGGAAGAACTTTCTGCATAATCCTTTGAAGCGCCGTCTAAAGCCGTAGAAAAAGATTGATCCAAAACTTTTTTAGAAACTGCATTCATTGCTTTAATTCCGTCGCCAATTGTTTTACCGGGAGCTAAAGCGGCAGATACCGTAGCTGAAACATATCTATTAAATCTATAAAGCTGAGGAGGTGTGCTTTGTTCCGAAACATTAATAACATTATCCAGCTGGATCAATTCTCCTCTGTTATTTTTTACATAAAGAGAAGTTAAATCTATTGGAGCATCTCTATCCTGTCTGGACAATTGTCCGATTACCTGATATTGTTTTCCGTCTTTTATAAAATAACCAAATCTTTGTCCGCTGAAAGCGGCCTGAATAGTTTGTGCAATATCAATAGTTGAAACTCCTAAATCTCTAGCCCTTTGCCGATTTATTTGAATTTTTAATTCGGGTTTATTGAATTTCAAATTAACATCAACAAAAGCAAAAGTGGGATCTTTTCTCGCTGCTTCTAAAAATTTTGGTAAATATTCTCTAAGCTTTTCAAAATTTGGAGCCTGTAAAACATATTGAACCGGCAATCCCCCTCTTCTTCTACCTATAGACTGCTGCTGAACAACAAAAACTCTTGCAGCAGTTAAGTTATTCAAGTCTTTTGAAATATCATCTGCAATTTGCTGCTGAGACCTAATACGTTGATCGGGATCTTTTAATATTAAATAAGCAAAACCTGAATTAACCGAGCCGGAAGCACCAAACCCGGGAGAAGTAACGGAAATAACTGCATCTCTTTCCGGAATGCTGTCTTTTATAGTTTGGATAAGATGATCCATAAATCTATCCATATATTCAAAAGAAGCACCTTCCGGAGCAGTAGCAAAAAAATATAAACTGCTTCTATCTTCTAAAGGAGCTAATTCAGAAGGAGTGTTTTTGAAAAATACCCAGATTAAACCAATTGATGCAGCCATTAGAACAAATGCAAGCCATCTGTGATTCAAAAATGCATCTAAAGAATTTCTATAAGTTTTATTTAATTTTACAAAAAACGGTTCGGTCAAATAATAAAATTTTGAATGCTTTTGTTTGTGCCTCAATATTTTGGAACCAAGCATTGGAGTAAGAGTTAAAGCAACGAAAGCAGAAATTATAACAGAACCGGCAATAACAATTCCAAATTCCCTAAACAACCTTCCGGTTAATCCCTGTAAAAATATAATTGGAAGAAAAACGGAAGCTAATGCAATAGTTGTAGATATAATTGCAAAGAAAATTTCTGCAGAACCTTTTGCAGCTGCTTCTCTCGGGCCCATACCTTCTTCAATTTTTGCATAGATATTTTCCAGTACAACAATTGCATCATCCACCACAATACCAATAGCCAAAACAATTCCAAGCAGAGTTAAAACATTTATGGAAAAATCCATAAAATACATTATGAAAAAAGCACCAATTAATGAAATTGGAATTGCAATAACCGGAATTAATGTTGTTCGCCAATCTCTTAAAAATAAAAAGATAATTAAAACAACAAGTCCGAAAGCAACAAAAATTGTCTGCTCAACTTCGGTAATAGAATCACGTATATACTTAGTTATATCAAACCCAATTCCGGTTTTAATATCCGGGGGAAGATCTTTTTTAATTTGAGCAAGTCTTTTATAAAACTCATTTACTATGGCAATGTTATTTGCACCCGGCTGAGCAATAAGAACAACACCGACCATTGGAATTCCGTCTCGTTTCAAAATTGATTTTTCATTTTCCGGAGCTAATTCGGCATGTCCCAAATCTTTTAATCTTACAACATTTCCGCCGGATTGTTTTACAATCAGATTATCAAATTCATCAACAGTGCGTAAACGTCCAATCGTTCTTATTGATAATTCAGTGTTATTTCCTTCAATTGTACCAGAGGGTAATTCAACATTCTCACGGTTTAAAGCATTTTTAACATCCAATGGGGTTAATTGGTAGGCTGCAAGTTTTGCGGGATTAAGCAAAAGCCGCATAGCATATTTTTTTTCGCCCCAAATACTAACTGAACTAACTCCGGGAATCGTTTGAAATCTTTCTTTAAAAATATTATCGGCAACTTGCGATAATTCCAGCAGATTTCGTGTATCACTCTGAATATTTAGAAATACAATAGGCGATGCATCGGCGTCTGCCTTAGATACGACAGGATTTTCTATATCCGGAGGTAATGAGTATAAAGCCCTTGAAACTTTATCACGGACATCATTTGCAGCAGTTTCCAAATCTACATCTAAATTAAATTCAACTGTAATTGTACTTCTGCCGTCACGGCTAACTGAAGTTAAAGATCTAATTCCGGCAATTCCATTAATTGATTCTTCAAGAGGTTCTGTAATTTGAGTTTCAATAACATCTGCATTTGCACCGGTGTAATTTGTGGATACAGTTATTATAGGAGGATCGACTGCCGGATATTCACGAACACCTAAATAGGTATAACCAATAATGCCCAATACAACAATAGCAATTGACATTACAATCGTTAAAACAGGTCTTCGTATGCTTAAAGATGATAAACTCATAAAATAAATTTCTAATTAAATTCAGACACAGTAACCGGTGAGTCCGGTCTTAATTGAAGTATCCCGGAGATAATAACAGTATCTTTTTCATTAAGACCTTTAGTAATTTGTACATCTTTATCGGTTCTAATTCCGGTTTCAACATCTACGGAAACAGCCTTTCCATTTTTATAAACAAAAACTTTTTGTCCTTTTAGTTCGGGAACCAAAGCATAACTTGGAATCATTAAAGCATCTTTTATGTCATTTAAAATTAATTCTACATCAGCAAAAGCTCCGGGAAGAATATCTCCCTGATTATTAGCGGTATATTTTGCTCTCATTCTTAAAGTTCTTGTAACTAGATCAATTTTGGGTTCAATTGCATATATTTTTGCAGTGTAATTATGTTCATTCCCTGTAACAGTAAAATTAATTTCATCACCAACTTTTACATCCGACGAATATTTTTCAGGAACTGAAAATTCAATTTTTATAGGATTAATATTCTGTAAAGTAGCGATTACCGTTGATGAAGTCACAAAGCTTCCTACACTCACATTTTTTAATCCCACTATTCCGTTAAACGGTGCTTTAATTTCTGTTTTTTCAATTTGGGCTTTTATCAATTCAACTTGTGCTTTTGTAACATTCAAATTATTCAAAGCATCATCATAATCTTCTTTACTTATTGCTTCCTTTTCTAAAAGTTTTCTTTGTCTGTATTCTTTATCTTCCAATAATTTTAAATTAAATTGTTCACGAGTAAGTTGAGCCTGTAATTCCGAATCATTTATTTTAATTAAAAGGTCGCCTTCTTTAACATAACTTCCTTCTTTAAATAAAATTTTTATTATTTTACCGGAAACTTCACTTTTAAGTTCGACTTCTTCATTCGCCATAACTGTTCCGGTAGTTAATACTTTATTCGCCAATCTTTGAAATTCCAAAATATGCGCTTTAACCGGCAAGGCTTTAAATTGATTAGAAGATGGACCACCATTTTCTTCAGATCCACCTGATAAATTAATTTTGGGAAGAGCAAGCAATATTAGAACTGCGACTACAGCAACACTTATTAAAACTATTTTAGTATTCTTTTTCATTAAATTTTATTTTAAATAATATATTCAGATTTATGAAATACAGAGGTCAAATTCCGTAATTAATTGTTATTAAACAACATAAAAAAATTAATAGTAATAATATCGTGTAAAAAAAAAGCCAGTATTAAACTGGCTTTATCATCTACTACATCGAACTAAATTATTAAAATTAATTCTTCTTTGCGTATTTTTTCTTGAATTTCTCAACACGACCGGCAGTATCAACTAATTTCTGTTTACCGGTAAAAAACGGATGAGATGCACTGGAAATTTCCAGTTTTACTAAAGGATAAGTATTTCCGTCTTCCCATTTAATAGTTTCACTTGTTTTTATCGTTGATCTGGTCAAAAATGCAAAATCTGCAGAAGAATCTTGAAAAACAACTGGTCGATATTCCGGGTGAATTCC
This sequence comes from uncultured Ignavibacteria bacterium, assembly GCA_963713505.1. Classification (GTDB taxonomy): domain Bacteria; phylum Bacteroidota; class Ignavibacteria; order Ignavibacteriales; family Ignavibacteriaceae; genus CAVQMC01. The sequence continues at coordinate 34,016 of CAVQMC010000008.1, read as the reverse complement.
TTTTTTCATAATTATTTGCCTAAAATTATTTCTATTTCCTAAAAAAATGTAGCGTTAAAAATAAGAATATTTTAATTTAATTACAATTTAATAAAACTAAGAAAATGCACTAATTTTTCATTTTTTGGATATATTCTTCCATTTTCTGCTTTAATTCGTTCACTTTAATTCTTTCGCTTGGCAAAAGATTTACCTGTCTGAAATTGAATCCGGCTTTATTTATATAATAACCCCCGTTACTTTTAGAAAGCTGCATATTGTAACTATTTGACCTTCTTGGGTCCTGCCAATGAAGATTTATCCTTTTCTCTTTTCAATGAATTCTTTTTTCCTGCCGGCTGAGAATTTTCTAAAGCATCAGTTTCTTTTGAATTATTAATTTCGTTTATCTTTTCTTCAATTAATGATTTTGTAAGATCATTACTGGAGATAACATCTTCTCTAACTCTTGGATCGCTTAATAAAGGATTTCCGGCATCGGTATTATTTAAATTAATTGAAAAAACAACAATTAAAACTGCAATTCCCAAAGCCATTGCCGGAATCAACCTGGACGGGACGAAAAATTTTTCCCAAAATAATGGCTGTTTCTGTAAATATTCAGAATTGATTCTTCTCATTAAATCAGCTTCAAAATTTGCAGGCGCATTAACCTGCTGAAGCTTATTCAAAAGAGTAATTATTTCCTTATAACGGGGTTCTTCATCATTAATTTCCATTACCCATCCTTCATTCTTTGTATATATCTTTTAACATATCTTGTAATTGTGCTCTTCCCCTGTTAATACGGGATTTTACGGTGCCGACATTTACTCCCGAAATTTCGGCAATTTCTTCGTAAGATAACCCCTGAATATCTCTTAATATTACCATTTCTCTATATGCATCGGATACTTTCAAAATAGCTTTTTGAATAATTTCATCTTTAATTCCGCTGTCGGCAATTATATCCGGTCTGTAATTCTCATCCGGAATATCGTAATTTTCATCTTTATCTTCACCTGCAGCATTTATGGAGAAGAACTTTCTTCTTTTTCTTTTTTGATATTCTGTTCTGGCCAAATTTCCTGCAATTGTATAAATCCAAGTAGAAAATTTAGCAATTGAATTATAAGAATCTTTATATCGGAAAACCTTGATCATCGTTTCCTGAACAACATCCACACAAGCTTCGTAATCACCTAAAAACCTAAACACATAGTTTGTCAGGGGATTTTTATATCTGTTAACCAGAATTTCATAAGCTTTAATGGTATTGTTCTCCTGGAATTCCAGGATCAATTCTTCATCAGTTAATTCATTGAGGTTTTTCTCGGTCAACTTGCGTTATACTCTTGTGATAAAATATTGTTTCAACAATTGCATAATAAATTAGTCAAATTTTTAACTATTTTGAAAGTGATAGCGCAATCATTTCAAAAATACAGGAATAATGTAAAACAAATCATTAATAGTAAATATTCAGCAAATAATCGATTAATTTTTTTGTAAAATTTTAGCAATTAAAAGCTCAATTATGGTTTTATCTTCTGCTGATGTTGTTTTAACAGATATATCTGCTTCCAGCAACGCATTTACGCAATTGTATAAATCTTTATCGGAATATTTCATTCTTGCATTAAGATAATCTTTATAATAATAAGGATGTGTTCCCACAATTCGTGCGGCAGCATCATTAGAAACTTTCTTTTCTTTTAATTCATTTATTTTGGAAAGTCCCGTAAAATATCTGGTCAGCATATGAATTATGTAAGTCGGTTCTTTTCCTTTATCCAGCATATTAAACGCTACTTTTAACGAATTATATTTATCTTTTTTTCCTATTACATTCTGAAGATCGAAAATACTATATTCTTTTAGAACAGTTGAAAGTGCACGGATTGATTCAATTGTTATTTCTTTTTGGCCTTCTAAAAATGTGAATATTTTTTTTAGCTGTGATTCTATGGTACTTCTATTTTCCCCGGCAATATCAATTAAAAGTCCGGCATTTTCTCGATCAATTTGTTTTTCGTTTTCAGAGACAAACTCGACTATCCAGTCAATTAAGTTTTCGCCTTTCAATTCTTTTGAATTATAAATAAAATTATTTTTTATCAAAGTCTTATAGGGTTCGGAATCAAGATTGGAAATATCTCCGTTATAAATAATAATCAAAACAGTAAAATCTGCAGGAGATTCAGCATACATGGCAAGATTTTTTTTGTCTTTTATTTTTTCAAATTCCTTAAGAATTATAAGTTTTTTGCCTGAACCGAAAGGAAACGATGAAGCAAAATCCAAAACATCATTAACGGATTTATCATCACCATAAAAAGTTTCAGAATCAAATTCCGATGATAATAAAGGCTTCACAGCCTGCACAACCATTTCAACAGTTTTTTCAATATTAAATGAATCTTCACCGTAAAAAAAGAAAATTGGATCTAATTCATTCTTCTTTATTTTCTTAACCGCTTCACCAATTTGCGGTGTTTTTGTTCTACTTTTTGCCATTATTTTGTTTTATTTTTTCATATTTAAATGCTCTTATCATAAAGAACAGTACGCCGCCCCAAACTAAGCCTAAAACTAATATCATTGTAATAATTGTTATCAAATTCATTTTAATTTTTTTCCAGAGTTTTATTAGCCATTTTTTTATTGAAAATAATAAATACAATCAATACAATTGCCCATTGAAACAATACTGTTCCGGCATTTTCCAGATGAAAAGGGTTCCACCATTCCGGATCCCAATTTACCGAAGAAATAAGCCACCATGAAATTAAAATTATTACCTGCAGCGGAATAAAAAAACTAATAACAACGTTGTACCATTTTCCAATTTTAACATCGCTTCCAAAACCATTTATTAATTCATTTCTAAATTTATTTACACCAAATTTAATAATAGAAAAAGCAATAAACGCTCCGCTTACAATCAAACCAACGCCCCAAACCCAATCCTGGTTTGTGAGAAAGTCCAAATTGATAGCAGAAGGAATTCCAAACAAGAATCCGGCGGTTGCTGTGAATATAATCGCCTTTTTTCTTTTTAATCCAAAATCAATTAAAGTTCTTGTCGCAAGTTCAACCATAGAGATTAATGATGTTATTGCTGCAAAGAACAAAGCCAGGAAAAATATTGATGCAAAAAATATATTGACTAAATTAACCGAAGATATCTTTGAAAATAAAAGTGGTAAATAAATAAAAGTTAAGCCAGTGTTTGCAGGACCGGATTGTGTTATTTTCGACATTGCATCAATTGAACTTAAAGAAAATACTGTTGAGAAAATTATAATTCCTGCAAGCAGCGAAACAGAATTATTTCCAAATCCGATTAATGCAGCATTTAAAGAAATATCTTCTTTTTTTCTCATATAAATTGCATAAGTCATTATTAATCCCCAGCCGGCTCCGGTATCCCATGCATTTTGTGTTAATGCATTCAGCCAAACTTTATAATCCAAAATTTTATCGAGATGGGGAGTAAAGAAATATTTAATCCCGTCAATTGCGTTTGGTAAAGTTACTGCTCTTACAAAAAGAATTACTAAAATTATTAATAAAGCAGGGACAAGATATTTAGTTACTTTTTCAATTCCTTTTGTAACACCTCTATAAACAATAACAGCAACAATTGAGATGGAAATCAAATGATAAACTACCGGCTGAAAGCTGTCAGCAAATTTTTCCCAGTAAAGGAGATGATTACTCGTTTTAAATAAATCCCCGGTAACTGCGGATAAAAAGTATTTAAGGCACCATCCTGTAACCACAGAATAGTAGAACATAATAGCAGTTGAAACAAATACAATAAAAGCTCCCATCCATGCAAACTTTTTTCCGGCAGTTTTAGAAATAGCACCGACAGGACCAAATCTTGTGGATTTACCGATTGCAAATTCAGCAATAATTAATGGAACTGACCAGATTAATAAAAATACCACCCAAGGAATTAAAAATGAACCACCGCCGTTCTGGGCAACAATTCTGGAAAAACGCCAAATATTACCTGTACCGACAGCAATTCCAATTGTGGCAATTATTAATGTCCATCTAGAAGAAAAATATTCTTCTTGTTTCATTTAATTAATTTTTTTTGATATAAATAAAAATCACCTGCCGTTAAATCAAAAAAAAACAACAGGTGATTAATAATTTAGAAAGATTTATTTAGAGTTATTATCCGATTTAGCTTTTTTCTCAATTTTTACTTCTTCCATAACAACGTCTTTTAAAGGTTTGTTATTCTGCGGAGTTGTAGGAACCTTACTTATTGCATCAACTACATCCATTCCTTCAATTACTTTTCCAAAAATTGTATGATGCCCGTTTAACCATGGAGTCGGAACGGTTGTAATAAAAAACTGACTTCCGTTTGTATTCGGACCTGCATTTGCCATTGCCAAATAACCAGGACTATCAAATTTTAATGAAGGATTTATTTCATCATCAAATTTTCCGCCCCACAAACTTTCGCCGCCTCTTCCGGTTCCTGTCGGATCTCCTCCCTGGATCATAAAATTTTCTATAACTCTATGAAATATTACACCTTTGTAATAACCTTTTTTTGCTAATCCGACAAAATTCTCCACAGTTTTGGGTGCTTTATCAGGGAAAAGCTGAATATCAATATTACCCATGTTTGTAACAATTTCTGCAACAAGAATTGAATCCGGTCCTGTTTGAAGTTCGCTCATTTTACTGCTTTCCGTTTTATTATTTTGATTTTCCTGCATATTATTATTTGAACTGGACTCTTTGCATCCTACTAAGAAAACAAGGAACAACAAAGAGAACAAAAAACTTTTCATAGCTACCTCCTATGGTTGAATAACTTTATAAGCAATTAATACTAAAATTAGAACACCTAATACAATTCTGTAATAAACAAAAATAAAAGTAGTATTTTTTCTCAAATATTTTAAGAGAAAATCTATTGCCATATATCCGCTTATTCCTGCAACAATGGTAGAAATCACTAAATTGAGAGCCATTGAAGCATCTATAAATTTTAAAGCTTCATACAATTCTAATAATCCGCTTGCAAATACAGCCGGAATACTTAATAAAAAAGAAAACCTTGCAGCGGTTTCTCTTTTCAACCCCATAAATAATCCGCCGGTAATAGTAGTACCGGAGCGTGAAGAACCTGGAATCAAAGCAAATGATTGTGCAATACCAATAACAATAGAATCTAAAATTGTTATATCTTTTATTTCTTTTTTGAAATTTGCAATTTTTTCGGCAATTGCAAGTATTATTGCTAATCCGATTAAACTGCTTGCAATTACGACTAAATTTTTTGTTAAACTTCCTTCAATTACATCTTTAAAACCTAAACCGATTATTACGACCGGAATTGTTCCGATTATAATTAGCCAGCCTAATCTGGAATTTAAATTTTGATCCGAATATTTAATTCTGTGTGTAACATTTTCTTTTAAAAAATCAGAAATGATGAGCCAGATTTCTTTCCAAAAATAAATCAGGATAGAAACTAAAGTTCCTAATTGAATTACAGCAATAAATGCGGTCCATTTTTCAGGATGATCTTGCGGAATTAAGTGTAAAAATTTTCCTGCTAAAGTTAAATGTCCCGTACTGCTGATTGGCAAGAATTCTGTTATCCCCTGTATAAGTCCAAGTATAATCGCTTCAATTATATTCAACTAACCTCCTAAAATTGATATGTAATTCCTAATCTTAATCCTATTGAAAGAGTGTTAAAATTTACATTTTCACTATATACAGGATTAACTATATACTGTCCATCTTTTTTGGGTTCACCGTTAAAATCGTATCTTAAATCGGCGCCAATATTTGCATATAAGTTATCGCTGAGCAGAGTATTTCCATCGGCTCTTAATAAAAAACCAAATCCGGTTGAAGTATAAGTTTGAGAAACTGATAATTGCGGTGATGTTTGATCAACAATTGTAAACCTTGGGCCGACACCGCCGCCGAATTTAAAATTATAACCCTTGCCTGATATAACATAATAAGCAGTTAAAGTGGGCATAATGATTCCGTAAGATAAATTGTAATTACCGCCGGTAACATTATAATTAAATGAATTAATTAAATATGCGGCCTCTAATCCGACTTGATATTTTTCATTTAGGTGATAATCACCTTCTGCAGAAAAAACAATTGCAGTATTAAAATTCGAGAGCCTGTTGCTTGGGTCGGCAAAATTTTGATTTATATAATCTGTCAATGAAGGATTATTTACCAATTGAATTCCCATTCCGGCTCTTACATCAAACTGAGCATAAGTGGAAACGGATACCAGCAACACAGCTATAAAAGAGAAAAGATATTTCATAATTCATCCAAATCTGTTTCAACAACTTTGATTAGATTATCATGTTGTTTATTAAGTACAAAGAAAAATATAAGCGATGTGAAAATAAACAAGAAATATGAAACAATGTGTGTTAAAAAAGCATACGCTAAACTTACGGCCTCACCAAAACCGAATAACAACACTAAAGTGGATTTTGCTAAAGTATGATAAGAACCGGTTGCGCCCGGAGTTGGAATTACAACTCCAATTGCACTTATGCTCATAAGCACCCAGGCCATTGCATAAGTTACAGGTTTAATATGTTCCATTCCTACGGTGTAAAATCCTACATAAGAACTTAACCCGTAAAGCAGCATTATTACAACACTCAAAAAAATTGTAAGCAAATAATTTTTAGTTCCTTTTAAACTTGCAAATCCTTCAGCAAGCATTTGGAAAATGTAGCCGACTTTATGAGCAAGCTTTTCGGAAAAGCGGCTTAATAATCTCACTATAATTCCGTAAAATTTTTCTTTATATCGGATTGTCAAGTATAAGAAAACGATTACAACTACCATAATAGCAGCTGTAATATAAAGAGTTGATTTGAGCCAGGGAAATTTTACTGAAATATCTTCGGTCCATATTATTAAGGAAGCTAAAACTGCTAAACCTAAAAATATTATATCAATAACCCTTTCAACTATAACAGTTCCGAACATAGATGATCTTGAAAGATGTTCCCATTTTCCAAGCAGGACAGCTCTGGAAACTTCTCCCAAACGCGGAATTACGCAGTTGACTCCATAACCAACCATTAATGCACCGAACAAATTTTTAATTGCTGTATCTTCTTTTACTGAGCGGAGAATTATTTTCCATCTAATTGCTCTAACAAAATGCGAAGACATAATTACAATTATAAAGACAAAAATCCAAAAAATTGAAGCCTGAGAAACAATTGACATTACTGCGTCAAAATTTACATCATGAAAAGCAATGTAAAGGAAGAAAATTGACAATGCTATCGAGAAAACAAAGTTAGCAATACCTTTAATATGTTTTCTTATTTTAAACTTATCGGAGGTCAATAATTTTGCATCCTTTCGGCGGGCTGAATGTGAATTTAGAGTCCGGAGTTTGTATGTTTAATTTATAATTAGAAAAATCTAATTCAATGCTGTTACCACTCATTTCACTTACAACTACTTTTGATATCAGATTTTCATTATTTAACCAAAGCTTAGCTTCTTTAAAATTTAATTCAGCGGTATTATGCGGAATAAAAGCCAAAATGTTATTTGTTCCTGATTTTACTAATGTCACAGCACATTTAGACGGATAATCAAAAATTATGTTTCTCATTGAAAGAATTGAAGCATCATTTTCATCATAATTGCTGATTATAACCTTATTTTGTTTTTTATTATAATTCCAAACTGTTTTTCCATTGGAGACAATTGTGATATTACCAAGTTCAATCCGTAAATTATTTTCTTTCTTAAATAAAAATTTTCCGGATAAATTTTCACTTCCATTCAGTAATTGTTTAATATTTGCTGATAAATCATTTATAGTATTAAATTTATTCTGAAGTAATTTTAATGTTGAATCTGCGGAGGTTTGTGCAGACAATTGAATAGAAATAAAAACTAAAAATAAAATTGTTAATTTTTTCATCTGTTTTCTAAATGTTTCTTAAAATTGTTTCAAGCTGTTCTTCATTTTCAACTAAAACCGTTCTTGCTTTGCTTCCGTCATTAGGACCAACAACGCCGGCTTCTTCCAATTGATCTACAATTCTTGCTGCTCTAGAATAACCGAGTTTTAATCTTCTTTGTAATAATGAAACCGAACCCTGCTGATGCCTTACAATAACTCTTGCTGCATCTTCAAACATCGGATCTAATTCAGCTAAGAAATTTCCTACTGCAGCTTTTTTCTTTTCATAAATTGATGGTAAATAATAAGGTTTTGAATAACCCTGCTGGGAATAAATATAATTTGTTATTTTCTCTACTTCATCGGTAGAAATAAAAGCGTTTTGGATTCTTATAGGTTTGGGAGAACCTGTAGGCAGAAACAGCATATCGCCTTTACCCAAAAGCTGCTCGGCTCCGTTCATATCCAAAATTGTTCTTGAGTCAATTTTTGTTGCAACCTGGTAAGCAATTCTTGCACTGAAGTTAGCTTTAATAACACCGGTAATTACATTAACAGATGGCCTTTGTGTAGCTAAAACAAGATGAATTCCAACTGCTCTTGCTAACTGTGCTAATCTTGTAATCGGTTCCTCAACTTCTTTTCCTGCTGTTATCATTAAGTCTGCAAGCTCATCAACAATTACAATTAAATATGGAATCGGATGGTGCTTCATATTTTCAGTATCATGAGGTTTTCTTTTAGGGTCTGAAACCTTTTTATTATAATCTACAATATTCCTTACTCCGGCTTTTGCTAATTTGTCGTATCTCTTTTCCATTTCATATTCAACAGACTTAAGAACAAGAATTGCATTTTGCGGATTTGTAATTATTTCTTCATCAAGATCAGGTGAGACAGCTAAATAATGTTTTCTTAGTTTATTATAAAATGATAATTCAATTTTCTTCGGATCGATCATTATTAATTTTACTTCGGAAGGATGTTTGGTAAAAAGAAGACTGCTTACGATCATATTAATACCGACACTTTTTCCCGATCCCGTAGAACCAGCAATTAATAAGTGAGGCATCTTAGCTAAATCTGTAATGTAAACATCTCCATTAATCATTTTACCCAGAACCATAGGCAGTTCATATTTTGATTCCGAAACTTTTCCTAAAACACTTCTTGCATTTACTAAAGAAGCTTCGGCATTTGGAATTTCAACTCCGATTGCACTTTTACCGGGAATAGGAGCAATAATTCTTATTCCCCGCGCTGCTAATGCTAATGCAATATCATTTTCCAATCCGACTATTTTACTAATCTTAACTCCGGGAGCAGGAACAATTTCATATAAAGTAACAACAGGTCCGGGAGTTACGGAAATATCCTGAATATCAATATCAAATAATTTTAATTTTTCTTTTAATAGTTCGGCATTTCGTGTCAGTTCTTCTTCAGCAACTTTAAAATCCTCTGCCGGAACAGGATCAAGCAAATCCAAAGATGCTTTTTTAAAATCTATTTTTTCTTCCCACTGATTAGGCAGCGAAGCTTCTTTGTTTTTATCTAAATCCTTGGCAGGCATTTCACCGGTTTTTTCTAGATCAACTTTTTTGTCTTCATCTTTTAATACAACATTTTCTTCCTGTTTAGGCGGTTCTTCATCTTTACGAATAATTCTGATTCTTGTTTCTTCTTCAGATTCTTCTTCAGCCAATTCTTTATCTGTCAGCTTTTTCTTTTGCCTTCTCCTTAACTTTTTTCTTTTTCTTTCTAGGTGATTCCTCACTTAAATCTTTTATTTTATCAAGATTAGTTTCCTTTTCCGCTTTACCGTTTTCTTCGGAAGCTTCTTTTAATTTTTCAACCGATGATGTAAATGCAAGTTTTAAATATTCAAATATCTTTTCAACTTTGATATCAAAAGCAAAAATTAAAAGAACTATAAAAGCAGCAAAAAGAAATATTAAACTTCCGACTCCGCCTAATATTCTGCTGAAAACTTCTCCCAAATAATCCCCGACTGAACCGGATAATTCCATTACACCGTCAAACACATTATAGTGCATTCTTAAAACACCAAAAAATGTGGAAAGTATTATGGCAGATATTATTAAAAAATTAGAAGTGTGAATTATAGTGCGTGAATTAATTTTCTGAAAGAATGAATATCCCCAAATAAAAAACATGACAGGAAAAACAATAGAAAATATTCCGACTGTAGAATTTATAAAGAAATCGGAAATATATGCTCCAAAAATTCCCAGCCAGTTATGAGTACTTTCTGCTTTCTGTACAAAATCTGAATTTGAACTGAAAGCTCTGAAAAAATCGCCAAAAGAATAATTAAGATTGGCTTTATCAAAACGTGAATATGAAATAATACTTAACAAAATCAGGATAGAGAAAACAATTAAGAAAATTCCAATTATTTTCTTTTTTTTCTCAGTTGAGATTGTAAAATAATTTTCACCTTTCGAAGAAGTCTCGGTTTTCTTTTTTGTTTTTCTTTTTGCAGCCATCTTTATTTAGATTCACCTGTTGTTCCATTCAATAAGTCATCATCGCCATTAGGCAGCAGCTTAAGTATATTCTGAGTAAAATAAGGTACAGCTTTTATTCCATTTAACTTACTACAAAACTTAATATCTTCTTCAAAACCATTTTCTAAAAGCAGTTTGCCGTGTTCGGTATCCCTTAAAAATTTTTCTATGTTTTTTCCAAATGATTTATTCAAGGCAACGCTGGCTTTTGCTGCATCCGATAATTCAACATTTTCAATCTGTTTACTAATTTCATTTACGAGTTTGCCTGCACAAACAACATCTTCCATAGAAAATGAATTTGCTCTGCCCGAACATAAAATTTGGATATCTTTATTTAACTTAACCAAATGATCGGAAACAGCATTTAAGTTTAAGAATGAACAAGTAAATAAATTTTCTGAGAATTTTGCTTTAACAATAGATTTAGAACCGTTGGTTGTATAAAATACAATTGATTTTCCGGAAACCACTTCTTCAGTATATTCAAGCGGTGAATTACCTAAAGCAAAACCTTCAATTTTTTTTGTATTTCTTTCTCCACCTAGTAAAGTTTGTCCGCCGAACATACCACCTGATACTTTAACTGCAAACTCAACTGTTGCAACAGGGACAATTTCTTTTGCACCGTTTTGTAATGCATTCAGAATTGTACTTGTTGCACGAAGAACATCAATTACAACAGTGGTTTTACCTGTAAAATATAATTCTTCAACAGTGTATGGAGAAAATAAAACATTAATCTTCATGCGATGAAAAACTACTTTTTAATAAATGGTAATTTTACAACTTGTGCCGGTATTTCTTTTTCTCTAATTAAAAAGTTCAATTGATTGCCCTCGGAGGAATGATTAATATCAACATAACCAAGTGCAATTGGTTTTTCTAAAATCGGACTTACAGTGCCGGAAGTAATATTTCCAACGACTTTTTTATCAACAGAAATTTCATATCCATGACGCGGAAATGCTTTTTCTTCCGTGGTCATTGCAACAAGTTTTCGTTTAAGTCCATCTTCTTTAACTTTTAACAAAACATCTTTTGCTATAAAGTCGCTTTTCTTTTTAAGTTTGGTAATCCATCCTAAACCTGCTTCCAAAGGATTTGTGGTTTTATCAATATCATTTCCATATAAACAAAAGCCAACTTCAAGTCTCAAAGTATCTCTTGCACCTAAACCAACCGGCTGAATATTAAATTGTTTACCGGCTTCAAAGACTGCATTCCAAATTTTTTCTGCCGTTTCTTCATTTCCTTCAAAATATAATTCATAACCAAGTTCGCCTGTATAACCTGTTCGGCTTACAATCATTTCTACTCCGGCAATTTCAGATTTAAAGAAATGATAGTATTCCAGATCTAAATCTTTGTCGCAGATTTTTTGAATTACTTCTTTTGAATTTGGTCCCTGAACGGCAAGTAGAGAAAATTCATCGCTTCTATTATTTATTTCAACATCAAAGCTATTATTCTCTTTCATCCAGGCAACATCTTTTTCAATATTAGATGCATTTATAACAAGCATAAATTGATCATCAGCAATTTTGTAAACAAGTAAATCGTCAACTATTCCGCCGTCTTTGTAGCACATTGCGGAATATTGAACTCTTCCCGGAAATAAATTTGAAGCATCATTTACTGTAATGTATTGAACAAAGTCTAAAGCTTTTTCGCCTTGAATAAATACTTCGCCCATATGAGAAACATCGAATACGCCGACTGAATGACGCACAGCTTTATGTTCGGCAATAATAGATGTGTATTGAATCGGCATTAAGTAACCGGCAAATTCGACAATTTTTGCACCGGATTTTTCGTGAATATTATAAAATTTTGTTTTTTTCATCAGTATTTGAATTTATTTGTTAGACTAAATTTATTCTTTTGTTAAACAATATTAATTAAAATTTTAATTGTTTTCTAATTTTTTCCAGTCGCTCAGAAATTTCTCCAAGCCGGCATCGGTTAAAGGATGATTAAATAATTTATTTATAACATTAAAGGGCATTGTGCAAACATCAGCGCCAATTAAAGCTGCCTCAACCAAATGCAAAGGATGACGAATACTTGCAACTAAAACTTCTGTTTCATAATTATAATTATTATAGATCTGAACTATTTGAGAAATTAATTCCATTCCGTTTGTGCTTATGTCATCCAATCTTCCCACGAAAGGACTAATATAAGTTGCACCGGCTTTTGCAGCAAGAAGAGCCTGAGAAGGCGAAAAACATAATGTTACGTTGGTTTTTATGTTTTCATCACTTAAAGTTTTAACTGCTTTTAAACCTTCTTTAATTAACGGAACTTTAACAACAATATTTTTATTTATCTTAGCGTACTCACGAGCTTCTTTAAGTATGCCGTTATAATCAGTTGCTATAACTTCGGCACTTACAGGACCATCAACAATTGCTAAAATTTCATCCAAAAGTTTTTTAAAATCTTTTCCTTCTTTGGAAACCAAGGATGGATTTGTTGTTACTCCATCTAAAATTCCGAGGCTGGCTGCTTCTTTTATTTCATCAATATTTGCAGTATCAATAAAAAACTTCATTAAGTTTCTCCGCCTTTTAATTAAATTTATCAGGCAATTTCTTCAGTGAGATCTTTGCCTGTTTTTTTAGAAATAAGTTTGAACTGCCCTAAAGGCATATTTTCATCTTCTTCAATTCTAAGTTTTACAAAATACTTTAATTGAAGTTTCGTTAAAAATTTAATTTTCCCTTCCAGAAGTTTTGTTGCAACAGTGGGGTGACATTTAATAATAAGCGACTTTTCTTTTGATTGTCTCTTAAATTTCTTAATCCATTCTTCCAAATCATAAACAAGGTGAGAACTTTTTGTTAATAAACCTGTTCCGTTGCAGTAAGGGCAAACTTCCTTCATTGCCTGCAGAATATTTTGTCTTATTCTTTGTCTTGTAATTTGAACCAAACCAAAATCCGACATTGGAAGCACGGAAACTTTTGCCCTGTCTTTTCTAAATTCTTTTTTCAATTCATCATAAATCTTTTTACGGTTTTTTTCTTCTTCAAGATCGATAAAATCAACGACTATGATTCCGCCGATATCTCTTAATCGGAGTTGTCGTGCAATTTCCCTTGCAGATTCTAAATCTGTTTTAAGTGAATTTAGCTCCTGCTCTTTGTTTTTTGCATATCTTCCGCTGTTAACATCAATAACTACCATTGCCTCGGTATGTTCAATAATTAAATATCCGCCGGAAGGAAGCGGGACTTTTCTTCCCATTAAAGTTTTAATCTGTTCTTCAATTTTAAAGGAATCAAATATTGAATGATGAGCCTTAAACAATTCTATTTTGTCAACAATTTCAGGCTGAACAAGCTGGACATAATTTTTTATTTGTTTAAATGATTTTCTTGAATCAATAAAAACCTTGGAAACATCGGAAGTAAACAAATCTCTTATAACACTGGAGGTAGTATTTAAATCCTGATAAATTAAAGAAGGCGGAGTTTCTCCTTTAACTGAATCTTCAATTTCTTCCCAGGTTTTTACTAAATTTTGAAGATCATCTTTTAATGCATCTTCTGTTTGATTTCTTGCAACAGTTCTAATTATTAATCCGTAATTTTTAGGAAGAATTCCTCTGGCAAGATGTCTTAATCTTCTTCGTTCTCTAAAATCGGATATTTTTTTAGATACTCCGACTTTGTTATCAAAAGGCAGCAGCACACAAAACCTGCCTGGAAGTGAAATTGATGAAGTTACACGAACACCTTTATTGTTGACAGGTTCTTTTGTTATTTGAACAAGGATATCCTGTCCTTTGTGAAGTTTTGGAACTTGCTGCTGGCTGGAATTATTATTGTTATTGTTCCTATTATTTCTTCTGCTATCTGAATGTCTGCTGTTTTCTTCTTCGTCTTCATCATCATCAACATCGGAATCTTCATCACCCAATAATTCCTGGAATTGTTCTGTTCTTTCTCCGATATCGGAAAAGTGTAGAAATGCATCGTGCTTCATGCCGATGTCAATAAAAGCTGCTCTAATTCCCGGAAGAACCCTAGCAACTTTCCCCAGATATATGTCCCCCACCATTCGCCGATTTTCGGGATAATCCACAAAAAAATCTACCAGGTTGCCGTCTTCTGTTATTGCAACGCGTGTTTGCGTAGTGGAAGAATTTATTATAATTTCTTTTGTCATATAGACTAAACTCTTTTAATGAAATTTTTAATTTCATATTAAAACTTGGATAAAATAAGCTTTCAACGGCATAGCTATCATTTTCAAAGTTTTCCTTCAGCTTAAGAAAAAAACATAATGATAAAATATTTAAAATTATTAATGCCGCCATAAGCTTTTACTGATACTTATAATTATTACTAAAAACATTTTCCAAACTTCAGCCAAATAACTTTAAATAAATACTGAAGTCCGGAATAAAATCACTAAAACTAAATTCTATTTTTCTGCAGGTGCTTCTTCTTTTTTACCGTTTTCATTCAGCAGCTCTTTTCTGCTCAAAGAATATTTACCGTTTTCAATTTTTAATAATTTAACGGTAACTTTATCGCCTTCTTTAAAGTAATCTGTTACTTTGTTTACTCTCTTATTATCTATTTGAGATATGTGAAGAAGGCCTTCTTTTCCGGGTAAAATTTCTACGAACGCACCGAAATCCATAATTTTTGTAATAACTCCGTCGTAAACTTCGCCGACTTCCGGAGTTGCTGTTAATTTTTTGATATACTCTTTACACTTTGTTGCATTTTCTTTGTTCGGAGATGCAATATTAACCGTTCCGTCATCATCAATATTAATGTCAACACCGAATAATCTCTGCATTCCCTGGATTGTTTTTCCTCCGGGACCGATAATTAATCCTATTTGATCAACATCAACTTTCATTGTAATTAATCTTGGAGCATAAGGGGATAAAAGATCACGGGGTTTATCTATTACTTCATTCATTTTTCCAAGAATGAATGCTCTTCCCTCTTTTGCTTGAGCTAATGCTTTTTCCATAATTTCAAAAGAAATACCGTGAATTTTTATATCCATTTGAAATGCAGTAATACCTTTTGAAGTACCTGCAACTTTAAAGTCCATATCTCCCAAATGATCTTCATTGCCTAAAATGTCGGATAGAATTGCGAACTGATCGCCTTCTTTAACCAGACCCATTGCAATTCCGGAAACTGCACTTCTTAAAGGAACGCCTGCGTCCATCAATCCCAATGAGCCTGCGCAGACAGTTGCCATAGATGAAGAACCGTTTGATTCTAGAATATCGGAAATTACACGAACAGTATAAGGAAATTGATCTTCTTTGGGCATAACCATTTTTAAAGCTCTTTCCGCTAAGTTTCCATGACCGATTTCTCTTCTTCCAACTCCAGTCATTCTGCCGACTTCTCCGACACTAAAAGGCGGGAAGTTATAATGAAGCATAAACTTTTTGGAATATTCATCAATCAAACCATCAACAGTCTGCTCATCATTTTTAGTTCCCAAGGTAACTGTTGTTAAGCTTTGCGTTTCACCTCTTGTAAAAAGTGCTGAACCGTGAGTTCTCGGTAAAATACCAGCTTCTATTGTAATTGGTCTAATTTGAGTAGTATTTCTTCCATCGAGTCTCATTCCTTCATCAAGAATTCTTTTCCGCATAAGATCTTTTTCCATATCATGCAGAATTTCACCAATTACTTTTTCCTGTTCAGGATATTTTTCAGCAAGTGCTTCTAAAACCGATTCTTTAAGCTCCTTATTTTTTTCACTTCTTTCTTCTTTAGCAAGAACAGATTGAACTATTCCTTTAAATTTTTCAAGTGCTAATTCATAAACATCATTTTTTAATGCTTCATCTATAACTTTTTCCGGAACTTCCATTTTTGGTTTTCCGACAGCTTCTCTTAATTCATTTTGAAGCTGAACAAGTTTTTTGATTTCTTCATGAGCAAATTTTAATGCTTCCAGCAAATCAGTTTCACTAACTTCATCGGATTCACCTTCAACCATCATTATTGAATCAGCAGTCCCGCCGACAACCAATTCAATATCGCTCTCTTTTAATTGTGAATATGTCGGATTTACGACGAACTGTCCGTTAACTCTTCCAACTCTAACTTCTCCCATAGGACCGGCGAACGGGATATTAGAAATTGTAAGAGCGGCAGAAGCACCGACAGCTCCAAGAACATCTGCATCGTTTTCACCATCGTGAGAAAACACAAATGCAACCAACTGGGTTTCATTTCGGTATTCATCGGGGAATAATGGTCTGATCGGTCTGTCAATTAATCTTGCACTTAAAATTTCTTTTTCGGAAGGTCTTCCTTCTCTTTTAATATATCCGCCTGGAAACTTTCCGGCAGCGGAAGTTTTTTCTCTATATTCAACTTGAAGCGGAAAATAATCTATATCTTCCGGAGCTGAATCTGCTGCAACAGCAGTAACAAGTACCATTGTATCTGCATATCTAACCATAACCGAACCGTTTGCTTGTTTAGCAAGGCGGCCTGTTTCAATAGAAAATTTCTTACCACCAATTTCTATCTCTTTTACAATTTTCATTTAAAATTCCTTACTTTCTGATATTCAATTCTTTAATAATTGCTCTGTATCTGCTAATATCTTTTTTCATCAGATAATCCAAGAGTCTTCTTCTTTTACCAACCATCATCATCAAACCTCTCCTGGAATGGTGGTCTTTTTTATGCACATTAAAATGCGCAGTTAAATCATTAATTCTTTTTGTAAGCAAAGCGATTTGAACTTCCGATTTGCCGGAATCTTTTGGATCCTTACCGAATTTTTGAACTATCTCGAGTTTTTCTTCTTTAGTCATTTAACTAACCTTTTATTTTATTGTACGATGTAATCCCAGAAAAATACCGGGATTAATTATTTATTTTACTTAAAATCTTTAAACCGGTTTCCTTGTCTTTATTCATTTGTTTAACAAGTTCTTCGGCCGATGAGAATTTTTCTTCTCCTCTTAATCTTTCAATTAATTCTACTTTAATTTCTTCGTTATAAATATCTTTATCGAAGTCATATAAATAAACTTCAGGAATAATTTTACCGGAATTATAAAACGTCGGCCTTTTACCTATGCTTAATAAACCGAAATGATTGCTATTTTTTACTTTTACTTTAACAACATAAATTCCGATAGCAGGCAAAAGTTTATCCGGGTTTTCCATTTGAATATTTGCAGTTGGAAATCCTAATTCCCTGCCTCTTTTATCGCCTTCGATTATCAATCCGTTAAAAGAATAATATCTTCCTAAATATGATGCTGCTTTTTGTACATCACCTTCATTCAAAGCTTTTCTGATTTTGGAACTGCTTATCGATTCTCCGCTTACATCAAAAGCATCAATTTGAACAACATTAAAACCATACTCGGTTCCCATTTCTTTTAAAGTTATGAACATCTCCGCCGCGGCCTTTTCCAAAATGATGATCATAACCGATAACAATTTCTTTTAAACCGATTTTATTCAGAATATAATTTACAAAGAACTCTTCTGCTGTCTGCTGTGAAAACTCTTTAGTGAAATTTATTATTAGAAGGTTTTCAACACCTAAAGATTCCAGCAGATTTATTTTTTCTTTTTGAGTTGTTAATAATTTTAATTCAAAATCTTTTGAAATTACGCTCCTGGGATGCGGATAAAAAGTTACAAGAAAACTTCTACCGTTAATTTCAGCAGCATCTTTATTAACTCTCTCAATAATTTTCTTATGCCCTAAATGAATACCGTCAAAAGTTCCTAACGTTAAAACAGTATTTTTATCTTTTGCTATTTTTAACGGGTCATCAAATATTTGCATAATTCACTTTTTAAAAACAAAAGCCTATAAATATAATTTTTTTTTAACTGAAAATCTAATTTAAACTCTGTAACATATTGTAATTAAATATATTATAAACATTATGAAATTCGTGTGATTTCATTAAATCGAGACATAAATTCTTCAACAATAAATGCATTTTCTACCGAATAATCTCCAATTTTTGTTCTTCTAAGCGAACTTAACAAGGCTCCGCAGCCTAATTTATTACCGAAATCATCGGCAATTACTCTAATATAAGTCCCTTTGGAACAAACAATTTTAAATTTTATATCTGGTAAATTAATCTCTTCAATCTTAAATTCTTCAATATTCACTTCTCTAGGTTCACGCTTTACCGTTTTGCCTTTTCTTGCCAAATCGTAAAGTCTTTTTCCATCAACTTTTAAAGCTGAATACATTGGAGGAACTTGAGAGACTTTCCCTAAAAAACTATCCCGGATTTCTAATATTTTATTTTCATCAATTCCAACAACTGGTTTCTCCGCGATTATTTCAGAACCTAAATCCATTGAGGCTGATCTTTTACCAAGAGTAATTGTACCGGTATAAGTTTTATTCAGATCCTGATATTTATAAATTTCTTTAGTTTTTTTGCCTGTGCATAAAATTAAAAGTCCGGTTGCAAGAGGATCTAAAGTGCCTGCATGACCAACTTTTTTAACACCAACAGTTTTTCTGATTTTATGAACAACTTTAAAAGATGACCATTCGGCAGGCTTATCGATAAGAATTACTTCGCCGGAAATAAAATCAATATTTGAAAAATCACTCGTGTCCTTTGTCAGCATCCTGTTCGTGTATCTTCTTAATTAAACTATCAATCTTTTCTACATAATCTAAAGTGTCATCCAGGAAGAACTTTAGTTCCGGTACAAATTTAATTCTTATACGGGAGGCAAGTTCGGAACGTATAAATTTAGTTTTATCAACAACTTTCTTAAGAATTTCTTCTCTTTTATCCTTTTCTAAAATTGAAATATAAATTTTTGCAATTTTAAGATCTGCACTAACCTTAACTCTGGTTATTGTTAAAAAACCATATTCCGGATCATGCAGTTTATGTAAAAAGATTAAACTAATTTCTTCTTTAATCAGGTTTTCAACTCTGTCAGTTCTACGGGACATAATATAAACTCCACATTAAGCATCGGGAACAAATTTATAACTAGTGCTTAACAGAATATTAATTAAGAAAGTTTCTTTTTAGTTTCGACTATTTTATAGCCTTCTAAAATATCGCCGACTTTAATATCGTTAAAGTTGGAAATATTTAATCCGCATTCATATCCGGCATCAACTTCCCTAACGTCATCTTTAAATCTTTTTAATGTACCTATTTCGCCGTCGAAAATAACAATACCGTCTCTTATCAAACGGACTTTATTATTTCTATTTAATTTTCCTTCAAGAACGTAACAGCCGGCAACTGTTCCGAATTTCGGAACTTTAAATGTATCACGAACTTCTAAAGTAGCAATAACTTCTTCCGAAATTACCGGGGAAAGCAAACCTTCAAGCGCAGATTTAACTTCGTTTATCGCATCATAAATAACATTGTAAAGTCTGATATCTACGTTTTCATTTTCAGCAAGTTTACGCGCATTTAAATTCGGTCTTACGTGGAAACCTATAATAATTGCATCGGAAGCATCAGCTAAAAGGACGTCACTTTCGGAAATACCACCTACTCCTTTATGGATAACTCTAACCACAACTTCCTCATTCGAGAGTTTCATTAAAGAATCGGATAATGCTTCCACAGAACCGTCAACATCACCTTTAACAATTAACGGAAGTTCTTTAACTCCGCCGACGCTAATTTGTTTTGCAATTTCATCGAGTGTAATATGATGAACTTGTTTCTGATCCTGCTCGCGTTTAAGCTGTTGTCTTTTCAGACCAATTTCCCTGGCAACTCTTTCGGATTCGACAACAACAAAAGTATCGCCAGCCTGCGGTGCACCTTCAAATCCTAATACAAGCACAGGAGTAGAAGGAGGAGCATCTTCAACTTTATTTCCTCTTTCATCAAACATTGCCCTAACTTTGCCTTGATATATTCCGGCAACAAAAGGATCGCCGACTCTTAAAGTTCCTTTTTGAACTAAAATAGTTCCGGTAATACCTCTGCCCTTATCCAATTCTGATTCGACTACAACTCCTCGGGCTTCTCTATCCGGATTTGCTTTAAGGTCCAAAATTTCAGCTTCCAGCAAAATAGTTTCCAAAAGGTTATCAACATTTTTACCTGACTTTGCAGATATTTCAACACATTGGTATTTTCCGCCCCATTCTTCAACAAGAATATTTCTATCGGCTAACTGCTGTTTTATTTTTTCGGAATTAGCACCTGGCTTATCAATTTTATTTATAGCAATTACAATGGGGACTTCAGCGGCTTGAGCGTGATTTATTGCTTCAACTGTTTGAGGCATAACGGCATCGTCAGCAGCAACCACAAGAACTACAATATCAGTTAACTGAGCACCTCTTGCTCTCATTGCGGTAAATGCTTCGTGACCGGGAGTATCTAAGAAAGTGATAAATTTATTATCGCCTACATCCACTTTATATGCACCAATATGCTGAGTAATTCCGCCGGATTCACCTGCAACAACATTTGTTCTTCTTATATAATCCAGCAAAGAAGTTTTACCATGATCAACATGACCCATAATTGTAACTACAGGTGATCTTGATTCAAGTGTGTCGGGCTCATCAGGTATATCTTCCAAAGCTTCGGAAGTATATTCTTCCTGAACCTCAACTTCAAATCCAAATTCATCTGCAACAAGAGTAATAGTTTCAAGATCGAGTCTTTGATTTATAGATACCATTAAGCCCAATCCGATACATTTGGAAATAACATCACTTACGGGAACGCTCATTAAATTTGCTAGTTCGTTTACGGACATAAATTCATTAACAGGAATTTTTTTCTGTTCTTTGGATTTTTCTTCCTGTTTACGCTCTTCTTCAGCTTCACGCTCTTTTCTTTTTTTCTTCCTGAAGCTTGCTCTTCCTGAAGGAGAAGTATCGTCCATACTAAGAAGAGTTTTTCTTATCGCTTCTTCAACTTCTTTTTGATCTATTTCAAATTTCTTAACTCGTTTTTTCTTTTTAGCCTGCGGCAGTTCATCTGTTTCCTGGGTTTTCTTTTTAGCTTTAGGTTTTTTCCTTTTCTTTGGAGCCTCGGCTGTTTTTCCTTCTTCTTTTTTCTCTGTTTCTTTTTTAGCTTTTTCGGAATCTTTAACTTTTACATTTTTCTTTTTACCTTCATCAAGATCTATTTTACCGACAACTTTTAAACCTTTTCTTTTATTTGCTTCAACATCTTTTGGAGCTACAAAAGTTTTTCCTTCTTCTTTTTCTTCGGCTTCTTCTTTAACAGAATCTTTTATTTCTTCTTCGATAATTTCTTCTGCCGGAGGCATTTCTTTTTCGTCTTCCTTCTTCGCTTCAACCGATTCTTCCTTTTCTTCAACAGGAACTTCTTTT
Source organism: uncultured Ignavibacteria bacterium (assembly GCA_963713505.1). Taxonomy (GTDB): domain Bacteria; phylum Bacteroidota; class Ignavibacteria; order Ignavibacteriales; family Ignavibacteriaceae; genus CAVQMC01. The sequence goes on along the minus strand of CAVQMC010000008.1, from coordinate 12,212 downwards.
GCTTCTTCTTCTCTCGCAGCTTCTATCTTTTCTTCTTCGGCTTTATCTTCTTTTAGCTTAGCTTCTTCTTTAGATTCTTTTTCCGCTTTTTCTTCACGTTTCTTATTAAATTCAGCAACTTTCTTATAATGTTTTTCTGCTTTTTCAATATCTTTTTTAAAATGATCATTTATCTCATTGATCATTTCTTCGTTAAGCATGGACATATGAGATTTTACTTCATATCCTTTTTTCTTCAGAAATTCCATCAGGTTTTCTGCAGATAAATTATACTCCGAAGCTAATTTATAAACTCTTAATTTTTTGGGTTTGGTTTCCGACATAAGCAATTACCTAGTTATTACTATTCCTCTTCTTCAAACTGTGATTTAATAATCTCTAAAATTTCTTCTATTTTTTCTTCTTCTAATCCTTCTATTTCTTTTAATTTTTCAGGACCAGCAGTTAAAACTTCTAGAGCTGTGTCATATCTGTTATTTATTAATAAATCATAAATGTCAGCGCCAAGTTCTTCTTTAAGATCTATTAATTCAATATCATCTTCATATTCTTCATATGGTTTTTCTTCTCTTAGAATTTCGATTTCGTAGCCGGTTAACTTCATTGCTAATCTTATATTTACACCGTTTCTTCCGACAATCAAAGAAACCTGGTCACTGTCAGCAGTTACAACTGCTTTCATCTCAGTTTCATCAACTTCAATTTTCTTTAATTTTGCAGGAGCCAAAGATTTTTGAATAAATGTTAAAGGATCTTCAGAATAACTAATAACATCAATGTTTTCGTTATTTAATTCTCTTACAATTGCATGAATCCTAACGCCTTTCATTCCAACGCACGCACCGACTGCATCAATTCTGGTATCCTGGGATTGAACCGCAACTTTTGCTCTTTCGCCAGGTTCTCTCGCAATTGCCATTATATCAATTATTCCATCATAAATTTCAGGAATTTCAATTTCGAATAATCTTCTTAAGAAAAGATTATCTGCTCTGGAAATAATTATTAAAGGTCCGCTGTTGCCTTTGCGTACTTCTTTTACAATTGCACGAACGGTATCGCCTTTTTTATATCTTTCATAAGGAATTTGTTCCGAGCGCGGTAAAAGCAATTCGTTTTTATTATGATTTACAAGAATATCATTTTTTCTAATCTGGTATATATCTCCGACAACTATTTCGCCAAGAAGTTCCTTGTATTCATTATAGACGATGTCTTTTTCTATTTCTCTAATTTTTTGGTTAAGGCTTTGTTTTGCTAAGGTTATTAAGTCTTCTTCCCAAAGAAGCTAGTTCAATTTTTTCAACGAAGTCTTCACCGACTTCAAGTTCTTCTTCGTTGCCTTTTTTATTTACATCCTCAATACTTATTTGTGTATTCGGGTCTTCAACTGTATCGACAATTTCTCTTTCGAGGAAAATTTCAATATCACCTCTGTCCATATTTACAACAACATCAAACTTTGCTTCTTCGCCATATTTCTTTTTTACAAGAATACCGAATATTTCTTCTAAAATTCCGGCAAGTACGTCTTTATCAATACCTTTCTCCCTTACCATCTGGGCAAAGGATTCGACAATATCGAAATTCATTTCTTTGTTTCCTCCGTTAAGAAAAACTAACTAATACCTTAGCTTTTTGAATTTTATTAAAGTTTATAATTATTTCATTATTATTATGCTGAAAGACCAAATTTTCATCTTCAACATTTAACAATTTTGCTTTTATCTTTTTTGTTTGATCTTCCTGCTCGAAAATAATCTCCATATTTCTGTTTACGTGTTTTGGAAATTGCTTTAGATAAATTAGCGGTCTGTCGACACCGGGAGAAGAAACATCCAGCCTGTAAGAAGATTCAAGCAGGTTTTCTTCTTCAATTTTTTTATTGATTTCCCTGCTAACCATAGCACAATCTTCAGCGGAAATATTTTTTTCTCCGTCGATAAATATTTCAATTACCCTCTGTTTGGGGTTGCCTCTAAAATTTAAGTCGATCAAAAAAAAGTTATTTTTTTCGACAATTTCTTTGGCAGTATCTTTAATTTTTTGTTCTTTAAAGTTCATACAAATAAAAATCGCCCTTAAAAGGGCGAAAACGATTACTTAAATTACTACTATTTTATTGAATAAGCAAGGAAATACGGAAATACCTGACTATAAATTAATATTAAAAAGCGGCTTTTTAGCTTAAACACAAACTAATTTTTTGTAAAAAACCAGTTTTTTAATTTTTTTATTGATTTTCACCCTGATTATCAATTTTGGCTTTAGCCAATTCTTCTTCTTTTCTCTTTTTTTCTTCTTTCTGCAATCTTTTAAGTTCAGCTTTTTTCCTGTTGCTCGATTCAAAAATACTGGATAAAATAAATCCGAGTACTAATCCAAAGAAACCTGATATTCCTATTAGTATTATAGCAGATACTCTGTACGGGCCCCAGAAAAGCAGACTTAAATTTACCGGTTCAGAATTCTGAGAGACAATAATCGTAAACAGAATAATTAATATCATGAATAAAAGAACTTTAAATTTCATTTTTAAACCTCAATTTTAATAATTCTAATTTAACTTAAGTTTCATAAATAAACCGAAAAATCTTTCCTTTAAGAGGTTTGAATTTTGAAATCCGTGTTTTTTATATGAAGATCTCTCTGCGGGAAAGGAATTTCAATTCCTTCCTGTTTAAACTTTCTAAATATTTCAAAGTACAATTCGCTTCTTAAAACTCCGGGCTGATTTATATACCTGCTTGACCAAACTCTTAAATTAAAATTAAGCGAACTATCACCGAAAGAAACAAACATAACATCCGGTTTAGGCTGTTCAAGTATAGCCTTATTACTTTGTGCAATCTCAATAAGTATATCTTTTATTCTATCGGGATCTTCATTATATGAAACGCCGACGGGAATATTCAATCTTACGTTTCTATCGGTATAACTCCAGTTTGTAACTTTGGAAGAAATAAACTCGGAGTTTGGAACAATAATATTTATATTATCATTTGTTACAATAGTTGTTGATCTCATGGAAATACTTACAACATCGCCGTAAACATCACCAACCTGAATTCTGTCGCCGACTTTTATCGGTCTTTCAAATAAAATAATTATACCGCTTACAAAATTGTTTGTAACATTCTGTAAACCAAATCCAATGCCTACGCCGAGAGCGCCGGCTAAAATTGTAATTGAATTGAGATTTATTCCTACAGTCTGCATAACAATTATAAATCCCAGCACAAGAACTACATATCTTATAATTGTTCCAACGGCAATACGAACACCAAGTTCAATAGTGCTTTTTTCTAAAACTTTATAGACAATCCATTTTTTAAGTTTTGCGGTTAAATAAAAGAGTAAAAAGAGAAGAAGTAAAAAATAAACAATAGTCCATAATGTTAATTCCGTATTTCCAATTGTAAAAACAGGAACATTTAAAAAGTTTTTAACATCGTGGAATATTCCCGTTACAAATTTCATTTAAAACCTCTTTTTTAAGTCCTTTATAGATTATAAGAAAATGAGCGGTTATTTCAAATTAAGTAAGGTAAAATTATATAAGAATTTGCTGGAAAGATATATTCCAAATCAGGTTTTAATGTTTGAATGATTGCAAAATACATTTCTTAAGCAAATATTGCCTACTGCCACGGTAAGACCGCGGCAGCCATTAGTTTTATTTGCTAAAAGGTTACTTGGTTGACACTGTCATACCGTAACAACAGATATTATATTGACATTAATTAAATAAAATATCATTTTTCTAAAAGAAAATAGCTCCATTTATGAAGTTTTGGGGAAATAAATTGAAAAAAAATTTAATAAATACTTTTATAATCTTTTTTGTTTTTGTATTTCAATTCTGCAAAAACACTACCGAGCCGCCGGTTATACCACCTACACCTCCCGAAGCAAAAGTATCTCTTTCTACACAAAACGTATCTTGCACTGAACTGTGGATAAATATAAAACTTGAAAACTTTACCTCACCTGTTAATATAAATTTAAATAATGATAATATGCGGCTTCTTGAGCTTAACAATGTTAACACAAAGGATACAGTTATATATGTTGATTCACTTTTGCCCAATAAAGCGTATAATTTTACTGCAATAGCATCCGGTACGGAGCAGACAGATACAAGCAATAAATTTGAAGCAAAAACTCTCGACACAACAAGCCACAATTTCAACTACCAAACTTTCGAGCTTGGTGACCCGACTACAGGAAACGGCAGCATACTTTGGGATGTGGATATTGTAGATGAGAACAATATCTGGGCTGTCGGTGAGATTTATGATTATGATTCTACAGGATTTACAAGAAGATATAATGCTGCGCATTGGGACGGAACTGAATGGGAAATTAAAAGGATACTTTACCTGAACGGTTACGCCCCTATGACTGCGGTTTACGCATTTAGCGAAAGTGATATATGGTTCGGCATAGGTTATCTGATTCATTGGGATGGCAACTCATATAATGAAATAGAAATACCTGACTGGCATATAAGAACAAACAAAATCTGGGGAACAAGCAGCAATGATTTATATGTTGCAGGGAATAACGGAAATATTGCTCACTACAATGGAAGCAGCTGGAGCAGCATTGAAAGCGGAACTGAGCTTGATTTAACAGATGTTTATGGAAATAATAATGGAGAAATATATTCTTCAGGTGTTAATATTTCTGAAGTAAAAGGAGTCTTATTAAAAGGCAACTCAAATCAGTTCAATGTAATGATAAACTCTGAAATAATAACTGAAAATGAGTTATTCAGTAAGCTATATGGTATTCTTGCTGCAGTATGGGTAGATGAAAATAATACAGTTTACACTGGCGGTAATCTGTTATTCAGGTATAAGAATAATAGCTGGGATTATGTAAGATCACTGCCGGAGAATTATATAGGAGGAAACCCCGGAACATATTACAGAGGTTTTATAGCTTCAATCAGGGGAAATGGGTCTAACGATTATATAATTGCAGGAGACAGAAACACATTAAGGCATTTTAACGGTGTAAGCTGGGAACAGTTAGGATTACCTTATGATCCTCAAAGTCCAATAATATGGCGAAGTGTTAAAATGAAAAACAGCACAGCAGTTGCAGTGGGAGATAAAGGCAGCAAAGCTTTTATCATTTTATTAAATAAATAGTCGGTAGAAAAATGAAGACAAACATATTAAACATAAAAATCTTAATTGTAATATTATTCCTGTTAAACATCGCAGCCTGCAAAGAAGACACACCGCCTGTAGTCCCACCGCAGCCGCCCCAGACTAAAGTTGTACTTACCGAAGAAAATAAATCCTGCACAGAAATATGGCTTAAGTTATCACTGGAAAACTTTACACTACCTGTTAATGTTGAGTCTGAGAAAAGATAACACAACAGAAATACAAATAAATGACTCTATAAGTAATGATACCTTGTTATATATAGATTCTCTTGCTGCCCGGGAAGACCTATAATATTACAGCAATTGTAAACAACACAGAGCAAACAGATACCAGCAATTTATTACAGGCAGTTACACTTGACACAACAACACATAATTTTTCCTACCAAACTTTTGAGCTTGGTGACCCAGCTACAGGAAACAGCAGCATACTTTGGGATGTGGATATTGTAGATAAAGATAATATCTGGGCAGTAGGTGAAATTTATGATTGATGATTCTTTAGGGTTATACAATTTTATATAATGCTGCACATTGGGATGGTTCGGAGTGGAAAACAAAAAGAATACAAACAAATTTCAGGGGCAATTTAATTACAGTTCCATTAGAGGGAATATATACATTTTCTTCAACTGATATTTGGATGGTAGGTAGTTTACCTATACATGGAGATGGAGAAAATTGGGTTATGTATCGATTTGAGAACTGCAGTTGACTCCAATCTGTCGTTATCGAAAGCGTGGGGGGCGAGTACGAATGACATGTATTTCGTGGGTAGAAATGGGAGTATTGCAAGTTATCACAACGGACAATGGAGTAGAGTAGAAAGCGGAACGGATTTACCTTTAACAGATATATATGCAAATAATCAAAATGAAATTTATGCTGCAGGCTTAAATGTGTCTGAAGTAAAAGGAGTTGTTCTTAAAGGAAATGCAAATCAGTTCTCCGTTATGATTAACTCGGAAATTATAACTGAGAATGAATTGTTTCAGAAATTATACGGTGACCTGGCATCCGTATGGGTAGATGAAATAGGTACCGTATATGCAGGAGGAAATATTCTATTACAGGTATAAAAATAATGCATGGAATTATGTAACCAGTTTACCTGAGAATTATATAGGCGGAAACCCGGGCGCTTATTACAGGGGAGCATTATAATTCAATACGTGGCAATGGTTCGAATGATTACATAATAGCCGGGGATAGAAACACGTTGAAACATTTCAACGGTGTAAGCTGGCAGCAGGTTGGTTTGCCTTACAGCCCTTCAAGCCCGATAATCTGGTACAAAGTAGAAGAAAAAGGAAATACGGCTGTAGCCGTGGGTGATAAAGGCTATACTGCCTTTATTATTTTATTAAACAAATAACAGGAGAAAAATGGAAAAGATTAATTTCTTTCAAGAAAGGAATTATTATCGAATAAAATTAAACTGCCATGGAAAGTTCATGGCAGCCAAGAAAATAATATGAAAATTATATATTTAAATATTTCTTATTTACGGTTCCTATCAATCCACCTGGCGGCATCTTTAGCAAAATAAGTTAAGAACATATCCGCGCCGGCTCTTTTTATTGCCATTAAAGATTCTATCATTACACGTTCTTCGTCAATCCAGCCGTTTTGCCCTGCGGCTTTAATCATTGCATACTCACCGCTTACCTGGTAAGCGGAAGTCGGCAGCCCGAATTTTTCTTTAACACGCCATATTATATCCAGGTAAGGTCCTGCAGGTTTAACCATAACAATATCGGCACCTTCGTCAATATCGCTTTCAACTTCTCTTAAAGCTTCCAAAGCATTCGCAATATCCATTTGATGCGATCTTCTGTCGCCGAAAGCAGGAGTAGATTCCGCGGCATCTCTAAAAGGTCCGTAATAACCGGAAGAATATTTTGCAGCATAACTCATTATTGGAATTTTAAAAAATCCGTTATCGTCCAATATTTTTCTTATTGCGGCAACTCTTCCGTCCATCATATCGGAAGGTGCAACAATATCGGCTCCAGCTTGAACATGTGTTAATGCTTCTTTTGCAAGAAGTTCAATTGTGGGATCATTTAAAATATCTTCACCTTTCAAAATTCCGCAATGGCCGTGAGAAGTATATTCGCACATGCAGACATCTGTTATAATTAAAAGATCTTTTACTTCAGCTTTAACTGCTCTTATTGCTTTTTGAATAATTCCGTCCGGATCATAAGCTTCCGAACCTTTTTCATCTTTATGTTCCGGAATTCCAAATAAAATTACAGCGGGAATTCCAAGTGCTTTTACTTCTTTACATTCTTTAATTAATTCATCAATAGATAATTGAAAAACTCCCGGCATGGATTTAACCGGTTTTTTAACTTTTTCTCCGGGAACAACAAAAAGTGGATAAATAAAATCGTTTTTTGATAATTCCGTTTCGCGAACCATATCCCTTACCAATGGATTGTAGCGAAGTCTTCTTAATCTTTTAATTGGAAAATTTGCCATCGATATCTCCGGATTATTTTATTTAAAATGTTTTTAAACTTATTTCTAATTTACTCGAACTTATCCGCAATTTCACCTGCAGATTTAATGCAGTCTCCGACCGAAATTCCGCCGCGATAATTTCCGCTTAACAACAAGCCGGAATTTTTCTTTTCAAATTCTGCAAAATAATTTTCATGTTCAATGTAGCCGATATTATACTGCGGAATTGCTTTATTCCAAAATCTTGTTGAAGTGAAAATTGGTTCTGCTTTAATATCCATTAAACTTTCAAATTCCTGTCTAACCATTTTTGCCAAAATTTCTTTATCCTTTTCCGCAACTTTAGGATCCCTTGATCCGCCGACAAATAAAGTAAAAGCAGCTTTATCTTTATCAGCACGATTAGGAAAAATAACCGAACTCCAAATTGCACCTAAAAAAGATTTTCTTTCTTTTGATGGAATTAAAAATCCGAATCCATCCAAAGCCTGTCCGATATCTTTTTTATTATAGCCCAAATACAAAACAAAAACAGGCGGATAATAAATTTCCTGTAAATGGCGGACTAATTCTTCATCCCAGCTTTTAAATAATTCCGCCGCAACATAAGCAGGCAAAGTTGAAATTACATAATCGGTTTCAATAGATTTTTTATTTCCGGCATTATTATAATTAACATTATAACCTTTGTCTGTTTTTTCAATAGAAGTTACTTCGGAAAAAAGCTGTAATTTTTCACCAAGATTCGAAGCAATTGATTTCGGTAAAACATGAAGGCCGTCATAAAAAGAAAGCATTTTTGCACTTTGTTTTGATTTCTCCGCTCTTTTTTTTCTTTCTCTCATACTTTTTATTGTTCCGATAATCAATCCGCCGTAATTTTCTTCGAGAGCATAAAGTTTTGGAAATGCAGATTTAACACTTAGTTCTTCGGGATTTCCTGCATAAACTCCTGCAACAAAAGGATTTATTGCATAATCCAAAAATTCCTGTCCGAGTCTTCTTTTAACAAAATCAGCAACACTTTGGTAATAACCGTCTTTCGATCTTCCGATTAACGGTTCAGCCATCAACCTGAATTTAGCTTTTGCGGAAAACAATTGAGTTTTTAAAAATGAAGGCGGTGACATCGGGAGCGGCTGAAGTTTATTATCTCGTAAAATATATCTTTTATTTCCTTCTTTATTTGCATATACAAGCTGATCTTTTAAGTTAAGTCCTTCAACTAATTCGGAAATAATCGGAGTTGTTTCCAGAGCGCTGTTCGGTCCGCGGTCAAATAAAAATCCGTTTTCTTTTACGGTTTCAATTGATCCGCCGACTTCACCTTTTTTTTCCAAAACAGTAACATCATAACCTTTTCTTTTTAAAAGAAAAGCAGTTGTCAGTCCGGAAATTCCGGCGCCAAGTATTACTATTTTTTTACTCAAATTTTTTCTCCGGTTTTAAATATCAACCTTAAAAATTAATTTAATTTTTCTTTAACCAAATCATAAAGTGCATCAACAAAAATTTCGGAATCATTTAAACCTGTCATTACGATATAATTTTCTATTCCAGCTTTGTCAGCAACATGTCTATATTCAATATCAAGTTCATAAGCTGTTTCAACATGATCCGATACAAAACTGATCGGAATAATCAGCAAATGCTTTTTCCCTTTTTCAGCAAGTTCTTCTATTTTTTTATCTGTTGCGGGTTCAAGCCATTTTGCCGGACCGACTTTACTTTGAAAACATAAATGATGTTCTCTCGAGTCGCTTCTGGCTTTCATTACTGCTTCGATTGTTTCATTAATATGTTTGCTGTAAGGATCGCCTTTCTTTACAAAGCTAACGGGTGTTCCGTGCGCACTGAAAACCAACTGAACTTTATCTCTTACTTCTTCCGGGAAACGTTGTATATTTTCATCAATTCTCTGGTTAATTGCTTTTATATATTTCGGATTTGTATAATAAGTTTCGATATAAACCATTTTTTTTGGATCGCCTATGTAATATCTTTTCCATTCATTAAAAGAAGATCCGGTTGTTGAAACGGAATAATGCGGATAAAGCGGAAGCATAATTATTTTTGAATAATTTCCTTTTTCAATCTGCTCTACAGTTTCCTGAGTTAACGGTTTCCAGTAACGCATTGCAATGTAAACATCAATGTCGGGTTTATCTTTTCTCAGTTTATCTTCCAGCATGATTCGCTGTTTTTCCGTCCACATTCCAATCGGAGATTTTCCTCCGATCAATTTATATTCTTCCTGAACTTTTGGGGCGCGCTTTTTAGATATAAATTTTGCTAAAGATTTTTGAAAAGGAAGTTTAAAAATATCAGGATCATTAAATAAATTTTCTAAAAAAGGCTGTACTGCTTCTAAAGAATCGGGTCCTCCAAGGTTTAATAAAACAACTGCCGTTTTGCTCATTCAACTTCCTTTATTATATAGAATTTCAACTTATAAATGTATTAAAAACTTATGAACTTTTTCAGCCAAAAATTTCATCTAATTTATACTCGCCGGATCTGGATTTTATTCTAAAAAAAATTTTTAAATCTAAAAAGACATTACTTTTAATACACTATTAAAAATGCAAATATATGATGAAATTCCCTGAGTGCAAGATCAAATTGTTTAATTAAAAACTATTGTTTGAATTTTGTAGGAATGAACAAACAATCATACTTATGGCGATAAGGTGGTAATTTACTATTTCAAAAATTCTGTGATAATATTGTGTTAAATAACAGAATAATTAAATTATTTTGTTACCTGGACTAAAATAAATTCCGTTAAAAATTATGCGAAATTAAAAATCTTATATAGAAAAATCTGTTATGTATAATAGAATTATAAACTAAAAGTTCATAAAATTTTATAAACTAAATACTAAAGTATTCCAAGGCGGTAGTTTCAGAATTAAAGTATTCCCGAATAGTTTACAATTTTATTTCATTCCTTCTTTTGAATCTAATTTAATTTTTGTGAATCAAACCTTAACTAAATAAAAAAATTAAATAAAAGTTATGCAGACACAACCAAAAGTAATTGTTTTTTCAACTCCAACTTGTTCATTCTGCAATGCAGCAAAAAGATATTTCCGCGAAAAGAATGTACGTTTTACAGACGTTGATGTTTCCAGAGATATGTCTGCCGCCAGAGATATGCAGAGAAAAACAGGGCAAACGGGAGTTCCGGTTATTTTAATTAATAACAGACCAATTGTGGGTTTTGATAAACCTAAAATTATGAAAATGTTAAACTTAAAAGATTAATGGAGCAAAAATGAAAATAAAACCTATGGATGACAGAATTCTTCTGGAGCCTCTTCAGGCAGAAGAAAAAACAGCTTCCGGATTAATTATTCCCGATACGGCAAAAGAAAAACCGCAGACAGGTGTTGTAATTGCTGTTGGAACAGACGAAGATTTAAATGAAAAAATTAAAGAAGGAAACAAAGTCCTATTTTCAAAATACGGCGGCGATGAAGTTGAAATGGACGGCAAAGGTTATAAAATTATTCAAAGGTCTGATATTCTCGCTGTAATAGAAGACTAATATTCAAATTATAAAAAGGAAAATTAAAAATGCTGAACACTAATCTAACTCATATTTTATCACAAGATGAACATTCTGAATTAATAAATAAAAATGAAAACGTAATGGTTTGCTGCGGTAGAATGGGACCAATGTGCATCCCGGTTTATGAATCTATGGAAGAATTAGAATCGGAATATAAAAATGTAAAATTTGCTGATATGGAATTTGATCTGCCAGATGCAAGCGTAATCAGAAATCTGCCGGAAGCTTCAAGTTTTCAGGGATTACCTTTTGTAGTCTATTATAAAAACGGAAAAGTTGTAAAAGCTACAAGCAGCATTCAGTCAAGAGACCAAATTACTTCCATACTGGATGATCATTTTAATAAATAATTTTTAATTTGGGTTAACTTATGCAGAATCATTTTGATGTAATTATAATTGGTGCCGGCGCTGCAGGCTTAACTGCCGGCATTTATTTTTCCCGCGCTAAATTAAATACTTTAATTTTAAATGAAGGTGCTGTCGGCGGACAAATGGTACTGACTCATAAAATTGCAAATTATCCCGGAGTTTCAAATGTAAGCGGATATGAACTTGCAAGAAATATGAAAGCACAAGCGCTTGAATTCGGATGCAAGATCAAATCCAATATTAAAATTAGTTCTCTTGATATAAAAAACCGTCTAAAAAAAGTAATTGTAAATGATAAAGACACTTACACATCCGATGCAGTTATAATTGCTACAGGCGGAAAATCCAGAACAATCGGCGCAGTTGGAGAAGATACTTTTAAAGGCAAAGGAATTTCTTATTGTGCAACCTGCGACGGAGATTTTTTCCAGGATAAAGAGATAATTGTTGTAGGCGGCGGAAATTCTGCTCTGGAAGAAGCAGTTTCATTAACTAAGTATGCATCCAAAGTCACTGTTGTTCATCAGTTCGATCACTTCCAGGCTTTTGAACATTATGTACATGAAGCTAAGAATAATGATAAAATTGATTTTATAATGGAATCGAAGATTATTGA
>CAVQMC010000007.1:0-300484 GCA_963713505.1 uncultured Ignavibacteria bacterium | reverse complement strand
ACAAATGGTGAAGAATGACAGTTCATACAAATTGACTTCATTGCTTCTCTGCCTTCAATATTATTAGGTCGGTTTTTGCTGACTGCGGCAAATAAATATTTAGACAAACGCTGACCAACATCATGTGTTGTTCCCTGAGAACCGAATCCGCTCATATGACACGTTGCGCAGGTTGGTGCAGGCATATCATTAGTAGTTAAACGTCCCGGTTTTTGTTTCCAGTTCCAATTCTCGCCTTGAGTTGCGTACATTACTCCATGTGCAGATTCTTCATAAATTTCCATCTGCGGATGATCGGGACCTAAATGGCATTGCCCGCATATTTCCGGTTTTCTAACTTGCTCCAATGAGAATTCATGGCGGAGATGACATTTATTACAATTCCCAATACTGCCGTCTGCATTTGGTTTACCGATTGAATGACATGTTTGACATGCAGCCGGAGTGACCGAAGGTCCTTCAATATCAAACAAAGCATTTCTTGTAGCTGTTATAATTCCGTTTGGTCCTTTATTAGCCTCGGGAATAGTTTCTATTATTTTTTTCTGTTCGGCAGTGAAATCAGATAACCCTGTTAGGGCAATCCATGCCGGGCACCATGTCTGCTGTGGTCAAATTGTTTAGTTTCCTGCGGATGGCATTTAGCGCATTGTTTTGGTGTAGGGGAATTTGTAATAAAAAATCCTTCATGATCTTTTCCCATTGGATTCGATTTATCAACAACATGGCAGTCTACACATTTAACGCCGGCTCTCGCCATTGTACTTCTTGCAAATTGATTTACAATATCCGGAGTAACTCTTCTATGGCATGTGCTCATTTATGAGCACTGCCATAGAAGAGTTACTCCCGATATAGTAAATCAATTTGCAAGAAGTACAATGGCCAGAGCCGGTGTTAAATGTGTAGACTGTCACGTTGTTGAAAAATCGAATCCAATGGGGAAAGAGCATGAAGGATTTTTTATTACTAATTCTCCTACACCAAAACAATGCGCAAAATGTCATCCGCAGGAGACAAAACAATTTGACCACAGCAGACACGGTGCCCCTGCATGGATTGCCTTAACAGGTTTATCTGATTTTACCGCCGAACAGAAAAAAATAATAGAAACTATTCCGGAAGCTAATAGAGGCCCAAACGGAATTATTACAGCAACAAGAAATGCTTTGTTTGATATTGAAGGACCATCGGTAACTCCGGCTGCATGTCAAACATGTCATTCAATCGGTAAACCAAATGCAGACGGCAGTATTGGAAATTGTAATAAATGCCATCTCCGCCATGAATTCTCTTTGGAGCAAGTTAGAAAACCGGAAATATGCGGGCAGTGCCATTTAGGTCCGGATCATCCGCAGATGGAAATTTATGAAGAATCTGCTCATGGAGTAATGTATGCAACTCAAGGTGAGAATTGGAACTGGAAACAAAAACCGGGTCGTTTAACAACTAATGATATGCCAGCACCAACCTGTGCAACCTGTCATATGAGCGGATTCGGTTCGCAGGGAACTACACACGATGTCGGTCAGCGTTTATCAAAATATTTATTTGCCGCAGTCAGTAAAAACCGTCCTAATAATATTGAAGGCAGAGAAGCAATGAAATCAATTTGTATGAACTGTCATTCTTCACCATTTATAGATAAATTTTATGCAAGAGCAGATAGTGTAACTTCATTTGTAAATTCCAAAGTCACAGAAGCAACTAATATAATTCAAGGACTTATAAAGGATGGAATAATAACAACCAAACCTTACGCAACACAAATTAGTTTTGATGCATTCGATCTTTGGCATTATTACGGAAGAACCGCAAAATTCGGTGCTTATATGCAGGGCGCAGATTATGTTCAATGGCATGGTGTTTATCCTCTTTTAAAACAATTGAATAAACTAAAAGAAGACGCCGCAAAATTAAGAGCAGAACATAGACGCGGAGGCAAATAATGAATGATGTAGAAATATTCAGACTTGCTAATATCCGTCTGCCAATGGAAAAGAACAGGCTTTTATTATTGTTTGTTGGATTTAATTTAATATTTACAGGCTTAGATGTTGCTTTAGCACATTCAATAAATCAGTTTATTCCTGTCTATGAATGGATACCTGTTTTTTACGCTCCGCTTGGCGCTATAACTAGTTTTGCCGTAGCTATTCAGGCAAAGCCCAGAAAATGGACTGCTGTGCTGCATATCGTATTCATGTTATTTGGAATTATGGTGGGAATATTGGGAACAGCATTTCCATGCAAATGCTGTTTTAAATCCGGGCGGACATTTAACCTGGTCATGGGTTGTTTTCGGTTCACCAATTTTAGCTCCCTTGGCATTTGCAGGAATTTCACTCCTAGGTTTATACGGAATTACTAAAGAAGTTGAAGATGAATCGGGAATGCTGGAAGTACCAGGCCTTGGAACATTTAAAGCTCCGATCTCAAGAGATCGTCACTTTCTTTGGCTGGTTGGATTAGGATTCGGCGCAAGTGCAATCACTTCAATGATAGATCATGCACAATACGGATATAATTTCTACAAACTAATTGCAATTGTATTTGGAGTTTTTGCAACAACTGTTGTAATAACTTTAGCCGTTTCAAAAAATTGGAGAAAGGGTGACGAGCTGGTTTATTTTTGGACAATGGTCGCAGCAATTGTTGTCGGACTCTTAGGTTTTGGTTTTCACTTATCAGCAGACTTAGCCGGAACAGGTGCATTAAGCCTGGAAAGAATTCTTGCATTTGCACCGATTTTCGCCCCGCTTCTTTTCTGCGATTTAGGTGTACTGGGTTTGCTTGTTGTTTCCAGAAAAAGAGAAGTATAATAGAAATATTTCATTCGATAAATAAAATTTTTTATTGATTACTATTCTATTTTACATTATAATTGAATATTATCAATTAGGGGATAAAATATGTCCGGGGATATTTTTCTTGCTTTATCAAAAATTCGCATTCCTATTAAAAAGAAAGTTTATATTCAAATTATAAACAATTCTGTCTTTTTCTAAATAATCAGAGAGTAAAAAATGAAAAAGTTCTTTTTATTTTTGCTGCTTTCTTCCGTCTGTCTTGCACAATCCAAAACTGTAGATTCAAAAGTCACTTCTGCAACCGTTTTTAAAGACCGTGCAATGGTAATTCGTTCCGCAGAGATCAATTTAAATACGGGTGAAAATCAAATAGTTTTTTCCGATTTAACTACAGATATAAAAGATGAAACAGTAAGGATTTATGCGGAAGGCAGCGGTGAAATAAAAATTCTGGATGTAAAAGTGGAAAGGAAATATACTCCTGAAGTAAGAAAAGAAAAGATCAAAGAACTTCAAGCAAAAATCGATTCGTTGAACAGTTTAATGAAAATTGCTACAGACCAGATAGCAGTTTACGACAGCAAAAAAGCTTTTATAGAATCATTAAAAGCCGAATCAGTTAAATATGCAAATCTTAAAATATTATTAAGTACAAACACACCGAAAGAATGGAATGAACTTCTAAAATTTGTTGATACAAATTTAAATGAGATATACAAAGGCTTAAGAGAACAGTCTGCAATAAGATCAAAACTGGATGATGAAATAAAAGCCGTGAAATTAAATATGAACAAATACCAAGGCGGAGAGCAAAAAAACTACAAAGAAATAATTGTTAAACTTGATGCTTCACAAAAAACAAAAGCTGAAGTGAGAGCTTCATATATTGTAAACAGTGCAAGCTGGTATCCTATTTATGATGCAAGAGTAGATACAAAAACAAAACAAGTTGAGTTCACTTTTTTCGGAATGATTAGACAAACAACCGGAGAGGATTGGGATGATGTTAAATTAACTTTTTCAACTGCAGATCCAATGGCATATAAGTCTATACCAAAATTAGATACTTGGTTCTTAGATGTAAATCCACTTCCCTATCAAAACAAAAGGGGAAGCGGTTCGGGAAATAATACAGTAAGTGTAGGAGATTTCGTAGCTACATACGATCAGAATTGGGGACTGCCGATTGGAACAGGTGTAATTACGGGTTATGTTACCGATCAGGAAACAGGTGAACCATTAGTTGGAGCAAATGTTGTTTTAGCAGGCAGAAATCTTGGTTCTGCAACAGATGTAAACGGAAGATATTATATTGCAAATGTGCCGATAGGAAGTTGTCCAATGAATATCTCATATGTTGGATATGAAAAAGTACCTCTTAACATTAATGTAAGAGAAAAGAATGTGGCAAATTTAAATGTTTCTATGGAACCTATGGATATCTCTTCACAAGAAGTTGTAGTAACAAGCAATAAAGTGTTTGAACAAAAAGCCACGAATTCGGTAAGGATCTTTAATTCTGATAATATTTCCAGTCTTCAAGCCGGAGTTGTTTTACCAAAATACAGTGATGTTACTTCCAAAGATCTTTCAACAACTTTTGAATTAAATACAAAGAATTCAATTCCGAGTGACAACAGCGCGCACAAAGTTACCATATCAATGAATGTACTTCCAATTGATTTTTCTTATACATCAATTCCTAAAATTCTCCCAAAAGTATACATCAAAGGAAAGATTGTAAATAAAAACGATTACCCTTTCCTTCAAGGAGAAATTAATATTTTTGTTGATAATGAATTCGTAAACAGAACTTCAATGGACATAATAGTTCCAAATGATACTTTAGAACTAGCATTAGGAATAGATGAAAGCATAAGATGTGAGAAAACACTTAAAAATAGATTCGTTGAATCAACTGGATTATTCGGCGGCAGCAAACGGGTTAATTATGACTTTGAAATTAAAATCGTAAACAACCGCGATACAAAAGAAAGTATTTCAGTAATTGATCAGCTTCCGGTTTCCAGAAATGAACAGATAAAAACTGAGTTAATTACACCGACTGAAAATGAAGTTGAAATAAATCCAGATAATGAATTAACTTGGAAAGTTGAACTTGGACCGGGAGAGACAAAGATTCTTCCATTAAAATTTTATATTGAATTCCCTAATAAAGTGAATATTTATGGATTAGAATAAATTTTAATATTAAAAGATTATTTTAATAAATATAAGGATACTCATGCTGAAAAATGTTCGGCATGGGTAATTTTTTTAAGCTATCTAGAAATTTTATAATAGTCCGATCCAATTATCATCATTTTCTTTAAATGATTTTCTAATTGAATTGTAAACATCACTTGACAGCGGTCCCTTTTCAACAATTTTTATATTTTCTCTTAAGTGATCAATATTTGAAGTTCCTACTATGCAAGTATCAACAACATTTGTAAATGCAGTAAATCTTAATGCAATTTCCTGCCAGTCCATATCAAAATTTAAATTCATTTTTTTCCAGCGAAGCCAGTAGTCTTCACTGTAATGTCCGGACGGTCTTTCGTTAAATCTCCATGGAGCATTTGCAACCGGACGTTTTGCAATTATTCCCATTCCTTTTTCTTCAGCGGTTTTCAGAATTCCATCTATATCTCTCTGATCTGTTATATTAACTGAAGTTTGAAGAGATGTAAATTTATTTGTTTTAACAGCAAATTCAAGATCTTCATTTTCACCGGAATAAGCCGCAGCTTTTACTTTTCCGTTTTCAACAGTTTTAAGTAATGCATCTATTACTCCATTATTTATTAAAATGTCTTTACTGCAGGAATGAAGATGAACAATATCAATAAAATCTGTTTTCATTAATTTTAATGCAGAATCAACTCCGGCAATAATGCAGTCGTATGTCCAGTTTTCATAGCCGGGAATATCATAACCAACTTTTGTTGATAGGACAAACTCATCTCTTCTGTGTGAAATAAATTTGCCGATCCTTTCCTCGGAAGCTCCGTAACCTCTGGCGGTATCAATTAAATTAATCCCTTCATCCAAAGTGAGGTTTAAAAGTTTTTCAACTTCAATTTCACTTAAATTCGGATCACCGATTTCCCCGGCTCCTAATCCGAGAATTGAAACTTCAAGTCCGGTATTACCAAATTTTCTTTTTTCCATTTTATTATTCTTTTATTGCTTTATAATATCTTTCGGCTGATTTCAACACTGCTTCTTTTGCATTTTCAAAAACCACTTTTCCGAACCAAGCGCCGTAAATTCTATCAAATTTATAATTCTTTAACCGAATCAACTATCCTTTCAACTTTTTTAATTGAAAGCGGAATTAAATTAGGATAGCTGTACATAAAACTTACAAACTTTCTGTCCTGAACAACTTGAATCGTATCTCCAGTTAATAATACTCCTTTTCCATTCGCACCCTGCGGCCAATGAAGGACAGATGATCCTTCAAAATGACCTCCGGAATTAATTAAAGTAATATTATCTTCCAAAGTTAATTTTTTATCATTCCAAAATTTTATATTAGCGTCATTTCGCATCACCCATTTTTTATCTTTTTCATGAATATAAATTGGAACATCATCAAAGGATTTACTCCATTCCGATATGGATGAAAAAAAATGAGGATGTGAAATTGCAATTGCGGAAATTCCTCCTTGAGATTTTACATAATTAATTATTTCATCATTTATTAATGAAATACAATCCCAGAGAATATTTCCGGATTTTTGTTTAATTAAAAGTGCTCTTTGTCCAATTGCAAAAGAAGGTTTCGTTCCAATTCCTATTAGTCCAGGTTCTTCTTCTTTAATCACTGCTTTATGATCTTTCTTTAATTCTTCTGAAGTAGTCCACTGCTGCCCTTCCCAGCCAACATACTGTCTTTCATCTTCACAAATTGGACAAACATCCGGAGGAGATTTAGAGGCATTAAATTGAACTCCGCAAGTTTTGCACATAAAATTTATCATGTCTTGCCTTTTATTAATTCTTTAGATAAGACTTCCATGATTCAAAATAAATATCAATATCATCTACAAAGCCGCCGAACTTCGGCTGCCAACCCAATAATCTTACGGCTTTCCTAGCATCAAGGTGCTGATTCAACGACAGAGCTTCTGCAAGTCCGCCCATATTTTTCACAGCTTCAAGTACAGGGATATATTTAATATCTTTTTTATAGCTGGCAACTTCTGCAGCCGCTTCTGCCATTTCTCTTACCGTCCACCTTGAACGGTCAGCAATATTAAAATCTTCTCCGCTTAAATTACTTTCAGCAGCTTTTAAATAAGCATCAGCCAAATCGTCAACATGAACATTTGCCCAATAATTATTTCCATCACCGATTACTTTAAGATCATTATCTAAATGAGCCTCTTTTAAACCAAATTGAATACAAACTTCCTTGTTTTCCGTAAACGCATCCGGGACGAATTACAATACCTTTTACTTCTTTTGAATTTAAAACTAAATTTTCATTTCCTATTCTCCATTTAACCATTTCAATTGGATCTTTTGGAGATGATTCATCAACCATTTTACCTTTTGTATCTCCGTATATCCAGCAGCCACTTGTATGAATTATAGTTTTTTTTGAATCGCTTTCTTTTGAAGATTTTATGAAAGTTTCAATAGTTTTTTTATCAAGTTCACTTTGATTATTTTCATTATCCGAAGCAGCTTGAATTAAAACAGAACATTCATCAATATATTTTTTATAACTATCAGGATTTTGCATATTTCCTATAACCGGAAATATTTCATTCTGGAGAAGAATTTTTGTTTTTTCTTTACTTCTTGTTACGCCCCAGACTTCATGCCCTGCTCTTCTAAAAGCTTGAGCAACACTAAATCCGATAAAACCCGTTGCTCCCATAATAAATATTTTCATAACTTTTCCTATTTTTCTCATCTAAATTTTATATTCATTCAAATTTATATTTAAATTTTTTCTTATAAAGTGGTTTGAATTACAAAATAAAAATCGCCTATTTATTTTATATCTTATAATTTTCACACACATTTAATAATCAAGTACCATTTTAACTTTTTATTTTATAAATTTTATTCTATGAAAACTCCAATTAGAATTCCTTATAATATTTTTTAGGATTTAATAATGAATCCCGTTTCCAACCAAACCATAATAAAAAAAACAAACCTTATTTTATTTATCTCAGTAATTTTATGTTTTATTCTTTCGACAAAACTTTACTCTCAACATATTAATACTGATAAATTATCTGGATTAAAACCGAGAAGTATTGGCCCCGCTGGAATGAGCGGAAGAGTTACTTCCATAGATGTTGTATTGAACAAACCGGATATAATGTATATTGGAACAGCTTCCGGCGGACTTTGGAAATCTACAAGCGGAGGAACAGATTGGAAACCTATTTTTGATGATCAATCCGTTGCTTCCATAGGTGCAGTAGCTGTAAATCAAAATATCCCTGATATAATTTGGGTCGGAACGGGTGAAGGAAATCCGCGTAATAGTCAAACAAGCGGCAATGGAGTTTATAAAAGCATCGATGGCGGAAGAACTTGGATTCATTTGGGATTAGATAATACCAGAAATATAAACAGGCTGATTTTAGACCCGAATAACCAAAATGTTGCATATGTTGCAGCTTTAGGTTCAGCATGGGGAGAAAGTAAAGACCGCGGTGTTTTCAAAACAACGGACGGCGGTAAAACATGGGAAAAAATTCTTTATGTTGACGAAAAAACCGGAGCTTCCGATTTAGTAATGGATCCGGTTAATCCAAATAAATTAATTGCTACAATGTGGCAGTACAGAAGATGGCCATGGTTTTTTAAGTCCGGCGGACCTGGATCAGGTTTATATGTTTCAGTAGACGGAGGCAAAACCTGGAATAAAAGAACTGAGAAGGATGGATTGCCAAAAGGTGAATTAGGAAGAATTGGAATAGCAATTTCAAAAAGCTCACCTAATGTTGTTTATGCATTAATTGAATCTAAAAAAACAGGATTATATAGAAGTGATGACGGCGGATATAAATTCCATGAAGTAACGACTAAAGGCGTTGCAGACAGACCTTTTTATTATTCAGATATATATGTGGATCCTAAAAATGAAAATAGAGTTTATTATGTGCATTCTACAGTCTCTATAAGTGAAGACGGCGGAAAAACTTTTACAACCTTACTTCCCTATTCAAGAGTTCATCCCGATCACCATGCATGGTGGATAAATCCAAACGATCCAAGTTTTATGATTGACGGAAATGACGGTGGAATGGCTATAACCAGAGATAAAGGGAAAACCTGGAGATTTATTGAAAATCTGCCGCTAGCTCAATTTTATCATATTAGTGTAGATAATCAAACTCCGTATAATGTTTACGGTGGAATGCAGGATAACGGTTCATGGAAAGGTCCTAACAGAATTTTAAGCGATGACGGTATTCTTAATTCTTATTGGGAAATGCTTACATTCGGTGATGGTTTTAATGTAATACCGGATCTTGACAATCCCAGATATTGTTACAGTATGTCTCAGGGCGGCAATTTGTATCATGTTGATATGGAAACAGGACACACTAAATTCATTCAGCCGGTTTCAAATGATAGTATAAAATTAAGATTTAACTGGAATGCAGCTATTGCAAATGATCCTATAAATCCGTCTACAATTTATTTTGCAAGTCAGTATTTATATAAAACTACTGATCATGGAAACTCCTGGAAAACAATTTCTCCCGACTTGACAACAAATAATCCTGAATATCAAAAACAATTAGAAAGCGGCGGTTTAACTTATGATGTAACAGAAGCTGAAAATTTTACAACTATTGTTTCAATTGCTCCCAGTCCTGTTAAAGAAAATGTAATTTGGGTTGGGACAGACGATGGTAATGTTCAAGTTACAACTAACGGAGGAACAACATGGAATAATGTAGTTAAAAATATTTCAGATGTTCCAAAAGGGACCTGGGTTCCGGAAATAAGAGCATCATATTATAATCCTGCAGAAGCTTTTGTTGTATTTGATAATCATAGAAGAGATGACTGGACTCCATACGTTTTTTATACTCAAGATTACGGAAAAACATGGAATTCATTAATCAGTAAGAAAGACAGCATTTGGGGATATGCTTTAAGTATTGTTCAAGATCCGGTTGAACCAAACTTAATATTTCTCGGAACTGAATTCGGTTTATATTTTAGTATTAACAAAGGGAAAAGCTGGACTAAGTGGAGTTCAAAAACCTTTCCTACCGTTTCAACCATGAGTCTTCAAATTCAAAAAAATGAAGGAGATTTAGTAATCGGAACATTTGGAAGAGCTGTCTACATTTTAGATGATTTAACTCCATTAAGAGAATTAGCAAATAAAGGACCTGATTTATTAACAAAAAATTTAGCTGCTTTTAATGTAAAAGAAGCTGTTGAAGAAATATATAAAAACCATCCCGGTGTTTTATACACAACGGAGAATTACTTTAAAGGTAAAAACAGACCTTATGGTGCTATGATTTCTTTTATCGTAAACTCTGATACAACATTAAAGAAAAATAATAAAATGGAAAATGACAGCTCTTCAGCTAATTATTCATGGGATAGTATTAAAGTTGAAATTATTTCCGAATTAAATAATAAATTAATTCGAACACTCAAAGATTCTGTAACTCAGGGAATAAATAGAATTTACTGGGGATTAGATAAAAGTGCTGTTCGTTTTCCAAATCATAAAAAGCCAAAACCGGGCGCACCCGAAAAAGGCGGTAAAATTGCAGTTCCCGGAAAATATAAGATTAAATTGACTTATGGACCTTTTACAGATTCCACATTTGTAAATGTCAAGTTTGATCCTAGAATGAAAGAGATTACCCAAGAAGATCTAATTGCAAATGATAAAGCTTACGATAAATTTCAGAAATTAGTGCAAGTATCGACCGATGCTGCTGATCAGCTAAGAGATGCAAAAAATTCAATAGATCTTATTTCTGAAAGGATTGAAGACAGAGATGATGAGAAAGCAAAAGAATTAAAGAAGACCAATAAAGATCTAGAAAAAACAATTGATAGTATTTTATATAAAATTATTCCTGAAAATGTGCAGGGAATAAGAGAAAACCCGGCTCTGATATTGTCCAAATTATATGATGTAAATTCAAGATTAACGACTTCTTATAAAACACCTGATAATACAACTTTACAAAGTATAAAAAATCTTGACTCCGACTTAAATAAGGTTATTAAAGAAGTCAACAATTTTTTTGAAACAAATTGGAATGAGTATAAAATAAAAGTATCAGATGCTAATGTTTCATTTTTTAAGGAAGTAAAAAACTTAAAAGTTAAATAATCGAGAAATAAAAGTGTTTTTTAATTAAATTTGAATAAAGACACATAGCTTTAATAGCATTTTAGTACAACCACTTACACATCACAATTAACGAATTTATATTCATATAACAAGTCAACTGGATTAAATCACAAGAGCTTATGTATTAATATTTATTTTAAATGGCGACACGATATATAAATAAAAAAGGAGCACTTATGAAAAAGCTATTTTTAATTCTTCCGGTATTATTATTAATTTTTACAGGATGCAGCGATAATTCAACAAACCCTACAAAATCAAACGGTAGAATAAAAATGTATATAGCCGATTCACCTGCTTCATTTGATGAAGTGAATATTGAGGTTACGAAAGTGGAAGTACACAGTACAGATAACAATGAAGGTGATAACGGATGGGTAACAATAAATAATAAAACCAGTACATACGATTTATTACAACTAAGAAACGGTGCTAATGCTGTTTTAGGTGATTCGGAATTATCAGCCGGACATTATACACAGATTAGGTTAATGCTAAGTCAGAATTGTAACGTTGTAGTAAACGGTGTTACTTATCCTTTGATTTTATCCAGCCAAATACAAAGCGGTTTAAAATTAAATCATGAATTTGATATTGAAGCAAACACAACATTTGAGTTGTTATTGGATTTCGATGCAAGCAGTTCTATTTTATTAACCGGAAGCGGACAGTATTTTCTTAATCCGGTTGTTAGAGTAGCGGCCATTCAATCCACAGGTTCAATATCCGGTTTTGCTCTCCCATCGGAAGCAAGTCCGATTATTTATACAATAGAAGGATCTGATACTGTTAGAACAACTACTGAATCCGATAATAGTTTTAAGTTAGTTGGATTAACCGAAGGGAATTACAATATCAATTTTCAACCAACAAATATTAACTATAAAGATACTGTAGTTTCTAATATAAATGTAACCGCCGGACAAAATACTAAAATTGATACAATTCGAATTCCGTCAAATCCTTAATTAAAGTATTATTTTGCCCTGTTTTTAAAGCAGGGCATTTCTTTTTTAATTATAATCCAACTTCATTTTTTAAACAATTCTTTTATTTTTAAAATCTTCATTCAACAAATTTAAAGAATCATGAAAAAATATATTTTTTTAGCAATACTAATTTTTATTTGTCTATCTAACATTAAGATTACGGCTCAAGTAAATACTGAAAAATATCGAACTCCTTTGGAAACATTAGGTTTTTCCGGTTATGGTAAAATTGATATTTCTGCTCAAACAGGAAACACTGATTTGCAAGAAATGAATTTATCGGGAAGGCTGGATTGGGAAAATAAATCAACTCACATTTTTTTAATTGGGCAAGGTGAATACGGCTGGAAAGATAAAATTTCTTTTTCCGATCAAGCTTTACTGCATTTAAGATATGTCCACAGTTTAAATTCTTTTTTAAAAGGAGAAATTTTTACTCAAGTGAATTATGATAAAGCAATATTGCTTGATTTTAGAAGTTTGGAAGGAGCAGGTTTAAGAATTAAAATATTTAAAGACAGTGTAAATGAGTTCTGGTTTGGAACAGCTTATATGTTTGAGCATGAAAAATACAAATTGCCTCCAAATTCTGTTCACAAACATGTTGAAAATATAAGCAGGTGGAGCAATTACTTGAGCTACAATTTATATATAAATGATAATGCTCAATTGCTTTCGGTTATTTATTATCAGCCGGCATTCAGTAATTTTAACGATAATAGAATTCTAACGGAAACAAGTTTGTTGGTCAATATTACCGACAAATTAGGAATAACAGCAGGATTTAATTTAAGGTATGACAGCAAACCGCCGGACACTATTAAATCGACTGATACAAAAACTACTTTTGGATTTATTTATAAGTTTTATTGATTTTACAAAAATAAAACATCTACGATGTTTCGATTCCTTTGCATTCGGCTTAAAAAAATTGTTTCTTCAATCTAGTAAATCGGATTTTATTGACCTCGTAGAGGTTAAATTATTGTAACAAAGTATAGCTCTCAAAGGATGACAAATCCTCGTAGAGGATTTATTATAAGTTGGATTTATGTTTTTAGACAATTCCGAAAACTAAAAGCACAAACGCAATCAGCATAATAATAACAACAATTGTAAAAGTTTTGGAAGCATGAGGAAACTCATATCCGCAAATCGGGCAAACTTTCTCATCTTTATCGACCATCATTGCACATGAAGGACATTCTTTTTGTTTCAAAATATATTATCCGCTTTAAAGTAATTATTTTGAAATAAAACTAATTAGTGACATCAAAAATAAAAAGTGAAAAACATTTAATTATTCCGCACCATTCTTGAATATAAAGAAACCTTCGGATCAAATAAAAATTTTAGCCAAAGCTTAACCCATGATTTATGATAATACAAATTATCATAAAATTCAGGAGCCATTTTTTTTAACTCCGGCAGTTTTTTCCAGGGAATTGAGGGAAAATCATGATGTTCATTATGATATCCGACATTAAGTGCAAGAATATTTAGAGGTCCGTAATAGCTGTAGGTCTCTTGGGGAGGTTTTACTAAATAATGTTCTTGTATCCATCTCGCGCCAAGCGGATGAAATCCAATTGAAAAGAAAAATGAAAATACCAAATAAAGAAAGGCCATTGGACCTAAATAAATTATTATCAAAGCATCTACTGCAAATACAATAATCATATTTATTATTGTCCAAACATTCATAAATTTAATTGCTCTTAATCTCGGCGGACGCAAAGCCTGAAATAAAGGGAAAAGTAATTCCCAAAGTGCTTTACCAAATGGGGTGTTGCCGATAAGCTTTGCTTCCCATCTGCTTGCAAGATCGGCATCCATATAATAATCACCTTGATGCGAATGATGTTTTAAATGATAGCTTCTAAATGAAATTGCACTTGGAACTACATTTGGAATATCTGCTAAAATTCCGGATAAATAATTACTTGTTCTGCTTTTAAATATTAAATTATGTGCCGCTTCATGGATCAAGACATAAAGTGAATGATTTGCAAAAGCACCAATAAAAAATGCGGCAATTAAAACCAGCCACCATGATTGATCTTTTAATAGAAAAGCAATTAAAAGCTGTAATAATACAACACCGGCAATATATAAAAAACTTTGAGGATATCTGCCGATTAATGTTCTTACTTCCGGATGTTTTGCTAAAATATCTTTTGTCCTTTGGCGATGCGGTTCTTCAGATTCGGAATAAGAGAAATCTTTATTCCCCTTTGTCATATAACACCTGTAAATATTGATTGTACTTTTGAAATAACGTACTAATATAATATTATATTTATCAATTAAGTACGTCAAGTTTACAATTCTTTTACATTTTGATGATTAAAAATATTATTTCAAATATTTTTCTATTTATAATAACGGTTGATTTCTTTACTAAAAATTTTGGCAAATCTATTTAATTCTGATTTTTGTTTCTTTTCAATTTCCTTTTCACTTGCCGAATGTCCTGCAATCATAAAATGTAACCTGGAGTTTGGAATTTCTTTATGAAGCCGGTAAGCATCTCTCGGCTGACAAATTAAGTCGTATCTTCCGTGAACAATTGAAACCGGAATGTTAGTAAGTTTATGTGCATTTTTAATTATATAATAGTCCGGCATAAAACAATTTTTTGTAAGATAATGTGCTTCAAGAGGAGCCAAAGACATATAAGAATATTCTTTAACACCTTCTTCTATTTCTTTTTCAGTAATTTTTAATTTAGTTAATGGAAGTTTCATATCTTGCCCATTCATAACAGGCTTTTCTTTTTATTTTTGGGTTCTTGGATTTCATTTTTCCAAAATAATAACTAACTACATCATCTCTTTTATTTTCAGGAACGAATCGAATAAATCTTTCCCATGCTTCAGGGACAAATGGTGAAATACCTCCATTTAAATAATAATCCACGCTTTGAGAATCTCCTAAAAATATTCCTCTTAACTGAAGAGCTAAAACACGTTCCGGATGTTTAATTGCATAAGCCAAAGCTAAAGTTGAACCCCATGAACCTCCGAAGATTAATGCTTTTTGAATTCCGGAAAAGTCTAATATTTTATTTATATCAGAAATCAATTTAGATGTTGTATTCGCTTTCAGACTTGCAAAAGGTTTGCTTCTGCCCGCTCCGCGCTTTGATCAAAAAATATTACATTAAATTTTTTAAAGTCAAAAACTTTTTTATGTGAATCCACAAATCCGCTTCCGGGCCCGCCGTGAAGAAAAATAACCGGTATTCCTTTTTTATTTCCGCAAAATTCATAATATAATTTATGTCCGTCGGAAACCTTTAAATAACCTTTTTTATAGGGCATACTATTTTTAACAGGTTTACTCATTGGAAAATTCCTTTATTAAAAGAAGTTAAAAGATTTAAAGAGAAGTTGTTCAAAACTAATTTTTTATTCTACTTATCAATTAATGCGATGATTATCAATAAGAATTTTAAACAAATCATCTAAATATCATATAGAAGCCGATGGCCGTGAGAAAAATCGAAAAAAACATCTGCATTTTTTTCTTTGGCAGATGTTTTGCCGTCCGGATTCCCAAAATTCCGAATAATACTCCGGGAAGCACCATTGAATAAGTAATTGTAAAATCAACCGAACCGGAAATCCAGTATTCGATTCCGGCCAGACTGGTGAATGCTAAAATTGGTATTATTGCTGTCCCTGCAGCTTCTGTTATATTTAATTTTCCTACGAGTATTAAAGCGGGAACAATCAAAAAACCGCCGCTAATAGCAAAAAATCCTGCCGTAGCACCAATTACCAAAGCCGATATGCCGATAAAAATTAATCGTCCTATCTGTTTTGATTTTAATTTTTCATATTTTTCATTAGTTACGGATTCGTGTGATGTTTTGATACTCTTTTTGGCTTGATAAAACATCCAGGCTGCGATGAAGAATAAAATAAATCCCAAAAGGAAAAGAAGTTTATGTCCGGGGAATAATAAACCTAAATGAATTCCCGCAAAATTGCCGACAATTCCCGGGATGGTAAAAGCTACTGCCTCTAAAAAAAGTATATCGCGTTTGTAAGCCCTGTACAAGAATATAAAAAATGCGATCATGGAAATACCTAAAACATTTGTCCCCAATGCCAGATGGCCGTCTAATTTAGAAAATAATAAAATGATCGGCAATCCGACTACGGCAGATCCTGCGCCGAAAAAACCAATTACAAAACCTACTATAATGCCTGCAGCTATTCCTAATATCATAAATTTTTATTTGTAGTTAAAATGAATTTGAATGATGACTGCGATTAAATATGATAATAAATATTATTATGCGGTGTGTGAAAAATCAACAATTAAATTGAATACGACGAAAAGTTAAAAATACTTTTTACAATGAGATAAATTTATTTTGAGGAGATGCGGAAATTCGTTTTAATTATTAGTTCATCCGTCTTAATGTTTTTCATTGCATCAATTGCATATTCCCAGGCACCTTCATGACAGAGGCCCCTCATCGAAGCTTCTTCATATGCATCCAAAGCGATTTTCACACATTCCTCTTTTACAAGTTCTGCAAGGTTTTTTTGTTCTTCTTTTGAAATATTTTCTTCCATTATTTTACCATATTCTATAATTAAATGAATAAAGTATTATTCTTATTGGAAAATTACTTTTTAGATTTTGAAGAAAGAATAAATTGTTCAGAGTTAAAGTTAAAGATTTAAGAAAAAGTTTTTATGAGCTAATCGACATTTCATATAATTTATTTAATGTTCTCCAATTACGGCTTGTAGCTTTCAGTTTTAGCTTCTTTTCAAAAAAATCATTTGATAAAACTGTTTTTCCGTATCCTTCCGGACAATATAAATAAATTTCTTTTCCAATTATTTTGAATTCGTCCTTTGTCTTTTTGGAAGGAATTAGACCTTTCATTTTATTTTTATCAGGAACACTTTCTAAAAAAGTTACATACATTCTTTCTGTTTCATTGTTGCCTGATTTAATAAAAGGATTATTCTCAATAATATTTTTTATTTCTTTGTTTTTTCTGATTATTACCGAAACTGAAAGTCCTGATTGTTTTTCAATTGATTTAACAATTTCATTTTTAATCTTTTCAATATTTTTTGTGTTAGAATTAAATAGAACATTTCCGCTTTGAATATAAGTTTTTACATCTTCAAGTTTTAATGATTCATAAATACTTCTCAGCAATTCCATTTTCAAAGATTTCCCACCAACATTTATTCCTCTTATCAGCGAGATATATTCCAGCATTTAAACTCCTTTTATAAATTTAAAGTGGTTTCGAAAGAAACTGACTTTGTAGTAATAATAAATTGCAGAACAACAGGCCTTAAAGAATAGTATTTAAAATATAATATCGGATAAATAAAAATATCATTTGCTGTTTCTTTTTTATCGACAGCACTCCCGGTTTCCGATTCAATAATATTTGGTGTTATAAATCCGCTTTCAAATTTCCTGTATGAATAATCATAGGAAATATTATAACTTGTACGAAGCATAGAAATTCCTGCGCCACCGTCAATTGAAAATGTTCGCCCTAAAAATATTAAAGGAGTAGAAAAGTTTAACCCGGCAAACATCATATTATTTACATTTGCATTGTTTGTTGTAAAATCAAAAATTTCGGATCTATTGGATATTCCGTCTACATTTTTATTCCAATAACCCTGCTGTTCAAGTTCAATATGCTTATTTGCCGAACCATAACCAGCTGTTAATTGTAAATTTATATAACAAAATCTTTTTATGTATTCAGATAGAAAATATTTATAATTTACGGAAAAAGAAAAAGGCTTAACAATAAAATTATTACTTACATCAGGAGAATATTTTGTGGTATTGTATATATTTCCTGACCTTGTAAAAAATCCATGTTGATATGAAAATCCCAAACCTAAAGACCATTTTTTATATAAACGGTTGTCCGAATCATAATTTTTTAAAACTTTTGTGATTATTAAAGAGGGCTTAATATTTTGTCGGCTCAAATTTAAATCTTCGAATATATTCCAGCTATCAAATACCTTATTTAAATCCTCCTTATTAAAGTTTGAAGGGTAATTTATCATTTGCATAAATAGTTCCGCTCTTTTATTCTCTAATTCTATTTTCTCTTTATAATAATTCTTGTTTTCATCAAACTTTAAATCTGCATTTTGAGTATAATATCTAACTGTAAAAAAATTAAGCAAAGTAGAATCTGTTTTGGATGAAAAATCTAGTTTTGGATTTTTAGTTACAGTTAATTTATGATCCTCCACATAATTCAAGCATGTTTCCTTTAAATAATTATCGATATTTTCATTATTTATCTCTTTCTTAATTTTATTCAGCCAATTGTTATAATTATTTGAATATATAGTTTTAATTTTTAAGAAATTCTCTTTGAAATAATTATCGTTACTTGCAGGATCAAATCTTTCATGTAAGTATTTAATATAATAGTAAATTAAATCCGGATGAATTTCTGCGTAAGCAGCCATTGGAGCAGAAACCTGCTGCATTGTCGAATAGTTCTTTTTAACAACAGAAGGTATATAATCTTTATAAAGATCAGCAGTTTCTTGTGCAAAACATAAACTTATTGAAAAAACAAAAAGTAGAACAGCTTTTTTCATTAGGTAATTCCCCTTAAAAGTTTAGATAAATGATTTAAAATCAGAAAGTATAAGAATGGTTCTTTTTTCCTGCTGAAGAAAAAAAATATTAATAAGGCAGTACCCATATTATTAAAAACAGCCCATCACTATATAGTTGACAATTGTTAAGAATTGACCGGGAAATTCTGTTTATAATTTACCCATCTAATGTTTTAAATTAGTTGATTTATTTATTGAAGGCAAGCTGCGGATTCAATTATGTTCTGCATATAAATTAATATTAATTAATTTTATTATTTTACTTTTATTACAAATAGGAAATGGTATTTAATTTTGCTGCAAAAATTTAATCAAAAAATTACCGAAGGAATTTTATTTACAGATCAATATCAGCTTGTAATGGCGCAGTTATATTTTAAGCATGGACTTCATGAAAAAACCGCTCAATTTGATCACTTCTTCAGGAATTATCCTGACTATGGAACACACAAAGCTGGTTATTGTATTAATGCGGGCTTGGAATGGTTTATTGATTGGATGCAGAATTCTTCATTTGGAAAAGATGAATTAACCAAATTAAAAAATCTCAAAAACAGTAAAGGCAAAAATGTTTTTCATGATGACTTTTTGAATTGGCTAAAAAAAGAAGGCAATTTTAATTCAATTTCCTTAAAGGCAATTCCCGAAGGAAGAGTAGTTCATCCAAATGAACCTCTCACAATTGTTGAAGGTCCGATTGCAATGGCTCAAATTTTAGAAACTGCGCTCTTAAATCAATTAAATTTTCAAACGTTAATAGCTACAAAAGCTTCTCGAATAAAAGAAATGGGAAAAGGACAGCCGCTTTTAGAATTTGGTGCAAGAAGAGCTCACGACCGCGGAGCAAATGCAGGAGTAAGAGGTGCATTAATCGGCGGTGCAGATTTTACTTCGAATGTTGGAATTTCATTGGTATTAGGTTATCCGCCAAAAGGAACTCATGCACACAGTATGATTCAACTTTTTCTAGCCTTGGGCGAAAGTGAAGAAACAGCATTCGAAGCATTTGCTGATTTATATCCGGATGATACCATTCTATTAGTTGATACTATAAATACTTTGGAAAGCGGCATACCCAATGCAATTAAAATCTTCGAGAAAATGAAAAAGAAAGGACACAAGCCTTCAGCTATTAGATTGGATTCAGGCGATCTTGCTTATTTAAGTATTAAGGCATCCAAGATGTTAAATGATGCAGGCTTTGAAGATGTTAAAATTGTTCTTTCAAATGAACTGGATGAAATGAATATTTGGCAAATCTTAACTCAAATTTCTGAAGAGGCTCCGAAAAGAGGCATGGATGCAGATTCAATTATTAAAAGATTAATGTACGGCGTCGGAACCAGATTAATTACTTCTTCCGGAGATCCGGCTTTGGGCGGTGTTTACAAATTAACTGCTGTGCAAGATAAAAAGGAATGGATTCCTGCTATTAAACTTTCGGAAACAACCGAAAAAATTCCTAACCCCGGTAATAAACAAGTCTGGCGTTTGTATAACGGCAGCAAAAAAGCTACTGCAGATTTAATAAGCTTATATAATGAAGACATCAAAGATATAAAGGATATTGTTTTAAGACATCCTTCCATTCCTTCCAAGAAAAGAATTATAAAAGAAAAAGATTGCATAAAAATGGAATCATTATTAGTCGATGTTATTAAAGACGGAAAAATTGTTTATAAATTTCCGGAAATAGATGAAATTAGAAAAATAAGACAAAATGATATTGATCAGCTAGATTCCGGAGTTAAGCGATTGATAAATCCTCATTATTATCATGTTTCTCTCAGCGAAAATTTATGGAATATGAAACAAGACTTAATTGAAAAAATAAAAAGTTAGAATTTGATCAATTTTAAGACATTTCAATCAATCAAATTAGTCAACTTGCCAGGAATCACCCTCATTTTTTCATCACTTGCTAAATATAAATTATTATCCTAATTTTCGACTGTTCAAGTAAATAAGTCGAAAATTTTAAAAATGTCAAATAATATTTCAAAAGAAAAAATTATAATAGAAGCTGCAAGAAACAGATTTGCTCATTATGGATTTTCCAAAGTTACAATGGAAGAAATTGCGTTGGATGTAGATATGGGAAAAGCTTCTCTCTATTATTATTTCCCAACAAAAGAAGATCTTTTTCGTTCTGTAATTTCACAGGAAATTAATGAACTGCAAAAAAATATTGAACAAATCTTACAAAAGACCGGATTCAGCTTCTCAAAAGCTTCAAAACTATGTTGAACAAAGAATGAAGTTTTTCCAAAAACTTATTAATCTCGGAACATTAAGTGTTCATTCTTACTTTGATACAAAATCAATTTTCAAAGATATTTTTAAAGATTTTGCAGAAGTTGAACTTAATTTGATTAAAAAAATATTTGAAGAAGGAAAACAGTCCGGCGAATTCGATAAAAATTTAAGTGATGATACACCTTTAATATTTCTGCATATACTTCAAGGATTGAGATGCAATGTATTTAGATGGACTAAAGGTCATGGTGTTAATGAAAAAACAAGGGAAAATTTACAAAAGGAAATGAGTTTAGCTACAGAAATATTTATTCAGGGAATTAAAAAAAGTAAATAAAAATTTTATTTAATAAGGGATAATTTATATATGGCTAATAACAAAGAAATAAATGCTAGAAGAATATGAATAATCAAGTTAAACATGACGAATGGCGATGAGAAAATCGATAATGTAACATTTTATAAAAGGAAAACAAATCCGAAATTATAATTCCCTTTTTTCTGATTTTACTTGCAATGCTGCCGGATGGTGGTTTATTGGTACCAGGGTCAACTTGGGTATGTATCAACAGATGATGCTTTTATTGACGGAAATAAATTATCTGTTACTTCAAAAATTCTCGGCAGAATTACAGAGCTTAATGTTGATGAAGGTGATTATGTTAAAATGGGACAGTTGTTTGTTCGAACTTGATTCAACAGATTTAATGGCACAGGGAAACTCAAGCAATTGCAATGCTTGATCTTGATAAAGATAGTCTCAACTTGCTAAAGTTAATTTGGAAAAAGCTCAAGATGATTTTAACAGGGCAAGACACAATTTAAAGATAATGATTATCCCCAAAGAACAATTCGATCATATGCAAAAAGCTCTTGAGGCTGCAAAAGCTGCATATTGAATATTGCTCTGACAAAATTAGGCACTGCGGAGGCCCAATTGAAAGTTATAAACACCCAGCTTCAGAATACATAATATCTATTCACCTATGGATGGAGTAGTTGCAAAACGCTGGGTGTTGAGCGGGAGATGTTGTTCCCCCCGGTCAGCCTATATTTACAATTTATAATTTGAAAAATATTTGGGTTACTGCCGATCTTGAAGAAACAAAATTGTCTTCAATAAAAATTGGCGATAAAGCTGAAATTTCTGTTGATGCTTACCCTGATCAGAAATTTGAAGGAAAAATATTCCAGCTTGGTTCCAATACTGCGTCACAATTTTCTTTAATACCTCCTTCAAATGCTTCAGGAAATTTTACAAAAGTTACTCAAAGAGTTCCTATTAAAATTTCCATAGAACCGGTAACAAAAACCGGGCAGCCTGATCCGAATGAAAATATAAATCTTCTTCCGGGAATGTCAGTTGAAATTAGTGTTAAGGTAAATAATGGCAAAAACTAATAATAATGGAAATGCTGTTAATCTTTCAAAATTAGATCAACATCCATCCTACAGGTGGTTTGTATTGTCAGTTGTAATGATAGGTACATTTATGGCTGTACTGGATACTACAATAGTTACTGTTGGTTTACCTAAAATGATGGCTGCCTTTGGTATAAGTGTTGATAAAATTGAATGGGTATTAACAGCATACCTTCTGGCATTTGCAGTAGTGCTTCCTTCTTCGGGCTGGATTGCAGATCATTTGGGTTATAAAAAGACTTATTTTCTTGGACTCTTTTTATTCACTTTAAGTTCTCTTTTATGCAGCCTTTCAGGTGATGAAAATATGCTAATTATATTCAGAGTTGTTCAGGGAGCAGGTGCCGGATTCATAATGCCTGTTGGCATGGCAATAGTCACAAGAGAATTTCCGCCTGAAAAACGAGGTATGGCTCTAGGCTTCTGGGGCATTGCAGCAGCTTCATCTATTTCTTTAGGGCCAATGTTTGGAGGGTATCTAATCGATAATTTTAGCTGGCATGCAATATTTGACGTTAATGTGCCGGTTGGTATAGTTGCTCTAGCTGCTACTTTTATTATTCTAAGAGAATATAAAACTGAGCATGTAAGGTCATTTGATATAATAGGTTTTGTTTCGATGACTTTGTTTTTGGTTTTTCTTTTGCTTGCGCTTGCGGATGGTAATGCAGCATGGAATACCGGAGGCTGGACTTCGGATTTTATACTTACTTGTTTTTCTGTTGCATTTATCAGCCTTGTAATTTTTCTAGCTACCGAATTTACTGTAAAAAACCCTATTCTTGATCTTAGAATTTTGAAGAATAGAAATTTCGGTATATCAAATCTTATGATGTTTATTTTCGGATTGGCCTTTTTCGGTAACGCTTTTCTTTTACCTCTTTTCCTTCAGAATTCTCTCGGCTATACCGCATTGCAGGCAGGGCTTGTGTTTTTCCCTGTAGGTATAATTCAGGCTGTAATGTCCCCTGTAGCCGGTTGGATGACGGATAAATTGAATCCTAAGATTCCTGTTCTTATCGGCATAATTTTAACTTTCTTAAGTATGTATATGTATAAAGATTTATCTCTTTCAACTGAATACAGCCAGATAATGATTCCATTAATAATTAGAGGTTTCGGTTTAGGCTTTATGTTTATACCGTTAAGTACAATTGCACTTAATGATATTACAAAAGATAAAATGGCACAGGCAACCGGTTTATTTAACACCATTCGCCAGATTGGCGGAAGTTTTGGTGTTGCAATATTAGGTACGCTTCTTACGAGAAGAGTTATCTTTCATACGGCAATGTATAGTCAGGCTGTGGATCAAAATTCACCTACATTTAAACATTTAGTTTATGGAATCGGACATTTTGTACAGCAAAGTGTTGGAGGAGCGGGTGCAGAAATTACGATGCGTGCAAAAGCATTAATAGGTCAAAATCTTGCCGGGCAGGCTTTTGTGAAAGGTATAACCGACGATTTTTATGTCGGTGCTATTATAACACTATTTATATTGATTCCGCTAATTTTCCTCAAGTATCATAAGAAAAAAAATGGTGAAAAAGTTGAAATTATGGATTAAGTCCTTTTTACTAACGGAGTATACGAAATGAATTACAAAATAATCTTAATTACTTCTATTTTAAGTTTAATTATATTAAGTAATGGATACAGCCAGCAAATTACTTCTGACTCACTTACTCTTCAACAGGCGATAAAATTAACTCTAACTAATCAACCGTTGTTGAATGAAGCTGTTGAAGGAATAAACGCTGCAGAAGCTAAAATAAAAGAACAAAATAGTTCTTACTATCCTAATGTTAATGGCGACCTAAGTTATACGAGGATCGGCCCAATTCCCACAATTCAATTCGGTGGAGGAGGTTTTAAACTGGCTCCTGATAATAATTATGATGCGCATATTTCTGCATCGCAGCTTGTTTATGATTTTGGCAGAAGAAATGCATTGATGGATCTTGTAAAGTCGTACAAGTTATCTGCCGAAGATAAACTTAACCTTGTAAAAAATAATTTAAGCTATCGAACTGTTCAGGCTTTTTATTCAATTTTATTTTTGGAAAAAAGCATTAGAGTAAAAGATGAACAAATAAATACTCTTAAACAGCATATTGACCTGGCAAATAAAAAAGTACAAAGCGGCAGCGCTACTGACTTTGATGTCCTTACAACTGAAGTTAAGAAAGCCGCAGTTGAAAATGAAAAGATAGATATCGTAAATGCATTGAATAAGCAGAAGATTTATTTGAAAAGCTTATTAGGTTGGCCTTCTGGTAAAGAATTGAAATTGTCCGGTGTGTTTAATCACGATACTACCTCAATAGATGTCGAATCTATGATTGATGAGGCTTTTCAAAAAAGACATGAAATGAAATTAGCAAAAGACGCTGAGCAAAGTGCAATGCTTTCAAAACAGGTAGCATCAAATACAGATAATCCGGATTTAAGTGTGTTCGGCAGTTACGGCTTTAAAAACGGGTATGAACCTAATCTTGATGTTCTTCGAGGAAACTGGGCTGCAGGAATAAATGCATCAATTCCTATTTTCAACGGAAATATAAAAGATGCAAAAGTGGAAGAAGCCGAAGCCAATTTAAAATCTTCATCGGCAAAAATTTTAGAGCTTGAAAGAAAAATTAAAACTGAGGTAGAGCAGGCTGCTGCCGATTTACAATCAAGCAAATCCAAGTTAAAAACAACCGAAATTCAAGTAAAACATGCACAAGATGCTGTATCGAGAGCAGAAATCAGGTACCGTGATGGTGTAATTACAAATCTTGATTTGATTGATGCCGAAACTTCTTTAGCTGAAGCTGAGCTTCTTCGTTTAAGAGTTTCTTATGAAAATGTTATTAATACATATTCTTTGATGGAAGCAATAGGAAAAGAAGTTAAATAATATTTGTAATAAACCTCTACACATTAAAAGGCAGCGGAATAAATACCTTTTAAAAATGAGTGATTTATATTGAATAGATTTTTTATCTAAGCGATACTAATGAAAGATTTTTGGTAATGTGAATAATAGTTATAGAGTAAGTTTTATAGATTTGCAGGAACGTTCTTATTATAAATGGCTTGTTCTTGCTGTTGTAATGATAGGAACATTCATATCGGTGCTGGATGCCTCCATTGTAAATGTAGGTATGCCTAAAATGATGGCTGCATTCAGTGTGAGTGTAGATAAGATAGAATGGGTATTAACCGTTTACCTTCTTGTACGTTCTGTAATTTTCCCTACTTCTGGCTGGATAGCAGATCATCTTGGCTATAAAAGCACATACAATTTAGGATTAATTCTTTTCACTGTTGGTTCTTTATTATGCAGTCTTTCAACTAATGAAAACATGTTGATATTCTTCAGAGTAATCCAAGGTGCGGGTGCCGGTTTCATTATGCCTGTGGGCATGGCTATTATAACAAGGGAATTTCCACCGGAACAAAGAGGATTTGCATTGGGATTTTGGGGAATTGCCGCAGCAGCATCTATTTCTCTCGGGCCCATGTTTGGAGGTTATTTAATTGATACGTTTAACTGGAATGCTATCTTCGATATCAATGTACCAATAGGTATTATTGGAATTGCAGCGGCCTGGATTATCTTAAAGGAATATAAAATTCCGAGAAAAGGTAAATTTGATATGGTGGGACTGGTCAGCATGACAATATTTCTAGTAGCACTGCTGCTAGCATTGTCTGATGGCAATTCCGCATGGAATACAGGCGGTTGGACTTCCGACTTTATATTAACATGTTTCTTTATAGCTTTTATCAGTTTTGTAATATTTATATTCAGAGAATTATCTGTAAAAAATCCAATATTGGATTTAAGAATTTTAAAGATTCGTAATTTTGGTTTATCAAATGTAATGTTCTTCATATTCGGTTTAGCATTTTTCGGGAATTCATTTCTTCTTCCTATTTATCTTCAAAATTCTTTGGGCTATACTGCACTTCAAGCAGGACTTGTATTCTTTCCTGTAGGAATCATTCAAGCAATTATGTCTCCAATTGCAGGGAAAATGACCGATAAATTAAATCCGAAAATACCAATTTTTATCGGGATTATTTTAACATTTTTCAGTATGTATTTTTATAGGGATTTATCTCTTTCTACCGAATATGGAGGCATTGTACTTCCATTAATAATAAGGGGTTTCGGTCTTGGATTTATGTTTATTCCGCTGAGTACAGTCGCAGTAAACAATATCCCTAAGGATAAAATGGCGCAGGCTACAGGTCTGTTTAACACAATTCGTCAAGTCGGCGGAAGTTTCGGTGTAGCAATCTTAGGAACCTTACTTACAAGAAGAGTAATTTATCATACTGCAATGTTTAGTCAGTCGGTTAATGAGAACTCCGCTGCATTTAAACATATACAGCACGGGCTGAAACAATATGTGCAGCAATCTTTAGGCGGCGCCGGAAGCAAAATTACAATGAGAGCTAATGCTTTAATAGACCAAAATTTAATGCATCAAGCTTTTGTACAAGGAATTGCTGATGACTTTTTAGTTGGAGCGGCAATTACTATTGTAATTTTAATTCCTTTATTCTTTTTAAAATATAGAAAGAAAAAAAATGGTCTTAATGTGGAATCCGTGGAATAAATTTTAACAAGAATATGATTTTTAAATTAATCTAGTCTTTCCAAATTATTTATGTGAATTAAAATTATTTATTCTAATAATAATATATGAATCTAAATAAAATTTCCGGAAGCGCCCGCCTTAACTTGATGTTCCGCGCTTTAAAGTATAAAAACTTCAGGTTATTTGTCGGTGGACAAAGCCTTTCACTTATCGGAACATGGCTGCAGATGGTTGCATTAACCTGGTTAGTTTATCAATTAACAAACTCTGCTTTAATGCTTGGCATAGTTGGTTTTTCCGGACAACTTCCAATGTTCATTGTTGCTCCATTTGCAGGAGTTTTTGCAGATAGATGGAACAGACATAAAATGCTTTTGTTTACTCAAACTCTTGCATTATTTCAGGCTTTAATTCTTTCTATTCTTGTTTTCACAAATGTTGTACAGATCTGGCATATTATTGTGCTCAGTACTTTCCTTGGAATAATCAACGCATTCGATATGCCTATAAGACAAGCTTTTGTATTCGACATGATTGAAAATCATAAAGAAGATGTTGGTAATGCAATTGCTTTAAATTCTTCTATGGTAAATGCAGCAAGATTAATAGGACCTTCAATTGCAGGATTATTAATTGCAACAGTTGGAGAAGGCTGGTGTTTTTTAGTTAACAGCATAAGTTTTCTAGCTGTAGTTATTTCATTATTAAAAATGAATGTCCAACTCACACCAAAACCCACAAAAGAATTAAAAATATTTAGTGAACTAAAAGAAGGTTTTAGTTATACTTTTAAATTTCCTCCTATTAAATATTTGATTGGTCTTCTCGCTTCGGTTAGTTTAGTGAGTACTGCCGTTACATTACTTGCACCCGTATTTGCGAAACAATATCTAAAAGGCGGCGCAGATATTTACGGCTTTTTGATTGGAGCTTTTGGTTCCGGGGCACTTCTTGGAGCTGTTTATCTTTTAAATAAAAAAAATGTACTTGGTTTGGGCAGAATAATCGCAATTGCTGTTTTTACTTTTGGAACCAGCATGATTTTATTCAGCTTTTCAAGAATATTTTTATTCTCTTTATTTATGATGTTTTTTGCCGGAACCGGAATGATGCTTCATGTCGCATCGACGAATACTCTTCTCCAGACAATTTCCGAAGAAAGTAAACGCGGACGGGTTATGAGCTTTTACACAATGGCCTTCCGTGGAATGAGTCCATTTGGAAGTTTAATTGCCGGATCTTTAGGAAGTATTATCGGTGCTCCTTCAACTTTAATTTTAAGCGGAGTAATTTGTATTACCGGCGCAGCAGTTTTTGCAAGAAAACTTAAAGTAATTCGTCCTTTAATAAGACCAATCTATGAAAGCCTCGGAATTTTGCCTCAGTTAGCAAACGGTGTTCAAAGTGCTGCTGATTCAGCGGCCAGAAAAGTTATTAATTAATACTTTAATTATATATCATCTTCTCTTCTTGTGATTCTTTTTACGCAATTATAAGAATTCTTTTGTTAAGATAGTTTATTAAGATATTAATAATTTACGGAGGATTATTATGGAAAAAAGAACTTTAGGTGATGACCTAACTGTTTCTCTGTTGGGCTTAGGCTGTATGGGAATGTCGGAATTTTATGGAGACAGAAATGATGAGGAATCCATTAAAACTATTCATAAAGCTTTAGATCTTGGAATAAATTTTTTAGATACCGCAGATATGTACGGTGTTGGTCATAATGAAAATTTAGTTGGCAAAGCAATAAAAGGACAACGAGATAAATTTATTATTGCAACAAAATTTGGAATTGTAAGAG
Source organism: uncultured Ignavibacteria bacterium (assembly GCA_963713505.1). Taxonomy (GTDB): domain Bacteria; phylum Bacteroidota; class Ignavibacteria; order Ignavibacteriales; family Ignavibacteriaceae; genus CAVQMC01. The sequence goes on along the minus strand of CAVQMC010000007.1, from coordinate 271,584 downwards.
ATGCGGATGATCCGACAAAAAGAGGAATTAGCGGCAAACCCGAATATGTAAAACGGGCTTGCGAAAAGAGTTTAAAGAGACTCCGAATTGATACAATTGATTTATATTACCAGCACAGAGTTGATCCTAATGTTCCTATTGAAGAAACTATCGGAGCAATGTCCGATCTTGTAAAAGAAGGCAAAGTAAGATTTATTGGAATGTCGGAAGCTTCACCTCAAACAATTGTAAGGGCAAATAAAGTTCATAAAATTACTGCTCTTCAAACAGAATATTCTATTTGGACTCGCGATCCCGAAGGGGAAATTTTGAATACTTGTAAAGAATTAAAAATAGGTTTTGTTGCATACAGTCCGCTCGGCAGGGGTTTCTTGACTGGAAAAATTAAAAATATTGATGACTTTAAAGAAAATGATTATCGTCAGTATTCTCCCCGTTTTAAAGAAGAAAACTTCAAAAAGAATTTAAAAATTATAAACAAACTTGAAGCAGTTGCAAAAGAAAAAAATTGCACTCTATCTCAATTAGCAATCGCCTGGCTGTTAGCACAAGAAGATTTTATTGTTCCAATTGCCGGAACAAAAAAAGTAAAATACCTCGAAGAAAACGTAAAAGCCCTTGATGTTAAATTAACTCAAGAAGATTTAAATAAAATAAATGAAATCGCTCCAAAAGGATCAGCAGCAGGATTGCGTTATCCGGAGGAAGCTATGAAATCTGTTAATGGATAATGATTTATGAAGAATATTATTGTAACCTTCAGAGTTGAAGCTGAACAAAAAAAGTTAATTAATTCGCTGATTAACAATAAAGCTAAGGTATTTTATCTTAAAGATTACGATGAAACTAAATATCAAGAGGTATTAAAAGATGCAGATTTAATGCTGGCTTGGAATCCTATTAGAGAATTAAAATCTCATAAAATAGATTCTTTAGCCAATTTAAAGTTTGTTCAGCTTCTCTCTGCCGGTTATGATCATGTAGATTTAAATATGTTTCCTTCAGGTTGTAAACTTGCAAGTAATAAGGGCGCATACGCAGAACCAATGGCAGAACATATTTTGGCAATGGTTTTATCATTAGCTAAAAAATTATATTTAAATCATAAAAAACTAGAGAACGGCGAATTCAACCAGAGAGGGATAAATATTTCTATAAAAAATTCTACTTTTGCAATTTTAGGTTACGGTGGAATAGGAAAAGCTTCGGCTAGATTAATAAAACCTTTTGGTTCAAAGATTTTTGCAATAAATTCTTCCGGCAGAACTGATGATAAAGTTGATTTTATTGGAACTTTAAAAGATTTGGATTATGTCCTTAGAAATTCTGATATCATTATTATTTCTCTTCCTTTAATTAAAGAAACAAAAAATTTGATAAGCAAAAAAGAATTAGAAATAATGAAACCGGATGCAATTATAATAAATGTTGCACGAGGAGATATTATTAATGAAAAAGCACTTTATGAACATTTAAAAAATAATCATGATTTTTATGCCGGTATTGATGCCTGGTGGACAGAACCTTTCACTGAAGGAGAATTTAAATTAAATTATCCGTTTTTTGAATTACCGAATATTTTGGGTTCTCCTCATAATTCTGCATTAGTTCCGAATTCACTTTTGGAAGGTTTAAAAAGAGCAGTTGAAAATATTCTTCTTTATTTAAATGAAGAAAAGGCAAAACATATTGTAAATTGATACAATTCTAATGCTTTACCTTTTCTAAAAGATTTATTTATTTTTTCAATCTTTTTCAATTTTTACAATTGGTTTTTCTGTAAATAAGTAATCTGAAATTTTTTCGGAAAAAACCGAATCATTTCTTCGTATCCATTCCAAAGTCATTGAAGCATGTTCCATTTCTTCCTCTTTATTATGCGCTAATATGTTTTTTAACCCGTCATCTGTGCATGCGTCAACTCTCTGCTGATACCAATCAATCGATTCTAATTTTTCCATTAATGAAGCAAGTGCGCGGTGCAACTCTCGAGTTTCTTCTTTTAATCATTATCCGGTTCATGATATTTTGCGCTGCTGCTTCCCATAATATAACCTCCTTTATATTTACGATGCCTGGAATAAATGAACATCTCTTTGCGGAAATGGAATATTAATTCCTTCGGCATCGAATCTTAATTTAACGGTTTCATTGAAATCGAAATATACATTCCAATAATTTTCTGTTTTAACCCATGCCCTAACAGCAAAATTTACACTGCTGTCGGCAAGTTCTTTTACTACTATCATCGGTTCAGGGTCATTTAATATTCTCTCGTCACTTTCAATTATATTTTTAATTACACTTCTTACCTTTTTTAAATCATCACCATAACCCACACCGATAATCCATTCTGCTCTTCTTGTTTCCTTTGCAGAATAATTTGAGATATTATCTCCCAGAATTTTTGAATTTGGGACAACTACCGTAATGTTATCCGGTGTTTTAAGCTGGGTATATAAAATATGGACATGTTCAACGGTTCCCATTTCTCCGCCGCCGGCGATAAAATGACCTGCTTTAAAAGGTCTGAATAAAATTAGAATAAATCCCGCTGCAAAATTTGCTAATGCTCCCTGAAGAGCAAAACCGACTGCCAAACCTGCGGCTCCTATTATTGCTATAAACGATGTTGTCTGGATACCTAACTGAGCTAGTGCTGCAATTATTACAAACGTTATTAAAGCTACATAAGAAATATTACAAACGAATTCTACAATTGTTTTGTCTATTTCTCTTTTTGTCATAAACTTTGACAAAAAGTTTTTAATTAATTTAGATATCCACATTCCAATCACAAATATCACTAAAGCAGTAACAATCTGAATTCCGTAATTAACAATTAAATCTTTTGCATTATTAAGGTAAGATTCCATTTCCACTCCTTATTTAATGAGATGATATTTAAGCCGGGAGGGTAAACGGTAGAAGATTCCCGAATGTATTAAAATAGAAATTATAAAAACGTTTAGAAGTATCTAATTATCGATGTCACAATATTTATTGCTAATTTTTACTAAAGAATAAAATTATTGCAGTTTCTTTTGTTTGATCAAATTAATTAAGCTGCCCTCTAATATCATTTCAACTTGCCTTCCACTTAATGAATGCTCAACTTCATAATTTTGATTTTTTGTAAGATTTATAATCTTTATTTTATTCCCTCTTTTAATTAATCTTATTAAATCAGGGATTTCCAATTCATCCGATTGATTTAGTTTATCGTAATCTTTCTCATTTAAGAATGTCAAAGGTAAAATACCAAAGTTGGCAAGATTCTGCCAATGAATTCTTGCAAAGCTTTTAGCAATAACGGCTCTTAAACCTAAATATCTGGGAGCAATTGCCGCATGTTCTCTGCTGGATCCTTGTCCATAATTTTCACCACCGACAATAAAAAAAGTTTTTTCTTTTAACTTATTTGCTCTTTCATAAAAGCTTTCATCTACCTGGCTAAATGTAAATTTGCTTATCTCGGGAATGTTACTTCTATAAGGAAGAACTTTTGCACCTGCCGGCATAATTTCGTCTGTTGAAATATCATCACCAACTTTTAATAAAACCGATCCTTTTAGTGTTTCAGGCAATTTATCAAATTTTGGGAGTGTTGCAATGTTAGGTCCTTTTTCTAATTTAATTTCTTCACCATTTTCAGATGGTTTTAATAACATATCCATATTTATTGCTACTTTTTCTGGTTCTTGAATTTTAGGATATTTCATATCTAATGTCCGCGGATCAGTTATCACACCGGTTAATGCAGAAGCAGCAGCGGTTTCGGGGCTGCACAAATAAACCGAGTCCTCTTTTGTTCCTGATCTTCCCGGAAAATTTCTCGGTACTGTTCTTAAACTAATTTTCCCGGTAGCTGGTGCTTGTCCCATTCCTATGCATCCATTGCATCCGGCTTGATGAATTCTTGCTCCAGCCCTAACTAATTTTTGTAAGTAACCATTTGAAATTAAGTTTTCAAGAATTTGTCTTGATGTTGGATTAACATCAAAAGAAACTTTGTCACTTGTCTGCTTTCCATCAACAATCATTGCGGCAACAGCAAAATCTCTAAATCCCGGATTTGCTGATGAACCGATATAAGTTTGATAAATTTCTTTGCCTGCAATTTCCTTTACGGTTTTAACTTTACCCGGACTGCTAGGTAAAGCTATTAATGGTTCTAGCTTTGATAAATCTATTTCATCATGTTCATCATATACTGCATCAGGATCAGCTTTTAATTCAACCCAGTCATTTTCTCTGTTCTGCTGTTTTAAAAATTGTTTTGTTAATTCATCAGAAGGAAAAACTGTTGTTGTAGCACCCAACTCAGCTCCCATATTTGCAATAACATGTCTGTCCATTGCAGTTAAATTTTTTAATCCCGGACCGTAATATTCAATAATCTTCCCTACACCGCCATCTACATCATGTCTTCTAAGCATTTCTAAAATAACATCCTTTGCACTAACCCAATCCGGTAATTCTCCGGATAATTTCACTCCAAGAATTTTCGGCATCTTTACATAGAAAGGTTCGCCTGCTAATGCCATAGCAACTTCCAGTCCGCCTGCTCCAATCGCCAACATTCCCAAAGAACCGGCAGCGCAAGAGTGACTGTCTGAACCTAGCAAAGTTTTACCGGGAATTCCAAATCTTTCCATATGGACAGGATGACTAACACCATTTCCGGGTTTACTGAACCACACTCCAAATTTTCTGCATGCACTTCTAAGAAATAAATGATCATCGGGATTTTTAAAATCTTCTTGAATGATATTATGATCAACATATTGAGCTGAAAGTTCTGTTTTAACTTTAGGAATTCCCATAGCCTCAAATTCCAGCATTACCAAGGTTCCGGTTGCATCTTGGGTTAAAGTTTGATCTATTTTTATTCCGATTTCTTCACCGGCTTTCATTTCTCCTGAAACTAAATGAGATTTAATTAATTTCTGAGAAGCAGTTAAAGCCATTTTTTCCTCCGGATTCCAAAGATTAACTAATTATTTAGAATTATTTTATTTTTTTATTTGATATTTATATTATAAAAATCGAATCGATAATGCATTGATAAATGACACTAAAGGCTATTTTGTTGATATATTCTGATTTCTTATAAATTCATTTTTATAAATTTTTAACAATTGGCAATTGATAATTAATCTTTAGTTAATTTTTAGTTTTGAAGTTTTAAAATCTAAAAGTTATATTAATATCAAATTAAATTCTTTAGTGATTTTTACCTTCAGCACACATCAAGAGAACCGAAATATTACTATAAGATTTTAATAATCTTTTTCAAACAACTTTAAGGGGTAATCAAATGAAAACATTTATTCTCCTTACCAAACTATCCTCAGATATTACCAAGCAAATGAAAGACAGGGCAAAGATCGGCCGTGAATGGCTAGAACAGGTTAAAGATAAATGTCCCGAAGTAAAATTCATTGAGCATTATGCACTTCTGGGTAAATATGATTTTATAGATATCTATGAAGCACCGGACGAAGAATCGGCAGCAAAGGTTTCTATGATCAGTTTATCCAACGGAGCATTTCAATCGGAAAGTTTAGTTGCAATTCCATATAAAAGATTTGTTGAACTAACGGCAGAAATATAATTAATAACTAAAATTAAAATCCAATTTTTATTGGAAGGAGGCTGTTATGCCATCGCCGATTTTAAGAGAGTTTCTCGATAAGAATAATGTTAAATATATAACTATTAATCACTCCCAGGCATTTACCGCTCAGGAAGTAGCTGCAAAAGCACATGTGCCAGGTAATATTTTAGCAAAAGCAATTATGATAAAACTAAATGGTAAAATCGCTATGGTAGTTTTACCCGCTTCTTATCACGTTGATTTAATGCTGCTTAAAGAGATATTAGGAAATGAAAAAGTTAGATTGGCTTTTGAACAAGAATTTAAAGACAAGTTTCCGGATTGTGAAGTGGGAGCAATGCCTCCGTTTGGTAATCTCTATAGTATTACGGTATATGCAGACAAAAGTTTATCCGAAAATGAAGAAATCGCTTTTAACTCATGCAATCACAAAGAAGTTATAAAAATGTCATATAAAGAGTGGGAAAAATTGGTCAAGCCAAAGGTTATTAAATTTGCAGAAAAAACTAAATTGTAATATTTTTAATTAAAATTTAAGATATTATTTAGATCTAATTAAACAAAACATCTTATCTTATTATATTTAAAAATATTTCGGAGAATCACGGATGCATGAAAACACTCAGACAAAGAAAAAACTCTTTAAATATATTCTTTACTCAGTAATTATTTTATTTGTTCTTATTCAATTTATTCCAGTTGATCGAAATAATCCTCCGGTTCAGAAAGAACCTAATTGGAATTCACCAAGAACAAAACAACTTGCGGAAAGAGCTTGTTTTGACTGCCACAGCAATGAAACTAAATGGCCTTTTTATTCATACATTGCTCCGGTTTCCTGGTTTGTTGCTAGCGATGTTCATGAAGGAAGAGAAAAGTTTAATATTTCCGAAGGCGGTTCCGGACATAGCGATGAAGCAGCAGAACAAGTTGAAAAAGGTAATATGCCTATGTGGCAGTATGTTTTAATGCACCCAAAAGCAAAATTAACTGATAAAGAAAAAACGGAACTTATTGCAGGATTAAAAGCAACTTTCGGAACAAAAAAAGACAATAAAAAGAGTAACGAAGAAAACGAAAAAGAATACGATTAGAAAATATTAATCTTAGTGTAACTAAGTGTTCTTAGTGTCTTAGTGGTAAAACAAGAAACCGATTTTGTAGTAAATATCATTAAGACACTAAATTTAATTTATCTTTCATCTCTATCAATATTTTACCATTCATTTAGGTTTATTCCCAGCCATAACAATTCAGTTAATACTTTCAATTAATAATTATAAAATGCCGGTGTAACAATTTTTTAGATTATTTCGTCTTTATTGAAATGCTGAATGCATTATTATTTAAAACGCTGGTAAAACAGCACAAAAACAGAATTTACAGTTATTCATACTATTTGCTTAAAAATAGAATGGATGCTGATGATATTACTCAAGAAGTTCTTATCCGAATCTGGAAGAATTTAGGAAAATTTAAACTTAGTTCTTCAAAGTCATGGATTATGAAAACTACTCATAATCTTTGTCTGGATTATTTAAGAAGAAACAATAAAGAACTGATAAGAACAATTGAAATAGATGAAAAATTCGAAGAGAGTTTTTCAGATAAGAATAATACTATAAAGCCGGATAATTATGCTCATAATAATTTGATGAGTAAAAAGATTAAAAATGCGATTGATAATTTGCCCGAAAATTTAAAATCTCCTTTTGTATTATTTGAACTTGAAGGATTAAAGTATAAAGAAATAAGTGAAGTTTTGGAAATGCCGTTAAATAGTGTAAGAGTTTATATTTTGCGTGCGAGAAAAAAAATTCAGGAAGAACTAAAAGAATATTCCTATGAAGAAGTCTTTTGAAATAAACGAAAATCTAGAAAATAAAATTATTTCTTCTGCTTACGGAGATGCAAATATTTTTATAAAAATAGAAATATTTTTACTGACATTAAAATATGACAATGTTAAGCAGTTATATTCTGAATATAAAAATACAGCGGGTACAATTAATTCATTCCAAAAGGAGATGGTTGATCAACAAATTATAGAAAATGCATTTACCCAAATTAAAATAATTAAAAATGAAAATGCCTACGAAAATAAAATATTTTCAAACCTTGTAACAAAACCGGCTGTGGCAATGTCTATAATAATAACAGCAGCAATTATTGGTTTTTTTGTAATAATGAACAAACCTGTACAAAAACAGCAATATTCAAATACTGAAGTCAATAATGCTAAAATACAAGTTGAACAAACAATAGAATTAATATCAAAGGTTTTCAAAAAAACAGGGAACTTACTTGAAGAAAAAGTTCTTCCTGAAGAAGTTGGAAAACCATTTAATAAAGGAATTGATTTATTAAACTCTTATCTGCAGGGAGGATAAAATGAAACTAATTAGATTAACAGTAATATTAATATTCGGACTATTCACACTCACATCTTTTGCACAAAATGATAATGTAAAAAATGAGCCCGGTTATGTTGATTTCGGTAATCTAGGTTCTTTTGAAGAAGGAAACAATGTAACTGAAATTAATCTCGGTGAAAATATTTTGAAAATGGTCGGTAAATTAACAGAAAATGATGATCCCGATCTTTCCAAAATGATCGATGCTCTAAAACTAATTAAAGTAAATGTATTTGAAGTAAATAAGTCCAACTCTAAGGATCTTACTGATAAAATGAATACAATTGACAAAAAGTTAATGTCATCCGGCTGGAGCAGAATTGTAAGAAGCAAAGATAACGGAGAAATAGCAAATGTTTATATAAAATCTTCGGATAAAGGATTTGACGGACTTGTAGTTACAAACTTGGATAAAGACGGCGAAGCTGCATTTGTAAATATTGTCGGTCCAATTGATATGGAATTGATTGGTAAACTTGGTAAAAAGTTTGACATTCATCCTTTAGAAGGGATTAAAAAAAATGAAAACAAAAAAGATTAATTATAAATTTTCTTTTTTAGCAATTGTTCTTTCTGCTTTTTTATTTACCGGATGCATTGGAGTAAATGGTCATTTTAAAAATATAAGAAATAATATTATTTCATATACTGGTAATGAATTCAATAAGGATGTTGAATTTTCGATTGGCTCCATAGGAATCGGTTTATCAAAAATGATTGTAAAAGCAAGTGACGAACACGAAGATGCATATGAAATGTTAAAAGAAATTGACGGAATTCAAATAGGTGTTTATAAAAATGTCAGTAGTAATATTCATCCGATTAACATAAACTTTATCAAAAGTTTCGATAAAGAAATGACTGACAATGGATATACGTATATTGTAAAAACTGTTGAAGAAGATCAGGCAACAGCTATTTATGTAGAAAACAGTCCGGATAATGAAATTAATAAATTATTCATTATTAGTTTTGATAGAGATGAATTAACTTTAGTAGAACTGGAAGGTAATATAAATGGACTTGTTGCAGCAGCAATTAAAAATAAAAGACTTCAAATAGCTGGAGCATTTTAAATTCATTTAACAATATTCCAATTCAATTTATATAATAACCGTTTATCATAATTTTAACGGGTTATACTATTTCTTTCCTTATTTTATAACGCAAATTTTAATTCCTGGTGATCCTTAAAAGTATCACCGGGTATTATTTAAATAAAAATAAGGGAAGAACAATGCGGTTAAAAATATCTTCATTAATAATTTTTACAATTCTCTTTTTCATATCACAAACACCAATCTTTCCAGGCGAAAATCCTAAATATCTCTATGGGGAGAATGGATTTTATATAAACGGAATAGATACAACTGTAGATCCGGGTCAAGATTTTTATCAATATGCAGTTGGAAATTGGTTAAAAAATAATCCCATTCCTGATGAATATAGTTATTGGGGAAGTTTTTTGGTCCTTCACGATAACAATCAAAAGAATCTTCAAAAAATTCTAGATGATGCTTTAAATAATACTTCTGCCCAGAAAGGAAGTATTATACAAAAAGTAGGAGATTTTTATTATACCGGTATGGATACATTAAAAATTATGGAACAAGGAATTGCTCCTATTCAATCTGATCTGGATAATATTAATTCAATGAAAACCTCAAATGATTTTTACAAAGAATTAGCATATATCCAAATGGTTGCTTCCAATCCTCTGTTCTCATTTGGTTCCGGTGCGGATGCAAAAAACAGCGACTTGGATATTGCGCAGTTTTATCAGAGCGGACTTGGTTTGCCGGACAGAGATTATTATGTAAATGATGATGATCGTTCTAAGGATATGAGAGAAAAATATGTAATTCATGTTGCCAATATGTTTAAACTTTTAGGTGAAGATGAAGAAACTGCAAAATCTGATGCTAAAAAAGTTATGGAAATTGAAACCAGATTAGCTAAGGTTTCTATGACACAGGTAGAACAAAGAGATCCGAATGCTTTATATAATAAAATGTCTTTGAGCGAATTACAAGAAGCAATCCCGGATTTCAACTGGACAGAATATTTTAATGAATTTGAAATTAAAGATCCGGGCGCTATAAATATTGGCCAGCCAAAATTCTTTAAAGAAATCGGACAAATGGTTAAAGAATATTCAATCAATGATTGGAAACCTTATTTCAGATGGAAATTAATTTCTGGAACAGCTAACTATTTAACTGATGATTTTGTAAATGAGAAATTTGATTTTTATGGTAAATATTTAAATGGTTCTAAAGTTTTGCAGCCAAGATGGAAAAGAGTTCTTTCATCAATTAACGGACATATAGGCGATGCCTTAGGACAGCTTTATGTAAAAGATTATTTCCCACCGGAAGCAAAACAAAAAGCACATAATATTGTAATGAGTTTATTAGAAGTCGATGGGAGAAAGAATTCGATCAGTTGACTGGATGAGTGATCAAACCAAAGAAAAAGCTCTTGAAAAATTACATGCTTTTAAAGTAAAAATTGGTTATCCGGATAAATGGATTGATTATTCAAATTTGAATATCAATAAAGATTCCTACTATGCAAATGTAAAAAGAGCAAATATTTTTGAATTCAAAAGAGATTTAGCCAAAATTGGCAAACCTGTCGATAAGACCGAATGGCTTTTAAATGCTCAAACTGTAAATGCTTATTATTCAGGCGAAAAAAATGAAATAGCATTCCCTGCTGCAATTCTTCAGCCTCCATTCTTTAATTTAAATGCAGATGACGCAGTAAACTACGGAGCAATGGGAGCCGTAATAGGACATGAAATTACTCACGGTTTTGATGATGAAGGCAGACAATTTGATGCCAATGGAAATTTAACTGATTGGTGGACAAAAGAGGATTCTAAAAAATTTGATGATAAAGCTGAAGTTATGATTGAACAGTTTAATAAATATAGCCCAATAGATACTTTTCATGTAAACGGACAGCTTACACAAGGAGAGAATATTGCTGATTTAGGCGGATTAAATGTCGCCTTAACGGCTTTCAAAAAAACTGACGAATATAAAGAAGGAAAGAAAATCGACGGATTTACTCCTGTTCAAAGATTCTTTTTCGGATGGGCACAAGTCTGGGAGAGCAATTCAAGAGATCAAAGTATTTTAATGGCGTTAAAAGTTGATCCGCATTCACCGGATAAATTTAGAGTGAACGGCCCATTAAGCAACATGCCGGAATTCTGGGATGCTTTTAATATAAAACCGGGTCAGCCAATGAGAAGAACCGGAGAAAGAGTAATTAAAATTTGGTAGTTAAATAATATATCTCATTATCACAAACCCCGTATTTGTTACGGGGTTTTATATTTTATTATCAGGATGATTTTGTTAAACGCAGCAATTGCGGATTACTTCGAGGAATTCGTTTTATTTTATTTCTTGCTTCCAGATCAAGTTTAACAGTAGTGACATACCAGGGAATTGATCCGGAGAATTTTCCGTTTAATTTTACTTTTACCATTTTCATTAATTCTGAAAATGATATCTCTTTATTCTTTCTAATAATTTCTATGATATATTTGCTAATTATATCATATTTTTCCTTACTGATGTTAACTCCTTTTTTACTAGGATCAGGGTGTTTTGTTAAAATTCTTTTTTCCATCTTCAACTCCTTTTTTATTTTACATTAAATCTAATTGATAATTATTTAATCAGAATAAATCAGAAAGTTAAAATGAGGATAAGGATTCTATGTTATATAAAGCTTTTATTTCTTAACCAAATTTCTTTTAAGGGTCCAAAAATATTATACAAAATGAATATCTTTTGATTATTTTCATAAGGCATACAATTCTTGCATTTGAATATTGCCGCTGAATCGATTTGATTGCTTACTTTTATGTAGTCATGCTTTGATCCGCCTAAGGCAATTATATTTTTAATGTTTTTTAAATTATCATTGATTTCACTTTTACTCCAATACCAATAACTATTATGCGGACAAATAACTTTTGGAAGAGGATATTTCTTACTGTAATATTCTATAGCTCCGGCTTCACCATAGTTTGATACATATATAATAGTATTTGTTTTTTCGCTCTCTGGAATTGTTTCATAAACTCTGGACATAGTCTTGGCCAATTTTTCCCAGCCGAACATATCTGCATAAAACTGAGGTAGTTCGGTCTGTTTTTTATTTTCTGAAGACTTTGGTTGAAATCCGGTAGTTTTTTCGAAATTAATAAAACTCTTTACAGGTAAGATTGGAAGAGCATAAGGGATTACAATAATCCCAAATAAAATAATTAATGCTGGTAATACATACTTTACCCATTTAAATATTTTTTTATCAACTATTTTTTGAAGCCATACAGAACCGCCCGCGAAAATAAATGGAGCAGCAGCAGCTAAATATTCAGATTTACTGTGACCATTAATTATCAATATTAAAAAAGTAACAACAAAAATGATAGCAGGCAATTTATATTTTTTGGCATCTTTATTAATAAAGAAAAAGAATATGCCGGGAAGCCAAACAAATATTGCAGCAGGATTAAAGATTGGTATCAATCCTAAAATAAACCATAAAGGATTTATGCCGGAATATTTTTTCATTGTTGCATTTCTTATAAATTCAAGATGTGCAAAATCATGAGTAATATTCCAAATAATAAAAGGTGAGAATATTAATAATGCTATTGCAAAAGCAATCCATGGATAAATTGTCTTAAGCTTGGTTCTGTGTTTTGTTAAAATTAATCCTATAAATAATCCAAAAACAAACCAGCCCATACTAATTTTATTTAATAAACCGAACCCCATAATTATTCCAAGCCAAATCCACAATTTTGGATTATCGGTTTTAATAATTCTGATTAATAAAAAATATCCCAGTGACCAAAATATAAGATCATAAGCGTTCATTTGATAAATAGAATAAAAGCCGACAAATATTGGAGTAAACAAAAAAGTTACACATAGCCAGAAAAACTCCAAATTTATTACCGCCAATTTCTAAAGTAAGTAATCCGGTTAAAAATAAAGCAACTCCTGAAAGTAAAGCAGGCAACAATCTAATTGCAAATAAAGATTCTCCAAAGATAATTCTGTTAAAAGCTAGGATAAAAATAGAAAACGGCGGCTGATCAACATAACCTGCAGCTAATCTTTTGCTGCATGCTAAATAATAATATTCATCACGGAAAATTCCGTAGCCAGCGAAAGCATTTGTATATAAGTGAAGGAGAATGATTAAAATTGAAAATGAGGAAATAATTAAAAGAACATCTCTGGGAAAACTTTTAAAATAGTTTGATTTCATATAAGTTAAAATTTAATTAATTAAACCTAATAAATAATTGATTTAAGGTTAATTAAATTTTGATAAAAAGCAGATAATAAATATCAACGGTATTAATTTAAACTGTTTATTCTTCAATAATTTTTTCATTACAATTAAAGACTATATTTCTCTCTTTAAGATGTTTAACTATTTTATCATAACTGCCAGGCTGCATTCCAATATATTCCGGAGGACAAATTCCCTTATCGTTATAATGACCCTCCAAAACTAATCTCGCAACTGATGTGCATGTATAACCTGTAGTTCGAGCCATTGAAGTTGTATTGGTTTTGTCATCATATCGATCATATAAATGATAAGTACACTCTTTCTTTTTCTCTTTTTCTTTTCCAACTATCTTTATCTGCATTATCGTAAATTCTTTTTCATTTTCCTCAAGTTTCCACAAAGGGAAAAGCAAATTCTTTGTTAAATCGATTGGATTAATTTCAAATCCGTTTATTTTAACAGGATCTTTTCTAAAGAAACCGGAATTTCTTAAGAACTTTTATATATTCGGAATGCCTAGGATATCTTAAAGTTTTTTCCTTCATATTCGGAATTTTCATTGTTTTTATTAAAGTTCTTAAACCATCCGTATTAAATGCTTCTAAACTTCCAACTGGTTCGATATTTACATATTCAACATCAGAAAGCGCTTCCTCTAAAATTACTTTTCCGTTGACTACCATTCTGGCAGGTCTTGTATATTCTTCAATTACATCGATTGGTGAAAAAGGAGCTTTATATTCATAAGGCCAAACTCTTTTTAAAGGTAATCCGCCGACCATACAAGTAAAGCTTTCAACTTCCATTAAATTTGTTTGATGACCAAGCAAAATATTACTTAATCCGGGAGCAATACCGCAGTCAACAACTACAGTAACATTTTTTTCTTTTGCAAGTGTTTCAAGTTCAAACGGATCTTCATCAAAAAAAGAAATATCAACAACATTTTTACCGGTATTAATAATTTTTTTAAGAGTTTCAAATCCCATAAACCCAGGGACTGCGCCAATCACTAGATCATAATCATTAATTATCTGGGAAAGATCATCAAACTTTGAAAAATCTACAACTTCAGTTTCTAATAAATGATGAGCTTTTAGTGAATCAAGTTTTGGTTTGTTAACATCAACGACTTTTACCTGATATTCAAGACATAAATCAGCAGCAATTGCACTGCCGACCATTCCCGCACCTAAGACAACAACTTTTTTCATATTCAAAAATTATTTATTAATTTAAAATGTTAATCAAATCCCACAATTCCGATTACTGCTCCAACCAGAAGACCGTAAACAATATGAGCTCCCCAATGTGCTACTGCAACGGAGAAACCGGCTTCTTGAAACTGCTTAACAGGATGATTTTCAGCAACAGCAGCTACTAACAAAAAACTAACAACTGCACCATGAATAAAACCTATTAAAGTACCTGATCCAGTTAAATTTAAAAACCCGCTAACATTAAATGCAAGCATTGCCCATAAATATAAAAGAGCAAATATTATTCCTGAAGAAAAATGTATAATCAAACCGACACGTGAAGAATTTTCTAATTTTTTAGTAAATAAACTGCCAACTGCCCTTACCATATCCGCATTTGCGACACCTGATTTTGTTACCGAATTGAGGACAAAAGTCATTCCTGCGGTTCCTATAATCCCTGATAATATTCCAAGCCAAATAAAAGTCCCTGGCGCAATGCTAGTCATAAAATTCCTCCGGTTTTACAATGAGAAGAAATGTGAATTTGAAAAAGTATAGTTTATATATTGTTCGTCTAAGTGATCTGATTTGATGTAATTATGTTAACTACTTTTTATAATAAAAACAAAAAAATATTATTATAAATTGATTCTTAGCACTTTATGGATTGAATTTATATATTGACTGTTATTCAAACAAAGTAAGAAAAATAAAAGGAAAGGGACTTTCTACTTTTTATAGAGAATTATTCTTTTTTTATTTCAACATCACTTATTTTCCATGCTGGTTCTTCGTATGAATATTCTAAATCAAAATAAATTGGGAATGTTTCCGTGGGATAATATCCCTCCAGAATTAATTTACCGTTATCTGAAATGTGCGGGACTTTATCAAAAACAATAAATGGATTTGATGCGGGCAATAAGGTATCTCCGTTAGAATAAAATTTATTAAACTTATCCGCTAACTTTTGTTCATTGGTTTTAATCCGCCAGGTTAAAGAAATATTTTTGTAAAATTCCGAATAATCTTTTGATATAATTGCATTGGAAAGTTTTTTTAATGTACTGATTGCTAATATTTTTAATGAATCAATAGGTGGTATTTTTTTATTAAGATCTTTAGAAAGAACTTGATTGGATTCATCTTTTATAGAATAGATCTTCCACTTGCCGTCTTCATTTGTAAAAGTAATTATTATTTCACTTTGATTTCCATTAGGCAATTTAACAAAGCCAACCATTTCAACTAAATCATCGGAAATACTTTTTGATCTCCATTTTGCCATTTTATAATCAATATGAGAAGTTTGTCTTAAAAAACTTTCAAGCTGAACAGGATTCATTGATGATTTAAGATCGGCAGATAAATAAGTCATGGCTTTATTGTAATCTCCAAGATCAACCACACTAAAAAATTGATTTAAATTGCTGGTAAGATCCACAGAAGAATTAATGTTAGTCATGTAAAAAATGGCTGCGGCTATTGCAACTATAATAAAAAACCATATAAAAATATCTTTAAAGATTCCCCCTTTAGATTTTTTATGTTTTCTTACTTTTCTGCATGATTAGGATATAAATAAGTTAATTCAAAATTAAACTTATTAAAAATTAGTAAGATAAGAATAATATATCAATAGAATAAAAAGTAGAATAGTATTATATAATTACTGAAATTAGAAAATAACCTTGTCAAGTACTTTCTTTGCAATCTCAACAACTCGTTCCACAGTAAATCCATATCTCTTTAAATAGCTCATCTCCCGGTGCAGAAGCTCCAAAAGTTTCTATACTTATACATACTCCTCTCGGGCCGACATATCTTTCCCAGCCTTGACTAACACCTGCTTCAACGGAAATTCTTGCTTTAACAGTTGGAGGAATAACTCTTTCTTTATATTCTGCTGGCTGAGCATCGAAAAGTTCCCAGCTTGGAAAGCTTACAACCCTAATTCTAAAACCATCTGATTCCAGCAATTCTGCTGCTTTTAATGTTAATGATACTTCCGAACCGGATGCCATTAAAATAAGTTCAGGAGTTTTGTCGCAGTCTTTTAATATATAAGCACCTTTTTCTACAAATTTTGAAGTCGGATGATCCAATGCATCTATAACAGGAAGACCTTGTCTAGTTAAAATTAGAGCTACCGGGCTTTCTTTATGTTCCAAAGCAGTTTTCCATGCATAAACAGTTTCATTCGCATCAGCAGGTCTTATAACAACTACTTTTGGTATTGCTCTTAATGCCGCAAGATGTTCAACCGGCTGATGAGTCGGACCATCTTCACCTAAGCCAATGCTGTCATGGGTAAAAACATAAATAGGTTTTATTTTTGATAATGCACCTAAACGTATTGCCGGCCTCAAATAATCTGAAAATATCAAGAAGGTTCCGCCGTAAGGAATAACTCCGCCGTAAATGGTCATGCCATTTAAAATGCTTGCCATTCCATGTTCTCTAATTCCAAAATGAAAATTTCTTCCGTTTTTATTTTCTGATGAAAAGTTTTGGTATTCTTTTAGATACGTATCATTTGAAGGAGCAAGGTCTGCAGAACCTCCAATTAACATTGGTAAACTAGAGGCAATTTCATTTAAAAATTTTCCTGATGCAGCTCGTGTAGAAATCTTTTTACCTTCATCTTTAAAAGCCGGTAACTTTGATTTCCATTCATCCCCAAAATCTCCATTCATCCAATTAATAAATTGTTTTGCTAAATCAGGATATTTTTCTTCATATTTATTAAATAACTTATTCCAATTTTCTTCATTCCAATTTCCCTGTTCCCTAACTTTTCCAAATAATCCTGTTACTTCATTAGGGACATAAAATATTTTATCTGAAGGCCAGCCTAAGTTTTCTTTTGTAAGCTTCACTTCTTCATCACCGAGAGGTGAACCATGAGCTGAGGCAGAATCTTGCTTATGCGGACTGCCAAATCCAATATGAGTTTTAGTTACAATTAGTGATGGTTTTGATGTTTCATTCTGTGCGGTTTTAACTGCAACTTCCACGGCTTCAAGATTATTTACATCGTTAATATGCTGGACATGCCAGCCGTAGGCTTCAAATCTTTTACCAACATCTTCTGAAAACGCAAGTGAAGTAGGGCCATCAATAGTAATTCCATTATTATCATAAAAGAAGATAAGTTTATTTAATTTTAAATGTCCGGCAATAGAAGCGGCTTCATGAGAAACACCTTCCATCAAATCACCGTCGCTGCAAATTCCATAAATAAAATGGTCAAGAATTTGAATATCATCTTTATTAAATATTGATGCTAAATGTGCTTCCGCAATCGCCATTCCGATTGCATTTGCAATTCCCTGTCCTAATGGACCAGTTGTGGTTTCTACACCAGGAGTATGTTTGTATTCCGGATGCCCGGGAGTAATACTTTTCCATTGTCTAAAATTTTTCAGGTCCTCCATTGAAATGTTGTAACCGCATAAATGTAAAATAGAATAAAGCAGCATGCTTCCGTGTCCGGCAGAAAGAACAAATCTATCCCTATTTAACCATTTCGGGTTATCGGGATTATGCTTCATAAATTTAGAATAAAGGGCATAAGCAATCGGAGCGCATCCCATCGGCATACCGGGATGACCGGATTTAGCTTTTTGAACAGCATCTACGGCTAAAAATCTTATTGTATTTATTGATAAATTGTCCAATTCTTTAGAATGTATAGCCATGAAATACTCCGATTATTTTTAACGCTAAAATAATATTTTAATTATTAAAATTTGTGAGTTTATCATATTTTAAAATTAAATTAATAAAAACTGCAGAAATATAACTTAAGAAATATAAATTTTATTTAATCCCCATAAACGAAGGAAAGTTAAATTTATTTTCTGTATTTAGAAATAAACTCTTCAACTTCTGGTAGTCCGCCCTGATAAATTAAATAACCGTTGCTCGGTTCTCTTTCAGTAATTTCTCCGGCAATAGGAGTTAACATAATATCTTTAACTTTTTCAAGATCATTCGTTTGGCCTAAGGCCCAACAAAGTTTAACATAAGCAACTTCGGGAAGCATGTTTGCACCAGGAACAACTCCCATTTCCATAATATCTCTTCCGGTATCATAAACATACATTTGAACATATCCCCAGAGAGTTTGAACAGTCATATAAACTGCAATTCCTTTTTCATGTGCTCTTTTTAGAGCAGGATATAAAGGTTTGTTAACGTGCCCCAAACCTGTGCCGGCAATAACTATTCCTTTATAATCATTATCAATTAATGAATCTATTATATCCGGTTTCATGTTTGGGTAATAATAAACTATGCTTACTTTTTCTTCAAAAGCAGTATTGATAATTACATTTTTATCCGTTCTTCTTTTTTTATAATCATTTCTTAAAGGTGTTATTTCTTCCCTGCTTACTTTTGCTAAAGGGATATCACCAATTGTCCTAAAAGTGGAACGATAGCTCGAATGCATTTTCCTAACTCTTGTTCCGCGATGAAGTAATCCGTAAGCATCACTCGTCGGACCAAACATACAAACCATAACTTCCGCCATATCACTTTCGGATGCAGTTTTAACTGCGTGGATTAAATTTAAGGCAGCATCGGATGAAGGTCTGTCGCTTGATCTTTGCGAACCAACCATTACAATTGGAACTGGAGAATTTTGAACCATAAAAGATAATACTGCTGCAGTATGATGCATAACATCAGTACCATGTCCGATTACGATTCCCTGAACCCCTTTTTCAATTTCTTTTCCGATAGCTTGTGCAGTTCCAATCCATTGTTCAGGTCCCATATTTTCACTGAATACGCCATATAATTTTTCTGTTTCCAAGTTACAATAATCTGCAAGTTCAGGTACGGATCCGTATAATTCTCCTGGAGAAAATGCAGGAATAACAGCGCCGGTTCTGTAATCTAACCTGCTTGCAATTGTACCGCCGGTTCCAAGCAGTTTAACTCGCGGTTTTTTAGGATCATAAGGGAATTCTTTTTCGGGGATTTTATAATGGGCTTCTTTGCGTCCGGCAATTTTAATATCAGTTATATTTTCAGCAGCAATACCAATGTTATAACCGGATATTAATTTTAATACAATATGAAATTGATCTGCAGTTTCGGATCTCGGCAAAATAATTCCTTTATAAGAGCCTTTATCCGTAATAATTTCAACATCACTCCAAATTTGAGCATTAAAATTCTTTAAAGTCGATAATGATTTGCCTTTGTAACCTTTATAATTTTCAGTGTCCACTATACTTTTTCCTCCGATGCAGCTTTGATCTTTTCAAAAACTTCCTTTCCGTCGACTTTTCCTCTTAACTTTTTCATAGCTAAACCCATCAGCACTTTTAACTCATTTTCATCTTTATAAAGTTTTAATTTCTTAATATTTTTTCTGCTTTCTTTAATTGCATTTTCAATGGATTTATCATTTACAGGTAATAAAGAAACACCATTTTTATTACCAGATTTTTTTGTTTTTTGTTCTAAAGCAATTAAAATTCCGTCTCTTGCAAGATTTCCTTCATGATAATCCAACAGCACTTTTCTAAATATTTTTTCATTAAGTTGTTCGGGATAAATATTTCTCTTTTTTAATCTTTTTGCAAACTGAATTAAAACCACAGAGACCAAAACCGGATCCATTTTAAAATCATTTACCAATTCCTTAAAAAGGTTTGAGTAATCGGAAACAGCAAGAGGTCTAATTACATCCCGGGGAATTTTTAGTTCTTTATACCAGGCTTCTAATTTCCAGAATTGTTCAGGCAGATCTAATTTAATTTCCTTTAATTTTTCTTTTGTGATTCTTTTAGGCGGAAGATCTGTATCAGGATACATTCTATCCGGACCCGGAAGAATTCTTTCAAATCCGTTTGTACCGTCACTGTGTGCTTGCCTTGTTTCAGAAGGAATTCCGATAGTTGCTTCTTTTGCTCTTATAATAATTTCTTTAGCAGCGGTTTCAGCATCCTGATTACTCCCCCAAACAATTATCATTGTATCTTTATCTGAAGCACCGACAGCCTTTTTAATTTTCTGCCATTCTGTTGAAGTTAAAAGTTCACTCTTGCTGTCAGAATGGATAATATTAGGTAAACTTGAAAGACATGCAATTACTCTTACTCTGTCTGAAATTTCTTTTGCAAAAAAAGTATTTGTCTGAGTTTCCCAATGAAGTAATCCGGAGAAACCTTTCAATATAACGCATTTTATTGAACCGTTATTTTCAATAGTATCCTTTAAAGGCTGATATTTGGGATTACGAATTACTTTTGTGACATCTTCTGTTTTTGCTTCAAAAGTTTCCGGTGTAATTTTTCTTTTCTTAAGTTCATCTTTAAGTCTTAATAGATTCCACTGCCTCATCGCTTCATTATACGTAAGTAAAGGAATCTTTGTAATCTTTGGAACTCCTTTTATCTCAATTCTGGTTCCACCTTCAACAGAAACATTAACATCTTCGCGTGCAGCGCCAATTCCCGTTCTTACCTTTTTTGTGCTTCTTACAAGCAGTCTGCAGATTTCCGCAACTTCAGCAACTTCAAAAGGAGTTTTCATATCGGGACCTGTTACCGTTTCAATTAAGGGCATTCCTAATCTATCCGTTAAATAAACTCTCTGATGTCCAATATCGCTGACTTCTCTGCATGAATCTTCTTCTATGGACATTTGAACAATTTTAATTTCACGATCTTTATAATGGAATTTTACCATCCAAAGCATAAATAGCAGTTCTTTGAAATCCGGTTGGAATGCTTCCGTCGAGATATTGTTTTCTTGCAATATGAAGTTCATCTATGATATTGCAGTTCATTAATATTCCAACTCCTGATTGCAATATCCAATGCTTCTTCATTTATTAAGAAAGGCGGAGTATCATCCATTTCATAAGTACAGACAGTATTTCTGTTAATCCTGTATATGATTTCTTTTTTAGTTTTGAACTCCATTAGTGCAGTTCCGTCATACTCACCTAACTCCGAAAGAGTCGGGCGCATATGTCTTAAAATTTCTGCATCATATAAATGGCTGTATTTTCCGGCAGGACATCTGCAGAATAATTTTTTTTCCGTTAATAATTGCTGGTGTATTTCTAGGCCGGATTTAAAACCAATGACGGAATAATCCTCTTCCGTCATTTCTTCGAAGGGTTTGAACTCAAAATTTAACATTAAGTAAGCCGAAATTTACAATATTGATTATGTGAATTTGTAAAAAACTTATATTTACAAAATTAAAAATAAGCTTTTATCAAATTAAATCAATAAGACATATCGCTTACTTCTATAATTTCCGCTTCAGGATCGAATTTTTGTAAATAATTTACTAATTCGCTGTTAAAATATTTTTGATGTGATTTTTCGTAAGTTTTAAGAATTTTTTCAACTTCATGATGAGGAAGTGAGCTTTTTATAAAGTTGAAATCTTCTTTATCATCAAAAATGCGGTAGTAAAATAATTGTTTAGTTTCCATAATAACTTTTAATTAAAGTGACTTAAATTTTTATATTAAAATTTCATTTGCATGAAGAATATCCGAAAACAATTCATCTTTAATTGATTCTGCATTTTTTCTGGCATTTGCTAATGCATTTATAATATATCTGTTAGCAATAAATACTTTTCTTGGATTTTTTTCAGCTTCATCGAGAAGCAAGTAACCTATATAAAGATAACTGTAAAGTTCCACCAAATCTTTAGAAGCAACATCCTGAAATGCGACATCTTTTTTATCAAGCACATATTTTAAACAGTCTTTATATATTTCTCTTATTTCAACTAATTTATTAACAAGATTATTTAAACCGCCTTTATAATTAGTTTTTTCTTTTTCGTCAAAATGCTCTCCCATTACATCATTTATAACACCGCCTGCAGCAGCAACAATCTGCATTTGGGATGTGCCTTCGTAAATATTTGTAATTCTTGCATCACGTGCTAATCTTTCAACTTTGAATTCTTTCATGTAACCGGTCCCGCCGTGGATCTGCAATGCATCATAACTTATTTTATTTGCAGCTTCAGCTAAAATATATTTTGACATCGGAGTCAGAAGATTAGCAATTTTTGTTGCTTGTTTTAGTTTGATGTTTTCTTCTGAAAATGGTTTACCTTCTGACTTAAGTCTTTCGATTAACTCTTCAAGTTTTTCTTTTTTATCCACACTTTTTGCTGCGCTGTAAAATAGTGATCGATTGCTTTCAAGCATAACACGCATATCTATAAGCATATTTGTAACAACCGGAATATTATAAATCGGTTTTCCAAATTGTTCTCTTTCTTTTGCATATTTTAAAGCTTCTTCATATGCTGCTTGCGCAATTCCCAAAGCTTGAGCGGAAACACCCATTCTCGCTCTGAACATCAAATCAAGAACATATTTTATTAATCCGAATTTTCTATGACCAACTAATTGAGCAGGAGTATCGTTAAACTGAAGCTCGCAGGTTGGTGACCCATGAATTCCTAGCTTGTTCTCGATTCTTCTCACTCTTACTGTTTCATCGCCATAGCAAGCAAATAAACTTAAACCGCGTCCATCTTTTGTTCCAGCTTCTGATCGAGCTAAAACTAGAAGCACATCCCCGTTACCATTCGTTATAAATCTTTTAACACCTTTTAAAAACCATTTACCGTGCTCATCTTGATAAGCATGAAGTTTTACGGCTTGCAAATCCGAGCCTGCATCCGGCTCTGTTAAAGCCATTGCTCCGGTAAATTCTCCGGTTGAAAATTTAGGAAGAAATTCACTGCGCTGATCTTCATTACCGAATTTTTTAATTGTATCGGCAATATCCTGCAGACCAAAAATATTCATCAAAGATGCATCAGCTCTTGATACCAATTCTACTGCAATCATATAAACAGTAAAAGGAAAATTAAGTCCGCCGTATAATCTTGGTAGTATCATTCCCATTAAATCAGCTTGAGCTAATTGATTTAAATTTTCTTTTGTTCCTTTCGCATAATGAACCTTTCCATCTTTATAAACGGCACCTTCTAAATCTACATCGGCAGCTCTGAGAGCAATATAATTCCCGGCTATATCACCAACAATCTCCAAAACCTTTCTATAGTTTTCCATAGCATCTTCATAATTTTCAGGTGCATATTTATATTCTTTAGCTTGGTTATAATTGTCTTCTGAAATTTTTACAATTTCTTCCAAATCGAGATTATCAAAATGGAAAAGTATATCGCTGTTATCCAAGAAAAAATTTGGCATATTTTCCCTATTTTAATTTATTTTTATATGCATCAATAAAGGCCGGAATTACTTCCATTGCATCGCCGACAATGCCGTAATGACTAATATCAAAAATCGGTGCATCAGGATCGGAATTTATCGCTATTATTTTATTTGCTTCCTGCATTCCAGCTCTATGCTGAATAGCACCGGAAATTCCAACTGCTATGTAAAGTTTCGGTCTTACTGTTACACCTGTTTGTCCAACCTGTCTTTCAGGAGGAATAAAACCGGCATCAACTGCTGCGCGGCTTCCTGCAACTTCGCCGCCTAAAACATGTGCTAATTCATTAATTAAATTAAAGTTTTCTTTGGTACCCATTCCATAACCGCCGGCAACAATTACTGAAGCACCTTTTAGATTTACTTTATTTTCTTCTCTATGCTGTTCAATTAATTTTATTAATTCATCAGTTGGATCCGGCGTATAATTCTATTTTGGTAATTTTAATCTCTTTTGGATTATCCAATTTATGCATTTCCATTACACCCTCCCTAACGGTTGCCATTTGAATTGGATTGTCAGGTGTAATTATAGTCGCAATTATATTACCGCCAAAAGCAGGTCTTATTTGAAGTAAAAGGTTTTCATATTCATGTCGAAGATAATTGACATTAGAAATCTGAAGATCGGTACAGTCGGCTGTGAGTCCGCTTTTTGTATGAGAAGCTACACGGGGAGCTAAATCTCTTCCAATTACTGTAGCTCCGAATAATACAATTCTTGGAGAATGTTTTTTTATCAGTCCATTTAAGATTCTGCTGTAAGGTAAAGTTTTATAATGTTTTAATTCGGGATTATCTATCACATAAGCTTCGTCGGTTCCATATAGAAAAGTCTGCTCTGCAATTTCATCAACTGAATCTCCAATAACAATCGATTTCAAAACACCACTCATAGAATCAGCAAGTTTTCTGCCTTTACATAAAAGTTCAAAACTTACATCAGCCGGTTTGCCGTCTCGCTGTTCAATAAAAACCCAAACTTCATTATTAGTTTTTGACATTTTTGATTCCTTATCCGAATATGTGATCTTCCATTAATTTGTCAATAAGTGTATTCATCCCGGATTTAGTGGGATCAATTTTAATATGATTACCACCAGCCAAAACGACTGACTCAATTTTAAATACTTTTGTAGGAGAACCTTTGATTCCACATCTTTCGGTATCTAACTGCAAATCATCCATAGTTAAAGTATTTATTAATAATGAACGTGAAGAATATTCAAAGATTAATTTATCAATATACAGAAGTGAATTACCTTCGGTTAGTTTTTCCAGATCTATAACTGATTTAGCATTTTTATAAGCCATAACTCTTTTTGCTTTGAAATGGTCTCGGTTCTACTGAACCTTTTAATACTGTAACAAGCACAGGGAGTTTGCTTTCTAAAATTTCATAACCGCCGTCAATTTTTCTTTTAATCTTTACTTTATCTTTTTCAACATTTATTATTTCTTCGGCATAAGTAATTTGTGGAATGTTTAACTTTTCAGCTGTTTGAGGTCCGACTTGAGCAGTGTCGCCGTCGATTGCTTGTCTGCCTGCAAATATAAAGTCATAATCACCAATCTTTTTTATTGCTTCACTTAAGACATATGAAGTTGCAAGAGTATCGGCACCTGCAAATTTTCTATCGCTTATTAAATATGCTTCATCAGCTCCCATGTATAAACATTCTCTCAGCATATCGGAAGCTCTCGGTGGGCCCATTGTAATTGCGGTAACTTTGCCGCCGTACTTCTCTTTTATTTGCAGAGCTAATTCGAGTGAGACTTTATCTTCGTGATTAAATATGGCGGGAAGCATTGCCCGGTTTACAGTTCCATCGTCGCGCATCACTTTACCGGAAATATTAGCCGTATCCGGAACCTGTTTAACCAAAACTATTGAGTTGTACATAAATCCCCTGTTTTAAAAACAAATAATGGATTATGAAGCCGAAAAAATATAGCAATCGGCAAATATGAATAATGAATATTTCAAATTATATTCCACTATTTTAAATGCTGTAAATCGTTGAAATATCAATATTTTAACAATTTTTTTGAAGTTTTCTTATCATTACGGAGAAATGAAGATTTAAAGGATTCTAAGAAATGAGAAGTGGTAATTGTTGACAAAAGTTAAATATTATTCTCTCAATCCTTTCGGTACGATAAAAATTTCTAAAAGATCGAAAAGCCATTGAACTAATAGCGCTAAAACTGCTGCTGGGATCGCACCTTCAAGAATCAATGAAATACTGTCTAATCTAATTCCGGTTAAAATCGGCTGACCGTAACCTCCTGCTCCGATTAAAGCGCCAAGAGTTGCAGTTCCAACATTAATTACCGCTGATGTTTTTATTCCTGCTAAAATTGATCTGGAAGCGATCGGCAGTTCTATTAACCTTAATTTTGAAAACGGTGTTAAACCAAGTACTTCTGCTGATTCTAAAACAGAAGGTGATATTTGATTTAATCCTGAAAATGTATTTCTGACAATCGGTAATAAACTATATAAAAATAATGCAACAATAGCAGGCCATGAACCAATTCCAATTAAAGGAATCATAAAAACCAAAAGAGCAAGGGAAGGTATTGTTTGAATTACTCCGACAGTGCCCAAAATTAAATTTCGAGCTTTCTTTTTCTTGTAAGCTAAAATCCCCAAAGGAATTGAAACTATAATTGCAGCAAACAATGAAACAGCAACTAAAAATAAATGCTGTTTTGTATATCGCCAAAGACTTTGAATAAAAGTTTCTTCGGAAAATTCCGGACTAATTTTAAAATTATCTTCAATAAATTTTGACGCAACTTCTGCTTCTGATTTTTTATTAATTTTTACTTCTGCATTCATCGCAATCATCGTTGATTCGGGAATGCTTCCTTCAAGTCTTAAAATTGATTTTAAAGTTTTGGGAGTCTTTTCAATTAAATCATTTCTGTAAAGAATTACGGCCTTATATTCAGGGAAATAATGCAGATCATCTTTTAATACTTTTAAATTGTAATATTTTATATCTGCATCCGTTGAATAAAAATCAGTCACATCAATTGAGCCGTTGTCAATTCCGCGGTAAGCTAAATCATGATCTAATCCTGTTACATTTTTTTGCGGAAGATTGTAAGCTTTTTGAATTCCAGGCCAGCCGTCTTTTCTATCCATGAATTCATTGCTAAATCCAAACTTCAAATTTGGATATTTTTTAAGATCGGAAATGGAATAAATTCCTAATTTATCAGCTAGTTTATTTTTCATTCCTAATGCATATGTGTCATCAAAACCAAGAGGTTTACTAATTTTAATTGAATATTTTTTAAGTGCTTTACTAAGATTCGTTTCTTGACTTATATTATCATTTGCTAAAATTTCATTTCTTATAGTTCCGGTATATTCGGGATAAATATCAATATCACCTTTAATTAAAGCATTCCATAAAACTCTGGTTCCACCGATTTCTCTTAAATGTTTTATGTTGGAATTTTCCACTCTTCCAAGCTGGGTTATAATTTCTCCGAGGATTACCGATTCTGTAAATTTTTTTGAACCCACTTTTACTTCGGCATTTTCCTTTTGTGCAATAATATTTCCAAAAGAAAAAATAAAAACGAGTAAAAATATTTTTATAATAATTTTCAAATAAACTTTCTTAATTAAATTCTTTTAAACTTCTTTGTGCAGTTACAAATTTTTTAACAAAATCGTCTTGAGGATTATCTATAAGCTCATTAATATTTCCGGTTTGCACAACTTCTCCGTCTTTCATTAAAATAATTTTGTCTGCAAAAAAAGCAGCTTCGCTTAAATCGTGTGTAACAAGAACAACGGTTTTATTTAATTTATTAAAAATACTTTTTAGGTCTGTTTGAAGATCATATCTGATTAATGGATCCAAAGCGCCGAGCGGTTCATCTAAAAGTAAAAATTCAGGATCGAGCATTAATGCTCTCATCAAACTAACTCTTTGATTTTGTCCGCCGGAAAGTTTTGAAGGAAAACGATTTAATCCGTCAATCGGAAAACTTGTGAAATCACAAAGCTCTTTAATTCTGTTTTCAATTTTATCTTTTTCCAAGCCAATATGTTTTGCCAATAATGTCACATTATCTTCAGCATTTAAATGCGGGAAAAGTCCGCCTTCCTGAATAACATATCCGATTTTTCTTCTAATCTGAATTAAATTATCTTCTCTTAATTCTTTATCATTAAATAATATCTTACCGGAATCGGGTTTAATCAATCCGGTAATTATTCTAATAGTAGTGGATTTTCCGCATCCGCTCGGACCGATTAATACGCTTGTTTTCCCTTTTTCAAAAGTTAAGTCCATATTTCTTAAAGCATGTTTTAACCCAAACGATTTGGAAATATTTTGAAGTTGAATTGACATTTTATTGAAGTGATTTTTAAAATTAGAATTAAGGTAAGATTTATTTAATTAAATTTAAAATAAAAACAGCGGTTCAAACTAATAAATAATTTTAAACCGCTGTTTATTAAAATATTCTTATTAATCTTTAACGTAAAACTTATAATCCCAGGGCTTCAATTTAAAAACTTCTTTTGAAGTAAAGATTTTTAATTCATTTGTAAAAAGATCTCTATAGCTGCCGGCAATTTCATCACTTTGTAAATTTGCTATTACTTCTTTATTTGATAAATTAAAAACCGTAAATACCTTATCATTATCTTTATCTCTTACAAATGCAATTACAGAAGTATCTCCCGGTTCAGAAACCGGAATCATATCTCCGCCTTCAATACCATTCCACAAAGCATGATTTTTTATTTTTTCGTTAAACAAAGTTGTATAAAGTTTTCTGAATTCAGAATGTTTCCATTTAATCGGATCTTTTTCAAAAAATTTAAGACGTTTATTTAATCCAGCTTCCTGCCCATTATAAAGCAATGGCATACCCGTAATTGCACAAGTGAACACACCGAAAGTTTCAGCGCCTTTTCCTAATCTTTCGAAAACAGTTCCGTTCCATGTGTTTTCATCATGATTAGTTGTGAATCTCATATAAAAAGCATCTTTAGAATATCGGGATTTTTCACGAATGAAATATTCGCTTATATCTTTTGCATTCTTTTTTCCTTTGAGCAACATTATTCATTAAATGAAGAAGTTCCCAGGAGTAAACCATATCAAAGGCATGTTCTTCAAACTGCGGACCTTCTGCTTCGGCAAGCATAAAAATCGGTTTTATTGTTTCTAATTCTTTTCTTGCTTCATTCCAAAATTCAATCGGAACCATTCCGGCAACATCACATCTGAATCCGTCTATGTCTGTTTCATTCACCCAATATTTCATAGCGTCAATCATGGCAGTCCATAATTCTTTATTATCATAATTCAGATCAATTACATCCGACCAGTCTTTAACAGGCGGGACAAAATTTCCCAAATGAATCTTTTGTATAAAAATCCGGATGTTCTTTTACCCAAACATTATCCCATGCCGTATGATTAGCCACCCAATCAATTATAACGTACATTCCCATTTGATGAATTTCCTTTACTAAACGTTTAAATTCATCCAATGTTCCGAAATTAGGATTTACAGCTTTATAATTTTGTACTGAATAATAACTTCCCAATTTTCCTTTTCTGTTTTTAACACCAATGGGATTTATAGGCATAAACCAGATAATTCCAACTCCAAGTTTTTTAAGTTTAGGCAATGAAGGTTCAAATCCTTTAAAAGTTCCGGCAGGAGAAAATTG
The DNA here is from genome assembly GCA_963713505.1 of uncultured Ignavibacteria bacterium. GTDB lineage: Bacteria > Bacteroidota > Ignavibacteria > Ignavibacteriales > Ignavibacteriaceae > CAVQMC01. The sequence goes on along the minus strand of CAVQMC010000007.1, from coordinate 242,054 downwards.
CCTTAAGTTTACTTCATAAATTGTTTTGTTGTAACTCCAGTCAGGATGTTTAACCGTAGAAGAATCCTGCGGTAATAAAATAATTGAATAAAATAGAAAGAATATTATTAAGATTAAAAATGCCTTAGAATTTCTTATCATTTTCTCTAACTCACTATTAAGTATATAATTGTTGAATAATTCATTTGAGCTAATAAACTATTTACAGATTGAATATTTGCACATTTCCATCATCATTATCATCGTTATCTTTGTTCTTACTTCCTTTTTTCTTTTTTGAAGCTTTATTAAAAACTTCATCTTCTTTGTTTTTAATTTTTTGTTTTATCTGCTGATATCTTTTCAAAATCGACTGTTGTTTATCAATTTCTTCCTGCAATTGCTTTCTAAAGTTGACAAGTTTATTAATATTTCCTCTGTATTCTTCATTTTCCACTTTCATTTTACTTACAGAAAGTTGAAGTTCATTATATTCTTTTCTTAAGTTGGAAACCTGATCATTCATTTTCTGAAGGGATTTTTCTTTTTCTTTAATTTCATTATCAAGATTTGTTTTATTTACTTTGGAACTTTCATACCTTGCTGTTAATGAAGCGATAAGCTCCATCATATCTTTTTCAATATTATTTCGTTTATCAAGAACCATATCCGATTCATTATTAATAGTTTCGATTTCTGATTTTCTATCATTTATTTTTAGTTCAATTGCTGTAATTTCTTCCTGAAGGCTTTTTTTCATTTCTTCAAGGTTTTCGATATTCTGTTCAAATGATTCTACTTCTGCCTGCCTCATTCCAAGGACTCTTTCGCTTTCTTCCAAAGCTGCAATCTTTTCAAAAAGCTGCTGATCTTTTTCATCAACTTCTTTTTCTTTATTTAGAATTACCTGCTCTAATACGCTTCGCTTTTTGTTTATTTCATTCAGTTCAAAATTAAATCTCTGGAACATTTTTGTAAATCTGTTTTCAAGATCAAGGTTTCCCTGTTCTATTTCGGCTTTTCTTTTTTCCAGGGCAGAAATTATTTGCTTCACACCGTCAGCTTGTTCAGTTAACTTCTGATATTCGTTTTTGGTATCCGATAACTTCTGCTCTACTCTAATTCTATCATCTTCAATTCTTTTTAATTCTTCCTCCATTTTAGTATTCTTATCTTCGAGCTCCGATAAATCGAATTCCAGCCTGGAAATTTTTTGACTTTTTAGATTTATGTTCTCATCCAACTCCGATATTTCTTTTTGTTTATCCGCAATTACTTCAATCAAGTTTTCAATAATATTGTTATTCTCTTCTATTTTATTATTAAGCTCTTCTTTATCTTTTTCCAATTCATCAATCGATAATTCCAATGAAGTTTTTGCTTCGGCCTTTGCAGAAATTTTAATTGTAAGTTCATTTAAAAGATCATTTTTAGATTTCTCTTCAAGTACTAAATCATTTAAACGATCCATTATGTCATGTTCTTTAGATTTTAAATTGTTGATGCTGTCATTTATTTTTTCCGCTTGAGAAGTTTTTTGCTTTATTTCTTCAGCAATTTTATTTTCTTTGAACTTAAATGATTTTATGTAGTTTACTTTTTGTTTTTCTTCTTCCAAAAGATTCGTAATTCTATCCTTTATTTCATCTTCCACTAGTTGTAAAGAAGCAATTTGATTCTGTAAATCTTCAACTTGCTGTTTGCTTATATTTAATTCTTGATCTAACTTTTGACCTTCTTCATTCAATGCAAAAAGTTTTTTCTGAATTTCTTTTAGATTTTTTTCTTCTTCTAACTTCTTTTTTAATAAACCTTCTTTTAGTTCTTTTGTTTTTTCTTCAATATTTTGTTTTAGACCATTCTCTTTATTTTCTAGTTCTGCTGCATTTGTTTCAAATTCATTTATACTTTTTCTTAATTGTTTTTCTTCTTGTTCAAGATACAATATCTCTTCCGATAATTGTTCATGTTTTAAAGTAAGTTCATCAAATTCAATTTTTTTCTTTTCTAAAGTAAAAACTTCATTTTCTCCGTTAAAGATCTCATCTTTTAATTCATTTATTTTCTTCCTTAGATCTAAGTTTGTCTGCTCAAGCGTTCCTGTATTTTCAATTAACTCATCAAGTTCTTTTTCTTTTGATGAAATTTCTTTTTTAATAAATTCTTCTTTTTCAGTTAATTCTGTAATACTATTTTTTAACCTGTCAATATCGTTTGATAGATCTTCTCGAATTTTATTTAGCTCCAAATGTTTGTCTTCATCTTCATCACTTTTTTCCGATATATTTTTCAATTCATTTTGTTTGGAAGCAATTGATTTGTTTAATTCGGATTCAACCGAGGAAAGGTTTTTTATTTCCTTATTTAATGATTCTATTTTTTGTTCGAGTTCTGTTGATTTTTCTAATTTAACTTGTTCGGATTTCTTAATTTCATTTTCTTTTATAGAAAGATTGGAAAGTTTGGTTTCCTTTTCATCAATACCTTTTAAAAGCTCTTTTTCTTTTAATGAAAGTTTATTTACACTCTCATCCAGTTCTTTAATTTTTAATTCAAGCTGTAATTTTTTTTCGGCTAAAGCATTATTTTCCTTTTCAATTTTATTTTTTTCATTTTTTAATTCTTCAGGATTTTCATGGACTTGCGCTTTTGCAGATTTATTGGAGGTTTCTTCTAAACCTTTAACTTTATCACTATAATTAAGAACTGTATTTTGAAGATCTTCTTTTAATTCTTTAAGGTCATCGATTTTCTTTTTTAAAGAATTTACCTGTTCTTTTTTTTCTTCACTTTCTTGAGTAACAACATAAATATTTTCTTGAAGTTCATTTTTCGATCTGTTTAAGTCTGCAATTTCTTTTCTCAGTTTAATTAAAACTTCATCCAAACTTCTTGTTGCAGCTTCTTTTTCGCGAAATGCTAAGATCTGTTCTTTAAGCTCTTCGTTTTCTTTCCGTAATTCGTCCAGTACTTTGGAATTAAACAATCCCATAATATGACTCCAAGAGTTAGTTAAATTACTATAATTTAATAAATTATATAATGTTATTTAATAAATTTTTTAACTAAAGAAAATAGAATATTGCATATAATTTGAAAAGAGATAAAATTCCTACAATTTCCCATCTTTATATAATTGCCGGAATTTTAGTTTTTGGATTTGTCTTTGGATAATTAAGTCTGCCAAAGCAGCCGGAATATATTCTCTATTTTTTTCGGAAAAAAGGGAATTTATTTTTTCTTCGTCAATATCAATTCTATATAATGCATTTACCAGGGTACTATAATTGTTATCCAGCATGTAAGCTATTTTATCGGTCAAGTAAGCATGTAATTCAGTTAAGTTAATAAAATCATCTTTTTCAAGAAAATTATTAATCCCCTGAAGTGCAAAGGTTTTTGAAATAAACTGAGAGACTTGAACTAAGTTATTTTTTTCATCCATTTAGAACCTCTTTATTTATAAAATAAATACAAATAAAGATTTGAACGTTTAATCAACACTAAATCTATTATCGTGTTTTACAATTTTAATTATTCTATAACTAGAATAAGAAAAAAATGGAGCAGCTGCAACATCAATTGTGTAATGGACGTGCTGCAGAAGAACAGAAATTCCGACTAAAACCGTAAATATTAAAAAAATGGATTTAATAATTTTCTTTTCAACAACAAGAAAAAACAAAAATAAGGTGGCTGTATGTCCGGAAAAAAATAGATCCTTTGTCAATGTTTTTCCCGTTCCAAAAAATTGGACAAAGGGATCATTTAAAGCAATCATATTTTGCGGAGGATTCAGTGGAAGCAAAAACATCATAATTATTCTAATCAATATCATCATAATATAGCATTGTATTGCAAACAATAATTGCTCAGGATCTTTAATTAAAGTTATAATTACTAGAATAATTGAGAAATAAATTAAGCCGAAAGTAAGCCAGGTAACATCGACAGGTTTAAATAACTTTAAAATCGGATCATCAAGAACAACACCGTTTCTAAGTTCCACATATTGCAAAAAGTCTGAAAGGCAGAATAGAACAACAATCAGAATCACCAGAGAGAATACAAATTCCATTCTGAAAACCTTTTGAGACAGTGATTTTTTCCAACTCATATAAATAATAAAAAATTTTAGACTATTTAATTATCGAAAGCAGAGAAAAGATTAACTTGGCTGAAGGACATCCTGCAATGCAGTTACCAAATCATTTTTAGAAAATGGTTTCACCAAAAATTTATCAGCCCCTACTTCGTAAAACTCACTTATTTTATTTTCATTATATTCGGTTGAGATAATAATTAAAGGCCTATTTAAATTATCCTTCTCTTTTATCTCTTTGCACATTCCTAAACATTTATTCCAATGATTCTGATTAACATCAAAAATTAGAACACCAAAATCATTATCACTAATAGATTCAAGATTAAAATCTTTGAAGTTATGAACTTCTAATTGATACATATTTTTTAAAAAAGCGTTTATGAGTTCATAAGATTCGCTAAGATCATCCAGCATTAATATTTTTTTGTAGTTTCCGCCGCCGACAGAGATTTCCTTCTTAATGCTTGTTTCTTTACTTTTGGAAAGCGGAAGTGTAAATGTAAAAGTTGAACCAACACCTTTAATGCTGTCAACTAATAATGAACCTCCCATTTTTTCAATATATCTTTTTGCCAAAGCTAAACCCAGACCATTTCCCTCATAATGTCGTCCAATATTCAGATCTTCCTGACTGAACGGCTGAAATAAATGGTCTAAATATTCCGAAGATATTCCTACTCCAGTATCTTTAATTTTTGAAATTGCCAAATCTCTTGATTCAATTAAATCGAGTTCTATTTCGATAAAACCCTGTCTTGTAAACTTTACAGCATTATTTAATAAATTCACAATTGCATTTTCAACACAATGAATATCTGCATCAACAAGAATCGAGTCTTCTTTAAAATTTGTTTTAACTTCTATTTTTTTTTCTTGAGCAGTCTGCCGGATGTTTGCAATTGAGGTCATAAATAAAGTAACTAAATCAATTGTTTCAATATTTACCTTGTAATTACCGGCTTCAATTTGTGCAAATTCCAGCATTTGAGTTATGCTTTTAAATAATCTTTCGCTGCCGCTGTAAAGATTATCTAAATAAACTTTGTCTTCAGGATTTATTTTATCTCTTAAATTTTCTTTTATGATAGAAGAATAACCCAAAATTATATTAAGAGGAGTTCTAAGTTCGTGTGAAAGTACGTTTAAAAAAGTATTTTTTAATCTTTCTGCTTCTCTATATCCGTCTCTCGATTTTTTAACTTCTTCTTCAGTTAAAATCATTTCTGTTCTATCTTCGTGAATCATTCCGACGTAATTTTTTTCATCTATAGAGAGATAAAAAATCAAAGTTTTATATATCGGGACAACACTTTCTTTATTTCTCAAAAGAGAATCGGCAAAATTATCTACAAATTCCTGGTTTTTATTTTCAAAAACCTTTTGAATTATTTTTTGAATACCGTTTTTTCTTAATTCGGAATCATTGTAAACAGAATATTCTTTTAACTCGCCTACATCAAAACCCCAATTATCTGTAAACTCAGAATTAACATAAACTATTTTACCATTCTCATCAACAACCTGAATTGGGAACTTGATTTTATCATAGAGCAGTTCAAAATATTTTAAAACAATGTCGTTCATTTTATAAAATTTAAATTAAAGGTAATGAAAATTGTATATGCGCACCGCCAACAGATTCTAATACTTTTAATGTCCCATTATGCTGATCAATTATGCTTTTACATAAAAATAATCCGTAGCTTGTCTTATTGGAAAATTTTAATTCAAATATCGAATTAATTTTTTCCGAAGGAAATCCCGGGCCATCATCTTCTACTTCTACAAAAATATTATTATTTCTTGCATAAGATTTAATAAATATAGTAGCATCTTTTTTTGCATCGGCAGAGTTTGTAAACAAATGAACCAATAAATGCTGTATCTGCTCTGAATCATAATTACATAATGGCAGTTTATTTAATTCGGTTTTGAAAGTAACCGAATAAAATTGTTTCATAGGCGAAATATATTTAATAACCGATTGTATCGTTTTATTTAGATCTCCGCTGTCTTTATTTAAATTTATTATCGAAGTCTCTAAAAGAACTTGTGCATATTTTTGAATATTTCTTATGCTGTCAATTGCCACTTTTGATTTTAACTTTAATCGGTCAAATAAAAGCTGATCCGATTTGCTTAAAGCACTTTCATTTTCTCTTTGTGTTTTCTCAATAGTCCGCATTAAGCTTTCTGTTTCCAAAAGGGAAAGGTGAACTAATCCTTGTAATGATTGTCCGATTTCAGCGTCAATACTTGATTTAAGTGCTTTTCTTTCTGCTCTGATTAATTGTGTGTTTGCTTCCTGCAAAGCATTATAAGCATTTAACTGACCGTTGTATAGCTGTGCATTTCTAATTGCTGTAGCTGCTTGTCCAGCTAATATTTCGAATGTGTCTGTTATTTCTCTTGCCTTAATTTTATGAAGGTGTTTACTATCTACATATATAACGCCGATTTTTTTATCACCTGTAATTAATGGAGAACAAAGTATTGTCTGTAATTCTAGTTTAAGAATACTTTTACTCGGATCATAATTTGTATCGCTTTGAGCACCTTCAATAAATTTTGATTGACCGGTTTTGAATACATCCTCAACCACAGTATCACTGATTTCAAAAAATATTTCGGGCAGGTTGTTGTTTTTAGAATCCAGCCCTAATTTATATTCCAGTTTACCTGAAGAGTTTTGTAAAACTATAAAACCTCTGTCGGAACTGGTTAACTTAATTGCATTTTTTAAAACTAACTCTAAAACGTCTTCAAGTATTAAAGATCTATTAATTTTTTTAACAATATCTAAAATAACTTCCAGATTTTTGATTCGTTCAGATGACTGATCGAACTGCATAAATTCGTTTTGCTTATTATCAATTTCTTTCTTAAACTCTGAGAACTTCATAATTAAACCTAATTATAAGCAAATATTAAACTTCTTCAATAGATAAATATAATGTTTTAATCTAAATATTTAAACTAAATAAATTAACAGGGGAAAATCGGCTGCAGGTAAAGAGCCTATTTTTATTAAAAAGGTATGATAAAATGAATATTATTTTATTTAATTCTTTAAAAGTTTAAATGATAAGAACCACTCCCAGTTAGAACCACCTTCATACCAGGCTTGTGCAATACCTGCAGAAAAAGTTGATTCTAAATTATACCAATGTTTGAAGAGAAAATTAATTTGAGCACCTACATCAACCCATTTGCTGCCGATAGGAGATTTTGTATATAAACCCTGAGAATAAATTCCGATATCAATATGACTAAGATATTGATCCCAGAGTGATAAACTACTGAATCTTATTGGAGGAAAATCATTTTCAATCATTAATTTAGCAAAACTTTCTGCATCAAGACTATATATTGGGATTCCAGGGAACCTAAATACTTTTCTGTATTGTTTAACATCTACATTTTCAACAGCTCTGTTTCCAAAACCGCCGAAAAAATAACGAGCCTGAAATAATTTCTGATTTGTTTTGAAGTAGCCACCAGCCGCAAATATATGCAGCACATTATGCGGGACAATATAAGTCGTATAATGATTCAGTTCCAGATGTAATTCTCCTGCAAATTGCGGATCATTTGGATTTTCACCGAAAAGCATTGTAGTAGCCGTAATTTGATTGCCGTATTCATAATCAGAACTGCCGATACTTTTTCTTAGATCTTTTGAGTCAATACTTGTCTGAGCAACAAAGAAGTCCGGTTCGGAAACTCTTGTTAAGTTATCATTTATATATTCCGCATCAGTATAAATATCAAATTGAGTTCTTTGCATTAATTTATATGGATTATCATAAATCCAATAATGTGTATTTTGAAGTGTAAATTTCGTTCCGATCATTCCTCTTTTACGTTTATTAAATAAATCATAAAAATCAGTTGCATTATAATTAAATTCTATCATGTATTGTTTTTTATACTCGTATTTTCCTTTAAAATGATATTTAGGAACCATCGGCATTTCATCAAATGGGGCATATCCGAATTCAAGCGTTATATCGTTATGTATTAATGGATCTCCAATCCTAACATAAAAACCTAATACCTTTTGTTTCTGAAAACCTGTTATAACCGGAATGAAAGTTTGAATTTTTAAATTCATTAATCCGTTATAAGATTCTTCGGGTAAATCTTCGGTTTCAATTGATGGATCTTCCTTAGTATGAACAGCCCAATTTAAAACTTTTTTATCTTTTTCTAATACTCTTTGTCCTAAATAATGAATGGCAGTTAAATTTACAGATTTATCATTAGGAATTATTACCGGTATAAAACCATTTGTAGAAAATTTAAATGCGAATAAAGAATCCGCAGAAATATAAACGGGCCTGAACAATCCCGTAACACAATTACTTAATGCTTTTATTTTGGATGTCTGAAAATTATAGCTGTATATATTAGACACTCCGTTAGTATAAGCATTCCAGTATAAAGAATTTTCATTAGGACTCCATGACGGATTATCCGGGGTTCCAATGTTTGTTATAACTTTATAAGAAAATGGATCGCCTTTCTTTAAATTTTCAGCATTTACAATTATAATTGATTGTTCCCCGCTGCGTCTATGTATAACAATTGCTAAAAATTCACCCGTTGGACTTAATGACAAGCTTTCAATTTCATCACCGATATCAAAAGCCAAAATCGGGAATAAAGTTCTATAAGGATAAGGTGAATAGACCAAAGTAGATATACCCCCGGAATTTTGAATTCCCCAAAGTTCATGTGTAGCAGAAGATACCGTTAAATTTCCAACTCGAGCATTTTCGAATAATGTTTTTTCATCTTCAGTTTGAACATCTAATACTTTAATATCTCTATAAAGCTGATTATTATTTGTTGTATAAAAGAATAATCCGAGCTTTTGATCAAATGCTGTTGAAGCTACCTGGTACATACTTGGAGTAGGGAGAGAAGCTAATTCTGTATATTCTCCGGTACTTAAATTTAATTTATGTATACCAGCTAAATGATGAGAACGATGGTAGCCATATATTATTGAATTATTATAAACATCCCAATGAGGTTGTGTTACCCATCCAACTTGTTTTTTTGAAATTTCATGAATTGGAGTTAAACCCGAAGATTTAACTCTCCGAATATTTTCGTCCTGAAATTTCTTTTCATAATCAATAAAATTTTGCCAAGCATCATCAAAATCCAAACCAAAAACTGCTTTAAATTTACTTTTAAATCCGCCGTAAAAATCTCCCGGTTTCGCTGTAAACCAGGTTAAAAGTTTATCAGTTCCATAATTTGCTGCTAGATACAAAGCAAACCTAGCGCCGTAAATATAGAATAAAGATTCCAGCAGAAATGAATTATGACTTAATACCGCATCTAATTTCAATTGAGTAGGAAATTCTTGATTTTCGGCAACCATAGTCCTGAAGTACATTTCATCAAAATTGCCTAATATTCTGCCATATCCTCCGCTCAACCATGTTTCTAAAAATACTGCAATTGCTTCCTGATGCCACTTGGGTGTGTATCTTGAATAATTTGTTAAAAGACTGAATAATATTGTCACCGGCTGGTTTTGTTCTGGTGCAACTTTAGAAAATATCGACCTGCTTATAGATTCTACTTTTGAAACTTTATCATTTACCACAACATGTACTAATTCATGGCTGATTATCCACTGCAGCCGATCATTAAAGGGAATATTTTCATATCCAGGCTCAAGTGGTTCAATTTCTAAACGAATGTAATTTTCCGGTACCGTAGTGGTAGCCCCAAATCCATAATCATTAACATCATATGTATTAATAATAATTTTTTCGGAAGGTGTGTAATTAAATAATTTGCTTAAAATTTTAAATGAATTTTCAGCATCACTCAATATTTGCGGAACTAGTTGCGAATGAGAACCGCGATAAATCACTTTGAAATTTTTTGTTTCTTGTTCAAACCAATCAAGCCCGCTTGTTTTATTATATATTTTAATTAGAAGATCATTACTTCCACTTATCCTATATATTTCATTCGCTGTATATTCTTCACCAACTTTAATATCAAACTCAACATCCGAATTAATTTTTCTTATTCCAATATCTTTAATTAAACTGGTTTTGCTAAAATTAAAATTCTTTATTTCTGCAGTTACATCAGCAAGGATAATTGATAATGTATGATCTTTAAAGTAACTATTAAAAACTTTTATTTTTTTATTTGATTTAATTGTAAGTAATGGACCGCTTATCCTGTTGTCTAATTCAATTCCTGTTATATCATAAACACTTTTAATTTTAGAAATATTATTCTGATTGTTTGAAATTGCCAGCAATGATGGTCTGTTTGTAATAGTTAAACTATCGGAACCGTTGTAAATTATTTTTTTACTTAGAGCTAAAGATAAAGCCTGCACACTGTATTTTATCGGTATAAAGATTTCATCATTAATTAGATAAGTTGAAGTAGGCAGCTGATATGATATAATTTCATGAGTTTGATTATTTACAAGTTTAATAAATGGATTTCCTTTGGTGGCAATAAATTTGTAATCGGGAAAGTCAGCTTGTATAAATTCTAATTTATTGTTTTCACTAACATCTGCGGAGAGAAATTTTGCGAATTGTTTTAGCGAAAAATATTTTATCCCATCTTTTTGAAAAATCGGCAGATTAAATGATTCATTTGAATTAATAACCGTTAGCTTGCCTTGTTGTCCAAAGACTAAGAAGGTTGTATTAAGTAATAGTATTAAAAATATTTTAAGCTTCATTAATCTTTATCTGGAACATAAGAATTTTTTAGCACCCCAATATCTGAGGAAGTTTTATAAAAAACAATAAACAAATTTACAAAACACTTTTTTAAAAAAAATATAAAAATAAAAAAGCCCTCAAAGTAAATTTGAAGGCTTTTATTAATCCTAGATCTTTCTTAAAACATCCTTAGGCAAGAAAGAAGTTTTCAAAAGTTCAAACAACTTAATGTCTAACAGATATCTTACCTTGAGAAGCCATAACGGCTGCCAAGCTCATCTAGCTGAGAGTTAGATCTTGAAAAACCATAGCGGCTTCCAAGTTCATCTAACTGAGAATTAGATCTTGAAAATCCATAACGGCTTCCAAGTTCATCTAACTGAGAGTTAGATCTTGAAAATCCATAACGGCTTCCAAGTTCGTCTAATTGAGAATTAGATCTTGAAAATCCATAACGGCTTCCAAGTTCATCTAATTGAGAATTAGATCTTGAAAAACCATAGCGGCTTCCAAGTTCATCTAATTGAGAATTAGATCTTGAAAATCCATAACGGCTTCCAAGTTCGTCTAATTGAGAATTAGATCTTGAAAATCCATAACGGCTTCCAAGTTCATCTAATTGAGAATTAGATCTTGAAAAACCATAACGGCTTCCAAGTTCATCTAACTGAGAATTAGATCTTGAAAAACCATAACGGCTTCCCAACTCTTCTAGTTGAGCGGAAGACCTGTTTTCAAGTACAGGAGTGCTGATATTTTCAGCCTCAGTACTCACAGTTGTTGAACCATTAACATCAAGAGTGGTTGATTCTTGCGCAACACGATATCTTTGCGCTTGTTCTACTGTTGCAGATTGAGCAAATACCGCTGTGCAAGCCCCCACCACAAACAGTGTGAGTATAATTATTTTCTGCATAGTCCTCCCTCACACGTAAGTGTGAATTTGAAAATGACACATGTGTTTATAGCTATAGCAGGAATTCTAAGTCAAGCTTTGTGCCACCAGGAAGGAGTTTCAATTTTGCAATTATATTGAATATTTGCAATTTGGCAGGTAATTCTTACCTATCATAAAAAGTAATATGTGGAATATTTGTAAAATATTTTTACAATTTTTTTACCCTAAAAAGTTCAATTTTTTATCAAAATAATTATTTTTCATTTAATAATGAATCCAATTTGGGTCTGGAGATTCTTAAAACTTTTGCGGTCTTACTTTTATTTCCATCCATTTTATTAAGTACTTCTTTAGCATATAATTTTTCCAATGATCTTAAATCGACATTACTAAAGTTTAAATCTAATCTTAAATATTGAGGAAGATTTTTTAGATTATCTTTCACTTCAGGTGTATTAAGTGTAACATTATTTAATAAAGTTGTAAAGTCTTTCATTCGCAATTTTTGATCTTCACTTAGCAAAACGGCTCTTTCCACAGCATTCCGCATTTCTCTAACATTACCGGGCCAATGATAATTCAACATGAAATTTTTTAATTCTTTATCTATAACCTTTACATTCTTATCAAATTGATGATTAAATTCTTTAACGAAATAATCAGCTAGCAATAAAATATCTTCTGTCCGATTTCTTAGAGGGGGCATTTCAAAAGAAATCACGTTTAATCGATGATAAAGATCTCTCCTAAATAAGTTCATTTTTAACATTTCTTCTAAATCTTTATTTGTAGCCGAAATAATTCTTGCATTAACCGGAATATCTTTTATTCCGCCCAATCTTCTTATAACTTTTTTTTCAATTACTCTTAGTAATTTCACTTGAAGATTAAGAGATAAATCTCCTACTTCATCTAAAAATAGAGTTCCGTTTTCTGCAAGTTCAAATAAACCAAGTTTTTTTACGTGAGCATTTGTAAAAGCTCCTTTTTCATAACCAAATAATTCTGATTCTAGCAAATTCTCAGGAATAGCAGAACAAACAATATCTACAAAAGGAGAATTTCCGAATTTACTATTATTGTGAATGGCTCTTGCTAAAAGTCCTTTCCCGGTTCCGGTTTCTCCCAAAATTAAAACTGAAGATGTGCTGTTCTCCGAAACTTTTTGTGCTAATTCAATTACTCTGGTAAATTCCTTTGATTTACCAATTAATGATTTAAAATTATCTTGATCAACTAAGGCTCCGGATTTTCTGGAAGTTCGATAGGCTTTATTAAGAATAATATCATTCAAGTAAGAAATAAACTTGTAAATCTCAAAAGGGAAAATAAATATTTGATTAAATCCGAATTTAGCTAAAGTACTTATTAACAGGGCATTATTATCTCTAATAACAAATATTACTTTATTTTCCAAACCGTTTTTTTTGCTTAATATTCTGTCTATTAATTTGGATTCATTGTTTTTAATTTGAATAATAATGATTTCATCTTCTTTAATATCAAATGCTTTAGGGAAAGAATATTCTACATTGAAATTCTTTAATTCCATTTGATTTATTGCCGCAGTGATGGAAGCAGTATCTTTTAAATCTGTAAAAATTTTTATTGCAACAGGTTTATTTTCCATCATTATTCTTGGTTTTCAAACAATTTTGTTTTTTCCAGAGCGTTTTTTCTTTCCTGTTTTGAAATATAATATTTTTTCAAATCATCGTTTTTAATCTTTTCTTCAAAAAATAAAATAATTCCTTTTGTATATAATGAAAATTCTTTGGCTTTTGCAAAATTTCCTCTTTCAAAATATAACTGAGCTAATGCAAAAACAATTTTCCTGGTTATTTCGGTTATAGTCTGTTCCGAAATTAAATCGTAAGCTTTGGTTAAATAATCAAAAGGTGTTTTTAATTCCAATTCCGTATCATTATTAACTGCTATTTCAGATAGGTAATAATTATATTCAGCATGAATAATTTTATTATTTTCACATATTTTTTTAAGGTCATCATTTTCAATTTGATTAAATGCTTCTTCGATTTTATCTTCTTCAATTAATTTTTCAACAAGTAAAAAATTAGCTTTTGCGAAATCGTAGCGATTTCCTCCCTCTAAAAATTCATTTCTTATATCTGCAATCTGTTCAACTTCAAATTCATAATTATTGTCATTCAAAGTATATAATATTTTAAATATTGTAAAGTATTCTTATGTCTTTCCGGCAAGTTGTTTTCATTAAGAATTTTTTCATATTCTGTAATAATTTTTTTTAGGGAATTCAAATCGCCGAGAGAATTATAAAATTTTCCAAATGTAAATAATACCGCAGCCTCTTCTTCCGGATTATTTAATTGTTTACATATTATTCTAGCTTGAGTTAAAGCGTTAAAACTTTCCTGATAATTTGACATAATTAAATTTACTTCGCCAAGATTATTAAGAACTAAAATCTGTCCGTTTTTATTACCTAGACTTGAAAAAATGTCAAGAGATCTTTCATATTGTTTTACAGATTTTTCAAACTCCAAATTATCATAATAATAAACACCGTAATTAAGCTGATGAATAGCTTCCTGATCGAGATTTCCGATTGATAGATTTTTATTCAGTGCAAGATTCCAATATTTTTCAGCATTTTGAGAATCACCTTTAATATTATAAATATTTCCGATATTGCCTTCCAGTTTAACTTCCTGCAATGACTGATTTGATTTTTCATAAAGTTTCAGCGATTCATGAAAATGTTCCAAAGACTTATCCAGATCATTATTTTTATAATATTCAATCCATCCGAAGAGATTAAAACAATCAGCTTTAACTTCATCAGATTCAGAAGTATTTAAAATTTCATGACTAATTTTAAATGCTTTTTCATAATTATTTAAATCAAATTCCGCAAAAGCAATTTGAATCATTAATTTTTGTTTTCTTTCCTTATCATCTATTTTATTCATTAAAGAGAGCAATAATTCTTTTCCTTCTTCCAACTCTCTCAGTTCTATTAAACTGCAGCCTTTTATAATTAATAATTCTCTTTCAATTTTTTCTTCACAACCTTGAGATAATAATTCTTTTGAAATCTCAAGTGAATTCATAAATTCGCTAAGCTTAAAATATACTTTGCATAAATTAAATTTAACTTTGTTTATTATTTCTTGATCTAAAGGAAATTTTAAGATATGGTTATAAAGATTTTTTTGATATGAAAATGCAGATATTTTTTCTGCATTATCTATTTCTTCTAATAATATTTTATAAGCTGTTCCAAAATTTTCTGCTAATTCATATTGTCTTGATAATTCTGTTTTATTGAATTCATTTATTTTCTTTCTAATCTTTTCGGCTAAATGAAGATGAAAATCTTTTTTGTTTTCAATATTATTATAGATATATCTTTTTAAGCCGTCTGAGGTTAAAGTAGTTTCCGATTGATTAAACTTACTCTGAATAATATTTTTTTCGGCAAGACTTTTTAATATCCTGTTTAGTATGACTTTTATCAAATTCTAATATTTCCAACAAGGCTTTGGAATCTATCCCAATATTTAAAGACGAAACAATTTGAGCAATTTTAAGTTCATTATCGGTTAATAAATCCAATCTTAACTGATAAATATCATTTTGCGAACTATTTAAAGTCTTAGCAACTTCTTCACCGGAGTTTATAATAGAACCATCGGGACGAAATTCTATAATTTCCAGTAATATTAAATCTTTAATAAAACTGTCAACACTTCCGGGTAAAAGGTCGGCATATAAAGTGATCGTTTTTTTTAAGTTAGCTTTAGGAAAGTAAGGGTAAAAACTAATATCCAAATATTCTATAAGCTGAGATTCTGTGAATGGATTTAAACTTACAACTTTTAAATTAAAGAGATCGTCGGCTTTATGTTCAAAGTCGGAATTTTCCGATAAAATAACTTTAACCTTATTTACTTGTAAAATTGGTATTAAGTTATTTAATATATCTAAAATGAATTCATCATAATGATTATAATCATCCAGAAGTAGTATAAAATTATTATTTAAAGAAAGATTTGTGAAAAGTGATTTTAGTTCATCGTTATAATCTATATTAGAATTGGTTAAAAGTTTTTCTGTTTTATTAACAATTTCATTATCAATATTCGGATAAATGAAATCGGTATAAATAATTTTTTTTACTAAATAATTAACAAAGTTAATTCCGTTTTTAGACTTAATTCCGCTAATTAAAACGGAATTTGGATGATGTGAATAAACCTCCTCTAAAAGCGCACTTTTACCTGAGCCGCCAAAACCTCTAATAGTAAACACTTCGTTACTTGTATTATCTTTTATATAAGTGTTTAAAATATTTATCGAATCTTTTCTATCCGCAAAAGATCTTGCAGGAATAAAATCTTTAGTAATTTTTTTATCTATTTGAATATTAAGATCCTGCAGAACCTGAAGCGAATTTGAATACCTATTATTAGGATCTTTTTCCAGTAATTTTTTTACAACATTAATTATTTTTTCAGAATAGTCCGTCGGCGGAAATTCAAATTCTTTTTCAATATGAGCTTTATAAATTTCCAATTCATTTTCGGTTGGAAATGGAAACCTTCCGTAAATTAATTTATAAAGAAGAATCCCAAATGAATATAAATCCACATTATGAGTGTGAGTTTCTTTTTTTAATATTTCAGGAGCAATGTATTCGGCAGTACCTTTTGCAGAATAAATTTCGGATTTTGAAACATTATGAACAAAACCAAAATCTATTAATTTTATTAAAGGTTTATCATCAACTTCTTTAACTAATATATTACCAGACTTTAAATCATAATAAATAAAATTTGATTGGTGAAGATAATAAAGGACAGAAGAGATTTGTTGAATTATTGTAATTAATGTTTCTTCATCTTTTATTTCTTCATATTTATCAAGCTCTACTCCGTCAAAATATTCAAAAGAGATAAAACCGCTACCGGTATTTATTTCCTTATCAGACTCATCAATTTTAACGATTGTGCCAAGTTCATTTACTTTAATAATATTTGGATGATTCAGCTTTCTAAGAGCAAAAAATTCATCTTCAAATTTAATGAGTTCTTCAAGGGCAGCATTAGGGACAAAAACTTTTAATGCAATTTCATTATCCGGAAATTCGCTATCGCTGCAAAGAAATACTTTGCTTCTTCCTTCTCCTATTTTTCTTTTTATCGAATAACGGTTATTAATCATTTGGTTAGTCTGGGATTATAAAATTTATTTAAATCTCTTCCGAGTTTATTTGCAGTTAACAATGTAATTACTAAAATACTTCCGGGGAAAAAAATCATCCACCATGCTTGATTTAAATATTCCTGGCCCGCTTCAATCATTGCTCCCCACGACGGGTATGAATTACCAACTCCTAAACCTAAATAACTAAGTGCGGACTCGGCTAAAATTACATTTCCGAATTGAAATATAACATTTACTATTACAGGTGCAAGAATTACAGGCAAAACTTCATTAAATAATAATTTTTTTTTACTCAAACCGATCATGTTGGCAGAAATGAAATAATCTTTTTTCTTAATGATTAACATCTCCCCTTTTACAATTTTGAAAAGCGTCATCCATCCGGAAAATCCAAGAACAATTATTATTGAAAACATTGAATTACCGAATAAAGCCAATATTGCAATTATCAAAAAAATAACCGGAAAGGATAAAAACATTTCGGTTATTCTATTTAAAACAGTATCTAATCCTCCTCCTACATAACCGGCTAAAAATCCTAACAGCAATCCAATTATTAATGATACAGCAACAGATCCCAAACCAATAAATAAAGAAATTCTTGCTCCATAAATTAATCTAGTAAAAATATCTCTGCCGAATTCATCACTTCCCAAAATAAAAAGTTTGGAAGTAACTAAAGGTTGATTTTTTTCTAAAACTAATTTGCTGTTGTTTATTTTTTTTTCTTTGCCAACCTGATAATAAATTAATTGAGAATTTGATTTAACGCTGTCTGCAAAAATTATACTTTCATTAAAAGAATTTTTAATTACTTCATTTCTTAATTTATAAAAAGCTGATAATTCAGAATTATTAAATTCTATTTGTTTTTTTAAATGAATTACTTTAACAGAACTGAAAGGCGGAAGTAATTTTGTTACTGAAATGTTTTTTTGAAAATCCGGATTTTCATTTGTAATTACCTGGGCAAAAAGAAAACATGTTATCAATATAACTGCAATTCCATTTAATGTTGAAAGACTGCTTTTTAAAATAATTATTTTGTTTCTTTTAAATAAAATCCACAAATACAGGAATATTATTAAAAATAATTCAATAAAAATATCAATTAAGCTGAAGTCTGTTTGTGAAATGATTTGATTTGCATTTGAGAAAATCAATTCCACATAAACAAAAAATAATTTTATTATATCTATTAATAGAGGAATTCTGACTAGGATTATTATAGTTAATAACCCGAGAATAAACTGCCATATTTTAATTCTTTTTAACAATTACCCAGTTGCCTCTTTTAGATGCCTTTTATCTATTTTTATTCGCACAAGATCTGCTATAAAATTTGTAATTATCATTAAAACTCCGGCGGTTAAAGTACAACCGACTACAAGCGGATAATCTCTGGAAAGTATTGCTTCAATTGTTAATCTTCCCATTCCGGGCAAACCGAAAATAACTTCTGTGATTAAGGCTCCGCTTAATAAAATTCCAAGTTCAACTCCGGCAACTGAAATTACCGGATTTACAGCATTTGGAATAATATGTTTTCTTAAAATTTCTTTTTCATCAAACCCGTAAGATCTTAAATTCAAAATAAACTGCTTATTATAAATATCTTCCAGATTATCTCTTAAATATTTGTAGTAGATTGCAATTCCGCCTAAAGACAAAGTTATAAGAGGAAGTACAAGATGTTTTAAATAATCACCAAGTTTTTCAAGGAAATTTAAATCGCTGGAATCAATTGAAGATAATCCCGAGGAAGGGAATAAATTTAATTTTAAAGAGAATAAATAAATTAAAAACACTCCTAGAACAAACGCAGGAGTAGCATAAACAGCGATTGAAGATTTATTTAAAAACTTATCCAGTTTGCCGTTTATTTTTTTTACAGAATAAATTGCCAAATAAAATCCAAAAACAATTTGAATTATAAAACTCAATCCGGAAAAAATTAACGTAAACGGTAAATAATCGAATATAACGGAAACTACGGGCATTCTATAATTATATGAAACTCCTAAATTTCCTTCCGCAGCATTTTCTATAAAACTTAAATACTGCTCACTAACAGGTTTATCTAATTTAAATGATTCTTTTACTTTTTCTGATAATTTAGGATTGAAATTCGGTGAAACAAATTTTTGCGTCGGATCGCCTGGAGATATTCTGGTCAAAATAAAAACGAAAGTAACAAGCAGAAACAATACAACTATTGAAGAAATAATTCGCTTAAATAAATTTTTAATTATTTGAGCTTTCATATATTATTTCGAAATTGTCCAATCCCAGCAATGATGAACAACTCCAAGCGGAGTAATATGAATATTTTTTATTTTATTATTGTAAGCTGTTAAGTTGTCAATCCAATAAAGAAATGTTACAGGTTCATCTTTGTGAATTAATTCTTGAAATTGTCTGTATAGATCATTAATAGTTTGTTGTGAATTCCTATTTTCTATCTCGTCCAAAATTTCATCGGCTTTTTTATTTTGATAACTTACAAAATTGAAAGGCGTGCGTTCAATATCGGAATACCATGAAACTTTTAAATCAATCGGAATCGGAGTGAACCACCCGATCATCCACGCATTGAGAGATTTTGCATTCATTCTATCTATTAAAACTCCAAGTTCCAAAGTTTGAATCTCCATATCAATTCCAACTGCTTTTAAATTATTTTTTACAACAGTTGATGCATAATTTCTTCTTGGATTGCCTCCCGGAATATAAAGAGTAAATTTAAACTTTGTATTTCCTTTTTCTAAAATACCGTCGTTGTCCTTATCTTTCCATCCGTCATCACTTAATAATTCTTTAGCTTTTTCAACATTGTATTCATACGGTTTTAAAGATGAATCTACAGATTGATTAAAAATTGGTGAAACCGGTCCGACAGATAGCTGACCATATCCGTGAAGAAATTCATTTACAATTTCTTTTCTGTTTATTGCGTAAGTTAAAGCTCTTCTAACTTTGGCACTTCCAAACAAATTATTCGGCACAAGCTTTTTAGATTTACTATAAATATCCGGATCAATATTATTCCAGCCGATATAATCATATTCTCTTCCTTTAATAGGAATTAAAGTTAGATCAGAATTTTTCCTTAAATCCGAGACATCATCCGGTTTAATTAATTCCATAATATCAATTTCACCTTTTTTCAATTGAGTTATTCTGGAATAATAATCCGGCACAACTTTAAATATTAATTTGGATATTCCGCCTTTATTATATAAAAAAGAGTTTTTATTCTGCTTTAATATTATTGATTGATTTTTATCCCATTTTTCAAGCATGAAGGGTCCGTTGCCGACAGGATTAAAATTTTCATTAGAAGTGAAAAGATCTTTTCTATTAATTTTTTCAAAAATATGCTTTGGAATTAATGGAAATACTAGTTCATATAATTTGGGAAATGAATGCGGGGGAAATTTTATTTTTATTTCATAAGGATTTATAACTTCAAAAGTTTTCTTAATATCAATATGATCTGAGCTATCTACATAAAAATCTTTAAATGAACCATACAATCTGCTATCGGCATCCGGATCGGAATAAACATCAAAAGAAAAGACAACATCTTCAGCATTGAATTTAACTCCGTCCGTCCAGTTTACATCATCCCTTAAATAAAAAATTATATAAGAAGAATCACTTGCCCATTCCCATTTTTTTGCGAGCATTGGTTCGGCTTTTAAGTCTCCTTTTTGACTGTTCCAATCAAACTGAACTAAACCTAAATAAAGCAGATCGGAAATATTTCCCTCGTCAACACTGAAAGCATATAAAGGATTGAATGATTCAACATCGGAAGGAATACCGACAACGACATTGTTTGTTTTTTTATCTGAACCGGTTTGACAGGAATAAAAAGTAAATGAAAGAATTATCAGAATTATTGCCGTAAGATTCTTCTTCATAATTTATAATTCCATTTAATATTTTATTAATTTATATGAAGTTAATTTATTAATTTACTCCGCAAATACAAAAGAGCAATAAAATTTTAATGTTAGAAGTAAAAGTAATAAACCTTGTACTAAAAAGCGGGAAAGTCAACTCCGAAATATTGAAAAATATAAATTTTAAAATTCCTCCTAACAAAATTTATACAATATTAGGTAAGAACGGAAGTGGGAAATCAACATTAATTAAATCGATTTCGAATTTACTTGACGATGAATTCTATGAAATAAAGGGAGAGATTCTTTTTAACGGAAGAAGACATTTTAAAACTAAACAAGAGCGAATTGCAAAATTTTAGGAACACGGAAATAAGATATGTTTTTCAGGATGCTATCGGCAGTTTTAATCCTTTAAAAAAGCTTGAATATTATTTTAAAAAATTAACAAAAGATTTTTCCGAAGTTGATAGACTTCTTAGAATACTTTTTACTTCCCGAATATGAAAAATTATCAAAATATCATTCTTATGAATTAAGCGGAGGAATGGCACAAAGATTAAGTTTTGTTCTTGCACTTTTAAGTTATCCCAAATTACTAATTTTAGATGAACCGACTTCAGGAATTGATGCACCGATTGCAAATTTATTTTTGTTAAAGTTGAAAGAATTTATCAAAAAAGAAAACAACTCGGTTTTGCTAGTAACCCAGGATTTATTTTTTACTAAAGAAGTAAGCGATAACGTGGCTTTGCTGTCAAACAAAACATTAACCGATTTTCTACCGGTTGATGAGTTTTTTAAAGAACAATGATAATAATAAACTAAAAGCTGTTTTAACTGCATTGGATAAATTATCAAAATGAAAATTTTAGAACTGAAAAATATTTCTTACTCAGTCAAAGAGAAAAACATTTTAAAGAATATTTCTTTTGAATTGGAACAAGGAAACATTCTTGGAATTTCAGGAGAATCTGGAAGCGGAAAAACAACTTTAGCAAAAATTATATCAGGAATTATTCAGCCTGACTCCGGCGAAGTAATTTTTAATTGGCAGAAGAATTGGAAATCTAAAAAAAGTTCACCTGTTCAAATTTTATTTCAAAACAACGGAGAAATTTTAAATCCTTTTAGAGATATCGAAACGATTGTCGAAGAAGCATTAAAAATAAGACTTGGCAATTCAAATGAAATTCAAGTTGAAAAGAAATTAATTTTTGATTCGGTAGATTTTCCAGAAAAACTCTGGAAAAGAAAAGGATTTCAATTAAGCGGAGGCGAACAACAGAGAGCTGCTCTAGCAAGACTTTTGGCGGTTGAACCGGAATTATTAATTCTTGATGAACCTTTTTCCGCACAGGATATTGAATCGCAAATAAATTTCTTGGAATTATTTAAATATTTAAACAAAGAATTCAATATTACTTTAATCTGCATAGCTCATAATTTAAAGGCTCTCCGCAAACTTTGTGATAAAATAATAATTCTTTACAATGGAGAAATCGTTGAATCCGGTGAAAATGAAAAAATTTTCAACTCGCCTGAGAACCCTTACACAAAATTTTTACTTAAAGCAGAAAATTATAATTTAACTTATGAAGAATTTCTTGCGAACATAAAACTTTCCGGTAAAAATTTAAATGTCTAAAACAAATGCTGTAAGAATATTAGAATCAAAAAATATTCTTCACACAACTTATGAATATGAGGTAGATGAAAACGATTTAAGCGGTGCAACTGTTGCAAATAAAATTGGAGTCGAAGAAGATACTGTTTTTAAAACTCTAGTTGCAAATGGTGATAAAAATGGAATAAATATTTTCTGTATCCCTGTTTCCACAGAACTAGATTTAAAAAAAGCTGCAAATGAAAGCGGTAACAAAAAAATTGAAATGATAAAAGTTAAAGATCTTTTAAATGTTTCCGGATATATTAGGGGCGGCTGTTCTCCGATCGGGATGAAAAAATCATTTCCAACTTATATTGATGAAACAGCACTGCTTTTTGATAAAATTTATGTGAGTGCAGGAATTAGGGGAATGCAGATTTAATTAAACCCGGATGATTTGATTTCTGTTGTAAATGGTAAATATGCAGATTTGATATGATTTTTATTTCGTAAGGATTTTTTTAAGCAGTTCAATATCACTTTTATTTGTTACTTTAAAATTGATAGATGAACCTTCCACAATATTTATTTTCTTGCCCAATCTTTTTATCAGCATAGATTCGTCGGTTCCGTAAAAATTATCTTTTTTTGCTTTATCCATTGCAGTTTTTAAATCTGAAAATTTAAATATCTGTGGGGTTTGAACGTAATAAACTTCTTTTCTATCTATATATGAATAAACCGTCTTCTTTCCTTTTACTAAAGTGTCGCGCGCTTTTATACAAACTAAAGCATTGCCTTTCTTTTTTGCCGTATCAATAGAATCATTTAATATTTCTTGAGATAAAAGCGGACGGGCAGCATCATGTACAATTACTAGGTCGTTTTTTTCTGCTTCGATTTTTTGCAAAGCATTATAAACTGAATCTTGTCTTTCTCTTCCGGAAGAAGTAATAGTTTTAAGTTTGGAAATTTTATATTTCTTTTTCAGATTATTAATTAATCCAAAATAGTCCGGATGAACAGTTAAAGCAATTTCATCAACATTTTTATTTTTCTGAAAAATTTGAAGTGTATAGACAATTAACTCCTTGTTGTTAAATTTAAGATATTGTTTAGGAGCGGAAAATCCGCTCCTTGTACCTTTTCCTCCGGCAGGAATAATTGCATAAATACTCATTTTATCAGCATCGCATCGCCGTAACTTAAAAACCTGTATTTATCTTTAAGTGCTTTTTTGTATGCTTTCATTATTAAATCGGTATCTGCAAAAGCACTTACAAGCATTAGTAAGGTTGATTCCGACTGATGAAAATTTGTAATTAATCTGTCGACTATTTTAAATTCGTAAGGCGGATAAATGAATTTATCTGTCCAGCCGCTGGCAGCTTTTACATTTCCGTCTGCAGTTACACTGGTTTCCAAAGCTCTGGCCGTGCTTGTTCCAACTACAAAGACATTATGCTTGTTTTTCATCGCCTTATTAATTAATTCAGCAGACTCGGCAGTAATTTGATAATATTCAGAATCCATTTTATGTTTAGTAAGATCTTCCACTTCTACAGGTCTAAAAGTTCCTAAACCAATATGAAGAATAATCGGGATAACTTTAACTTTTTTCTTTTCTATTTTTTGAAGAAGCTTTGGTGTAAAATGCAAACCGGCTGTAGGAGCTGCAACCGCACCGTCAACTTTTGCATAAACTGTCTGATAATTTTCTTTATCTTCCGGTTCCGGTTCTCTTTTAATATAAGGAGGAAGCGGAGTTAAACCAATTTTTTCTACAGCTTTAAATACATTACCCGGCTGATTAAATCTAACAGTTCTTCCGCGTGAAGTTGTATTATCAATTACTTCGCACCATAATTTATCGTTAAAATAAATTTTATTACCTATCCTAACTTTTCTTGCCGGATCCACAATTACATCCCAAATACATTCTTCGGCATTTAATTCTCTTAAAAGAAATACCTCGATCTTAGCATTTGTTTTTTCTTTTTTTCCATATAACCTTGCCTGAAAAACTCTGGTTTCATTTACAACTAAAACATCGCCTTCTTCCATATAATTCACAATATCAGTGAACTTTTTATTTTCGATCTCTTTCGTTTCCCTATTTAATACCATCAGTTTAGCTTTATCCCTTGGTGTTACAGGGTATTTTGCGATAGCTGTTTTAGGCAGATTATATTTGAAATCTGATAATTTCATTATGCGTTACCTGTCTTTATTTAAATTATTTAAAAATACCTGGAGAGAGTAATTTAACTCTCTCCCGTTTTGTTATTTACTTATCTTTTTTTAGATGAAGATTTTTTCTTCTCTGATTTTTTAGCTGTTGTTTTCTTTTTTGCTGAAGAAGTTTTGCTCTTAACAACAGATTTTCTTTTGGAAGCCGGTTTTGATTTTGATTTTTTATCTGCAGTTTCTTTAACGACTGCTCTTGCTGCAGCTAATCTTGCAATCGGCACCCTAAAAGGTGAACAACTTACATAATCAAGACCAATTGTATGACAGAATTCAACTGATGACGGTTCGCCGCCGTGCTCTCCGCATATTCCAACTTTTAAATTTGGTCTTGTTGAACGTCCTTTTTCTGTTCCCATTTTAACAAGCTGACCAACACCTTCTCTATCCAGTACTTCAAACGGATCTACAGCCAATATATCATTTTGCACATACAATGGAAGGAATTTTCCTGCATCATCTCTTGATAAACCAAAAGTTGTTTGTGTTAAATCGTTGGTACCAAAACTGAAAAATTCAGCTCTTGATGCAATTTCGTCAGCAGTTAAAGCTGCTCTTGGTAATTCTATCATTGTACCAACCAAGTAATTAATTTTTTGTCCTTTTTCTTCAATTACTTCTTTTGCAACTCTGCGCGTAATTTCTTCCTGCAGTTTGAATTCGTTTATATGTCCGACTAAAGGAATCATAATTTCAGGTTTAACCTTTATTCCTTTAGCTGCTACATTGCATGCGGCTTCCATTATTGCTCTTACCTGCATTTCTGTAATTTCAGGATAAACCACTCCTAAACGGCATCCTCTGAAACCAAGCATTGGATTAAATTCACTTAAACTTTCAATTTTTTGTTTAAGTTTTTCAACGGAAATACTTAGTCTATTTGCCAATTCATTAATTTCTGCTTCAGAGTGAGGTAAGAATTCATGCAAAGGAGGATCTAATGTCCTTATTGTAACCGGTCTTCCTTCCATCACTTCGAATATACCTTCAAAGTCTTCTCTCTGCAGAGGAAGTAATTCTGCTAAAGCTTCTTTTCTTGCTTCTTGAGTTTCGGAAACAATCATTTTTCTAACCGACATAATCCTTTCACCGCCGAAGAACATATGTTCAGTTCTGCAAAGTCCGATTCCTTCAGCTCCGAATGCAATTGCGTTTGAAGATTGATCAGGCTGATCTGCATTTGTTCTAATTTTTAGTCTTCTTAATTTATCAGCCCATTTCATTAAACTGTCATAAGTTTGAAATACAGATGATTCGGATGGATCTAAAGTTTTTCCAATTAAAACTTGAATAACTTCTGACGGCTTGGTTTCTAATTTACCTTCAATTACTTCACCGGTTGTTCCGTCTATTGAGATATAATCGCCTTCTTTAACAACTATATCTTTTACCTTCAACACGGATTTCTCTGTCTCTGTAATTTATTTTCAAAGCACTGCATCCCGCAACACAAACTTTTCCCATTTGTCTTGCAACTAAAGCTGCGTGAGAAGTCATTCCGCCTCTTGCAGTAAGAATACCTTCGGAAGCACTCATTCCTTTAATATCTTCAGGAGAAGTTTCAATTCTAACTAAGATAACAGGTTCACCGCTTTTAGCCATTTCATCGGCATCCTGAGCACTTAATGCAACTTTACCGGAAGCTGCACCCGGACCGGCATTCAATCCTTTTGCCAATAATCTGCCGTCATCAATTGCATTTCTTTTTTGATCAAGATCGAAGATCGGTCTTAATAATTGATTTAACTGATTCGGTTCAATTCTGCTGATTGCATCTTCTTTAGATATCAATTTTTCTTTAACCATATCAACAGCCATTTTAATTGCTGCAAAACCTGTTCTTTTTCCAACACGGCATTGAAGCATCCAAAGTTTACCCTGCTGAATTGTAAACTCAATATCCATCATATCTTTATAATGTTTTTCAAGATTTTTTCTGATTGTTTCGAGTTGTTTATAAATTTCCGGACTTTCGGTATTTAATTTTTTAATCGGAAGCGGGGTTCTGATTCCGGCAACTACATCTTCACCTTGAGCATTAAAAAGATATTCACCGTAAAAAACATTTTCTCCGGTAGCAGGATCACGTGTAAATGCAACACCTGTTCCGGAATCTTCGCCCATATTTCCGAAAACCATTGACTGTACATTTACAGCAGTTCCCCATTCAGCCGGGATATTATTTAATTTTCTGTAAACAATTGCTCTGTCATTCATCCATGAACCAAATACTGCACCGATTGCTCCCCACAGCTGCTCCATAGGATCAGTCGGGAAATCATGTCCTGTTTTTTCTTTTATAGCAACTTTAAATTCTTCAACCAATTCCTTTAAATGATCAGCATTTAATTCTGTATCAAGTTGAAATCCGAATTGTTCTTTCTTCTTATCAATTATAACTTCAAAAGGATCTTCTTCATGTTTATCGATTGGTTTTAATCCCAAAACAACATCGCCGTACATTTGAACAAATCTTCTGTATGAATCATAAGCAAATCTAGGATTGTTGTGTTTTTTCTATTAATCCTTTAACGGTTTCATCATTTAAACCAAGGTTTAAAATTGTATCCATCATTCCGGGCATTGAAGCTCTAGCGCCGCTTCTTACAGAAACTAAAAGCGGATTTTCAGCATCGCCGAATTTAGCATTCATTGATTGTTCAACTTTTTTCAATGCTTTAAGAACCTGGTCTTTAATTCTTTTGGATATTTATTGTTGTTATTATAATAATATGTACAAACATCAGTTGTTATTGTAAATCCGGAAGGAACGGGCATTCCAATATTTACCATCTCTGCCAAGTTGGCTCCTTTTCCTCCCAAAAGATTTTTCATTTCAGTTTTTCCTTCGGCTTTTTTGCCGCCAAAAAAGTATACGTATTTCTGATTTTTAGCCATTTATATTACCTCCGTAATATGAAATCATTAATTCTTTATTACTTTTTTATTTAGTTATTTTGTTATTAAGAAGTTCCATAAAGGAATCTTCATCGTCCATTTTTATTTCTATTTTCAAATAGAAAATATCAATATCATCAAGTTCTTTTGAAAACTCAGTAAGTTTAACTGCATCTTTTTCCGTTGTAATAACAGAATGAGAATTAGTAGAATAAAATTCTTTTCTTATCCGCTGAACCTCCTTTAAAGTATAATGTTTATGATCTCTGAAAATTATTTGATTTTTTGTATCAACCGTATTTCTTTTTAAAATATTTATGAATGAAAAGGGATTTGCAATTCCCGATACAACCAAACTTTTTTGTCCCTCGAATTCTGCAATATTATAAGTTATTTGAGTTTTTAAATCGACAAAATTTTTAGCTTCATAATAAGCAGTAAATATTTTTTTATCTGAAAAATATTTTTTTAAATAAACGGGGATATCTTTTTTCTCTGAAAATTTTCTATTTATTAAAACTGCATCGGCACGATTAACAGAACTAAAAGGTTCCCGCATATTTCCTGTTGGTAGCAGATTTTGTTTGAAGAAATCTTTTTCAAGCAGGAATTTCTGTTCAAAAATCAAAAGATTTAAATCCCTGTTAATCCATCTATGCTGGAATGCATCATCAAGTACAATTGATTTTACACCTGTGCTTAATATAAATTTTCTTGCTCCGTTAACCCTGTTTTCGCAAACAGAAGCAGGCACTTTACATTCAAGATAAGTTTGATATATCTCATCACCGCATTGATCAACAGAAGTGAAGATATTTTCACCGTCGGAAACAAGTAAATAACCTTTGGAACGTCTTCCGTAACCTCTGCTTAATACACCGGGTTTCATTCCGGCTTTTAATAATTTATTAGTTAAAAAAATTACAAGCGGAGTTTTTCCCATACCTCCTACTGTTAAATTGCCCACGGATATTACTTTTGCATTTACCTTTTCACTTTTAAAAACATTAATATCAAAGAACAAATTTCTAAGTTTAATTGCCAAATAATAAAACGGCACAACAGGGTATAGTATAAGTCTTAGTATTTTCATCTAAGATGCATTTCAAAACTTTTCAGCTCTTTGCTGTAATTCATTTAATAAATTTTCACAATTTTTTATTATTTTGGATGTTTGTTCATAAGTTAAATCTTTATCCACGTAAACCGGATCAGAATAAACTGCATTTATTCTTGTAAAAAACTTCGGGACTTCAAACTCATCCCAGCTTTTTAATTTTCTTTTTTTCTCAATGCCAATTCCTAAAAGAACTACTGGTATTCCGCTTTTCTTTGAAGTAATTACCGCTCCGGCTTTCATTTTACGTTTCGGACCTCTCGGACCATCAGGGGTTACAGCAATTACAAAATTATTTTTTGCATAATCAAACATTAGTTTAAGTGCAGTATCACCGCCGGAACTGCTTGAGCCTCGTACAACTTCGTAATTCCATTTTTTTAATATTTTGGATAAAAGATCGCCGTCTTTACTTTTGCTTATTAATGCAGCAATCTTTTTATCACTATTAAGATACCACGGCAGAAGCATTGTTCCGTGCCAAAAAGCAACTACATAATTTTGTTTTTTCTGCTCAAGCGATTCAATTACTTCCTTATTTACTTCCGTAATTCTTAAAGATTTACAAAGAACATTAACTGCATAAAAAAGTATAAAATTACCAGTTACTCTTAATATATCCTGCTTAACTTTTTTAAGCTTCATTCATTAATAATAAAATTGATTCCGCCGCTCGCCCGGAAGCGCCGGCAGTTCCAAGTTTTTCTTTTATTTTATGAAGTTTATCTTTAATGCTGTTATAAACTTCCGGATTAGATAAAATCTCTTTACTTTCCCGGTAAATAGAATTTTTATTTACTTCGTTTTGAATAAGTTCGGGAACAACTTTTTCACCGGAAATTATATTTGCCATTCCAATATTATCAACACGAATTAATTTCTTTCCGATTACATAAGTCAAATAACTTGTTTTATAAACTATAACCATTGGAAGCTGGAACAATCCGGCTTCCAAAGTTGAAGTTCCGGATTTTACAATTCCGAATTTTGCATATTTCATTAAATCGTAATTATGATCTTTTATTATTTTGAAATTTTTCTTATCCGCAATTTGACCAAATAAACTATCATCAATATTAGGTGAACAAGCAGTTACAATCTGCAAGTTAAATTCATCTGCAATTTTTTCGGCAGCTTTAATACATTCCGGGAAAATACTTTTTACTTCGTGTTCCCTGCTTCCGGGAAGTATTAATAGTATTTCTTTATTTTCATCAAGATCAAACTTTTTGTACAATTCATCTTTTGATAAAAAATCATGTCCGGCGATTTTTTCTAAGAAGAGGATGTCCGACAAACTCAACATTTATTCCTTCATTTTTATATAAATCCTCTTCAAAAGGAAAAACAACCAGCATTTTATCAACAAGTTTTTTAATCTTTTTAATTCTATTAGCTCCCCAGGCCCAAAGCTGGGGAGAAATATAATAGATTATTTTTATTCCGAGCGATTTAACTTTTTTAGCAAAGTTTAAATTGAATCCCGGGTAATCGATCAATACAATTTGTTTAATTTTTCTTTTTCTAATTTCGTTAATCAAATCTGTCTGAACCTGTTTAATAAAAGGAAGATGTTTAACAACTTCGGCAAAACCTAAAAAAGCCATTTTATTTATATGATAAATAATTTCCATTCCGGCCTCTTTCATTCTTTCGCCGCCTATTCCGCAAATTTCAACCGCAGGATCTTTTCTTTTAATTTCTTTTATCAAAGAAGCTCCGTGCAAATCCCCGGAAACTTCGCCTGCGATAATCATCAATTCCTTTTTATTATCACTCATGCGTAAAACCTTTTAAATCCGGCCAATAAACCAAAGAGCTAAAATTAATATAGATACAATTCCGAAAGCCTGAAAAGTTCTTCTTTCCGATCTTAAACCTGCTTTGAGACTAAAATCAGGCTGCGGATGATTTTCTACTTTATAAGGAGTAATTCTCGGGAAGAATCTCGGAACATTTTCAACATAATTTTTATAAGATTCTCCATAAGTTTTTCTTAAATATTCTTCCTCTTCATTGACAATAAGATGATATTGAATGAAAAAATATAAAAGAGCAACAATCTGCAAATAAGGAAACAAAGCATAAGACATTACACCAAGACCAAAATACATCAAAATGTTTCCGACATAAAGCGGATTGCGCACAAATGCGAAAGGTCCGCTGATAATCAAATGGCTTCCGCCGACAGTAGTTGTGCGTGTTTCGCTGCCCGCCCAGCTTACTCCCCAGAGGCGAATCAACTCGCCGCATAAAGCAATTAAAAATCCGATTATCAAACTCCAGACATTTGCATTTTCATAAAAAAACATTACAATTAAAAAAGGAATCGGTGTGTAACTTCTATATTTAAAAACTGTAGAGGCTATTTTAGACATTAATTTATTTTATCCGTTTCTTTTATTAACAATTTTATTCCCGTATGTATACTTCTTTTCTTTTTAACTCAGCTTGATATCTTTTCTTTAATCTCTTTTTTATCTTTAATGAATCCAATCTCTCTATAACATCATTAAAATTAGTAAACGGGAAATATGTAATTCTTTCAACTTCACAAAACTTTAGAAGATCATCTTTAGCAAAAATGAAATCGCAGAACTGAACAGTATATTTATCAGAATTTCCGTCGCCGATAAAAACTGTATAATCTTCATCAGCGCTGTGATTAATTATATGATTTCTTTTACAGTTTGCCGAACTTAAACAACTATGATCGGTATACGGAAAAGAAGGAACTAATTTTCCATCGGAAGTAATTTTAAGTTTATTGGAATAATATTTTATGTTGCCGAGATTATGTTTTGCAAAAATTCTTTCTATATAATAGTCGAAACCGTCACTTAACACATAAAAATCAAAATCATTTTCCCTGCAGTAGTTTATAAACCGGGGAAAAGTTTCGTCCAATTCCAAACTGTCTATAAATTCATCTAACTCTGTTTTGTCAATTTTTTCTATCGTTTCACACAATAAAATCCAGCAGTCTTTTGCACTTATCTTATCTATTAATAAATCTTTAATTATAGAATTTACTTTATCCAATTCACCGAACTTACGGAAAACGGCTTCTCCGACATCCTGTTTTGTAATTGTTCCGTCAAAGTCTATAAATATTTTAAATTCCTTATTCATTAATTCACAAAATTTAGATCTTCATTAAATCTTACACTTACAAGTTTCGATATTCCTTCATCCTGCATTGTAACTCCGTATAAAGTGCTGGCAGCTTCCATTGTTCTTTTATTATGAGTTACAACAATAAATTGCGTGTCCTTGCTGAAATCTTCAATAATTTTTGTAAAGCGGTCAATGTTTGCATCATCCAGAGGAGCATCAATTTCATCAAGTATACAAAACGGACTTGGTTTTACAAGATAAATTGCAAACAACAAAGCAATTGCAGTTAAAGTTTTTTCTCCACCAGATAATAGTTCAATTGATGTGGGACGCTTGCCTTTTGGTTTTGCTATAATTTCTATTTTGCCTTCAAGCGGATCAGCATTTTCTTCAAGTCTTAAATCCGCTTCGTCGCCCGGATTAAATAAACTTCTGAAAATATTTACAAAATTCTCTCTAATCTTTTCAAATGTTTCCATGAACTGCTTCTGTGCAGTTTCATTTATTTCTTCAATAGTTTGGATAACATCTTTTTCCGATTCAATTAAATCGTTTCTTTGTTTTAGTAAGAAGTCAAGCCTTTGTTTTTCCTCTTCAAATTCGGAATATGCTAATAAGTTTATGGGTCCGAGGTTTTTAACTTTTTGTTTTAAATCATGAACTTCTTCTGTTCTTTGTTTAAAGTCGAAAGACTCAAGATCATCAAAACTTTTAATTTCCAACTGAATTGAATAATCTTCCTGAATATTTTCACGAAGATTATTTATCTTCATATTCAATTCATTTAATTTCATATCAGCATTGTGCATTTCATCGGAAACCGCTTCGCGTTCTTTTCTTATTCTTTTCTGATTATTTTCTTTTTCTTCAATCTCTGCTTGAATTGATTTATACTTATTATCAATTTCACTTTCCTGTTTTAACAATTCAGCTTTTACAGATTCATTCTCATCGTTCTCAATTGTCCGTTCTTCAATTAAATTATTTAAAGTTGTTTTTTCTTCATCAGATGAAGAAATATCGAGTTCACGTTTTCCTAATGATTTTTTAATCGCCTCAATAGATTCTTCAGCACGTTTTATAGAATTTTCTGTATTCTTTTTTTCGCCGCTTAGTCTTTCAAGTTCAAGATTTATACTATTTTGTTTTTCGACTAAAGAATTGTATTCGTTCTGTTTATTTTGAAATTCCTTCTGAAGTTCTTCCTGAATTTTATCGGCTTCTTCTTTTTCATTTTTTTGAGAAATCAGAATAGTTTCAATAGAATTGCTTTGATTGTCCAACCGGTTTGATTCTGAAGCTAAATCTTGAATTTCCAATCGCGCTTTTTCTATTTCATCGGCAGCTTTATTTTTCTCAAATTCGAACTGCGCAATTTGTTTTTCGACATTTGCAAGATCATTTACAAGCAAACGGCCTTTTTCCGATAAAACTTTTAGATCTATATTACTGATTTTTTCTTCAACGGATTTAATTTCTTTTCTAAGTGATTCAAGTTCTGCTTCTCTTTTTGGAAATTCTTTCTGAAGATCTTCGAGATGCTGCTTTCTTCCGAAAAGAGTGTCGTCTAAACGAGGAGAAGAACCGCCTTCTACCACTCCGGTTTTATCAATATAATCTCCATTTAAAGTAGCATAATTGAAATGTTTATATTTCCCGGAGAGTTCAAATGCTTCTTCAAGAGTTTTTACAATTACAGTTTTATCAAGAATTTTTTCGAAGAACGGTTTCCATTTTGTTTCGGTTTGAACGAAATCAACACACCATCCTAAAACTCCGTTTTCAGCCTGAAGTTTTTTAGCTTTTCTTTTGATTATGTAGTCAAGAACTTTTTCAATTAAATTTTTCTTAGCATTCTGATTTATTTTTGTAATATAAAACGAAGCTTTTCCGATATCATTATTCTTTAAATAATCTATTCCGTTCTTTAAATCATCAATTGTTTCAATTAAAATGTTATTTAAATTACTTTTCAAAGCAGCTTCAACAGCAAAACGATATTCATCTTCGGAATTTCCAATATGGGCCAAAAGTGTTTTATCGCCTTTTGACCATTCACCGCTTTCAATTAATGCCTTTGCTCCTTTGGAAACTCCTTCCAAATTATCAATTAAATTTTGAATGAAGTTAATCTTATCTTTTAAACCGTTTATTATACCTTTGTCTTCAAGTTCTTTAGCTTTAAGAGAATTTAGTCTCTTTTCTAATTCTTCTTTTTCTTTTTGTTTGTGTGAATAAGTTTCTTCAGCTTGTTCAATGTTTTTTTCTGTTTCTTGCTTTTCTTTGTTCAGTTCTTCTAAGAAGCCAACAGTTTTAGCAATATTTCCGGTTAAAGCTTGAATTTTATCATTTAGTTTTCCAATGCTTTTATTCTTTTCGGCGAGAGCATTTTTAATATTTGCTAATTCGTTTTCTTTGTTTGTTATTTCTTTGAATCTTTCAATTAAAAGATCAGCCTGCTGCTTTAAATAATTTCTTTTTTCTTCAAGCTCGGATTTATAATTAATTACGAGCTCTTCGGTTTCAGATTTTTCTTTTTCTTTCTCTTGAATCTTTAACTTGAAATCTTCAATAGAGGATCCGCCTTGTTCTATCAATTCTTTTGCTTCTTCAAGCTGAATTTTCAGCTCATCAAGTTCCTGTTTGAATCTTTCAACATTGCTTTCTAATGATTTTTTTCTTTCTTCTGCAACCGAAATATGTTTTTGAACATCGTAAATTTTTTCCGTTTGTACAGAAACTTCAGATCTTTTTGCCTTAAGTTGATATTCAGTTTCAGTCAGTTTAGATTTTATATCTTTAATTTCATCATCAAGTCTTGATAAATCAGATTCCAAAGCGATTTTCTTTTTTAAGTTTTCATCTTTGGAATTTTTAAAAGTTTCTTTTTGATATGAAAACCAGGCAAGTTCACGATCAGCTAAATCAAGTTCCAATTCTCTCAAAGTTGAAGATATTTTATTATATCTATCTGCTTTTTTTGCCTGTCTCTCTAATGAATTTACTTTCTTTTCAACTTCTGCAACTATATCATTAACTCTGGTTAAATCGGATTTAACTTCATCAAGTTTTCTTAAAGCTAATCTTCTTCTTAATTTATATTTATTAACACCGGCAGCTTCTTCAAACATTATTCTGCGTTCATCTGCTTTACTGCTTAAAATAGTTTCAACCATTTTAAGTTCTATAACAGAGTATGCATTTGCACCGATTCCGGTATCCATAAAAAGATTTGTAATATCCTTTAAACGGCAGAGATTTTTATTTAAAAGATATTCGCTTTCGCCGGAACGGAATATTCTTCTTGTAATAGTAACTTCTGAATATTCAGTCGGGAGAATTCCTTTTGTATTTTCGATTGTAAGGGAAACTTCCGCCATACCCATTGGTTTTTTGTTGGAAGTTCCGTTGAAAATAACATTTTCCATCTTATCGCTTCTAAGTGTACCGCTTTTCTGTTCGCCCAAACACCAGCGGATTGCATCAACAATATTGGTTTTGCCGCAGCCGTTCGGTCCGACTATAGAAGTGATTCCTTCATTAAAATTAACATTTGTTTTTTGCGCGAAGGATTTAAAACCCAGTATTTCTAATTTAGATAAATACAATTTCTCAGCTAACTAAAAATTTTATATTGTTGAAAAACAAATTTTACATAATCTGATAATGAGCTATTCATTTCATAATAAAAGAAAATGACAGCTAATACAACTATAATTACAATAAAGCTGTAAAAATAAACGCCGCTAGGGTTAACATCGAAGATAACATAAATACCTTTTATTAACCGGTAAAAAATCCATAAGACAAAAAGGATTAAACCGATATAAATATATGTATTTGCAACGTCGGCATTTAAAACTCTATATAATATTATTCCGACGGGAATTAAAAGTATAACAGGCAGAAATGACCACACAACAGTAAAATAAACACTCGAAAAATAAACCCTGTTCCTTACAAAGAAAGAAGATGCTTTAATTACCAGAGTTAATAAAAACAAAAAGACTAAAAAGCCGAGCGAAAGCCAGAACAACGAAAGAAGCGGATGCCAGGCAAGATAGCTGACAGCATCGATTAAACCTTGGCTGCCAAAAGCTAATAATAATTTTTCAAAAACTACATTTAATCTTAAATAAAATAAAATATTTATTAATAACAGACCTGAAACAGCGGAGATAACAATTCCAAGCATTGTTGAATGATAGCCGGAAATCATTCTTTGATCTCTAATGTCAGCAAAAAAATTATACGGCCTCAGTAAAGCCCTTGATGTATCTTCTCTAAATTTTTTACCGGAGTTAACAAGCACACCAATAATTAAGGCAAGTATTAATCCGAATAAAATAAAAGACATCGGGGCATCATTTTTCTTGCTTCCGATTGGAATTGTAACCTTTTCTGTATTATGAAGTTTTGAATAAACTACATTATAACTTAATCTGTCTGCTCTTCTATCTTCTCCAATCAAACCGATTTTATATAAATTTTCTTTATTGTAGCCAGCAATTAACGAAGAATAATCTCCGCGGTAATCAAATACAGAATTGATGAAGTAGCCGGAAAGTGAATTCTGATCTGCATAGTTTAAAAGATCTTCAAAAAATTTTGCTTGTGCTTCAAAAGAATATTCATTTACATAACCGTTTGAATTGCCAGAGTTAACAACATAAGTTGCAGAACCTATCAACACTCTGCCTTTACCTAAAGCAGTTTGTGCTTTTTGAATTTCATCCGAGTCGTTGCTTATTGATTCATCAAATATTTCGACTCCATAAAGATCAAGATTGGAAATTTTCGGAATATCAAATCCGGAGAAAGATGCAAAGGATAAATAGTTAGATTCTTTTTTAATGATTGCGCTTAATCTTTTAATAAAAGAAATATGAGAATCTAACTGCGGAAGATAAGAACCGCCCAAACCGATTGCTGCAACTGCCGGATATTCCTGGTAACCTTTTATAAAATTTGATAAATAATTTTCACTTCTGGTAATAAAATTCTGATCTAAAGCTAATTCATCCGGAACTCCGTTAAGCGGAAGTTCAATAAAAGCAAGAAGCCCGTACTTTTCACATAAATATAAATAGTAAGGATGCGGAACTTCTTTTTCAAATCTTATACAATTAAAACCGATATTTTTTATTGTTGCAATATCACTTTCCATTTTGGAATAGTCTGCCAAACTGCCGTACTCTCCAA
Source organism: uncultured Ignavibacteria bacterium (assembly GCA_963713505.1). GTDB lineage: Bacteria > Bacteroidota > Ignavibacteria > Ignavibacteriales > Ignavibacteriaceae > CAVQMC01. The sequence goes on along the minus strand of CAVQMC010000007.1, from coordinate 205,047 downwards.
AAGATGGAATATAAGTAACTCCTTTAAATTGAAGACCTTCGCCATTTAAAGTAACCGAATCTTTGTTAACTTCGAGAGAATAAATATCAAATCTTTTTCTTTTTATATCAACAAGCTGATCGTTCTTCCAAAGTTCAAAATTAACTATATAAGATTTCGGATTTGAAGGCGACCATAAAACGGGCGAATTGATTTCTATGGTTTGATTAATGACTTTTTCTCTATTGCGTGGAAGCGGAAACTTAATTTCTTTACCTGAATGAATTTCACTGTCGGGAGATATAAAATTTACTTTAAATGAATATTCATCTGAGGTTAAAGTTGAATCTTGTAATTTTGAAAATTCCCTGTTATCAATTTTACTGTAAACCGAGATTTCTGCTTTTCTATGTCTGTCGTTTAATTTTGATTCTAATTTAGTTTCGACTATTGAAATATTCGGAATCAAACTGATATAAACATCTCTTAATATTCCGCCGAAATTCTGCGGAAATAAAAATCTTTGTTTAAGAGGGATTGTATTTTCAGAATCTAATTTATAGTATAATTTAATTGTTAAAACATTCTCTTTATCGGAATGCAAAATATCCTTAGGCAAATCAAATTTAAAAGGATACGCTCCGCCGGAGTGTCTGAATATGATAATATTATTTACGGAAATATCGGCAGTATAATTTAATCCCAATATATTAATGAACATTCTATAATGTGTAATTTGAAAATCACTTAGATTAAATTGCTTTTCAAAAGTTAATTCCCCGTTTCCTTTAAAAATAGATGGTACATTTACGGAAACTGCTTTATCGCTTTTTTCATTTGACAGGCCAGACTTTCCATGTTCCGTTTAATGATATTATTTTTCTAGTTGAAGACAATCCCATAAATAAAGAATCGGCGGTCGGCATTTTATATTCAGGCAGACTTTTAAATACAATCTGGCTGTAAGAATTTGAAGAGAATAATAATAAAAATAAAATGGCCATGAATAGAATAATTTTTCTGGGGAAAACCATCCGGTAAATTTGCCTCAATTTATAGAAAATAAACTAATAAATATACTAAAGAAAGGAGGGCAAATCAATGAATTTGACACGCCCTAAACCTTAAAATTAATAAATATTTATTTTTCTAATTAACTATAATTAAAGCAATTAAGCGGATTTAATAATTCCTGTGAAAGAATCAGCTTTTAAGCTTGCACCTCCGACTAAAGCACCGTCGATATCCGGCTGAGAAAGAAGTTCCGAAGCATTGTCCGGTTTTACACTTCCGCCGTATTGAATTACGATATTTTCAGCAGTTTTATCAGAAAAATTTTCTTTTATTAAATTTCTAATAAATTTATGAACTTCTTCGGCTTGTTCCGGAGTTGCGTTTTTGCCTGTTCCGATTGCCCAAACAGGTTCATAAGCAATTATCATTTTTTCAAGATCATGATCTGTTAAATCTTTCAGTCCGCCGGTCACTTGCTTTTTTATAATATCATTTGTCTGATTACTTTCCCGCTGCTCCAGAGTTTCTCCGATACAAAATATCGGTTTTAATCCGGCTTTTAACGCCTGTTTAATTTTTTTATTTATTGTTTCATCCGATTCTTTAAAAATTGTTCTTCTTTCGGAATGACCTAAAATTACATATTCGCAGCCGGCACTTAAAATCATTGATGCAGAAATTTCACCTGTATATGCACCGCTTTCTTCAAAATACATATTCTGTGCACCGAGTTTTACAGCAGTATTTTCAAGAAGTTTTCCGGCTTCACTTAATGATGTAAACGGCGGACAAAGAATAACATCGCATTTCTGTTTTATATTTTGAAGTTCTTTTAAAAGACCCTTTATCAATTCTTTTGTCTCATTAACATCCTTATTCATTTTCCAGTTTCCTGCTATTATTTTTCTGCGCATATTAACCTCTGATTATTTCTATTTCATTTTAATTAAAATTTAATGATAAAAGTTACTAAACAAATTTTACCTCATCAATTTGTTGGTTAAATTATTTAAATAAAATATATAAGTTGAGTTTATAATTTTTTCCTGGTTTTATATTTAAATGAAGAAAATTCCAAAACAAGTTATAATTTTAGGTTTTGTAAGTCTATTTACTGATATAGCAAGCGAAATGCTTTATCCTGTAACTCCGATTTTTCTAACCGCTGTATTAGGATCATCGATGGCAGTTGTAGGAGTTATAGAAGGAATTGCTGAAATCACTGCAGGTTTGTTAAAAGGATATTTCGGCAGACTTTCAGATAAAATAGGGAAAAGATCAATATTTGTAGTTTTAGGTTACGGACTTTCTGCAATTGCAAAACCTTTCCCGGGTTTATTTCCTCATATTTCAACTGTTGTGGTTTCAAGAACTTCCGATAGAATCGGTAAAGGTATAAGAACTGCTCCGCGTGATGCATTACTGGCGAGCTATTCAGAGAAAAATACTACAGGTACAATTTTCGGATTTCACCGAGCAATGGATACACTCGGTGCTGCAATAGGTCCAATCGGAGCGTTAATTCTTTTAAATCTTTTTAATCAAAATTATGAACTTGTTTTTATCGCAGCTTTTGTTCCTTCAATAATTGCAGTTGGTTTTACTCTAGTTGTAAAAGATAATCCAATTCCTGTCAAATTAAGATCAAAAAATAATTATAAAGAATTTTGGAAGGTTTCTCCAAAGAATTACAAATTACTTTTATTATTAATTACAATATTTTCACTTGTAAACAGCAGTGATGTTTTTTTGATTTTGAAGTCCAGGGATATTTCTAACTCTTCAACTCTTGCAATAATCGGATATATATTTTATAATTTAGTTTATGCAGGCGCATCTTATCCTTTAGGAAAATTATCCGACAAAACAGGTAAAAAGAAAATTTTCGTTTTTGGTTTGTTTGTATTTTCAATTGTTTATTTGGGATTTGCCCTGCTTCCGGATTTTTATCTTTTATGGATTTTATTTGCTTTTTATGGAATTTATTCTGCATCGACGGAGGGAATTACAAAAGCATGGGTTTCGGACTTAATTCCTGATGAACTTAGAGCTTCTGCAATCGGCTTGTTAACAATGTTGTCTAGTCTCTCAATTATGTTTGGATCATTTTTAGCCGGAATACTTTGGGATCAATTTGGTTCTACTGTCCCATTTTTAGTTTCTTCAATTGTAAGTTTTATAATTGCAGTTGTTTTTCTTGTATTAAAAAAACTGTAAATTTTCTTTAATTTACAAAATAGTAAGTGATTTTATCACTTCTTTGTAAACTCCTATTTATTTATCTTTATCGCTTAGAAATTTGATTAAATTATGAGCAAAACTTTAAATAAAACAGCAGTTGCAGCAGTAAGCGGCGGTTTGGACAGTTGTGTTACGGCCGCAATTGCAAATCAAAATTACGAACTTGCTTTAATCCATTTTAACTACGGACAAAGAACAGAAAAAAGAGAGTTAAAAGCTTTTAATGATATTGCAGATTTTTATAAAGTTTCCAAAAGACTTGTTGTTGATATTACTCATCTTGCAAAAATCGGCGGATCATCTTTAACAGATAATAATATAAATGTAAGTAAAGCAGATTTATTAAATAAAGAAATCCCGACTTCTTATGTTCCTTTTAGAAATGCAAATATTTTATCTGCATCAGTAAGCTGGGCAGAAGTAATTGGTGCAGAAGCAATATTCATCGGCGCTGTTCATGAAGATTCTTCAGGTTATCCCGACTGCAGACCTGAATTCTTCAATGCATTTGAAAAAGTAATTCAATTCGGAACAAAACCTGAAACATCAATCAAAATTGAAACTCCCGTTATTCATCTAACAAAAGCAGAAATTATTAAAAAAGGAGTTGAATTAAACGCTCCTTTGCATTTAAGCTGGTCTTGTTATCAAAATGAAGATGAAGCCTGCGGAGAATGCGACAGTTGTGCGTTACGTTTAAGAGGATTTCAGCAGGCCGGGGTTGAAGATCCAATCAGTTACAAAGTAAAACCAAATTATATTTAATAACTAAAAAAATATTATGAGCGATAAAATTAAAATTTTAGAAGTATTCGAAAATTCATATCCGGATAGAAATTATACTGTTGTTCATTCTGCTCCGGAATTTACATCTGTTTGTCCAAAAACAGGTCAGCCTGATTTTGGAACAATTACAATGGAATATATTCCGGACAAATTATGCATTGAACTAAAATCTTTAAAATTCTATTTAAATTCTTACAGGAATGACGGGATTTATTTTGAAAGTGTAACAAATAAAATTCTTGATGATCTTGTAGAAGTTTGTAAACCAAGATATATGCTGATAACCGCCGAATTTAACGTAAGAGGCGGAATTGGCTCAACAGTTTATGCTGAATATCAGCAGGAAAATTTTCAGCCCGAAAATTAATTAAAATTTATGGATGCAATTTTAAACGCAAAAAAAGAATTCTTTGAGAAAAGAGATATTCTCTTTAATGATTTATCTCTTCAAAAAGAAGCGTTAAAATTCAGCAGACAATATAGTCTGCTTGTTGAAGAATACGTGCGTACGATTTCATCCGGTAAAAAATATAATTTTGCTTTAACTTCTGCAGGAAGTTTCAGCAGGCGGGAATTATCTCCATATTCCGATATCGATCTAATGTTTATTGCTGAAAACATTGACGAAAATGAAAATGATATTTCAGATCTTGTAAAACTTTTTTGGGATAACGGAATCGAAGCTTCACATACCGTTAGAGATTTTTCAGATATTGAAAAATACTTGAATACCGACCTTCACACTTTCACACAATTTTTTGAAACCAGATTTTTATTAGGATCTGACAAAGTTTATAACAAATGGAACGATCAGCTTTTTGAAACTGTTACCGAAAATGTAAAACTAAAATTACTTGAAGAATTATTTGAAGATATTCAGGATAGATATGTAAAATACGGCGACTCACCCAAGACACTTGAGCCTAATGTAAAATTATCTGCCGGAGGTTTAAGAGATTTTCAATCGATAGAATGGATGTACATTCTAAAGAACAGAATTTTCCTAAATAAACAATCCGAAAATACTCAAGCTGATATTTTCGTAAATATTTTAAAGAAGGATAATTATACAACACAAAACGAATGCAACAGGCTTTTCAAAAGCTACCAAATGATTTTAATGGTTCGTAATCTTCTACATTATTTTTCTGGTGAAAGAAACGACCGCTTTGAATTCAGCATGCAGAAAAAAATCTCTCAGCTTTTTTATAATGAAGACGAAGCTCTTTCGCTTTTCATGAAAGATTATTTTAATGCCGCTAATGTTATTAATAGGTTTTCTAAGTCGATGGTAAAGAAATTTCATGAAGAAATTACAAATCCTCTTCCCGATTCATTAGCAATTGAACTTGATGAAGATTTTATAATTAAAAACAAAACAATTTCTTACAGAGGCAATAAAACTTTATCCGTATCCGATATTTTAAGAGCTTTTTATTACCGCGGATTAAACAGTGCTCACTTCGATGAAAATCTAAGATCTTTAATTGTTGAAGTTTCCGAAAGTTTCGGCAGTTCGCCGGATCAAGAAACAGAATCTTCTGTTTTTTTTAGAGAAATTTTAAGACTTCCTAAAAATGTCGGTCAAACTTTAACCGTTATGAATGAACTTGGAATTCTGGGTGCCTTTATGCCGGAGTTTAAAGATTTATTCGGTTATCTTCAGCATGGTGTTTACCATTGTTATACAGCCGATGAACATACATTATTAACTATACAAAATGTTGAAAAGCTTGAAAAAGATAATTCAACTTTAGGAAGAATCTTTAACAACTTAAAAGATAGAGAAATACTTTATCTAGCTTTGATGTTTCATGATATTGCAAAGCCATTCAATTTGGCCGGACATGAAATAATCGGCGCAGAAATGGCTTCTTCAATAATGCAGAGATTAGGTTATGATGAAGATGAAATCGAACAGGTTTCTTTTTTAGTTAAAAATCACCTTGTAATGGAACAGACAGCGTTCAGAAGAAATCTGAACGATCCTGAAACTCTGAATAATTTTACAGCAAAGTTTAATTCCGTAAAAGCGTTGGATTTACTTTACCTTGTTACTTATGCTGATCTGTCTGCAGTTAATCCTGCAGTTTGGACTACATGGAAGAGTGATCTGCTTTCGGAATTATACAGAAAAACTCGTGCAATGCTGGAAGAGCAAGTAACCGGAGAAGAGCTTTTAATCAACAGCACTTATGTTATTCCGAAAGAAATAAGTAAATATTCGGATTTGATTTCCGAACAGCATGTTCAGGAACATATAGATTCAATTAATGATATTGCTTATGCTCATCAGTTCAGCGACGAAGAAATTGCCCAGCATGTGGAAGAAATTCAAAAAGGCGAAAATGTTTCAACTTTATTTAAAGAGCTGAATGATTTTACAAACATCACTGTTATAACAAAAGATTCTCCTTCCCTGCTTTCTAAAATCTGCGGAGTTTTATCAATTAATGATGCAAACATTCACGATGCAAAAATATTTACAAGAAAAGATAAAATCGTAATTGATACTTTTAATGTAAGCGATTTTCATACAGGGAAAAGAATTGAACAGGCTAAATATGATAAAATCATCAAAGATCTGAATAATGTAATTACCGGATTACTTAGATTAAATCAAGAATTCGCTAAAATGAAATCAAGATGGTGGCGGATTGAAAATAAATTCTTTAAAAGATCAGGAAAAATTAAAATTAATTTTGAAAAACATGATAAATATACAATTATTGATATTTTTTCTCCCGACAGATTAGGTTTTCTTTATCAGGTTACAAGCAAAATGAATGAACTTGGCTTAAATATTTATTTTGCAAAAATTTCTACACGCGGCGATGATATTGTCGACTCTTTCTATGTTTTGGATAGATCAAACAAGAAAATATCAACTAACGATTTAGAATTTATTAAATCCGAAATTACTGAAACAATAACTCAAATGTTATAAAGGATATTAAATTGAATTTTATGGAAAAAGAAAAACCGGTCGGAATTTTTGATTCAGGTATCGGCGGTTTAACAGTTGTTAAAAGACTTGCAGGAACATTACCAACCGAAAACATTGTTTATTTCGGAGATACAGCTAGAGTTCCTTATGGTTCAAAATCAAATGATACTGTTATTGAATATTCAATTCAAGATGCAAAATTTTTAATTTCAAAAAATGTAAAAGCTATTGTTGTCGCATGCAACACTGCTTCATCAATTGCAATGAAAGAATTAAGAGAAAATTTTAATGTTCCAGTTATCGGAATGATCGAACCCGGTTCAAAATATGCATTAGAACATACTAAGAACGGTAAAGTTGGTGTGATAGGTACAAGAGCAACTATAAGCAATAAAGCTTATTCCAAAGAACTAAAAAGATTGGATAATAAAGTTGATGTTTATGAAAAAGCCTGTCCGCTTTTTGTTCCGCTAGCAGAAGAAGGCTGGGTTGATCATCAAGCCACTTATGAAATTGCAAAAGAATATTTACAGGAGTTAAAGGATTTAAATATAGATACGCTTGTTTTAGGATGTACTCATTATCCGATTCTTTCAAAAGTTATTCAGGATGTTATGGGAGATAAAGTAACGCTTGTTGATTCCGGAATTGCTTCCGCAGAAGTTGTTAGATCCGAACTTGACAGGGTTGACCTTCATACAAATAAATTTGCTCCCGGACATCAGGATTTTTATGTAAGTGATATTCCCACAACATTTAAACAAGTTGCTGAATTATTTTTAGGAAATCCAATAAACGAAGTTCATAAAGTAGATTTGGAGCTGCTGTCGGTTTGAGAAACTGGATTAAAAAAGATCTCGATTTCATGATTCAAAAACTGCAGAACGATCTCAATTTAATTGCTAATAAAAATAAAGACGATGAGTGGAAAAGAGATCATTTCAGATATACATATACAGTTTGGTCTCAAAGGATTTATAATTTGTTAAATACTTCCATTACTGATACAGAACCTTCCGGAGTAAAAGATTCAACAAAAAAAGAAATGAAAGCTTTAAAAGATATTCTAGGAAAAATGATTGAACAGAATTAATCTTCGAATATTTTTTTTAATTCTTCTTTATTTTTAGTTTTTCCCAAAGCAAGCATCAATTTAATTCTTGCTTTTTGCCCATTTAAGTATTCCGCAAAAATTACTCCAATATTATGAAGATGCTTCCCCGCACCGGGATAACTGTAAACATCCAGAGTTTCCCCTGCCGGACAACGAGAAACCAATACCACAGGAATTCCTTTTTCTACAACATATTTAATTCCGCTATAAGCTGCAGGCGGAACATTTCCAACACCCAAAGCTTCTACAACTAAACCTTCCGCATTTGTATCTGCGGAAAATTTAAAAAACTTTTCATCCATTCCGGCATAAACAGTAAGCAGGTCTACATTAGTTTCAATTTTATCTGTTTCCAAAGTTTCCAACTTTCTTGGAAGCCTGTTCAAAATAACTCTTCCGTTTTGAACAAATCCAAGATCACCAAAATCAAGACTGCTGAATGTATCGACTTCATCGGTATAAATTTTTGTTACTTCACTCGCTGCATTTATCGCACCGTTTAAGCAGACTAACACTCCAATATTTCTGCAGTTATCAGTTAAACAAATATGGATTGCATCCAAAAGATTTCTGGGTCCGTCCCAATCCGGTTCCGAACTGTTTCTCATCGATCCGATTACAACAACAGGAATTTCTGTTTTTATTTTTAAATCTAATAAGTATGCGGTTTCTTCCAATGTATCGGTTCCGTGAGTTACAATAACTCCGGCATAATCTTTTTCTTTAATCAGCTCAATTATTTTATCTGCAAGATTAAACATTAATTCAGGTTTCATATGCGGACCGGGATATTTTCCGAAATCATAACAAGAAATATTTGCTAAATCTCTTGCTTCGGGAATTTTTTCAAGTAATTCTTCACCTGAATATTTTGGCACTGCTCCGCCTGTTTCTTCATCAATTTTCATCGAAAAAGTTCCGCCAGTAAACACAATCAAAATATCTTTCATTATTTATCCTTTTATTAAAATGCAACGCAAAATTAAACAATATCAACAATTGAAACCAAGCAGAATTTCGTTAGTAAAATGAATAACAAAATAATTAATACAATTGACTTGAAGAGTTAGTAAATAAGAATTAATTTTAGACCCGTGAAATCAAAAGGAGTTTAATATGTTAATGGTTCAGGATGTTGATTTAACACCCAATCCTCATGCTTTAAAATTTATTTTAAATGAGAAATTATTAAAATTAGAAACAAGACAATTTCCTGATAAAGAATCATCAAAAAATGATCCTCTTGCAAAAGGAATTTTTGAAATTGACGGAGTTGTTTCTGTTTTTTATATGGATAAATTCGTAACAATTGAAAAAGCTAAAAATGCAAACTGGGGACAAATTCAAAGGCCTTTTATTGAATTTCTAAAAACTTTCGATATTAATTCTATTCCAGAAGAAAAAGAATTAACAGCAACGGATGAAAATACAAACGAAATGCTGAAACAAATAAATTCTATATTGGATTTAAGAGTTAGGCCTGCACTTGCAGGAGACGGCGGCGGATTGGAAGTTTTGGGAATGGAAGGATTTTCCGTTAGAATAAAATATCAGGGTGCGTGCGGTAGCTGTCCAAGCGCAATAAGCGGAACTTTAGCTGCAATTGAAGGTTTATTAAAAAGAGATGTCCATCCGGCAATTGAAGTTGTAGCTGCTTAATAAAACTTTTTTTAATTTATTAGGGAAGGAATTTGAATTTCTTCCCTTTTTTTATTTTATTTTTTATAAATTGTAAGAGATTGATATAGGAAATAAATTTAACAATGAAAGAGGAAAACTTATATATTTCATCTTCTAAAATCGGGGGAATTAACTTCCAAATAATTGCATCTAAAAAAGGAATAAAACAGCTCCACTTCATAAAGAAAAATGATAAAAGCAAGCATGATAAAATAATCAAACTTCAGCCTGACGATCCTTATATGTTTGGAGTTTTTAATCAGCTTGAAGAATATTTTAAAAGAAAACGCAAAGAGTTTGATATTCCTTTGGATATTGAGGGAAGTGATTTTCAAATTAAAGTTTGGAATGAACTCTTAAATATTCCATACGGAAAAACTATCTCCTATAAACAATTATCTAAAAGATTAGGAAATCCTAAACTTCTTAGAGCAGTCGGAAAAGCAAATTCATCTAATCCAGTTGCAATTGTAATACCTTGTCATAGAGTAATAAATACAAACGGAGATCTTGGAGGATATGCCGGCGGTCTGGAAATAAAAGAAAAGCTGCTTGAACTTGAAGGCTGTTTGAGTATGGAACTATTCAATTAATAAAAAAACCGGTTTAAGCAAATATTAAATACTTAAACCGGCACAAACAACATACAATTTAAATTATATACTCAATTCAATATCAACTTCTTCATAATCACTGCTGTCTTCAGTTTGAAAGTACATCTGGCCAAAATTACTGGTAATAATTTCATTCAATTCATCCTGATAGAAGAATTTATCTTTACCGAAAGCAGGATGAAGATCCGTCAACCATGTAGCATTCGGATTATATTTGGCGAAGAAAGGTTTTTTACACCATTCAGGATTTCGTGCTTGAAGTAAAGTAAGAACGAATACCTTTTCGCCCATTACTTCTGTAACTCCTTCAATTGCAACTTTTCCCGGCAATGCAGACATGGACGGCCCGCGGACTGTCCGGCTTAAACCGGAAACCTGAATAACTGCATCTCTGAAAATATTATATGCTCTTTCCAAAGGTATTTCAAAATAACTTTTTGCACCTGTATTTCTTTCAACAAACATATAATAAGGAATAATTCCTAGTTTAACTTGATCTCTCCACATTCTTGCCCAAATATCCGGATCATCATTAACATGTTTTATTAATGGCGACTGTGCTCTTATTTGAGCTCCGGTATTTCTGATTCTTCTAACAGCTTCTTTTGCAATATCGGTTGACAACTCAACCCAATGATTATAATGTCCCATTATCGCAAGATGTTTTCCGGATTTAACAATCTTTTCAAAAAGTGCCAGAACACCGTCGGCTTCTTTATCGGTTACATATTTATACGGCCAGTAAGCAACAGATTTCGTTCCGATTCTAATATTTTTAATATGATCAAATTCCGGTTCAAGAAGCGGATCGATATAAGCATGAAGATTTTTAAGATTCATAATCATCGGATCGCCGCCGGTTAAAAGAATATCAGTAACTTCTTTATGCTGACTTAAATAATCCTGGAATCTTTGGGATTCATCAGTAGCAAATTTTAGATCATTCATCCCGACAAATTGCGCCCAGCGAAAACAGAAAGTACAATATGCATGACATGTTTGTCCGCTTGACGGAAATATTAAACATGTTTCGCGGTATTTATGTTGAACACCGGGAACCGGTTCATCATTTAAATTAGGTACATTTATCGTCATCTGGCCTGCAGGGTGAGGATTAAGTTCCAAACGGATTTCTTCCGCAGTTTCTTTTATTTCTGCAGATGACAAAGAGGGATTCAATAATGCTTCAGACATTCTTTCAAATTGATTATCCGTAAGCATATCTTTTTGAAGAAATGTTAATTGAAACATTGGGTCATCAGGAATATTATCCCAATCAATTAATTCTTCAACAACGTAATTATTTGTTCTGAATGGTAAGACATTTGAGACAACTTTAATTGCAAATCTTTGTTCTTCGCTGAGTTTTTGCAATTGGGGGATGTTGTCTAAATCCTTAAGCCCGTAAAATTTCATCTTTTTGGGGGTAATCATGTTAACATCCTCCTTTTTAGTGATAGACTATGCGTGAAAAACTTGATATTTTTTACTTTTTGGTATGTGCCGTAAAAACTGTAGGAAGATTATTTTCCCGGTTGCACGCATGAACTGTAGTGTTAATTAATATAATAATTTTCAGAATTAAATCAAGACTTTTCGGCGGGAAAAAATTTTGGAAATTCTAAATTATCGGATTTTACATAAAAAAAGCGGTCTTTTACCGCTTCTTTTAAGCTTATTTAATTTCAGAAACTTTGCTGATATCGTCCAGCCGGACAAATTTTTCGTTAAACTTATAAGTGCCTTTTGATGATTTTACACTTTTTATCAATTTTACTGTAATTCCTTCGGCTTTTTTCTTTGCTTTTGATTTATCAGCAAATGATTGTTGTTTAGCCATTTTTACTCCTAATAATTTCTTAGCCTGTAAATATAGAAATTATGAAATTTAAATAAAAGTAAGAAAACTCGCTTATTAACCTCCTCAACATTTATTTAAATAATACGATTAATATGGAAATAACTGTTATTTTAGTACTTGCTAAGAGCTTTGCTGAAATAACCTATTTTAAATTTAAAAAGATTATTTCGAAAAACACTGAATCCAAAATGTAATAAAATACTCTAATTATTAATTAATATTTTCTCGTTAGGGAATAAAATTTGATGGATATATTTAACTAAGTTTATTCTTGATAAATATTTTTAATATTGAATGTTTTATTAAATATACTTAGTTTAATTATTCATTGTTTTTTGAGGTAATATTCAATGTTTCTTTTGGCTACAATAATAATTCTTGTCTTACTTAATCGGTTCAATACCGACCAGTATAATTGTTAGTAAAGCTGTTAAAGGAATCGATATAAGACAGCACGGCAGCGGAAATGCAGGCGGCACAAATGTAATGCGTGTACTCGGCTGGAAGTACGGCCTACTTGTAATTCTTTTAGATGCAATGAAAGGTGTGCTTGCAGTTGTTGTTGTGGCAAGGCTGCATTACGGTTCTATGCCTTTTGAAAACGCTACTCCTTTTGATGATTTTACTTTAATACAAATTATTGCCGGTATTGCCGCGGTAATTGGTCATATATGGACTGTATTTGCAGGCTTTAGAGGAGGTAAAGGAATTGCAACTGCGTTAGGAATGTTATTAATGCTTGTTACAGTTGATATGCTGATTGCAGTCGGAGTTTTTATTGTTGTAGTAACAGTTTCGAGGTATGTATCTTTAGGTTCTATTCTCGGGGCAATAGCTGTTCCTCTTACATTGATCATAAGAGAAAACTTATTCCATGTAAATATTCCGGGCTATCATACTCTGCTTCCTTTTGTAGTTTTCTTATCACTGCTTGTTATATTTACGCATCGTAAGAACGTAGTTAGATTATTTAACGGGAACGAAAACAAAGTAAGTTTTTCCAAAAAGAAAATTTCTTAATTTTTTCCAATGAAAATTTCTGTACTCGGGGCAGGAGGCTGGGGAACAACACTGGCTATTCTGCTTCATTATAACGGTCATAATGTTAGTTTATGGGAATATAAAAAGCATTATGCAAAAGTCTTAGATAAAGACAGACTTAATAAAGAATACCTTCCCGGCATAAAAATACCCGATGAAATATTAATTACACACGATCTTCAAGAAGTTGTAGAAAAACAGAATATGATTGTGCTGGCAGTTCCTTCACAATTTCTTAGAAACGTTATGAAAGAGATTGATTTTTCGAGCATTAAAAATTCAATATTAGTAAGCGTTGCAAAAGGTATTGAGAAAAATCATTTACTTACAATGTCCCAAATGCTTCAAGATGTTTATCCTTCAATTGATGAAAACCAAATTGGCGTTATTTCCGGTCCGAGCCATGCAGAAGAAGTCAGCAGAAAAATTCCAACCGCAGTTGTTGCAGCATCAAAAGATTTAAATACTTCCAAGTCTATTCAAGCCGCTTTTATGACGGCTTATTTTAGGGTTTATTCTTCAACTGACGTGCTCGGTGTTGAACTTGGCGGTGCATTTAAAAATGTAATTGCAATCGGTGCGGGAATTGTAGACGGGGTAAAGTTTGGTGATAATACAAAAGCAGCTATAATGACAAGAGGAATTGCGGAAATTTCACGTCTAGGTGAGGCTATGGGAGCTAATGCCGAAACATTTGCCGGACTATCCGGAATGGGAGATTTAATTGTAACCTGCATGAGCAAATACAGCCGCAACCGTTATGTAGGCGAGCAAATTGGTAAAGGATTAAAATTAAAAGAAGTTTTAAAATCTATGAGCATGGTTGCGGAAGGTGTTGAAACATGCCGCTCAGCTTCGCAGTTAGCTGGTGAAAAATCAGTTGAAACTCCTATTACAGATGAAGTTTATAAAATTTTATACAAAGATAAAGATCCCGTTAAAGCTACTACTGATTTAATGACCCGCGATATGAAAATGGAATAATCTTCCTTCCTGAACTTTCTAATTCTTATATTTACTTTGTTAAAATAATAATTGAAATTAAGTTAAAGCAAATGTCAAGATTTAAAGTTTATTTAGAATACGACGGTTCCAGGTACAGCGGCTGGCAGAGACAACAAAATGCAAAGACTATCCAGGGAACAATAAACAAAGCCCTTAAAGAAATTTTTAAAGATAATAAATTTGATTTCCAGGGAAGCGGAAGGACTGACAGCGGTGTTCATGCTATTTGCCAGACAGCTCACCTTGACGTAAAAACAATGTTCGCACCGGAAATCATTAAATTAAAAATAAATGATTTGATTCCGTACGATATTAATATTTTGGAAGTTGAAAAAACTAATCCGAAATTTCATGCAAGACATGATGCGGTTTCAAGAAGCTACATATATCAAATTTCAAAAAGAAGAACTGCTTTTGGTAAAAATTATGCATGGTGGATAAAGGATAAATTAGATTTTAATAAAATGGAATCTGCCTTAAAACCTTTAATCGGTATGAATGATTTTGCTTCTTTTTCCGAAGCTGACAGAGAAGAAAAATCTACAAAAGTATTAATTAATAAATTTGAAATGAAAGAAGACGGCGATTTAATATTTAATCAGAATAATTGGTTCGCACTTTCTTTGGAAAATGGTAAGAAGAATCGTCGGAACTTTGGTAGAAATTGGAAGAAATAATTTAACCGAAAATGATCTGAATATATTTTTATCAGCCAAATCAAATATTCCCGCTAAATTAACTGCGCCGCCATCAGGTTTATATTTAGAAAATGTTTATTATAAAGGCGATAAAATAATTACCGAGTTGAATCCATTCTCTTTAATAAAATATTTTAAATTTAAAAGTAAAAAATAAAATTATTTATTAATCATCTTTCTTAATCTGTTGACTTCATCCCGCAAAGCTGCAGCACGTTCAAATTCCAGATCTTTTGCTGCTTGATGCATTTGTTCGGTAAGCTGTTCAACTAAATCTTTTTTCTGATCATTATCCATATATTTTAAAACAGGCTCCGCAACTTTGGAAAATCCGAATGAAGGTTTTTCATCTTTTTTTCTAACATCGGCAATTGAAGTGGAAGACATAATTTCCTCCATACTTTTATAAATAGTCTGCGGTTCAATACCGTGAATTTTATTGTATTCGGTTTGAATGGCTCTTCTCCGCTCGGTTTCTTCAATAGTTTTTCTCATAGATTCCGTGATAACGTCTGCATACATTATTACTCTGCCGTTTACATTGCGGGCAGTTCTTCCGGCTGTTTGCATAAGCGATCTTGCACTTCTTAAAAATCCTTCCTTGTCTGCATCAATTATTGCAACTAAGGAAACTTCAGGCAGATCCAATCCTTCTCTTAATAAATTTACACCAACGAGAACATCGAAGTCGCCGATTCTTAAATCTCTTAAAATTTCTACTCTTTCCAGAGCATCAATATCGCTGTGAATATATCTAACTCGAATTCCGATTTTATCAAGATAATCAGAAAGATCTTCTGCCATTTTTTTAGTTAATGTTGTAACCAAAACTCTTTCTTTTCTTTTTGATCTTTCCCTAATTTCATTTACCAGATCATCAATTTGTCCTTTTATAGGTCTAACTTCAATTTCCGGATCAAGCAATCCCGTTGGACGAATTATCTGTTCTATTATAACTCCGCCGCTTTTTTCCAGTTCATAATCTGCAGGAGTTGCGGAAACAAAAATGGTTTGATTCAGCATTTTCTCGAATTCTTCAAACTTCATCGGCCTGTTATCTAAAGCGGAAGGTAGTCTGAAACCATATTCAACTAGTGTTTCCTTTCTTTTTCTGTCACCGTTATACATTGCTCTAAGCTGCGGGATTGTTACATGCGATTCATCAATAACCAATAGAAAATCATCCGGGAAATAATCAAACAAATTATAAGGACGCGAACCCGGGTTTCTTCCGTCCATATGACGGGAATAATTTTCAATTCCCGCACAATAACCTATCTCCTTCATCATTTCAATATCAAACTTTGTTCTTTGTTCCAATCTTTGTGCTTCCAAATATTTTTCTTCATCCCTGAAATATTTCAATCTGTCTTCCAGTTCCAGTTCAATATTGTATATAGCTTTTTGAATTTGTTCTCTGTTGGTAACAAAATATTTTGCCGGATAAATCGGAGCGGATTCAATTTCATTTATTATAGAACCTGTTACTGCATCAATGATTGAAAGCCTTTCTATTTCATCATCCCAAAATTCAATTCTAATTGCTTCATCATATTGGTAAGCGGGAATAATTTCTACAACATCGCCTCTTGCACGGAAAGTTCCTCTTTCAAATTCAAAATCATTTCTTATATAATGAATATCAATTAATTTTCTTAGAAGTTTTTTCCTGTCGATCTTCTCTCCTTTCCGAATAAATACAATTTGATTAGCATATTCCTGCGGAGCGCCGATTCCGTATATACAGCTTACACTTGCAACAACAATTACATCGGATCTTCCTTCGATTAATGAAGTAGTTGTTTTTAATCTTAATCTGTCAATTTCTTCATTCACCGAAAAATCTTTTTCTATATAAAGATCGCTCGAAACAACATAAGCTTCCGGCTGATAGTAATCATAATAACTAATAAAAAATTCGACTGCGTTTTTTGGGAAAAAACTTTTAAATTCCGAATAAAGCTGGGCAGCTAAAGTTTTATTATGAGAAATAATTAAAGTCGGTTTATTGATTTCCTTAATAACATTAGAAATAGTAAATGTTTTTCCGCTTCCGGTAACACCTAAAAGCGTCTGGAATTTATCACCGCTTTTTATTCCTTTAACAAGTTCTTTTATTGCCTGCGGCTGATCGCCTGTTGGTTTATATTTTGAGACTAATTCAAATTTGTTCATGTTGTCCTAATCAATTGTAACTTCGCCTGCATGAAAATGATCTGTGTGCAAATGACCGTTTAATTTAATTGTTTCCGAATTTTCAAATCCTTCCGGCAGAGGTA
This sequence comes from uncultured Ignavibacteria bacterium, assembly GCA_963713505.1. GTDB lineage: Bacteria > Bacteroidota > Ignavibacteria > Ignavibacteriales > Ignavibacteriaceae > CAVQMC01. Next base: position 187,788 of record CAVQMC010000007.1, on the reverse strand, counting down.
AAGCTGCCTGAACTAATTGGATTGTTCCGTTCTTATCGGAAACATAAAATGCCGCAGAGCCATTTACCGGATCTGTTTGAATTCCCTTTTCAATTTCTATCTTTACAACAATAACTTTATTTGCAGAATTGTTTGTATCAAAATTTGTAAAAGATCCCAGTTCCCCCTTTTGATCAAAATACATAAAATAGATTACCGAAATTACAATAACTATTAATAACGGCAGTATTATTTTTTGAAGGTTTTTCATGGAACTTAGATTTTTTGTGATTGAAATTTAAACTTTTAATTTACTTAATTTTTTTCGAAATATTCAATGTAGATTGATTAGCCTAATTTAGATTTGTTGTTTAAATGATTATTTTATTTCTAAAATTTTAATAAGAATATATATATATATGAAAAATAATATCTGGGTAATTATCGGCGGAATCTGCGGATTTTTCGGAGTTGCGTTAGGTGCTTTTGGTGCACATAGTTTGAAATCTGCATTAACTCCAGAAATGCTGGAAATTTATAAAACCGGAGTTTTTTATCAATTAATTCATTCCATTGCAATTTTATCTATTGGACTATTAGGAAATAAAATTTATTCTATTTCTGCATTATCCTTTTTAATAGGGATTTTACTTTTCTCCGGGTCTTTATATTTATATTCAACAACCGGAACTTTATTTTTTGCAATGATTACTCCTGTCGGCGGAGTAAGTTTTTTAGTCGGTTGGGCTTTTATAGTATTTAAAGCAATGAAAGTAAAGAAGGATTAATTATTTAACGATACGCAATTTAAAATAAACTTCTTCTGGAGAAAAAATTCCGGCAAAAAATCTTTCATACATAACAGGTTCAATATTTACAAAGAAGTCCATCCACTTTAATGCTGCAAAATGAGAAGTAATAAATCTTTTTTCTATTACTTCAAATTGAGCTTTACCTTCATAGTTTGTTCGATGATTTAATTTCCACTTTTCATAAAATTTCAATTTCCGGTTTCCGATATATTCATAATTATCAAACGTTCTAATGGAAAAAGGAATTTTATGATCCGGTTCTCCGAAATATTTTGTATTTAAAAAGAAAGGAGCATAAACAATTAAAATTCCGTCAGGTTTGCTGATTCTATATAACTCTGTAACCGTATTGTGGAAATTATCGAGATGTTCCAAAATGTGTGAAGCATAAATTTCATCGAAAGTATTATCTTCAAAAGGATAAGGAAAAGTGTTTATATCGTGAATCATGTTTCCGCCGTAATCAACTACATCAAGATTTACATAACCTTCTTTTATATCTTTTCCGCATCCGATGTTTAATTTCTTTTTTTCCATAATTTTTTATTATCCGTGTATTACAGGGTGATTGGGTAAAGAGAGTACAATTTTCTTTTCGATTTCCGAAAGTTCGTCCAGTCTTTTATTTACAATTTCTTCATCGAAGTACAATTTCGCAAGTTTTATGTAAGTAACATAATGTCCGGCTTCCGAAGCCGATAAATCAGAATAAAATTTTTTAAGATCAGGTTCTTTTAAATTTTCAGCCAAAATCTGAAGTCTTTCACAAGATCTTGCTTCAATTATTCCGGCAGTTAAAAGTCTATCCAACAGTCTTTCCGGTTCATTTTTATTTATATGAGATAAAAGTTTTTTTGCATAAGGATCGCCTTGATCTTTATTTAACTGCAAGCCTTTGTTTTCCAGTAACTTAACAACTGCGCGGTAATGTCCGATTTCTTCTTCAACCAAATCCGACATTTTGTAAGAAATTTCAAATTTTTCGGGATAAACTGCCAAAAGACTTAAGCCTGTTGCTGCGGCTTTTTTCTCACAATGTGCATGATCCATCAAAACAGATTCAATATTTTTTAAAACTGATATAATCCAATTCGGGTTTGATTCACATTTAAGGCATAACATAAAACAAATTTAATAATTTGATGCTAAATTTGATAATTTTCTTGGGTATAAAAAAAGCCCCCGTTTTTACGGAGGCTTTGAATTTTGAATATTAATTTAATGATTAATTAAGTGTTACAACTGGGAAATTTACTCCTTTTAAGCTGATTTCCTCAACTTTTAACTTCATAACACCGGGTTTAATCATTCCTAAAGCTATGGCAGCACCTTTAGAAAGATCTAATTGTCTGCCTCTAACATACGGTCCTCTGTCGTTAATTCTAACAATTACACTTTTATCGTTTTCGGTATTTGTTAATTTAAGCAGAGTTCCGAATTTTAACTTTTTATGAGCTGCGGTAAAAGCCATTTGATCATAGATTTCTCCATTTGCAGTTAGTCTTCCATGAAATTTTGGTCCGTACCACGAAGCTGTCATTGTTCCTTTATCGGTATAATTAACTATTGAAGTATTTACTGCGGTATCTTCTTCATTAACTGTTTTTGCTTTACTTATCACCGGTTCTTCTGCATTACTTTCTTCGTTGCTTACTATTGTGAATCCTACCAGCGAAATCATTACCATAATTAAAAATAATTTCGTTAATGACTTCAAATATCACCTCTAATTTGTTAAACATAAATTTGACACAACTAAAATTAGATTTAGATGCAAGTATTAGCAACAGAGTGGATCAAGTTTAAGTGACTCTGTGAGAATTGGCAAATAATCGACTATCTTGGTATTTAAGTCGAAACTCGCTTTAAAAAGTGCGTTTATAGACGAATATCCACACTTTCCAAAATTAAATTTGAACATATATCTTAATTCGAGAAAGATAATTAATGATTAATCTATACTTTTTTATCAACATTCATTTTTTATAAGTATTAGTAAATCATTAAATTCTTAGCTAACCAGTTTTTTTTCTACTCAAATTTGAAATTTTATTTCACCCATAAAAAAATTTTTGAATATATAATGTGTAGAATAAATTTAAAATAAGAGCATTCATTATTTAAGTTTATATTAATTAATCCGTATTACAATAACATTAAAAAGATATCCAAATTGTCCGCAGTTATCATTTAAATTTTATAAGAAAAATTGAACTTGAACATATTATAAAGAACAACTAATAAATGATCATTCATTATAGAAAAGATGCTGTTTCCGTCAAAAACGCAATATTTGTTAAAACAAAATATTTTGCCAATAGACAATTAATCCATGCTTCTCGATATTAGTAATCCGAACTTCAAGCTGCTTCTTAAATTTGATAATAAAAGACCTTTAAAAACCTATAATTAGCAATTATACAAGCTTTTACTATTTGGCATATATATTGTCAAATTCATAAAAAGAATATTTTATTAATTAAAAAAAGATTATAAAAATGATAAGAGGAACAGTAATAATTGACACAGTAGTTTGCAAAGGCTGCGAACTTTGCATTACTGCATGCCCTCAAGAAAGCCTCGGCTTATCAAGCCAGATCAATAAAAATGGTTATAGATACGCAGAATTAATAAAGGATAATTGTACCGGATGTGTAAATTGTGCATTGGTTTGTCCTGATGTTGCAATAACCGTTTATCGTCAGCCTAAATCCGCATTAAGAAAAGAAAAAAAAGCGGTTGAACCAGTCGGTTAATTATTAAAGCAAAAAGGTTTTGATTATGGAAAATAAAAATAATAAAAAAGGCGATACCCGTTTAATGAAAGGCAACGAAGCCCTGGCAGAAGCTGCTATCAGAGCGGATATTGATGCTTATTTTGGTTATCCTATTACTCCTCAATCTGAGGTATTAGAATATTTTACAAACGAGATGCCCAAACGTCACGGTACTGTTTTACAAGCTGAAAGTGAAGTTGCATCCATAAATATGATTTACGGAGCTGCCGGCGCCGGTGCAAGAGTAATGACCTCTTCATCAAGTCCGGGTATAAGTTTAATGCAGGAAGGTATTTCTTATATTGCTTCCGCCCAGTTACCTTGTCTTATTGTAAATGTTGTTAGAGGAGGCCCGGGATTAGGTACAATCCAGCCTTCACAAGGTGACTATTTCCAGGCTACAAAGGGAGGCGGCCATGGAGATTATCATTTAATAGTTTTAGCTCCGGCTTCCGTTCAGGAAATGGCAGATTTCGTTTTCGACGGAATCAGATTAGCAGAAAAATACAGAAATCCGGCTATGATATTAGCAGACGGTGCTTTGGGACAGATGATGGAAAAAGTTGTTCTTCCTGAAGAAGGTTCTTTACCTAAAACAAAAGCACCTTGGGCAACTACCGGTAAAACTCCGGATAGAGAAAGAAATATTATTACTTCCCTTTTCATTCAGCCCGAAAAGATGGAACATATAAACCTTGACCTTCAGGCAAAGTACAGAAGAATGGAAGAAAATGAAGTTAGGTATGAAGAAATTCAAACCGAAGATGCTGATGTAATTTTAGTAGCATTCGGACTTTCAGCAAGAGTCTGCCAGAAAACGGTTGACCTTGGAAGAGAAAAAGGATTGAAAATCGGTTTACTCAGACCAATTACTCTTTATCCTTTCCCGAAAAAAATTATATCGGATTTAGCAGGTAAAGCGGAATTTATGCTTACAGTAGAAATGAATGCCGGTCAAATGGTTGAAGATGTTACATTAGCAGCTACCGGGAAATGCCCTGTATACTTCAAAGGTAGAATGGGCGGAATGATTCCTTCACCGGAAGATGTACTGGCCGAAATTGAAGCGTTGATCGAGAAACAAAGTATTACTCAAGTTTAAGAGGTATGCAAATGCAAGTAGAAGAAACAATAGACGGAATGGAATTGGTTTATAAAAAACCGTCAACATTAACAGATACACCTTTTCACTATTGCCCGGGTTGCGGACATAATATTGCACACAGAATTCTAATGGAAGTTGTTGAAGAAATGGGAATTCAGGATAAGACAATCGGTGTAGCGCCTGTCGGATGTTCAGTGTTTGCATATCATTATATGAATGTTGATATGCAGGAAGCTGCTCATGGTAGAGCAAGTGCAGTTGCAACAGGCATTAAAAGAGTTCTGCCTGATAAATTCGTATTCTCTTATCAGGGAGACGGAGATTTAGCAGCAATCGGTACCGCTGAAACTATTCACACAGTAAACCGCGGCGAAAATGTTTTGGTAATGTTTATAAATAATGCCATTTACGGAATGACCGGCGGACAAATGGCTCCTACAACTTTGATGGGAATGAAAACTTCCACATCACCTTACGGAAGAGAACAGCACGCAAACGGTTATCCTTTAAGAATTACAGAACTGCTTGTTAATTTACCGGGAGCCTATTATGTAACACGTCAGTCCGTACATACACCCGGAGCTGTAAGAAAACTTAAAAAAGCAGTTCAAAAATCATTTGAATATCAAAAATTAAACAAAGGAACTTGTTTTATAGAAGTAGTCTCCAATTGTCCTTCGGGATGGAAGATGACACCTGTTCAAAGCAACGAATGGCTTGTTGAAAATATGTTCCCTGAATATCCTCTTGGAGATTTAAAAGTTCCAAATAACAATTAAATCGAAACGATGATAAGATAAAAGATTATTTATTGGTAAAATAAAACTAAAGGGATTTAAAATGGAAAAAGCTCATGAAATAATTTTCGCAGGTTTCGGCGGACAGGGCGTTCTTTCTATGGGACAGATAATTGCTTATGCTTCCATGATTGAAGATAAAGAAATTAGCTGGATGCCTTCTTACGGGCCGGAAATGCGCGGAGGAACAGCAAACTGTATAGTAATAGTTTCTCCAAACAGAATAAGTTCTCCAATTATTTCAAAATTCGATTCTGCAATTGTATTAAATCAGCCTTCGCTGGAAAAATTTGAACCGGAAGTTAAAGAGAGGCGGATTAATAATGTATGAAAAATCGACGATAATAAATCCGCCGACAAGAAATGATATTGAAATAATCGGAATTCCTGCTTTGGAAGAAGCAGAGAAACTTCAGAAAAAACAAGTTGCAAATATGATTATGGTAGGAGCGTTCTTAGCTAAAAGACCGCTTGTTAAATTAGAAAATATAATTCAAGCTCTTAAAAAAGTACTGCCTGAAAGACATCATCATTTAATACCTTTAAATGAAAAAGCTTTAAACAGGGGACAGGAACTTGCTAAAGAGTTTGAACAGGTATCATTATAAAAAGCTCACCAGCAAAATGAGGTAAGACTATGAAAACAGATGAAGTTAAATGCCAGCATGCATGCAGAAATACTTGTGCAATGCTTAACGAAGCTTTGCGTAAAGAAACCGCAATGGTTAGATTTTACGAAAGCACTCTGGATGAATGCAACTTCCCGGAAGTAAGCAGCTTTATGAATGAATTAGTGGAAGAGAAACGACAGGTTATATTAAGAATTATACAGAAACTGAACGAAATTCATGTACGTTCGCAGGCTTTAGACGGAATTGTTTCCAGTTTCAATAATATCGATGGTTAAAAACCTCATTTGGTGAGACTGTTTTGAACAATCTAAATCACTAAAGTTTGACATACCGTCGATTAATGATTATATTTGATGCTCAATAAAATTTATTATTGAGCATTTATTTTATGTTCTTATAAAGTTTGAAAATGATGATTCGGGTGTAAAAACCTGAAAAAATTAAATTTTACATCGCGGGGTGGAGCAATTGGTAGCTCGTCGGGCTCATAACCCGAAGGTTGTAGGTTCAAGTCCTGCCCCCGCTACTAAAAATAAAAAGCTGAGTTTTTGCTCAGCTTTTTTTATATATAAATCGAAGAAACTTCAAGATTTAAAAGGTTTACCAAATAATTCCAAGGGCCATCAATTTATTCAACATTAAATTCTACTTATCTATACTTTCCAAAATCCCCTTATATTTTTCAGCCTGATTTTCCTTTCCCCAGCGTTCATAGTTTTTTATAATTGTTTTTAATGCGCTGATTGTAAACCTGTCTTTCTCACCTCTTTTAGCTTTTAATTTTTCATAAGCATTTAATAAAATATTTTCTGCTTCTTTATATTTCCCTTCTTTCGAATAACATTGTCCTAACGTACTTTCACCGTAAAAAATATTCCAATGGCCGGGAGGCAGTTTTTGTTTATAAATTTCAATTCCCTTTTTTATGTTTTCTTCGGCTTCCTTAAAATTTTTAACCCCGGCAAATGCATTTCCCAATCCAATATAAGAATTTGCAGTAAAAGGATGTTCTTCACCTATTGTTTTAATTCTCAGTTCAAGCGATTTCCTGTATTCTTTAATTGCTTCTTCATATTTTTTTTCGCTTAATAAAAGTGAGGCGTAAATATTTATACTTGTAATTACATCGGGATGATCTTCTCCGAGCATCTTTACTCTCATATCCAATGCAGATTTCAGCAGCGGTTCGGCAAGAGAATTTTTGCCCCATCTTTCATACAGAACTCCAAGATTGCTTAAACTTGTTGCTACTTCCGGATGTTCTTTACCGTAAATCTTTTTGTTTAATTCAAGAGATTGTTTATATAGTTTTTCTGCTTTTTCATATTCACCTTTGTCACTGTAAATTCCAGCAAGGTTATTTATATCCAAAGCAATATAAGGATGATTATCTCCCAGAAGTTTTTTATCCAACTCAAGTACTTCTTTGTACATATCAGCAGAAGCATCAAGATCACCAAGTAATGCAGTATTGGAAGCAATGTTGTAAAGATCTGTAGAGATTTCCGGGTGAACATCTCCGTATAATTTTTTATCAATTTCCAATGTCTGGTTAAGCAGTTTGGAAGCATCTGTGAATTTTCCCATTTTCTGAAGCAGCGAAGCAAGGCTGCCCAAAGTTTGTGTAATTGAAGGATGAACTTTTCCGAATAATTTTTCTTTCATGGCCAAAGACTCTTCCAATAATTTTTTTGCTTCTTTGTATTCTCCTTTATCCTGTTTTACAAGTCCAAGGTTATTTAATGATTGAGCAACTTCCCTTCCTCTGCCGGATGTATGTTTTTTCCTTATAGCCAAAGAATTATTTAATAATTTTTCAGCTTCATCATATTTTCCGTTTTCGCGCAGAACCATTGCCAAATCATTCATGCTTTCTGCGGATTCTAAACTATTATTACCGAAAATATTATTTCTTATATTTAATGCTTTATTAAACTTTTCAACTGCTTCTTTATAATTTCCCATTTCAAAATTTAAGTTTGCAAAATCGTTTAAGCTTTGTGCAGTTTCCGGACTATTTCCGGAAAGTGAATCATTCAGTTTATATGATCTCTGCAGTTGCGGATAAGCTTTTTTATATAACCCTAAATTTTTATAAACATTTCCGGTTACATCAAGCATATTTGCAAGAACCTGCGGCTGGCCTGCCAATTCACTTTCAATTCTTTTTACACCGGCATCCAATAACTCTCTTGCGGTTATTGTCTCTCCTTTGGATTGTTCGGGATCGCTTACTTTAAATATTCCCGCTAAAAATTCCGATACTTTTTTAGATTTTTCCGCTTCAAGTTTAGCCTTATCTCTTTCCGATGCAAGCTGAATTGTATAAAAAGTTGTTACCAATGCAATTATAATAACGGCAGCCGCGGTAATTACAACTCCGGCTTTATGCCGTTGTACAAATTTTTTAATTCTGTATGATGCAGTACTGCTCCGAGCTATTACCGGATTTCCACTTAGATAATTATTAATATCTTCAATTAGCTGTGCAATTGAGCTGTATCTTCTTTCCGGTTCTTTCCTGATTGCCATTAAACATATATTATCCAAATCGCCTGCTATTTTTTTCTTCAGTTTTGCAATTGAAATACTTCTATTTATGCTTATTATTCCCGGAGATACGTTCTTTCCATTTTCAGGATCATGAGTTTTTGTGACCATTGAACTTGGTTTCTGGGGTTCGGTAAGACAAATTACTCTTTCCATTTCCAGAGCAGAAGTTGATTTTAATTCATAAGGAGAACTTCCGCTAAGCAATTGATAAAGAATTAAACCTAAGGAATAAATATCTGTTGCGGTGCTGATATGTTCACCTTTTACCTGCTCCGGTGAAGCATATTCAGGCGTCATTACTCTCATTCCGGTTCTAGTTAAATTCTGCTGATCTTCATCTTCTTCAAAAACTTTTGCAATTCCGAAATCGAGCAGTTTTACAATCCCGTCTTCCTGAACCAAAATATTGCTTGGTTTTATATCACGGTGAATTACAAGATTTTGATGCGCATATAAAACGGCTTCGCAGACTTTCTTAAAAAGGTCAAGTCTTTCTTCTATAGTTAATTTTTTCTCGTCGCTATATTCCGTAATAGGTTTTCCCTCAACATATTCCATTGTAAAATACGGAAGTCCCAAATCGGAAATGCCCCCGTCGAGAAGTCTTGCAATATTGGGGTGCTGAAGCCTGGCAAGAATTTGTCTTTCACCTTCAAAACGGGAAATAATTTCTTCCGAATTCATTCCGGGTTTTACAATTTTAAGTGCAACTTTCTGTTCAAAAACTCCGTCAATTCTTTCGGCAAGATATACAGAACCCATTCCTCCGGTTCCTATTTGTTTTACTGCACGATAATTGCCGAATATTTTTCCATCAAGTGTTGAATCATCGATGGCAATATAATCTGCAGCCGAACCGGAAAAGATTGTATGTTCTTCTTCATCAGCTTTAAGGAGTGAGATAACTTCTTTATAAAGCTCTTCATCTTCTCCGCATTCTATCTTTAAATAATCTTTTCGTTCAGTAGGATTTAGCTCTAAAGCTTTTTCGAACAGAGTTTGTATTTTTTCCCACTTTTCAGGGTTCATTTATTTACCTCAATTTATATAAGCTTTGAAGTTAATTAAAGCGGAATAATACATTAAAACAGGGATAATTCTTTAATGATTAAAAATTTTTTGAATTCTATTATCATTTTTATAAATATTTTCTGCGTTTAATAATAGAAGCGAAAATAATACGAAGTAAGATTAAACAGAGATTTGAAATCGATAAAAAGCAAAGTAGTAAATCAAAATAATTATTACAAATAAAAAGAAAGGCAATGCAATGAAAATAATCAAACAAAATGCAAAGAAAATCCTTTTGATACAATTTTTGTTAATGTTAATTATTAGTTTATCGGCATGTTCAAAAGATCCAGTTTCACCACAGCCGTCAAACATATCGGGAAGTTGGGAAGGTTCAATTACTCACCCGGCTTATACCGGCGGTTCACTAACACTTAATATTCTTCAAACAGACAACAGCATTTCCGGGACTTTTAGAATGAGACTTGTTAAAGGAAATTTTGTTCAGCAGTATTCAGGAACAATCGATGGAGCAAAGACTAATGAAAATAATTTTAATATTTGGTTGAAGGGGACAAATTTCACATGGATGAGTGAGTTAAACTTAAACTCTAATACTTTAAAAGGAAATTGGAGCTCAACAACGGTAAACGGAATAAAAGGTACAATATCGGTACAAAGTAATTAAAGATTGATTGTTTTAATGAAATAACTAAAAACTATAAACAGCATTTAAAGCAATTCCGTTATTTACATAAGATGGCGCTACTATTAGCCCGGAACCGTTTAATTTTTTTGAACGGTTCTCTTTTTTTAAAGGTGATATAATATTACCGAAAGTATATCCGAGAAAAAATGCTACCGGGAGATCGCTGTACCAATGCATACCTTTATTTATCAACGAAAAACTTAGCACGCCAAGTAAAGAATAACCTACAGGTTTAATCCATTTAATATTTGGATAATTATTTGCAATTACCGTAACAACTGCAGTTGCAGTGGATAAATGACCAGAAGGAAACGAATAATATTTAGGTTGATTTTTTTGATATTCTTTTATACTCGGCATAAACTGCCATTCCCCTCCTGCTTCACTTTGAGCATAAGGACTTTCTCTTCCGGTAACCCTTTTAAGTAATTGTACAAATAAACCTGTTGACAAAACAGCCTCTGCTATATTACTGCCTGTTTTTATCGCTCTTTGATTATGAAATAATATTCCTGCCGAGAAAAATGCGGCAGAAGTTAAAAATTGATACCCGCCGTTGCCCATATCCACCGCAATATTAGATATGTTTCTATCAAAATTTGATTTATTGAAAAGCTGTCTCTGATATTTCCAACCGGATTGATCAGCTGTTGCCAAAGCCCCTGTTAAAATAGAAATCTCAAGCACATTAGTTAAATCTTTTTCACTAAAAGATTTTTCAAACATACTATAATAATCGGATGGAAGATCTGTAAACATTTTATACCATTTGAAATCATTGTTTCTATTTGTATTTAAATTTTTGCTAATGAAATCTTCTTTAAATTTATGGGAATCTGTATGATTTGATTTTTTCACTTTCCCCCGGATTGATGAATTACAAAAAAAGGTTAACGCAATTAGAATGAAAAAAGAACTTTTCGAATAATTCATATTTTTAATAACAGTTTATTGTAGAAATATTAATATTAAAAAATGAAACCGGGTAACTATATATTTTCTCTTTTGATAATGGAAAGCATTTGGAATTAAATAAAATCCGATTGAAAATGAAACACAATAAAACAGGTTGTATTTTTAATCAACACTTGATTTTTTGCTGACCGCATCCGGATAAAATTAAAACTATTAATAATAAATACGAATAAGTAATGTTAATTTTCATTTTGACCTCACTTATGAATTCATTTAATCCCGGACGTGAATATTCAGAATAGCGAATTATTCTAATATTAGCTTTATAATTTTTAACAAAGTGTTATTAAAATGATGAACTGTAGAATAAGTCAATAATTGCTGTTTTAAACTTTAAACAATAATTTACTTTTATTTAAAAGATTTAATATTCAACATTTGCGGTTTATTAAGATTAGTTGCTATTGTCAATTAATATTTGCATGTTTCATTCGTAATAATTCTTTAGAACCTCAATTACATAGTTTATAGAATACTCTACATTCAGGAATATTCAAACCAAAGAATTCTTCTTCTGATACGGAAAAACATTTTAAACCTGCTTCAGTATTAAGGGAGATCATACACATTAAACAGAATCATTCAAAATAAGGGAGGAAAATAGATGAAATATTTTCTAAGAATGGTTATAGTCATTTTCGTTTTAACAGGCTCAATTAATGTGACTTGGGGACAGGATGCGGATCTTTCTATTCCAAAATCAAATATCGAAATACCTCAAAACATTAAAATTTTGCTGGATCAAATCCGGACAGCCGAAAATAATGAAGACTGGCAATTATATTATGCTTTGAGAGAACAGATAATTAATAAATTACAAAAAACATCTCCGGATATATCTCAACTTTACAACACTGTAAATGTTGAATCCAAAGCAAATTCAAATTTTGACGGTGAAGGTGTTCCTTTATATGATATCAACATAAAACCAAAAGAAAATACGCCTTCGACTTCACCACTTTGGGAAAATGATGTTGTATTTTATGAGAACAGAGTTCTAAATGACTTTTCAATGGATGTTAGTTTTGACGGCAATATTTTTGTTTCGATTGCTACAAATAACGGTACTTCCTTAAATGATTCACTTTTTATATATAAATCCAGCGACGGCGGATTAACGTGGAATCTCTGGGTAACCCGAACAACTTCCGGCGATTATAATAAAACAGAAATTATGTGCTTTGATAGTTTTAGCGGCACTGGAGAAAATTATGTCCTGTTATTTTATACATTCTCCTCAACTACAACAACGCCAAGGTTAAATGTAGCGAGATACCTTATGAGTGATCCCTCAACGCTTACCACAACATCAATTGTAACTAGTGATGTTGTTGATTTTGCGGTTGATCGCAATTATCCGGCTACAGGCTATAGAGCAATTGTTTTGTATGATAGTCTTAATGCTATGATGAGTGTAAGAAGTGATCCGGCTTCATATGGAACTATTTGGCAGGATAAATATAGTATTGGGCATGTTGGAAAAGATGTAGATTTGTGTTATGGCTTAAATGGATCTACATATATTTCTTATAACGGATATAATTCCGGAAACTTATATGTAAGAGAAAATCTAAATTATGGTGATCCTTTAAGCTGGTCGGATTATACAACACTTGCTTTAGGTACAACAGATACAACCCAGCATTCGGAAATTATAGCATCCAGAGCAGATCAAACTTCCATAAAAGTCCAAGTTTTATATGCAAAACAAAACGGAAGTACATTTGATTTAAAACTCGCAAGTAAAGTAGGTTCCGGTGCCTGGACTTCAGATCAATCATTCATTGCTAACGGAACCTGGAATATAATTTATCCTTCACTCTATTGTTCAAAAGTAAATGATAATTCAGTGTTTCAATGTTCATATACAATGAGTGAATCAGTAAGCCCTTTCACAAGACAAATAAATCAAAGAATATACAACGGCACTTCATGGCAGGGTTCTCAAACAATATCTGATTATACCCCAACAGGTTTACAAAAATCTTATGTTGCCGAATTGAATGGTGAACCGATTGTACTTTATACAGGCAGTAACGGATATTCACTGTATTTTGATAATAATGGATGGCTGCCTCCGGTACCTGTAATTAATATTGATCCTACATCTCTTGATTTTGGACAAGTAAATGTTAACTCATCATCAGCATTAACTTTCAATATAGAGAACACCGGTACTGCTGATTTACAAGTATCCAACATTACCAGCGACAATGCTGCGTTTACAGTTAATTTGACCAGTACGACAATTACCCCGGGAAATAATCTTGATATAGAAGTAACATTTCTCCCGACTAATTCTACAAATTATAATGGAATTATAACGATCACTCATAATGCATCAGGAGGTCCTTCTCAAGTTAGTGTATCAGGTGAAGGTGCGGCTCCTGCAGTAACTGTAAATCCATCTTCTTTAGATTTTGGATTGGTAACTGTTAATGAAGATTCTATGATGACATTTAATATCGCAAACACCGGTAATGCAGATTTAGAAATAACAAATATAACCAGCGACAATACAGCATTCACGATAAATCTAACAAATACAACAATAACTCCGGGCAATAACCAGGATATTGAAGTTACTTTTAGTCCTGCTGCCGTTACAACATATAACGGGACAATAGAAATAACACATAATGCCGCAGGAAGTTCTTCAAGCATTGGAGTTACCGGCCAAGGCTCACCTGCAGTTGGATTGGAAAATGAACTTTTCTCCCAAATACCTTCTGATTATGGACTTTTTCAAAACTATCCGAATCCCTTTAACCCGGCAACCTCTATAGTATTTGGGATTCCTGAACCGAATGAAGTTAAGTTAACACTATATAGTTTTCTCGGAGAAGAAATAAAAGTTCTATTTCAAGGTTACAAAACAGCCGGTTATTATAAAGTTGAATTTAACGCGAGCGATTTACCGAGCGGAATATATTTCTATAGAATTCAAACGGGAAATTTTGTAAGTACAAAGAAGATGATTCTACTTAAATAAATTAGAATATAGTTTTTTTATAAGGGGAGTTTGCACTCCCCTTTTTCATTTAAGCAATATCATCTTTTTTACCGTTGTATCAAATGCTTCAAGTTTATAAAAATAAACTCCGGAAGCTAAAGTAGTTCCATCAAAATTAACTTCATATATTCCTTTTTCCTGGTTTTTATCCACCAGTACTTCCACTTCTCTTCCAAGAATATCATAAATTGTTAGTCTTACTTTATGGTAAGATAATAATTCATATATTATTTTAGTACTTGAATTAAATGGATTAGGATAGTTATCATAAAGATAATCACTGGAAACAGGCTTAAAGAAATATTCTTTGCTAAAATTAATATTATTGAGTGATTTAACATTAGCCCAAATATCGCTGCTTGTCCCTCCATGTTTATTGCTTTGATATGTAAAGATTAGTTTATCACCATAAATAGCTGCACTGTTTTCACCGTTATAATCATCGTAATAATTATTTATAAATGGATATTCATAAATTTCATAATTAGCAACAGAGTGTTTATTATCATTAGCATAGAAACCTTTTACATTATTATACTGATTATAAGTAATAAACAATTTTTTGTTTTCGAAACCTGACTATATTAATATTTCCCGGGGAATAAGTATAATATGGATCCTGATTTCTAAAATGAATATCTTCGGTTGAATTATAATTTCTTATAATATGAAGATTCGAATCATTTTTATAAACTAAAGCGTAATTATTAATTCCCTCGTTAGCACATTTTAGATTGAATATATAACCATTGGTGCTGTCTAAAGTTATTATATTAGAGGCTTTGGATGTGTTTTTATTAAAAAACTGACCGTAAATTTTTTTACTTCTTTCATGAGTGGGAGAGTTATAATTCTGCCAGACTGCAAATAAGTTCAAATCTTTATCAACAGATACTGCGATAGGATCAAAATACTGAGTTGAAGTTGACGTCAATATATTGCTTCCCGTAGAAACCGGATTTAAGTCTTTATTGTAAATTCTTAATCCTGCACTGTATTTAGTATAATAACATATTAAAACTTCATTACTATCGGATATATTCATAGCAAGATTATACATATTGTCGTACAACTTACTTTTTACTAAAATATTATTCCCTATTTTTTCGCCATTATTGCTTACTGCTTGAAGATAAACTTCATCATTGTAATATTCCTTCAGAACCGTCAAATCCAATAATAAAGGTACCGTCGGATTCAGACTTTACCTGATAACCATGTACGAACCAGGAACCTGAATCTTGATCATTTATTTTAATATTTTCTTTTATAGGGTTAAAATTTTCATCATAAAGCTGGGCGTATAAATCCCGCCTTCCGTTCCGTCGATCCTCCCATAATATTATAGATTTACCTTGATTATTAAATGCAACTATTGGACTTCTTTGAACAGAACTTGCGGTATCATCATTAATTTTTTCAAACTCTGAAATTGGAGTTATTGAAGTATCAAGTACTAAATTATAAACATTTTCGTCATTTGCATTATATCCTATATATGAAATTGAAAACTTATTATTAACAACATTACTAATACTATTCGGATAAACGTAATTTAAATTCTGTGGATAAATGTTGCCTATTAATGTTGAACTTGCAACAATACCGCTTGCACTAATCTTTGTGATTTTATCAGTTATTCCGCCGCTTAATGCATAAAATAAATGCTTTCTGTCCGATCCGACAAAGTAATAATCACTGAAGCTGTTAAAATCTTTGAGATTTGTCACCGGTGTTACAAAACCATTTTGGATATTAAATATCCTGCTTTGAGTTCCACTAGTTGCATTTGAATTTTGAGCATTCCAAACTATCATAAATGTTCCATCATCAACAGCAGCA
Source organism: uncultured Ignavibacteria bacterium (assembly GCA_963713505.1). Lineage (GTDB taxonomy): Bacteria > Bacteroidota > Ignavibacteria > Ignavibacteriales > Ignavibacteriaceae > CAVQMC01. The sequence goes on along the minus strand of CAVQMC010000007.1, from coordinate 171,583 downwards.
ATTTCAGGGAAATAGCAATTTAAATTACTCGAAGTACTGCTTACAATTTTATTAGAACCTAAGAATTGGCCATATTTATTGATAATTTGAATATATATTTGAGAATAATAACCTCCTGCATATGAACTCCATGTTAAACCATAATTTCCTAAAGAATCCACAGCAATATGCTTTCCTTGTCCTATGCTATTTAGATCTTTGTTACTTTCACTTACCAATATATCCGGATGAATGATATTTCCTGACGGGTCAATAATAGTTGCATAAACTTGATAATGCCAATTTCCCGGTTCGGAAGCCCACATAACCATAATATAACCATCGTCACTAACCGCAGCACAAGGCTGCATTGTATTAATTCCCGTTGAAGAATTTGCCACTATATCATTACCAATTGAAGCACCGTTTTTATTAAATCTTTTAACTATAACCGTACTAAAATCTATTAAATAAGTGATAACAAAAAGACCATTTTTATTTGCAGCTATAAACGGAGAATTGTTGCCGGTTAAATCATTTTGATTTACCTGAAAATTAGGCCCAATTCTATTGCCGTTATTATCAAAAAATTGAGCATATATATCGTTTTGATTATTTCTTTTATCCAGCCATACACTTGCCCTGTTTCCACTGCCGTCGACTGCTGACTTAACTTCACCTTGTTCACTGCCGTAAATTCCATTTAAAGAATTTACCAAAAAATCACTTTTAACAGTTGGCAGTATTGAAGAATCTGAAATATTGTTTTTTAATAATTGAAATTCTTTCTGAACAGAAATTGTATCATCATTAAGTTTAAAGTTTCTATAAATAATTCCATTTTTCTTAAAAGTCTGAGAATATGAGAATGAACAAAAAATCAAAAAATAAATGATTATTTTTAAATAGAATAACGCTTTTGTTTTCTTCATTTGTAAACCCCACTAAGCATTTTAAAAATAATAGTTTAACCCAATTCCTATCTTTGTAGAAAAATCTTTGTATGTTTCTTCATCCGATACTGTACTTGTCTGTTCGTTATATATATATCTTGATTCATATTTACCTGATGTGGAAGAATAAAATACTCTTATACTTGACACTAAGGAAAGTGACTCATTAAAAAAGTATTCGGCACCAAAGCCAAAGTTTAGATGCCAGGGGGAGTTTAAATCCTTAGTAAATTTTTCAATATTATCTTCAACTATCGAAACTGAAGTGGTATCAGGATACAGATCTTTTCTGCTATTCTGTACAAACGCAATCTGTTTACCCACAGCTGCCAATACGAAAATGTTAACTTTGCTAGATAAGAAATCATTAATGTAATATTTTAATCCGAAGTTAAAATCGAACAATTTTAATCCGTCGGTATTTTTATAGCCATAATCATATGTATAACCTGTATTCCTCTGATGACTATCATATGTGGTTTCGGAAAAACTGGAGGTATAACTTGCATCAAAAGTGAGTCTTAGGTTTTTAATTATACCGTAACTAATCTGAGCCTCCATGTTAATTTCATTTTTACTTGTTTTGTAAATAGTCGGATAAGGTGGATAATCACCGCTTCTCATAATATCATAACTTTCACTAGAATAATAAGGAATTAATAAAACTCCGAACGACCATTTTTTGAATTGTGTTTCAGCAATTTTTTGATCCGGTTTAGGTTTTTCTATTTTTAGGTTGGAAATTTTATTTTTCTGTTCATTATTTGCTTTCTTTAAAGCATTTATTTTATCATATCTACTATTGATAAAATCTTTTACTTTATCTAAATCAATATTTGCCCATTTACCATCTGAAAGTATTGTACCAAAATTTTCCAGAGTAACTTTTTTTAATGCAGGCAGAACTATAAAATTACTTCGATTGTCGGAATAATTAAAATTTATTCGCTCACCCTCTATTGAAGTTATAAGAGAAGGAACATTTTCTCCGCTTAAGAGAGTTAGAGTATCAGGCAAGAATTGACTTTGTGCAAAAGTTAATAAAGGTAGAAGGATAATAAGTAAGGTTTTCATGTAACCCCCGGGAATAAATTACTAAAAATGTTATTGTAAAATGATTTGTAGATTGATTAGTAAAATTGAACTGAATTAAAACCGCCATTAAATGCCCATGACTATTAATATTAGAGAGATATAAAACTTTATTCAAACAATAATAGTACCAATACAAATAACAGGTATATCAGTTAAAAAAACAGTGTAAATATTTATACTGATTATAAAAGTGGATAATAGCATACTCTTTAAAGTACACCCTTATACAATTCCCCTATTGTGTTCTCAACATCTTTTCGAAGTACATCCCCGGCATCATTAATTGCTTTTTGTGAGACTTGCTTGTGAAGTAAATATGGTTCCCCGGTAATTAATAATTTCAAAATAAAATTCGATGTTTATTTTAACATTTTTAGATTAAAATTAATAGTAAAAGTATGTTAAATCATTAATTGCATTTCATCTTCTTCTTCCATAGTTTTTTTTGCTTCCGGCATTTTTTCTATCTTGATTAGATTTAGCTTCATTTACAATAAGTTTATTTCCATTAAATTCAAATTCATTTAACGTTTTAATAGCTCTTTTTGCATCTACTTTTCTAGGCATTTCAACAAACCCGAATCCTCTTGAAATTTGATTTGAAGCGTCCTTTATAATTTTAACATAGCTAACATTGCCGTACTCTGAAAACAATGAAATGAGATCATTTACATCAGTTCCCTCTGATAAATTTCCAACAAATAATTTCATATAATATTATTTAGTTTTTATTAACAAATATGAATACTGAATCGCATACTTATGCAGGAATGGATAATATGAAACAGAAACTCGGTTCAGCTTTTTAAAAAATAACGGCCAGGTTAATATGATCTTCTTCTTCCGCTGCCTCTTTGCTTTTGTGGTCTGGCTTCATTAACAATTAGTTTTTTTCCTTTAAATTCAAAAGTGTTAAGGGCTGTCATGGCTTTTTCAGCATCGCTTCTATTCCGCATTTCTACAAAACCGAAACCTTTAGAAACCTGGCTGAACATTTCACGAATAATTTTAACATCATCTACTTTCCCATGATGAGAAAAAAGTGCATTTAAATCATTGTCTGTTACTTCTGTTGCTAAGTTTCCCACATAAATTTTCATAATTTTTCCTTATTAAATTGATTTGAATAATTTGTTGTCCGGTGTTTTTATTATATATAATAAAGAATAAATAAACCGGATTTTTATCTTGTAAATAAATTTATTATTAAAAGAGGGGTACTTTAAGCAGTAAATCTCTTATCTAATTTTTATTTTGCAGAACATTACTAACATAACTTAAAAAGCCGCTAATAACAAGCATTATAAGAAATGTTGATATGGATAAACAAAAAAAACAATAATAACTTGATTCGAACGAACATAATTTGCAAGCATTTAATTGTATAGGATTTAATCATTCTTAAGTTTATCTTATACTGAAAATTATAGCCATTTGTATTTCTAAGAAAAATCATTTAGAAGAGAGATTCTTATTGAAATTAATAAAACAACTAACAAAAAACGAAAGTAAATCTATAGATCAGTATTTTTCTGAAATTGGAAAATTTGATTTATTAAGCCCGGATGAGGAAATAGATTTAGCAATTAAAATTAGGCAGGGCGATGTTAATGCACAAAATAAATTAGTTAATGGAAATTTAAGATTTGTTGTATCGGTAGCCAAAATGTACCAGAACCAGGGACTTTCATTAGGTGATTTGATAAATGAAGGAAATATCGGCCTTGTTAAAGCAGCGCATAAATTTGATGAGACAAGAGGGTTTAAATTTATCTCTTATGCTGTTTGGTGGATACGACAAAGTATAATGGCTGCAATTGCGGATCAATCAAGAGTTGTAAGGCTTCCGGTTAACCGTATCGGTGAACTTAAAAAACTAAGTAAAGCATATAGAGAATTTGAACAAGAATTCGAAAGAAAACCAAACTTAGAAGAACTTGCTGAAATTCTAGAAGTTTCCAAAGATGAAATGGCAAACATAATTAAATTATCTAGCCGCCATTTTTCTATTGACGCTCCTTTGAGCAGCAGTGACGACAACAAGACAACGTTCATGGATATTTTTGAAGATAAAAATCAAATTAAACCCGATCAAATTTTAATTAACGATTCTTTGGTCAACGATATTTCCTCAATTCTTTCAATTCTAGATGAAAGAGAACAGGAAGTTATTAGGCTTTCGTTCGGGATCGGGAGCAATAAAAAAGCAACTCTTGAAGAAATAGGAGATAAGTTCAACCTTACCCGCGAACGTATTAGACAGATAAAAGATAAAGCATTGAGAAAATTGAGAAATTCAAAAAAAATAAATGGGCTAAGGGATTATTTAGGCTAATAATTACTTCAAATATTGTCTATCATCAATATTATTCTATCCACAAAAACTTTTTTTAAAATAATTGCAAGGCCATACATCCTTTAATTTTAATATATTGATACTTATTACTTACTTACTTATATTGTAACTGTTATTAACGTAATTGATTCTTTTGGAAGTAATATATGAAAACAAAAACTTTTGCTGCAAAAGTTAACATTCCGGAATTAAAAGATTTCGGGTCAGCTTATCCGCAGTTTGTAGGACTTGCAAAAGGTGAGGGAAAGTTTTTATATGATATTGTTATGAAACCCGAAACATTCATTCAGGCTATGGTTCTTACAAAATTTGGGATGCCTGCTGTTACAAGTGTAGCGGAATTATGTTTTAATGAAGCAAAAAAGAAAAAAGGGTTTAAGTTTACCGGAAGGGTAAAGCAATTTATCGGAGCAATGATAGCTTCATTGATGACTGCTAACGGCTATGTTAAAACTGGAAGAAAAAAATCAATAATCCACCGTGCATATACTCGTGGAGAATTTTATATCAAAAAATAGCGATAGATAAATTTGATATAGAGACCCGATAAGTTAGTATATATTCAGTTTATATCCTCTAAAAAGTTATTTAAATTATTTTAGAAATTCTTTTAAAAGATTTATAAATTATAACTCAAATAATACTTCTATCTTATAAAAATTTTTATTTTTTAATAACTGAACTATAATGTATAATGGAAAAGATACGTTTATTATTAATCGAAGATAACCGCCTCTTAAGAGATGGATTAACTGCTATGCTTAAAAAGCAGAATGATATGATAGTAGCTGATTCCCTAGGTAATGGTGAAAATATCCTTAATATAATAAGTAAATGTAAACCAGAGATTATAATACTTGATCTGGGTTTAAGAAATAGAAGCAGTATAAATTTGGTAAAATTAGTTAAAAAAAATTTTACTTCTACTAAGATAATTATGATGGATCTTATACCTTCCCAGTCTGATGTTTTACAATTTGTGCAGGCCGGTGTTTCGGGATTTATTCTAAAAGATGCAACAGTCTCAGATTTTATTAAAACAATCCGTTCTGTTGCCGGTGGTACCCAAGTGCTGCCTACTAATCTAACGACTTCACTATTTTCTCAAATTGTTGACCATGCCTTAAATGAAGCGAATCCCACCGAAATTTTGAACGCTGTCCGGATGACAAAAAGAGAAAGACAAGTTATTGATCTTATTTCCGAAGGTTTTACAAATAAAGAAATTGCACAGGAACTGCATCTATCAACTTATACAGTAAAAAGCCACGTCCATAATATTCTTGAAAAATTAGCACTTCATACCCGGGTTCAAATTGCAAAATTTGTGCATGATTCAAAGAAATCAGATAATACCTCAAACGACATTTCTTTATTAGACGATTAGTTTTTATTATCAAAAGAGTAGTCCCTTTTTCATTCTTTTGCTCTATTGATTTTGTCATGTAAATCATCGTAACCTGCATGACAAATATTAAAAGGAAAATATTAGAATGAAAAATTTAATTATTTTATTAGCACTGTTTTTATCATTCCCCTTATTTGCTCAGGATAAAATAACAGAAAATACAACTACTTCAGTTGATCAAACTGTAAACTGGATGACAAAAATAGCTTCAAATTCAGAGTTGCGTACTAAAATGATGAATATGATGATAGAGCAAACTGAAGGTAACAAGGAAGAAATGATGAAAATTGTTAATTCAATTTCAGGGAATAAGGAAATGCTTAAAATGGTGATGGAAAATAACAATAAAAATTCAACTTTGGAACCCCGTGGAATAATGTCAGACAGTTTAAATAAAAGTAAGCTGATGAAAAACCAGATAATGCATAAAAAATAGTTTATGCAAATAAAAAGGATTGTTTCCTTTTCCAGAAAGCAGTTCTATTATTTTGAAGTTTGAAAGGAATACAAATGCGTTTTTATATTGGGATAATCTTAGTAATATTCTTATGGAGTATTTCTAGTATCTCGAATGCACAAGACAGTATAAAAGAAAAATCTAATGTGAACATCCAGCCGGCTTGGGGTCCAACCGGTTATGACTATGTTGAATATTACTATTTACCTGATATCGACGTTTATTACTATGTACCTCAGGGAAATTATTACTATGAAAGCAGAGGGCATTGGTTTTCAAGCTCGTACTTACCAGCGCGGTATAGCAGCTATGATATATTTCTTTCTTACAAAGTTGTAATAAATGAACATAATCCATGGGAAAACGATAAGAGCTTTAGGGAAGAATATTCTTCTTATAAAAACCGTAATTCCCAACAAATGATTGAAGACAGCAAAGACGTAAAGTATTTTCAGAACATATATCATCCGGAATATAAAAACTGGATTAAACTTCATCAAACCGAACATGATGTTAAAATCCAAATAAGTAATGAAGAACTAAACGTAAATAATAAGCAGAAAAAATAATCTATTTAAAACATTTAATACATTTAATTAATAGATATGCCGGTTTGGACGTAAATCGTATTGTCTATATAAATCATTTTGAAAGCAGAATAGTTAATAAATTCAGCAGGCATATTTTCCTTTTTACAATTTATTGTTCAGTGCTGAGTGAGGATCAACATTCTCATGATAAATAATTTTTCACTCCATAGGTGTAGATCCATTTTCATCCTTTTGACCGATTGAATTTAGTTCTCAATTAGCTGCATATTTAACTCAAGGAATAGCTCATTTAATTTTAGCTTTAATAATGAGTTATTAAAAAAAACAAATGTTTTTAAAAATTTTACAATGAAAAAAATCAAATTACTTCTTATTGAAGAAAACCGTCTTCTCAAAGAAGGGATTATTAAAATTCTTAAACCTCACAAGGATTTCATAATTATTGCTTCCAAAACTAGGTTAAAAGATCCAATTGAAAATATCAAACAGTTAAAACCGGATGTAATTTTAATTGATTTAGGACTTAGGAGTCAAAATAGTCTGCAAGTAGTAGGTTTAGTAAAGAGAAATTTACCGAAGGTAAAAATAATAATAATGGATCTAGCACCGATCCAATCAGATATTTTGCAATATGTAAAAGCAGGGGCAAATGGTTTCATTCTTAAGGATGCATCTTTAGATGATTTTTTAATTACATTACGTAGTGTTGCTGAGGGATCAACTATTCTCCCGCGGCCATTAGTCGATTCTCTTTTTTCGCAAATAATTGAATATGCTGTAAAGGAAGGAAAATCAAAATTAAAAAGTTCTATAAAGTTAACTAAACGCGAACGTGAAGTAATAGAATTGCTTGGTGAAGGTCTAAGCAATAAAGAGATTGGTCAGAGGATAAAAATTTCTTCTTACACAGTTAAGAGTCATATCCATAATATAATGGAAAAACTTGCATTACATACGCGTCTTGAGATTGCAAATTATTCTTATTCAACTGAAACTCTTAAAACAATTGCTAAAAGTATCTCAATAATAAATTTATAATAAAACCAAAACAGGATTTTTAAAATGGAATTAGACTGGTGTAAATGCAAGTACTCATCAAGATGCAGATTAAACCACCTTAAATTAGATAATAACTATTTTGATGGCCTCGTAGGTGTTTTCGTTATTTGGAGCGGTAATGATATGAAAAATATAGTTAAAATCGGTAAAGGAATTATTAGGGATAGATTATTTGAAGAGAGAAAAAATAAAAAAATTCAAGTTTACGGACCGGACATATTTGTTACATGGGCCATTGTACCAAATGTATTTTTGGAAGGGATAGAAACTTATTTAAACAATATACTTAAACCAGTAATACAAAATAATGTGAATTCATATAATCCGATTATAGTTAATCTGCCGTAATTATTTATACTTTAACAAAATATTTCCGAAGAAAATTGAAGGGAAGTTACCTCCAATTAATAGATTAATAAATCAAATCTCAAAGGATTTTATTTCATTTTTATAAATCAAAAGGATTAATCCTTTTTCCATCCATTTGATTCATTTGTGTTAATAATGAAATTTATATCTTTAATGATATTAATGATAAAAGGAATAAATAATGATACTAAACTTACTATCCTAATTGTGAATTATAAAATTGAAGAAAGGCATAGGAATGAGCAGAAAGTTGGAAATTGGAATTATTGATCTTGTATCGAAAAAACCGAATAAAAAGTTATTTGCACGAATTATGAATGCAAATTTTGCAAGTATAATGCCGCAGGTTGTTGGAGTATGGTGTGAAGAAGAAGGACACAATGTTACATATATCTGTTATACAGGAAAAGAAGATTTATTAAGTGAATTGCCTCAAAAAGCCGATATAATCTTTATTGGTGCTTTTACCGAAGCAGCACAAACTGCTTATGCATTAAGTAATTTATTACGATCACGCGGAGCCGTAACAGTTCTGGGCGGACCGCATGCCCGCTGCTATCCGGAAGATGCATTAAATTATTTTGATTATGTCGTAGGTTTTACGGATAAAAAAACCATTCAGATTATTTTAACGGATAATTCCCGACACCGGCCATATGGTTTACATCTAACAGCTAAATCTCAACCATTGAGTCTTCCCGGTGTAAAAGAAAGATGGAAATTTATTGAACCGACTCTTCGGAAGGCTCCTTTAATTAAAATGGTTCCGATGCTCGGCAGTTTAGGTTGTCCATATACATGCAGTTTTTGTATTGATTCCACGGTAGCTTATAAACCTTTGGATTTTGATGTGATGAAAGAAGACTTGGCTTTTCTTTTAACAAAATTTAAACGGCCGCTTGTAGGCTGGCACGATCCGAATTTTGGGATCCGGTTTGATGAATACATGGACGCAATAGAAGAAGTTGTACCGGAAAACAGTATAGATTTTATTGCCGAAAGCAGTTTATCATTACTATCGGAACCGCATGTAAAAAGATTAAAACGAAATGGATTCGGAGCTATGCTTCCGGGTATTGAGTCTTGGTATGATCTCGGGAATAAGTCAAAAACCGGCAGTATGACCGGAATGGATAAAGTAAAACATATTGCCGAACAAATTAATATGATACTACGATATATTCCTTATGTTCAGACAAATTTTGTTTTGGGATTGGACGCAGATAAAGGAGAAGAACCATTTGAATTAACAAAGAAGTTTGTTGATCTTACTCCCGGCGCATTTCCGGGTTATTCTTTATTATCAGCCTTCGGACAAGCTGCACCGCTTAATTTGGAATATCAAAAATTAAATAGAGTTTTACCGTTTCCTTTTCATTTTCTTGATAATAATCATGCAATGAATGTAAAACCATTGAACTATTCATGGACTGAATTTTATTCACATATTATAGATCTTGGAGAACATACTTTTTCTTGGAGAGCAATTGCAAAAAGATTAGTTGCTACAAAAGCATTTATTCCACGCTGGATGAATGTGGTTCGTGCCATTTCAGAAGAGGGTTTCGGCAGAGTTGCTTATAATAAGCAAATTTTAAAGCACCTTAATTCTGATTTAAAATTTAATGCTTATTTTGAACAGGAAACAGCGGATCTTCCGGGCTTCTTTTTAAATAATATGAAAAATGAAGTTGGGCCTTTATGGGAATGGCTGCCTGAAGGTGCTATTTATCATGATCAAAATGCTTATCTGAAAACAAGCATTGAAAAAATTGCTGTATAATTAATTGATTAAAAAAAGTCTATTTAAGTTTTAGACATTATTAAAAAACAAAATAATAGGAAAGATAAAATGAGTAAAGATCAAAACACAAAAAAGAGTTCGAAGAAAGAACCGCAAAAAACAATGAAAGAAAAAAAAGCGGCAAAAAGAGAAAAGAAGAATGCAAAAAATAACAGCAGTTCTCTTGATCAAAAATTCAATTAACTATTTAATAAAGGATAAATAAAAAGTTTCAAAATTGAATTCCATTTATAAAATTCCATTTATTGCAGTATCAACAGCTTTTTGAAGTACATCCGCAGCAGCATTAATTGCCTTTTGTGCATCAGCTTTTGCAATAATTTGTAATGTAAGCATTTCGGATTCTACAACTTTCTTTTCTCTTTCTAATTCATGCTGAAATTCTTTATCAGAAATTTTGCCTTTTATTTTTGCATCGGCAAGGGTTTCCAGATCTTCTTTTTGATTTTCAAATATATGTTCCAAATAAGGAGGAATGATTTTTATATCATCTTTAACAGCATTAATTGCAGCGTTTTTCATATCATTTAAAACTTTACTGATATCAAAATTCATTTTAACTCCATAATATTTTCAATTAATCCGTTTTTTCTTTTACGCTTTCTCCGATTGCCATTGCTACAAATATTCTTTGAAACTGTTTCCTGTGAAGTTTAAGTGTAAAATCGCTAACAGTATTTTTGGTTCTATGCTGATCTTTATCATCAAGCCAGAGATCTAAAGCGTTTTTTGTCTGCTGGATCGATTCATCATTTAAAGGTCTAATTTCATTTCTAGTAAGAAGTGTTCTTAAATCAACTTCTATTTTTAAATAGTCATCTTTGAAATCGTCATAACTTCTTTGATCTTCCGGTGTTTCTAAAAGTTTTCCGTAAAACATATCCACTTCGGAAGAAATTTTTATTATTTCATTCTGGACTACCTGATCGTAAGATGCAACATATTGAACCCGGCATGAATAAAGAGAAAATAGAGGAAACGAAATTAGAAACAATAAAAATATTTTTTGTTTTGAATTATAAATTTGAAACATTTTATAAGTCCGGTTTTTTAATTAATAGTTTTGGCCTTTTGCCCGGGATCTCCTTTTAAGTAGAATCCGAAGACTTTATTTACCGCAGCAGAAGTTCTCTTACCGGGGATTCCGTCTATTTTAAGAAATATTTCAGGAAATTCATTTAAGAAATTTTGAAGCTCCCTGACGTATTCCACTTTTTTATTGGAATATTTTAAATAAGGAGTTTTTTGTGTATAAAAAACATTTGTGTCCAATTTAATTTCATTTAACTCAGCCATTCTTCTTAATAAAACAGCGGCTCCGCATTGGCGGGAAACTGCTGTTTCAGAAAACGTTCCGTCAGCAATATATTTACCTTTTGAATAATGATTTGAAAAGCTCCATAAATAAGGTGAAAGAACATGCGGATGTTTCAGTCTGTATCCCCAGCCGTTATAACCTTCAATTTTATAAAGTAAACCGGCAAGCGACCAATCATTCCATTTATCCAGCTTTTCATATTTTAGTGCATCAACAGCGCTTTCTTCCCAGGTAAAAGGAGGCTCGCCGTCAACAGGTCTTCCTGCAGGTACATGAAATGTTCTGGAAGTTAAAGGATCTCCGTTATGCAAATGTTTAGTGAAAGAAAGCCCGGATTCCATACTGTGAATAACAGCCGTAAAATACCATGGGATGTTAAGCTGCTTTTCTACTACTTCATACCTGTTTTTATTTTTCATAATCTTTCTAATAATATTTTCTACAGCTGCAGCTTTTGACGGATTTATATTACAAGTGTTAAAAAGATTTTCATATTCTTTTCTTAAAGTATTTGTTAAAGACGGCATTTTTAACCCTCTATTTTATTCAGTATATCTGCTCTTATTTTTTTATAACCTTCCCAGTCAAATTTTCTTAAAAACTTATCTGCTGCTTCCGCACCTCTTTTAAACAAATCAATTTTATCTTTGTCACTGATTGAAAAATTAAGCCAGTTATGTTCGCCGGTATCTATTTTTTGAATAAGTTTTTCGAAGTCTTTATTCTTTAATAAAAATTGATAATCGAGAACATGTCTGGCGCTGTTAAAAATTGCCATTAAAAATTTCATTAACGGTTTTACATTGCTCACTTTATCCCTGTCATCTCCAAGCTTTACACCAAAAGTCGGCAGGCGCGGAATAATATTTCTGTTATGAAAAACATCAATCGGAAAATTCGACATTATTCCACCGTCTACAAAAATTGCGTTTGCCGGAGGTTCTCCGTGAAATTTTACAATCTCATCCCAATCTTTTTCATTCCCATTTTTTACGTCTATTACAAACGGCTGAAAGAAAAGCGGAATTGACATTGAAGCTCTTACATAATCTGCAGGATGATTATTTTTATTTTTTCCCCAGAAGAGAATATCCATGTCAGGGAAAATTATTCTTGATTCAGTTGTAATTTCTGCAGCAATTATTTTTAAATTTGGCCGAAGTCCTTCTATTAGTATTATTTATTCCTTTTCTTATTGAAATTATCTTCCGGCAATTCCCTTACATGTACAAGATCCGAATAAGTATTGACTTTATTTTCTTTTAATACATTCACAAGCCAATTTCTAAAATTTTTACCGGGATTCATTCCTTTCTTTATAAAAAGATGAATTATAACCGGAATTGACCAAATTAAAATCCATACAATCTTTAATATTTTTTTAAGAATTTTCAGAAAGATTGATTCATTTTCCCTAGTCGTACGAAATGCTTTAATAATAAATTTTACAAAGAAAGGTCCGTCAACAAAATCATACAGATTTTTATTTGCCAAGGCTTCAATAATTTTTACGGTTTTAGGTTTATCAACCGTATCTGCAGACGCCATTAATAAGGTATTTATTGCTCCTGCGGAAGTTCCGCCTAAACTAAAAAATCTTATTCCTAATTGCTCCATTACATAAGTATAACCTAAAAGTGCAACTCCAAGAACTCCACCGCCTTCCTGAACAAGATCTACATATTGATTCCCTTCATCATCAATTACATCGGAATATTTAGTTTTAGAATGATCTCTTTTTAGATCTTCAATAATTTTTTGAACTTCTTTGTTTTCGGTAAAATCGGAAGCCAGCATTTCCAAACCTTTTTAGAAAAGACTTAATCAAATATTAAAAAGACTATTTTTTATAGAAGGATTAAAAACGATAAGTAATCTATTTATAATGAACATACAAAGAGGTAATAATTATGTCAAGTTAAGTTTATTTAAAAAATCTTTCGGAATAATTTTGCATCTAATTAAATCAATATGATATTTATATTTATAGTTTCTAATTATTATTACTTTATAATGATAACAAAAGAACAAGCATTAAATATTGCTAATCAATTAATCCCTGATTTACAAATCAGGAATTATAAAATTTCAGATAAAAAACCCTTCAAAAGCATATCTATAAATTTACCGGAAGATTGCTGGTATATCATTTATTCAAATGTTCCAGCAAATTATTCAGCATGCAGCAGCGTAAAAAATTATTATTTATGTATTGATAAACTCACCGGGAAAATAAAACAATAATTTGATTTTTGATTAAAAACTCATTTATTCTTATCGCATTCAGAAATTCACTGTCTGAATCCTTTCCGGCATTTTTGAATCAAATCATTATAAATAAAACGGAATAATTATGAGAAAAAATGTCGGTAAAATTGATAGTTTTTTAAGAGGGATTGCCGGACTGGCAATTATTATTCTATACTTTACTAATGTTATACAGGGACAGACTGCGGTAATTCTTGGAATTCTTGCGGCCGTTATGTTGTTCACAAGTTTTACAAAATTTTGTCCTTGTTATATAAGACTCAATATCAATACTTCACACAAAACTAATACTGATTAAAATTATGTTAACTATCTTATATATTGTCTTGGCTGTTATCTTATTGTTCTTTGCGCTTCAATTTATAATGATTATATCAGCTAAAAAATCCAAAGGAACAAAATTAAACGGATTAACCGGAAAACTTAAAAGCCTGGAAAGAAGCGGATCAAAAGGATTGGTTTATTTTTTCAGTCCTTCATGCCGTGCTTGTAAATCTCAAACACCAATTATAAAAGAGATGCAGAGATCGAATAAAAATATTTATGACGTAGATATATCAAAAGATATGAACTCTGCAAAAGTATTCGGAATAAAAGCCACACCGACAACAATATTAGTTGAGAACGGAGTTGTCAGCCAGGTGTTTGTTGGTGTTAAAACGAAAGAAGCATTAATTGGTTATTTAGGAAAATAATATAAGTTTTATTTTTCGATGGTTTAAAGCGGATTGTGTTTATTTGTTTTTAAATAATCTTAAAATAACCAGCATGTTATCCTCGTAAGAGGATTCTTTACTAATAATTATTTGACTGTTGGTCAGTTTTTCAAGAAAATTGAATAAAATGGTAGTTAAAACCGAAAATTCATAATTTAAATCAGGATAAATATCTTCCAAAATTTCATTTATAAAATAATCACTGTCTTCGTGATTTATTTCGATAATATCTTCCATCATATCAAATCTATGAAAAACCTTTTTGAAAGTTGCTAGTTCAAATGGAAGCTCAAAATGGCTTTCGCGTTCTACAACATTATACTTTAATTCAGCCTCTAGATATTTTGTGAATTCATTATACGGGGTTTTAATTATTTTATAATTTAAATATGAAAGTGTGTTTGTTTTTTCTAAATCAATAATAGTAGAAACTTCATACCCGTCAATTATTAATTTAATGCTTAAAAGACCATTGTGGTTTACCAATTCATTCAATTTCCAATGAACGCTATTTAGATAATCCATTGCAGGCGAAAGATCTGCCGAATCATTAAAATTATGCTTTAAAGAATCCCCCCTTTTATAAAAATGAGGATAATAGAAGGCTTTGCCGTTTGATCCTTCAAAGCCAGTTCCGGCTTTTATGTCTGTAATTTTGTTTAACATTCAACTTCTCCTACTTATATTATCGTAAGAAAAGCTGAAATGTTAATAAGAGTGAAAAGTGGAGAATTTAGTCCAAACGGAGCATTTTATTGCCGGAAGTGTAGTCAATCATTTCCGGATTTTGAATACTAATAAGATCTTCAACCAGTTTTTTAATTCTTTTTATTGATTTTTCAATTATTTCAAAATCTTCATTTAAGTCTGCTTTTTGTTTTAATTCTGTGTGAAGATTTTCTATAGACATGGAAAGACTGCTTAAAGGATTATTAATTTTATGACCGATTGTACAAGCCATTTCGATTAATGCTTTGTTGTGTTCTATACTTTTTAATTCATTCTGCAGTTTATAAATTCTTACACCGGATCTAATTCTTGCAAGCAGTTCCTGGTTTTCAACAGGCTTAACTAAAAAATCATCGGCTCCAACATCTAAACCGGTAACTCTATCTTTTAAAGAAGCTCTTGCAGTTAGCATAATAAAATAAATCAGCTTTTGGTTTTCATCTTCCTTAATAATTTTGCACAATTCAATACCATCCATAACAGGCATTGTCCAATCGGCTAAAACGACTGAGGGTTGAAAATCTTTTAATATTTCAACTGCTTCTTCACCGTTAACAGCAGATTTAACATTATAATTATTTTTAGTCAGTAATCTTTCTAAAATAAATCTTGTATCTTTTTCGTCTTCGACTACCAGAATTTTGTCTTTATTCATCACCATTCAGCATATTATTAATTTTATCAGTTAGAAATTTATATTCTACAATTGGTTTAACCAAATAATCATCTGCTTTACTTTCTTCAAACATCTGAATACCGTCGCCTGC
The DNA here is from genome assembly GCA_963713505.1 of uncultured Ignavibacteria bacterium. Classification (GTDB taxonomy): domain Bacteria; phylum Bacteroidota; class Ignavibacteria; order Ignavibacteriales; family Ignavibacteriaceae; genus CAVQMC01. The sequence goes on along the minus strand of CAVQMC010000007.1, from coordinate 155,754 downwards.
GGCAGAGTAAGCTGTAACAACTAAAATCGGAATAGAAGAATATTGAGGATCTTCTTTAATAATTTTAGATAAAAGTATACCGTTAACTTTTTCACCTTTAAGATAGGTATTCTTAAGATTTATATCCATTATAATTAAGGATACATTATTGTTTTTCACAAACTCTAAAAAATCATCTCCGCTTTCCGTAACTATTACATTAAAACCCATTTTATTCAACAGGTATTTATAAAAGTCCTGCGAAAAGGTATCGTCTTCTACTATTAAAATATTCTTTTTCAAATTATTATTTTGTGAATTTTACAATAATACTTATTCTTCTGTTAACAAGGTTATAAGGATCTTTTTTATCTCTTAATTTCCTATCTGCATAGCCTCTTATTTCGTCAATTTGGCTCATCTTCATATCACCTTGAAGCAAAGCCCTTCTTGCCGAATTAGCACGATCAGCACTTAACTCGAAATTTGTGTAGCCTTTGTTACCCCCGCTGTAAGGCCTGGAATCGGTGTGCCCTTCTATAACAATTTTATTGGGGAGTTTGCTTAATTCGTTACCAATTATTTTTAATAGATTAACGGCTTCAGGTTTTAGGCTTGAAGTACCGATTTTAAAGAAAACTTCACTGGAATCCAGCATTTCAATTCTAAGACCTTCATCAACAATTTCAACTTTAATTTGTCCTGCTAATTTAGAGAAATTTGGATTGCTAGACAATTCACTTAAAATTTTATCACCCATACTTTTTAATTCTTTTTTCTCATTTTCTCTCTGCTTTAGCTTGAACAACCGAGTCAATATTTGGCGGGAAGTGCAAAAGAATTTTCTTCGATAATATTCTTTCCTTTTTGAGAAAAACCTATGGGATCTTTAAAATATTTAGCAACTGATTCTTTAACAGCATCATCCTGGTTTAAAATCCATAGTACTATAAATAGAGCCATCATTGCTGTAACAAAATCTGCATAAGCTACTTTCCAAGCACCACCGTGGTGGCCGTGATCTGCTTTCTTTTTCTTTATTATAATCGGACTGGAATCTAGATCTTCTGCCATTTTTAAGCTTTGCCTCTTACAAATTTTTCAAGTTCGGAGAAAGACGGACGTTCATCGGAAAAGATAGTTCTTCTTGCAATTTCTACAGATATAATTGGCGGATTACCTTTGGCATAAGCCACTATACAGCTTTTAATTGTTGTTAATATTCTTAATTTAATTTCTATATTATGTTCGATATTAGATGCAAGCGGATTAATAACACCATATGCCAAAAGTACACCGAGGAATGTTCCGACTAAAGCTGCAGCTACATGCTCGCCGACAACTTCAGCGCCCTGATCAATAGCACTCATTGTAATTATAATTCCAAGAACTGCAGCAACAATCCCAAGCCCCGGAAGTGAGTCGCCAACTTTAGCCAATGTAGATGCAACAGGTTTCAATTCCATTTCATATGTTTCTATTTCTGTTTCAATTAAACTTTCAAGTTCGTGGGGCGGAACTCCGCCTGAAAGCATAACTTTCATTGTATCGCAGAAGAAATTTTTAATAAACGGATTGCTAACAAATTTTTTATTTTTTGAAAGTATATCGCTTTGCTCCGGATTTTCAATATGTTTTTCAATGGATAACAGGCCGTCTCTTTGTGCAACAAGAAAAAGATCATTAAATGATTTTAACAATTCCAGGTAATCTTGTTTTGTATAATGATTCGGACTGATTGCCTTTGGAATTTCGGCAAATATTTTTTTAAGAAGAGATAATGGAGCCGATACAATAAAGCTTCCGACTGCGGCCCCGCCTATCACAATAAATTCAGCATACTGGAGCAATAAGATTAAATTTCCTCCTGCAATCAGGAAACCAGTAACTACAGAAGCTAAAACTATTATTAAACCAATTATTACAAACATATTTTATTTGACTATTAAACTTTCGTTATGTTTTTTTTCTAAAATGGAAAATATTTTTTCACTTTTAATTTTTATTTCAACCCAGTCTTTATTATCTGTTTCTAAAATTTTTTCTATTTCATTACTTATTACAGTTACAATGGGAAAACCAATCATTCCTCCGGTTCCTTTTAGTTCATGGATCAAAGGATAAAGATTTTTAATATCCTTATTACTTATATATTCTTTTATTTTTTCTTTCTTCATTTTATAGCCGTTATAAAACAGCTCAACTATTTTCCGCTTTATTTCCTTGTCATCTAATTCAAAATTCTTTTTATTAGAATTATTACTTACTAAATGCAAACCAAGTACCTCTTGAACATTAGTTATTAAGTCCTGTTTTCTTAATGGTTTGGAAAGGACTTTATCTGCCCCGGCTTCCAAAGAAGACATTACATTTGTTCTGCTTGTATTACCGCTTATTACAATTACTGGTATGTATTTAACGTCTTCAATAATTTTGATAACTTGAAGCATTTTCAAACCGTCAAGGTTCGGCATCATTAAATCTAATAGTATTAGATTCGGTCTTAACTCAATTACGTTTTTAATGCCTTCAAGACCATCAGCACATGTTATTATTTCCAGTTCATATTCGGCAAAATATTCTTTAATAGAACTTTGTATAACATCCGAATCATCAACTACAAGAATTTTTAAGTTTTTTCCGTTGAGCATATAATTTATTTTAATTTGTTTAGTTTTAGATCAGTTATATTTGTTACTTTCTGTTTGCTCTTCATATTTGCATCAAGAATGTTCTCTTTTATTTTCTCAAAAATTTCACCCCGGAGTATTTCAACATCAGATGGAGCTGAAAGACCAATCTTAACAGTGTTATCTCCTACAGAAAGTATTTTTATTTTAATATCAGAATTAATAATAATTTCTTCGTCTATTTTTCTGCTTAATATTAACATTATTTATTCTTCTATAAAAAGATGATGATTTATATTATAGTTATCGGTATCCAATACTTTTTGGAAACCTTTTTTATCATCCTGGTTTATATAAATAGGTGCTTTAAGATTTACAGTGATTTTTCGAGGATCTTCATTAAGTGTAACTATACCAAATGCTTCGTAATTTTCCTCAAAAGGATATTTATCATCGAGTACTCTTATTCCAACTACAGGGAAACATATTTCCGGGTTTTCGGTTGAATTCAACCAGTAAAACAAATCGTTTTCGGTTTTTATCAGAACAAAATCTTTGAAATCTTCAAAGCCGAAAATACCGGAATTAAATTTTATTAAATTTTCTTCCTTAAATTCTATTTCACCGAACTGAAAAGTTTTTATTTTCATTTTCTATTTTTACTTCCTTATGATTACTATATCAACACGTCTGTTTTGAGCTCTACCTTCTTCAGTTTTATTTGAAGCAATCGGTTTATATTCCGAATATCCAACAATTGAAACTCTTTCCGGTGCTAAACTTTCATCTTTTATGAGAAAGTATGCTGTATTTAAAGCTCTCGCTACACTAAGGTGCCAATTCGACGCAAATTCTTCCGAGTTAATAGGTATGTTATCAGTATGTCCTTCAACTCTAAGATCATTTTTAATTTGCTTTAAAATTGTTGCAATTTTATCTAGAACATTTTTAGAACCTTCACTCAAATCTGCTTCGCCGGATGGGAATAGTATTTCATCCATAATATGAATTGTAAGTCCGCGTGCATTTTCTTCCAGTTTAATTTTATTTGAGTATCCGTTTTCTTTTATTAAACTAATTAAGTGACTCTTTAATTTGTCTTCGGGCATTACATCCACAACATCATTCTTATTTATTACGTTGATGACTTTGGTATTATTACCGAAAGAACTTTCAAGAGCATTTTTAAATTTTTCAAATTTCTTTAAGTCAATATTCGAAATAGCATATAAAATAATGAACAATCCGAGCAGCAGAGTAATTACATCTGAATAAGTTATTAAATACCTATCTTTATCATGATTGTCATCTTCGTACTTTGTTCCTTCATTTAAGAAAAAAGAATTCTTCTTTGTTCTTTTTGAGGAAGCATACTTGTTAATCTGGCTTTTACTATTGATGGAACTTCTCCTTGTTGTATCGCTAAGACTCCTTCCATAGAAATCTCCATCATATTTTTCTCTTGTAAGTGGCATTTTTTAAGTTTGTCTCCTATAGGAAGCCATAAAATATTTGCACTAACAATTCCCCACAAGGTGGCAATAAAAGCCGATGCAATATTATGAATTAGCGTATTCGGGTCGTTACCGGCACTTGCCAGAGTCATAATTAAACCCATAACTGTTCCAATAATTCCCATAGTCGGCGCATAACCGCCCATCTTTGTAAAAATCTGGATATTGGAAAAGTGTCTGTCTTCCATGGTTTTCATTTCCAGAAAAGCCATATTTTCTAAATCATGCGTATCGGTACCGTCAATTAAATATCTTAATAACTTTTTAGGGAATTCATGTTCAATACGTACAAGTTCATTTTCAATCATTAATAAACCTTGTCTCCTTGATACTATCGAAATTTCTATCAAACTGTTTATCAAACGAGCAAGATTATATTGCGGAGGAATGAAAGCAAGCCTAACAAGTTTTATAGCTTCTTTGAACTTATCGAAACCGAATCCGATAATTACAGCCGAAAAAGTTCCTCCGAACACGATAACCAAGGGCGGTAAAAGAAATAAAGCTTTAAGTGAACCTCCCTCAATTAAAAACGCACCAAATATGGAACCCAGACCAAGCGATAGACCAATAAATGTTCCATAGTTTTTTTTCATAAATAGTCCATAAGTGTCTTTGGAAGGAACATTGAAGACATTTGATAAGAAACCTGTAATAGGTAATTCTGATTTTGCAAATCCATAACTGCCTGTGCTACATCAACATCTTGCACATTAGATATAACTTCCTTCATATTTGTCGTTTGGCTCTGAAGCATGTCATTAGTATCATTCAAATGATTTATTCTATTACCTACTTCACTCAGTTTATCCAATAACTTACTATTAAAATCATTTACGAACTGCTGCTGTTCGTCAGTAGGTTTAATTCCTAATCTTAAATTGTCTCTTATATTTATCAGTGTATTAAAAATATCTGTCTTTTGATTTTCGGAAAGATTAGTAGAAGTAGGATCATCGTTTTCTTTTAATGCCGATAAATCAAAATTAAAATTAATATTGTGTGCAGAATCTTTTATATTAAAATTTGAACCGCTTTTGCCGCCTATGCTTTTTATCAATCCAGAATTAGGATCAAAAGTAACTTCTTTGCTATCGGGAGGTGTTGAATAAATACTTATTCCATTCGAATCAATTATATCATATGATAAAGAATATGTATTATTATTTGTTTTTGTTAAAGTTACATCGTAAGAGTACTCATTCCCTTTTGCATCATAAATAGAAAGCTGTTTATTGACCGCTGTACCGTTTGCAGCACTTTTATCCAGGTTCCCTTTCATTGAAACTATAGTTCCGAAAATTTCTGTCCCGGTTACATTAATTTTCTCAGTTGCATTATTAGAAATTTTAATTTTCTGCTGACCGGATACATCATTTACTTTTACTTCTATAGCACTATTATCACTATTGTAACCATAGGTTTTACCAGAATGATCTGTTCCGGCAAACAAATACTTGCCGTCGTATTGTGAATTTGCCAAGTCCAATAAAGATTGAATTGTAAGGTCTAAACTATCTGCATAAGTATTATAATCTGAATTATCGGCGGAATTATTTATTTCAGTAAATTGAACCAAAACATCTGCAATGTCAGATTGAAAGCCCTCCAGAGCAGTTGTTGTTTCATTCATAAAAGCAATTCCATTTTGTATATTATTCATATAGCTGCCTGATTGAGAAAGTAGTTTATCTCCGGAAATAATTCTACTTGTTCCGGAAGGAGAATCCGAAGGCTTACTAATTTTTGTACCTGTTGCGATTTGCTCCTGCAGTCTTTCAACCGAAAGCTTATTTAAATTTAAATCGTATATAAAGTTTTTACTTAAAAGTATATCAGGCGTTCTCATTTATCATCCCACTAAGTTTAATAAAGTATCCAGCATGTTATTTGAAATTGTTATCAATTTAGCAGAGGCTTCATAAGATTTTTGATATTGAATTACATTTGTCATTTCTTCATCTATTGATACACCAGATATCTGAGCTTTTCTCTGCTGGAGCTGCTGATCGATCATTTGGTTAGCTTCTAAGGATTGATCTGCAGATAACTTGTCCGTTCCAATCTGACTTACTAATGTTGAATATCCGTCAGATATTGTCATGCCGTTAAAAATTTGTTGTTCGGAAATACCTGCAATAGCCACAGCGATGTCTCCGTTACCTTCCGTACCGTCCGCAGATACTGCTATATTTGAAGTATCCTGCAGAATATCATTATTAATTTTCAATACACCGTTTTCATAACCTTCAAAGAAATTAACATTTGTTACAGGAGGATCCGTAATTGTATATCCCTGCTGATGAACTGCATTCACTCTGCTAACTAATGCATTTACTAAACTGTCAATATTATCTTGATATTTAGGAATATTAGTCGAGTAATTATTTGTGATTCCATATAACTCACCGCCTGTTAATTTTGATGAATTATTTCCATCAATTGTTACTAATGTAAGCTTATCATTGTTTGTACCGAGTTTAAATTCTGTAGCAGAAACCCTATCAGCCGCAAACACGCCTCCGATTGAAACATTTGCCATATTATCGGAATCGTAAGTAACATTAATGTTAACATCCTGGCTAAGAGTACCCAGCAATTTATCTCTTTGATCTAATAAATCGTTAACGCCGTATCCGGCAGCTTGAGATTCATATATCTGCTGATTTATTGCCTGGATCTGTTTTAACGATGCATTTATTTCATCAACTTTACCTTTAGCTTCATTAAGTAAATCGGATTTAGTGGATTTAAGTCCGTCATTAATACTGCCAACTTTATCTGCTAATCTTTGAGCAGATCTTACAACTTCCTGCCTTAATGCTTGTGAATTTGGTGTTACTGCTAATTCATTCCATGAATTAAAAAAATCAGTTGTTAAGCTGGATAAACCTAAATCGGAAGGTTCGCTGAAAAGGGTTTCAACCTGTCCTAAAATTTCCGATTGTTTACTGTTAAAAGACAAGTTCTGGTTATTTGTTCTAATTTGTCTATCGGTCATATCATCTCTAACACGTAAGAGCTGATCGATCTTTACACCCATTCCAAGAGTAAAATTATTTAAGTTCAACGGTCTTTCAGTTGAGAAAATAACTTGTTGTCTTGAATAATCAGGATTTGAAGAATTTGCAATATTATGAGAAGTAGCATCCATTGCATATTGATAAACCGCTAAACTTCTTCTTGCTAAATCGAAAATTGAACTAATGGCCATTATACTTTTGCATCCAATATTTGTTTTTTAGATAACCCGACCAGGTTAGTAATCATTTCTTTTATAAAACTTCTTGCGTGATTAATCAAAGCCATGTTTTGATTATTTGTAAGACTTACTTTTTCTACAATTTCTTTAATTGAATTCTGAAGCATTTTAATAACTTTAACATTTGTATCTTTTTCTTCATTTACACATTTCAAAAATTCAGAAAGAGAAGGATGTTTAATTTCCAAATAGTTTTCTTCGGCTAAATTTTTAATTGTTTCGCAAATGTTTTCTCCCTGAACTATCACGATGTTTAATAATTGTTCTTCCTTTAACAAAGATTTTTGTAAAGCTTCCATATCATTGCTTATTAATGCTTTTTGTTTTGATTTTCCTGAATCTAAAAGCATATTTAAATTTGAAAGTTGTATTTCTAAAGACTGCTGTAATGGAAAAGTATTCATTTTTTACTCTGTAAAATTTTTCAAATAACCTAAAACTCTGTTTACATAATTTTTAGTTTCTTTAAATGGCGGAATTCCATCATATTTATCAACATTACCGGGTCCGGCATTATAAGAAGCTAAAGCAAGATTAACATCTCCTTTATATTGTCGAAGCATTTTGCGCTAAATATTTAGTCCCGCCGTAAATATTTTCTTTTGGATCTAAGACATTTTTAACTCCCATGTCAACCGCAGTACTATCCATTAATTGCATTAAACCTTTAGCATTTGCCTTAGAAACAGCATTTTTATGACCGCCGGACTCTGTTAAAATGACAGACTTAATTAGATTTTTATCTATTCCGAATTGATCTGCGGCATCAGAAATTATATTATCATATTCGGATATCCTATCTAATGCAGAATTGCTTGGAGCAATTTTTAAAGTTTTATTCTTATTAATATTTAATTTTTCAAGCGGTTTTAATTTGATATTATTTTTTTGCGCGGGATTTAATTCTTCATTTAATTTATTATAAATTTTATCGGCAATACCTAGACCTTTTCCCATCGAAATTTTATCTGCTAATTGAGATTCGAAAATTGTACTATAAAAATCTCCGCCGTAACTGTTATCGCCAAACATTCCTTTTGTGGACTGCATCATTGTTTTAATCAACATCGAAGTTAACAAACTTTCAAACTGCCTGGATGCTTTTTCCAATTTCGGATTTTTCTTCGGAGAAATTTCATTATTAATTTCTGGAGTATTATTAAAGTGTTTTATGTTATCCGTTACTTTTAAAAGCATAACTAAAGTTTATATAATTATTAATTCCGCAATTAATGCTCCGGCTTCTTTTAAAGCCTGGAAAATTGAAATAATATCTTTGGGAGAAACTTTTAATGAATTTAGTGCAGCAGCAACTTCCTGAACATTTGAGGCTCCCTGAATTGCAACAGTATTTGTTGAATCTTGACTTACATATGGAACAGCATCATTCACCACAGTTGTGGTACCAGATGAAAACGCATTCGGCTGTGAAATAATAGGATAAGATCTTATCTGAATATTTAAATTACCATGTGTAATTGTAACCGGACTTATTTTTACATTACTGCCTGCAACAACAGTTCCTGTTCTTTCATCCAATACAACTTTTGCATTTACATCCACTTGAACAGGTAATAATTCAAGATCGGAAATAAAACTAACCAAATTATTTTGTTTATCTGTTGGTATTTTAACTTTAATCTCACCTGCATCTGAAGCTAAAGCTGTCTGCTGACCGAATTTATTATTTATTGCATTTGCAACATTACTAGCTGTTGTAATATCAGGATCGTTTAAGAAAACACTAATTTCACTGCTTGGTAAAACTGAAGTATTAATTGATTTTTTTAAAACTCCACCTCTCGGCACTCTTCCGGCTAATGCATGATTCCTAGCAATTCTGCTTCCGGATGATGTATTGAAATCATAGCCACCGACAGAAATTGAACCTTGTGCATAACCATAAACAATTCCGGAAGTTCCGGATAATGGTGTAAGGATTAAAGTTCCGCCTAATAAACTTGAAGCATCACCTAATGATGATACCGTTACATCAAATGAAGCACCTTCTTTTAAATAAGGATTTAAATTAGCAGTGACCATCACAGCGGCGACATTTCTCGTTCTTAAATCTGTTTGAGGGACTGTAATTCCAAATCTTTTCAGCATACTTGATACGGATTGAACGGTAAAAGTGGAACGCTGTGTATCTCCTGTTCCTGCTAGACCAACAATCAAACCATAACCAACAACCTGCTGTGAATTTTCACCCGATATATATGCTATATCTTTAATTCTTTGAGCAAAAATGTTTGTAAATAAAAAACCGAATAAAATTATTATTAAAAGCTTTTTCATAACCAACCTAGAATATCCAGTGAAAGAATTTTGTCAGCCATCCGGGACTTTGAGAATCTTCAATCATTCCTTTACCCTGAATAACAATTTCAGCTTCGGAAATATTGTATGAAAGGACAGTATTGTCGGTCATGATATCAGAGGGTCTTACAATTCCTTTTATTTGAATTGTCTGTTCCTCACCATTAATAATTAATTTCCTGCTGCCTCGTATGTGTAAATTTCCGTTCTGTAAAACAGAATCTATTGTTGTACTTAATTTGGTACTTATCATCCCGCTGGTTTTTGTTGAACCGGATCCTTTAAAATTATTATTGGATTTAATTCCGGCATCAACTCCGGGAACAGAACTTGAACCGACAGTTCCGGCTAAATTAAATCCGAGATTACTGCTTTTACCCGTTGACTTTTCTGCATTGTTAAAAGCTTGTGAAGATTCTACGACTAATATGGTTATTGCATCTCCGACTTTATTTGCCTTTAAATCGGAAAACAAAGAGTAAGTTGAATAATCCTGCATATTTTGTGCACTAATTATAAACTGCACAGAAAATAAAATTATTGTTATTAAAATTTTTTTCATGTTTTACTCTATTATTAAAACTTCTTTAAAAGTTTAAAACTTTAGCTTTAAAATACTTTTTATCTTTTGTTGTAATTGAAATTAACTCCCCTGAATTTCCGTCTTGTTTAGCAAAGGCATCCGTTTTAATTACTACACTTCCTTTTACAGCAAGCGCGGTAACAGGTGAACCGGCCAAAACTTCCGGTATTGGTTCTATAAGTTCTTTTAGTAATACAGAACCTTTTTTAATAAATACTTTACTTCTTAAATTTTTTAAACTGGTATTTGCATCAAATGTTGTCCCGTTAAAACGAGTGATGTCCAGAAGCATCTCATTAAAATTTCCTCTGGATAAACTCGCATTTGCTTGTATATTATCTGAAGCAACAAAAACATTTTTAAATAACTTTAAACGAACAATTATATATGCACTTGCACTTACTTTTTTATTAAAATCGCCTTTAACAGGTATGTAGCCGAAATTACCGGTTTGTTTAAATATTTTATGAGTATCTATGGAATAACTTTTTAAATTTGAAGGGGTAGATACTATAGTATATTCATATTTATCATAATTGTTTAATTGAGAATCGAGATAATTTTTTAATGATTTTTCTATTCCATGCGGGTTTTGGAAAAGAAAAAGCAGTATGAGTAAAGTGTTTAACATTATCCTAATTACCTTTTAAGCTGATTAGCTGTGGAAAGCATATCTTCTACTGTCTGAACGGTTTTTGAATTCATTTCATATGCTCTTTGTGCAGTAATCATAGCTATCATTTCTTCAACAATATCAACATTTGAAGATTCAAGATAACCTTGATGCAAATCTCCGAATCCATCCGCTCCCGGTGTTCCCAGCAGCGGAGTACCTGATGATTCAGTTTCAGCATAAAGATTATCTCCTAAAGGTTTTAAACCGGCTGGATTTGTAAATTTGACTAATTCAATATTTCCTAATACATTTTGATTTCCGCCTAAATCTTGAACAGCAACCGTACCGTCTCTACTAATTGAAATACTTGAAACATTTGAATCTATTGTTAACCCGGGATCTAATTCATATCCGCCCGAGGTAACTATTTTTCCATCTGAGTTTAATTTAAAAGAACCGTCCCTTGTATAAACATAAGTTCCATCCGGTTTTCTAATTTGAAAAAAACCATCTCCCTGAATTGCAACATCAAGCTGGTTGTTAGTAGCAGTAATATCCCCTTGAGAAAATATTTTTTGTGTTGAAGCAGATTGAACTCCGTTTCCAACAAGAATTTTATTATCTGTATCGCCGTATATTCCCGGTGTCGCAGAAGTTTGAGGATGAACCTGAACTTCCTGGTACATAAGATCTTCAAATTCTGCTTTATTTTTTTTGAAACCGGTTGTGTTTACGTTTGCAATATTGTTAGATATAACTTCAATATTTACCTGCTGTGCATACATTCCGGAAGCTGCAGTTCTTAAGGCTCTGGTTGGCATAATTCATTCTCCTTTTTTATTAAACTTTTCCAATTTCATTTGCTTCTTGCAGAGACTGGTCTAAAAATGTTACCATCTTTGCAGCAGAATTATAATCATTATGAACTTTTATCATCTCTGTCATTTCTTCAATTGGATTAACATTTGATTCTTCCAGGTAACCCTGCTGGATGCTGAAGTCGGAATCATTTGCTAACAAAAAATTATTTCCGGTTGGGGCAAAATTGGTTCCGTTTTCTCTTATTAAGGTATTGTCGGAATCCGGCTTTACTATCATCAAAGTATCTACAAAATTTTTACCGATTTTAATATCACCGTTTTTAGAAATTGATATAGTTTGGTTATCATCAAGTTGATAGTTGCTTAAATTTATCGGACCACTTTTGCCAAGTACTTTTTCATTTTGTTCATTTACCAGGAAACCATCTTTTGAAATAGAAAATTTTCCGTTTCTTGTAAATTGAATACCGCTGTTTGTCTGCAAAGCAAAAAATGCATCTCCGTTAATACTTAAATCCAAAGGATTGGAAGTGGCAGTAAAGGCGCCCTGGCTAAAGTTTGTTGATTGAACAATCTGCGGCTGGTTCAAATTGTTTACCATTTCTGAAAAAGTAAAAGCTTTTTTATAACCGGTTGAGTTTACATTTGCGAGGTTATTGCCGATTATCTCAATATTTTTGAACTTGGAATCAAGACTTCGTCCGGCTATATAAATTCCCTTAATCATTTTTCTACTTTCTATTATTAAAACTAAGTTTTGTCAATTCTAATGATTTTAATCTGGCTGCCAATACTAATTCACCTTTGGAAATATTTAGTTCTTTAGCTTTGTCATCTAGTGAATTTACCTCCATAGCATTGGTTAAGTTTTTTAATTCTTTTCTAATGGGAGTCAGCATTTCCCTATTAATTACAAAACTATTTTTTGAAGATCTGTCTTTTCTTTTTGAACCTTTTGTAAAGATTAATCTTCTTATAAAAACGAATAAAAATGCAATCAGACTAAAAGATGAAATAATTAGCAGCTTTGGCGATAAAAACGATTTGGATTCATTTGCTACTAAATTGCTATGCGGAATGATATTACTGTTTTTTGCAATGCTTGATGAAAACGTACTTTGAATTTCACCCTTTGCTTCTCTTTCTTTAGCTAATTCAATTTGAGCTTGGACCATTGAACCTATATTAATCGAATCCGAAGAATAAATCATATTACTTATATTTTCGGTTTTGTTTTGTGCATAATCAGAAGAAATAAAAAGCAGAATAATTAATATTTTATAAAAATTTTTCATCTTAATTTTCTCTTTAAAGGAAATGACATTAATAATATAGTTCCGTTACGCTGTGAAATATTTATTTTCAATTCACCTTCATGTTTTTTCATTAAATTGTTGATAAGCTTCAAGTTGAAATAAGATTTATCATTTTTATTTTTCAGATCTTCAATAATTTCTGTAACTGCAAATCTTAAATTTATTTTATCTTCAGAAAATCTGGTTTGAATGATTATTCCGACCGAATCTGTTTTAAGTAAATTTATCACTCCAAAAGTATTAGCAAGTATTTGGTTTATATAATTAGGATTTGTAAGTATGTTGGGTACATTTTTTCCAAGATCTAAAATGCATTCACGGTTGTTATTTTCTAATGTAGATTTAAGTAACAAATAATATTCTGTAATTAAATTATTGAGACTGCAAGGATATATCTTGATATTGTCATTTTTAATTCCCGCAAATTTGACAAGTCTTTCAATAATTACATTTACTTTTTTTATCTGATTTTTAATAGATTGAGCGTCGTTTTTAGTTAGTATATTATTTTCTTTTTCTTCAATGTCTATTAAACTTAAAACAACCTGCAGCGGAGTTAGTATTTCATCTACAATTCCAACAGTAAGTTCTCCGATTGCAGCAAGTTTATAATCATTAATTAATTTACTTTGATATAGTTGAAGATCATTGTATGATTTTTTAGAAACTATCTGGGTTTTAAGTATTTCAATTTTTTGTGAAGCAATTTCCAATACTGTCTGAATCATCTTATCATCAAGCGATCCATGATCTAAATTAGCAAGAGGAGTAAGTAGAAAAAGCAAGCCGCGTTTATGCCTACTGTTTAGTACCGGATAAACTAAATAATTTAGTTTGGAGCCTTTAATATTGTATATTTTGAAATCCGGTATAAACTTGTGTTTGGATGATTCAAAAATCCAATCTATAATTCCTTCAGAATATGCTTTGTTTATAAATTCTGTCGAATATTCCGATATTTCTTTACTTAGAGGCATTAGCTCAGTTTTGTTTTCATTAAAAATAAAAACACCGGCTTCTTTATAATTGATTATATATTTTAAGGTATTATTTAGAATTTTAAGAACAGAGTTAATACCTGCCGCATTTTTAATTTCGTTTTGAAAAGAAAAAATCTTATCAAAGTAATTTGTAATTTTTGTTATATCCTGTCCGCTGAATTCTTTAGTGTTATTCAAATTATTCTGGATATAAGGAATCGTCTTATAAAAAGATTCAAATGCAGCGGTATTGTCTTTTATAACTCTCAATTTAAATGCCTTACTGAATCCATTTGGTTTTCAAAAAGTTCTTTGTAACTGTTTACAAAGTGTTCAACATCTTCGTCATTTTTGAATCCGAAAGTTGTATAAACTTCTTTACACAATTCTATATTAACATCCCAATCAAAATCACCAATCATTAAAGCCTGGGTCATATAATCAGCAAAATTGATAACAGTAGATAACAGTTTATCTTCCTGAGTAGCTTTTACGGCTTGATGATGATGTAAAACTGCATTACATAATTCCATCGGGAAATTCCATCTTTCCATTAAGAAGAAGCCGATTTCCTGGTGATCCATTCCCAATACTTCAAGTTCGGCTTCCCGGTATGTTAAACCTTTATTTGTAACAAGCTCCTGAATTTCAACAAAGTTTGAATGCAGGTACCTGTGAATAACAGAAATTCCGAGGTCATGCAGAAATCCGCCGATGAAAGCTTCGCCTTTATTATAAAATTCTATTTCTTCAGATAACCTTTTTGCGGCGCTACCGGTTAGGAAAGAATGCATCCAGAATTTTTTCTGATCTAAATATTTATCTGTTTTATTTTTAAACGCTTCGGATAAAGACAGTACGGAAATAATATTTCTTAATTCGCTGAATCCTAATACTAAAATTGCAAAATCAATATTTGTTACCCTTCTCTGCAAACCATACATAGGAGAATTTGCAATTGTTAATATTTTTGCAACGAGACTTAAATCCTTAGAAATAACTTTAGCAAGCTCTGTATTATTTACGCTCTTACTGTCGATCATTTTAAGGGTCTCTTCCATAATTTTAGGAATCGGCGGCAGATTATAAATATTCTTAAGAACTAATTCTGTCTTATTCCTTTTTTGCTGTTGTGTGTTTACGTCTACAAGCATATTGATTCACTTTATAAATGTTTCTAAGAATTAATTAAATAATTTTGATAACTGTCTATGAATTGTTCCAGATATTCCTCGTCGCCTAAATTTAGAATATCGATCACGGATTTATCCAGTTCATAGTCTTGGTCCCATTTAAATGTACCTTTGTTAAAATACTGAGTCATATAATCAGCAAGATGAATAATTGCGGCAAGTTTATTATTTTCTTCACAGGCTTCGGGAGTATGGTGATAATAAATTGCATCGCTCAAGGACTTTGGTAAATTCCATTTTTCAACAAGCAGTTTACCGATTTCCTGATGTGTTGCTCCTAGAATATTCTGTTCTGCTTTGAAAAAAGAAATGTTATTCATTTCTACTAATTCACATATTTGATTAAATTCATCATTCATATATCTTTGAATAATAGAGACACCAAGATCATGAAGTAAGCCTGATGTGAAAGCTTCGCCTGATTTTGGAAAACCGATATCTTCTGCAATTTTTTTGGCAAGACCTGCAACTGTCATTGAATGAATCCAGTAACTGCTTTTATTCCAATTCTTATCGCTTTTCCCGCTGAAGGTTTCAATTGTTGTTAAAGCAATAACTATATTTTTTATATTCTCAAATCCCAATATTACAATTGCAAAATCCACCGTGGAAACTCTTCTCGGCAAACCATACAAAGATGAATTTGCAACAGTTAAAATTTTTGCAACAATACCTTGATCTTTACTTATTGTTTCTGCCAGTTCGGAAGCATTAGTCATTGGATTATCCAGTAATCTTGAGACTTCTATTAATACAGTAGGTATTGATGGCAAATTCCTAATACTCTTTAGTATTCCGCTTATGTTTTTTTTCTTTAAGCTATTGGTAATATCAATATCAGGCATTTATAAACGACAGTTTGTTCTTTAAATTTTTCATTATTTTTGAGTGAACTTGTGAAACTCTGGAAATTGTTATATTAAGAATGCTGGCAATTTCCTGGTAGTTTAAATTTTCATAATAATAAAGACCAATTATAAGTCTGTCTCTTTCCGGTAAATTCTTAATGGCTACTTTTCAAAAAATCAATTGCTTCATTTTTTTCAACTTCTTCATTTGGTTTATCATAATCGCTGGGAATTGTGTCGGATAAGGAAAAACTTTCATCTTCATCAATTGTTTTATCAATTGATAAATTGCTTATATAAAATTCTTCAGGTTCATTTGAAGAGTTTGTCAGAACTTGTTTTTTTTGAAGCTTTCTCAATTCATCTATAATTTTTCCTCTTATTCTTTGTATTGCATACGTTTCGAATTTGGTACCATAGTCCGGATCAAACCTATCTATTGCTTCACTTAAACCTTCAATTCCGAATTGAAAATAATCCCGGTCATCGAGAATTCCCAAGTTGGCAAGTTTTGAATGATGGATAACGTAATGAACCAGCTTTGTATAGTTTAAAACTATTTTTTGTTTAAGGCCGGCGTCATGAGAGCTTTTGTATTCATACCATAATTGTGTGTTATTCATTATAGGTATTTCCCAAATATTTTATTGAAAATCCTGACTATCGTCAAAATTGGTTTTGTTTACAGTTTTAATGAAAATTATTGCCAACAGGCTCATCATAATCGTAATAACTAAAAAAAGAATGAAAGACTTAAAAAGAACGATTTGAAACGGCCACCCTAATCTGGAAAAAAAGATAAGAGCTAAGAAAAACACTAATAAACCGATATATATAATTACCTTTTGCATAATATTTTACATCTGTAAAAGACAAAAGCTGTACCAATTTGGGTTGTTAAAAAAAATGTTAAAAAACAGTTATATGACGGAAAAATAGGAGTTTAATTTTGGTGTGTATTATATGATTGCTTAATATTAGCCATTTGACTGAAATCAAATAACCTTTGTGCGACTTCAAATATTTGACTTGCTGTTGGAGAATCCTGGAAAAGATCTAAATATAAATTTTGCTCAGCGATTGAAGCGCTTACTAATTTATCATTATTAACAGATGCTAATAATTTTATTGAATCATTTAAGAAATGTTTAGCTGCAGTACTAATATTATTATAAGTTTCTTTAATTTCTGCAGAATTTTCGGTTTTATTTATGATCAATAACTTCTCGCCTGTATAATTCAATCCATTCAGCATTTTAATTATTACATAAGAATCCATAACAGATGTTGGTTCCGGTGTAGATACCAAAATATTAATTCCGCACTTGCTTAAAAATTTAATTTGATATTTATTCCCGCCGGATGCAGTATCAATAAAAATAAAATCATAATTATTTTTTATCGAGTTTAAACCTGCCAGTAAAAAACTTATCAGTTTGTTATCAAATTCTAATAAAGGATATTCTCCTGAAACCCCGAAGATAAAATCTAAGTTCTGGTTGTATTTAAAGATTAAATCGTTTATTGAACAATTACTACTTAATAGATTAGAGATGTTTTTATCGGATATTTTATTCACTAATAAATTAAGATTTGCGTAATTTAAATCCAGATCAATTAATAAAACTTTCTTGTTTAATTTGGAAAGTGCATAAGCAATATTTAATGATAAAAATGTTTTACCGGTTCCACCTTTCCCGGATGAAAAAGCAACAAGATTATCAATAACTTCTTGTTCATTAAAAGTTTCTTCTTTAAAAAGATTATTTAATCTTTCTGCCTGCCCTGTCATTTATTCATCTTTCCGGTCAAAACAAGGTTAGATATAAACTCGGAATCAGCGGCAATAATATCATCGGGAATTACTTGCCCGTTTGATAAAAATGTTACCGGAAGATTAAAATTACTAACCACATTCAGAACATTTCCAAAAACTGCAGCTTCATCAATTTTAGTAAAAATTAAAGAACCATAATTAAAGATTTTAAATTTTTCAACAACATCATATAAAGTTCTAGTCGTATTTGTTGCACTTAATACAAGAAATGTTTCATCAACTTTTATATTGTTTAAATATTCTTTTGTTTTTTCAAGCTGTTTAATATCTTTTTGACTTCTACCGGCAGTGTCAATAAAAATTACATCTTTATCTTTAAATTTATTTATTAATTCCGGCATCTCTTCAGGTTCATATGCAACTTGAAAATCAATATTGCTTATTTCCGAAAAGATTTTCAGCTGATCAATAGCGCCGAGCCTAAATGTATCAATAGAAATAAGACCGACTTTTAGTTCATTAAGAAGTTTTGCAATTACTGCTAACTTTGCGATACATGTTGTTTTGCCGACTCCTGTCGGCCCCACTATACTAACAATTTTTGGAGAATTCTTCTTGTTAAGTTCAAAGTTTTTGACCTGAATAAATGAAGAAATAATCGATAAAACATAGCTATCAAGATTAGAAGTATGCAGAAATTTTTCATAACTTTTCAGCTGCTTCATAATAACAGTTATAATAGATTTATGAACTTCTTTAAAAGCTAAAGTATCAATTATATCTTTAATTTCTCTTTTTAAATCCGAATTTTCCGCTTCTTTATTTTTAGTATTTTTGATTTGCGGTTTAGCTGATACCTTGGAATTATTTTTATTTTGATAAATTTTATTTTTTAGGTTTGATATTTCTTTTTTACGGTTATTTAAACTTTGATTTGATTTTACTTTTGCATTTATCGGCTTATCTAATCCAGCGGTTATTTCATACATTTTTTTTCTACCAAGATTATATTCATTTTCAACAATTCTTGAACCGAGAATAACAGCTTCTTCACCTAATTCGGATTTCATTTTTAACGATGCTTCTTTTAAAGTCGGTGCTGTATATTTTTTAATTTGCATATTCTAATTCCAATTTATCTATAAATTCCATTTCAACATTTGAAGGCAATTCTGAAAATGACAATACAACAACATCGGGAAAACTTGAATTAATCAATCTGTAAAAATAAAGTCTTATTGTTGCTGAAGTAATAAACACCGGCGGATAGCCTAAGTCCTTAAAGTTCTCAATTATTTTTTCGATAAGTAATTGAATTTCTCTTAAAACTTTAGGATTCAATCCTAGATTTAAACTTGGTTCTTTTTGACCTTGAAGAGATTTTGAAATAATTTCCTCAATTCCTTGTCCCAAAGAAGCAGCGTGGATAATGTTATTACTATCTTTATAAATATTAGCGATCAAATCTCCAATTGAATGCCTGACATACTCAGTAAGTACATCTGCATTTTTAGTTACTTTTGAATAATCTATTAAAGCTTCCAATATTTGAACAAGATCTTTAATCGGAATATACTCTCTTAATAAATTCTGTAGAACTTTTTGGATTATTCCAAGCGGCAGAGTATCAGGATTTATTTCTTCAATTACAGCAGGATATTCTTTCTTTAAATTTTCCAATAATTGTTTAACAGCTTGACGCGATAAAATCTTGTCAAAATTTTTCTTTAAAGTTTCCTGCAAGTGCGTAGACAAAACTGAAGTTCCGTCAACAACCGTAAACTCTAAAAGTTCGGCTTTATCTTTTTCCTCATTATTTATCCAGAATGCAGGCAAATTAAAAGCAGGATCAAAGGTGGGTATTCCATTTAATTTTTCACTTATACTTCCGGGATTCATAGCCAAAAATCTATCTGTATAAATCTCATATGAAGCTACAACATTGCCTTTAATTTTTATAATATATTCATTTGGGTTAAGCTGTAAATTATCTCTTACTCTGACCGGCGGAATTAAAACACCATATTCCAAAGCTATATATTTTCTAGTAGATGAAATCTTTTGGAAAAGATTTCCCCCCTGCCTTTCATCAACCAAACTGATTAATCCATATCCAATTTCAATTTCGATCGGATCAACTTGAAGGTATTGTTCAACTGTTTCTTCGGCAGGAGTTTCTTCAACTTCAGCAGTTTCTTCATTCTTTTTGGACTTTAATTTTTTTCTACTTGCGTAAGCAGTAAAACCTAAAATAATACTTAAAAGTAAAAACGGAATTGTAGGCATTCCAGGAATAACTGAAAATAAAAAAATAGTAGCAGAAACGGTTCCTAATACTCTTGGATTTGAAAGAAGCTGTGTCCGCATTTGTGTATCGAGAGAAGTACCGGCAGCACTTCTTGTAACAACTAAACCGGCTGCAGTTGCAATTAAAAGAGCGGGAATTTGGGAAACTAAGCCGTCACCAATGGTTAATATTGTATATGTTTTTAAAGCATCTGAAAAAGTTAAACCTCTTTGAGCAACACCAATAATAAAACCGCCGATTATATTTATTGCATTTATAAGTAATCCTGCAATTGCATCACCTTTGACGAACTTACTTGCACCGTCCATTGCTCCGTAAAACTCGGATTCACGGCTGATGTTATCTCTTCTGATCCTGGCCTCTTTTTCATTTATCAAACCGGCATTAAGATCGGCATCAATTGCCATTTGCTTTCCGGGCATTGCATCTAATGTAAATCTTGCAGCAACTTCCGAGATTCTGCCTGATCCTTTTATAATTACAATAAACTGAATTATCACTAAAATTATAAATATGATAAATCCGACTACGTAATTTCCGCCGACTACAAACGATCCAAAACTCTGAATAATTTTACCGGCATTTCCTTCAATTAAAATTAATCTTGTAGAACTTATATTTAGAGATAATCTAAATAAAGTTAGGACTAATAATAAGCCGGGAAATATAGAAATATCCAAAGGTGATTGTAT
The DNA here is from genome assembly GCA_963713505.1 of uncultured Ignavibacteria bacterium. GTDB lineage: Bacteria > Bacteroidota > Ignavibacteria > Ignavibacteriales > Ignavibacteriaceae > CAVQMC01. Next base: position 134,916 of record CAVQMC010000007.1, on the reverse strand, counting down.
ATAAAGAGAGACTATAAGAATTAAAACTGCAAGACTTATATTTATTGCTAAAAAGAAATCCAGTAATGTTGGAGGCAATGGAATTAACATTAAGCCCAATATAAAAATTAAGCCGAGTGCTAATATTATATCCGTATTTTTACTGAAGCGTTTCATAAATTAAACTATGGATTTCTTTCTTTTCTTTTTAAGTTGAAAAATATATGCAAGTATTTGAGCTACCGCTTGAAATAATTTTTCCGGTACCTGGTCACCGATATCGCAATACTTGTATAATGCCCTAGCTAATTCCCTATCTTCATATAATGGTATATTATTTTCTTTTGCTACATCTTTAATTTTTTGAGCTAAGGCATCAACTCCTTTTGCAACAACTCTTGGTGCACCATCTTTTTGCATATTATATCTTAATGCTATTGCATAATGTGTTGGGTTTGTGACTACAACATCTGCCGTCGGAATATCATGCATCATTCTGTTTTTAGACATCATCATTTGAATTTTTCTAATCCTGGATTTTGTAAGCGGATCTCCGTCAACCTGTTTGTTTTCTTCTTTAACTTCCTGCTTAGTCATTTTCATCTCTTTCTTAAAGGCAAACCTTTGATATATAAAATCTAAAGCGGCAAGCACTGCATAAATAAGAGCTATTTTCCAGGTCAAAGTAATTGTAGAATCGACCATAAAATTTACAATTTCACTGACGGATAATTCGATTAATGATGCTGAATTTAATACCAGATCTTTTAATAGGAAATAAACAGAGTATCCGATTACGAACATTTTTATGAGAGATTTTAATAATTCAACAAGAGATCTGGATGAAAAGAAAACTTTTTTGATTCCGCTAATAGGATTAAATTTTTTAAAATCAGGCATGAGAGCTTTAGGACTTAACTTAAAACCAACTTGAGCAACTCCTGCGACAACACTAACTATAAATAAGACCAAGAAAAAAAGGCAGTAAATTTATTATTGTGTCAAGTGTAATGTCTTTTAAAAACATTTGCAGACTATCAACATTTAAATTTAAAACATCCAGAGAGTTAAAAATTTTTCTTGTTAACTTTCCTAATTGGTCGGCAATTAATTTATGTGAGAAATAAATAAGCATTAAGCCGGATGTAAAAATCAATAATGAATTGATTTCCTGACTTTTGGCCACCTGGCCTTTTTCCCTTGCTTCATCAAGCTTTTTTTGAGACGGTTGTTCGGTTTTTTCTTGTTGATCGACATCCGCCATAATTAAGTTCCCATAGCTTTCATTAATTGCATTAAATTAACTTCAAATGATTCCAATAAATTTTTTATTAAAAAAATTATAAATGGTGTTGTTATAACTAAAAGCGAAAACCCAATTCCTATTAATAAAGGCTGGGTAACAAAAAATATCTGCATTTGAGGAATTGCTCTGGCAAGTATTCCTTCTGGCAATATTAATTAAGAAAAACGAAATTAAAATTGGTGCGGATATTTTTATGGCAATTACAAATATGTTGGCAGAATATTTTATCAACAAAGTATAAACTGATTTAGAGATTACCAGCTTTCCTATTGGAATAACTTTAAAAGAATATAAAAGACCGCTTATTAAATAATGATGTCCATTTATTAAAATAAAAACTATAATTGCACCTAGAAAAATTGTTTGACCGATAATTTCAGATTGAGATTCATCGAACGGATTAAAAACTGTTGCAATGCTTAAACCCATATCAAAGCCTATTAAACTGCCTGCAAATGATATTCCATAAAAAACAAAATTAAGACTGTAGCCAATTATCAATCCCGTAATAATTTCTTTGGCAGCGTTTATAAATAGCCACCAAATAGAAGTTTCAACATGAATATTTGAATTTTCGCTAACTAGAAAAATTATATATGCAATTATAAATGCTAGAAATATTTTAATAATAACCGGTATCGACTTATCGCCGAAAAAAGGAGCTGTTACAAATGCCGAAAGAATCCGTAAAAAGATTAATAATATTATTACAAAATCAATTACAAATTTGGTTGTCATTTAATGAAGTCAATAAACATTGTAAAGAGTTGATTTGTAAACGTCAATAATTTATCAATCATCCAGGGCATCAAAAAAATAATTGCAACTGCTGTTGCCAGAATTTTAGGAACAAATGTCAATGTCATTTCCTGAATTGATGTAGCAGCCTGAAAAATTGAAATAATAATTCCGACAATTAAAGAGACACTTAAAATCGGCAGAATAATTATAAATGTAGTATAAAATGCATTTTTTAAAACTTCAATTACAATTTGCTCAGTCATTTATCCAAAACTCCTAACTACGGATCCGACAATTAACGTCCATCCGTTTACTAATACAAAAAGAAGAATTTTAAAAGGTAGAGAAACAAGCATTGGCGGTACCATCATCATTCCCATTGACATTAATATACTTGACACAATCATGTCTATCATTAAAAACGGAATAAAGATGAAAAAACCAATTATAAAACCGGCTCTAAGTTCACTCAATGCAAATGCAGGTACTAAAACATAAGTCGGTAATTCCACTCTGTTATCCGGACGTTTTAAATTTGCCAATTGGATGAACAACTCAAGATCTTCATCTCTGACATTTTTAAACATAAATTCTCTAATAGGTTCGATTCCTTTGTCGTATGCTTCCTGAAGCTGAATTTTTCCGTCCATTAATGGTTTTAGAGCATTATCATTTACTTTACCCCAGGTTGGCGCCATTATGAAAAAAGTAATAAACAAAGCAATCCCGGAAAGCAATTGACTTGGCGGCATTGTTTGTGTTCCTAAAGCGCTTTTAAGAAAATGAAAAACAATAATCAATCTTAAATAAGAGGTAGTCATGATAAGAATAGATGGAGCTAGAGCTAAAACGGTCATTAATAATAATATTTGCAGAGTAACTGAAATATCCTGAGGATTTTGAGAGGTGCCTATATTAATCCCGATTTTAGGTAAAGCTATAGGCGGTGCTTGCTGTGCCATCAATGGTGAAGCAAATACAATCAAAGATAAAATTATAATTAAAACCGAATATTTTTTCATCAAAATCCCATATTCTTTTTTAATATCTTCAAAAAATTTGCATTACTGCTTACATCGGTTTTTTCCGAAATATTCATTTCAATATTATCATCATCAAATTCTTTTAAAACAGAAATAGATTGATCGCTGATTCCAAGCACCAATAATTTATCTTTAACTTTTATAACCGAAATATATTTTTTCGGCATTATCATTTGTGTATTTAAAATATTAATACTGAACGGACTTTTGCTTTTACCAGAAATTCTTAGGCCTGATTTTCTTACATAATATAAAATGCCGTAAAGAAGTCCGACCAATAAAATAAGAGGGAGAAATGTTTTTAATATATCGAAGAACGACATTTATTATATTCCTTTGATCCTATTTTGGGCATCACTTAGATTTGTTATTCTAATACCGAAATGCTTATCTATTACAACGACCTCTCCTTCGGCAATTTTTCTATTGTTTACATAAATGTCCACAGGTTCGCTGGCTAATTTATCCAGTTCAATAACATAACCTCTTTCAAGTTCCAGAATATCTTTAATGTACATTTGAGTTCTTCCAAGTTCAATAAAAACATTAAGCTGAAGTTCTTTTAACAACTCAAATTTGTCCATCGAATCTTTGCCTGCTGCATGAGATTCTTCAAGTTCATCGAACTCTGCTACATTAACAGATTTTGTGCTTTTCATTTTTTACTTCTGCAGGCTTTTCATTTTTTATCTGTTCCTCCGGTGAGTCCTGATTTAAATTTTTCTCATTTGTTTCTGCCATTTATTTTACCTATTTAGATTTTCTTCCGGATTTAATTCTTTAATAATTTTAATAGCTTTGTGATCATTAACTTTTCCGATTCTTCCTATAAACATTGGTTTATTTGCAATTTTAATTATATGCTCATCATTAATTTTTGTTTGAAGTTTAAGTATATCTCCAACTTCCAATTCAGATAATTCTTTTATTGAAATTTTAGTTTTTCCGAATTCAACAGTTATCGGGACATAAGTTTTATGCAGGTGGTTTGTAATAATTTCCTGCGAAGTTGTTCCGACATATTTTACAGGTCTAATAGTTGCAAATTTTTGTGAAGAAAGTTTAGAAAGTACTGTATCAAAAGCATATGTAGCAAAACAAATATTCATTTGGAAAGTTATTTCGCCGATAATAACATCAAAAGAAATTAAAAGTACAGATTCGCTTTGCGAAGTTATTTGAGCAAAATCTATATCGGACTCGAATCTTTCGACAGCAAATTCAAAGTTGGATACTGTCTGCCAGCCTTTTTTAAGATCCAGCATAATTCTGTCAACGATTGAGCTCAAAACTTTTTGTTCAATTGGAGTTATAATTTTGTTTTGTTTTGTGCCGACACCGTTTCCGCCCAACAATCTATCTACAAGCGTTAAAGCAAAATCGTTGTTTAATTCAAGAATACCTTTGATGTCCGAATTTTTAATTTCAAAGGTATATAAACATGCCGGATTTGAGACAGATAAGATATATTCCGAATAATATATTTGATCGATTGAAGTAACATTAATACTAACTATCGTCTGCAGTTTATTAACTAAAAAAGATGCAAAACTTTCAGCAAAATTTTCGTGAATATTTCTGATTGTCCTAATTTGATTTTTAGAAATCCTGCTTGGTAATCTAAAATCAAACGGAACAACTTCCGTATCACTATTAACTACCGAAGACGGCTGCTCTTCTTCTCCTTTATTTACATTATTCAGCAGCTGATCAATTTCCTGCTGGGAAAGTACTTCTGCCATTTTATTGAATTATATATTTACTTAAATAAACTGCGTTTAACTTTATATCCGGAATAAGCTGACTTACTCGGCTATTTATTTGTGTTTTAATTGAATCCTTGTAAGAAACATTAGATAACTGCGCCAATGTTTTACTGGAAAGTGTTGAAATTATTGCATCTTTAACCATTATTTCTTTGTTCTTCAGTTCATTTTTATCTTCTTCTTTTGCTAAATCAAAACCTACCGAAACTAAAAGCAATCGCTTTCCGTCAGTTCCTTCAGGATTAACAATTATATCGTCAATCGAAAAGATATATTTTCCAAGGTTTGAAGATTTAGTTTCCTTAACTTTTTCGATATTTGTTTGTTCCTCGGCGGCTGGTGATTTACCTGTTTCATGTTCTTCAATTTTACTCATAAGAACATTTGCAGTAACAAAGTAAATGATAACAACTTGAACAATAAATATTGGTAACCCAAACATTAATATTTTAGGATTAAACGAAGATGGTTTCTTCTCTTTTTGGGGAGAAGCTTCTTCTTTTTTTTCTGTTTTTGATATTTCTTCTGCCATAATAGTGAGGATTATGACAACTGATATGCCATTTATTATAAGAAGAAATTTCTTGTAATTTGTGAAGTTTTAACATGAAAAGTGGTTATTATTAAACACTTGGTCATGTTTATTATTTATATTGAAAAGGAGGAGCAAATTGGAACTCCTCCCTTTCATGGGTCGTGTGATAGGTTATCTGATAAGATTTGTTATTTCCTGAAGCAAATTATCTGCAGTTGTAATTACACGTGCATTTGCCTGGAAACCTCTTTGGGAAACGATCATTTTTGTGAATTCTTCTGAAAGATCTACATTCGATTGTTCCAATGCGCCCGATTGAACGGTCGTACCGGTTTCTTCTCCAAGGCTACCAACTCTTGGTTCGCCGCTGTTTGCATAGGCGGAAAACATATTATCTCCGGTACTTATTAATCCGTTTAAATTTGCAAAAGTAGCAACCATTACTTGCGCTAGGGTTCTGGAATTTCCGTTAGAAAAGATACCTTCAATATTTCCGTATTGATCTATATTTATATTTGATAATGTTGCCGAAGCAGAACCGTCTTGACTCAACGCAGATATAACTGAACTGGCTGAAGTTTGAGTAACGCCGCTGAATCCGCTTCCAAAATCCAGATCGAGCACAACAGGATTTGCACCGCCTGCAGGTACAAAAGTTAATTGTGGATTATTTGGAGATATATTTCCGGGATCCAATGTACCGTCAGCATTAAATACAATAGTTCCTGATGTTGAAACCGGTTGTCCGTCAACAGTGCTTGTGCCCGGGACAGAAGCAGTCCATGTCCATTGATTATCGCCGATTTTTGTGTACTTCATAGTAACTTGATGAGAATTACCCAAAGAATCAAATATAGTTACCGAACCTGTTACAATATTAGGTTCCCTATTTCCGTCAGCAGACATACTTAAAGTAGTTGTGGCTGAATTTTCTGTACATTCAGTTGAATCAAAAACAAAGTCAATATTGCTTCCGGGAATTTGTACTTTGTTATTTGTTCCGTCAAATAAAGCTTTGGAAGGATCATCCATTACCATATTACCTGTGCCGTCATCTACAAACTGAATTGGAGACATAGTTCCGTTGCCTATTGCAGTTCCGCTGTCATCATCAACTTCCCAATCTAATGAATATTCATCGGGGTTTCCGGTTTTTGTATAGGTTATTTTGAAGGTATAAGGATCTCCAAATTCGTTATAAATAGTTGTCTGTGTTTCAAAAGGTCCTGGAAGTGCAGAATTGATATTACCTCTTTGAACAACGTTTTCGCTTCTTGTTAAATCAGAATTACTTTGTAAATTACCTCCCCATTTAATCAAACTCGTAGCAACTGCCGGTAATTTAAGATTTTTATCTATTACTATATCTTCAAGATTATTTCCTGGAGGTAAAACCCCATCAGCGTTTGCTACTTTACCTTGAACAATAGCACCGTTCTGGGGTGAAACCAATTTACCATCTGCATCAAAAATAAATGCACCGGCTCTGGAATAAAAATTTTCGCCGTTGCTTTTAAGAACAAATAGTCCAGGACCCTGTAAAGCTAAATCTGTAGTTATTCCTGTGCTTTCAAATGTACCCTGGTTCCAGTTTCTATCAATAGAATTAACTTTCATTCCTAAACCAATTTGGAAAGTGTTTGTACCGCCTGTGGTACTTGTAGGGTTGGTGCCGGCTTTTATAAATTGATTAAACGTATCACTGAAAGTTACCCTTGAGCCTTTAAAACCTATTGTGTTAACATTTGCGATGTTGTTTCCAATAACGTCCATCATTGATTGATGATTTCTTAAACCGGAAACGCCAGCAAAAAGTGAATTAAGAAGTGCCATTTTAACCTCCTAAGGAAATTAAGTTGTTTGATTGATCCAACGTCAGTCAGTCAGTTGAATCTAGAGCGTCCTCAAAAGGTCCCGCTCATTTATTAATTAAAAATTTATGCAAATACTACACTGTCTATATTTGTAAAAATATTATCCTCGTTCTCGTTAAGAGCCATTGCTGTAATAACGGTTCGGTTTGGAATATTCACTATATAGGCTGTATCGTTCATCATTACTAAAGAATCTTTTGAACCTTTCATTTCTGCTTTATCAATTGCTGTTTGAAGTTTATTGACTTCGTTGTTTGATATTTGAATATTCCTGGATTCCAGTCTTTTTATTGCATGACTGGAAAACTTTACTTTTTCCAGTTCCTCCTGTAATAAAGCACCAAAGTCTTTTCCTGTACTGCCAACATTTCTAGTTTTTATATCTGTTGACGGCTCTATAGGAAGAAACGGGACTTTGATTCCATTTATTTCAGCCATTGTTATCTCCGCTGCCCGAAGGATTTAATATTTCCAAAATGTCAGAGAGCATATATTCAGTATCACCAACTAAAATTTTTGTACCATCGTCGTCAAATCTTACACCGCTTATCTGTCCAGTTATATAAGTATCCGCACTTATATCATTCTCATTATAATCTTTTGCTTCAACTTCGAACGTGTAATTACCATCAGGTAATCTGTTTCCATCATTATCGGTAAAATCCCAGGAAACTTGATGGTCTCCGCTTTGAGTATCTAAATCATTTATGGTTCTGACTAACTGACCATTCTGATCATAGACTTTTATTGAAACTGTTGAAGCACTGCTTGGAAGATTATACCCAAGACTAATGCTGTCCTGACCTGTATCGGAAATTTTATTGGAATTAATCTTTACATTTTTCCCGATAAGATTAGCAGTCATTGTGTTGTTGATTGATTGAGTCAAAAAGAAATTTGCATTTATACTCTGTTTAACAGAATCGTTCAAATTGGAAAGCTGTTCCAACGAACTAAATTGAGCTAACTGAGATGCAAATTGACTTCCATCCAGCGGACTTGCAGGATCTTGATACTTTAACTGGGTAATCAGTAATTTCAGGAAATCATCCTTCCCCATAACACTGCTGCCCTGAGTAATAGTATTCTGCAAACTGCTGGTATCTACACTGCCTACATCCATATTACCTCCTATATTAAGTATTCATAAGTATTATATCCTAAGCTTTTAGGTGTGCTTAAGATTTCCTGATTAATCATATTATCTATTTTAAAATTGCTATGGGTCTTTTTCTTTGTTTGATATGATTTATTCTGTTTTGTTTCCTGATTTGATAATGATATATTTAGCGAAGATAACATCAAGCCCTGATTGGCTATCGATTGTCTTAGTTGAGAAATATTATTTTGTATAATATTTTTTACAGTCTGATCTTCAACTTCAATATTTGCTTTTACGGAATTGTTTTGAACATCCAGAGCAACTTTAACTTTACCTAGATGTTCCGGAGAAAGCCTCATAGTAATAGATTTACTTTTATTATCTCCATCGATCCTAGAATAATTTTTAATATTTGCTGAGTTTAATAATTCTTTTAAAGTGTTGTTAACAATACTTGCCGTTTTTATAAGAGTATTATTCAAAATTTTATTATCTATTCCTTTTGTGATATTATTGATCACTTTAGAATCATTTTCAGCATTTTTAATATCCATTTGATCGGGATTATTACTTTCCCTTTTGTCTGGAGCATTATTAAAATCTTTTTCTGTGCTTAATTTATTTTCGACTTTTTTATCCGGGTTACTTAAACTTTTTACCTTTGCAGAACTTTTTTCAAAATTTTTATCATGATCATTTATTTCAAGATTATTTTTATCATTTAATTTTGATAAACTTAATCCCGCAACATTTTCCAACAATTCATTATCATTAAAAGATGTAACGTTAATTTTATTGGATAAATCACCAGCTTTATTTGTATTGATATCCTGATGTTCTTTAACATTCTGATCAATTATTTTTTTCGCAGCTTTAAACGTTACATCAACATCATTCTTTGAATTCCTATTAATATTCTTTTCTTCATTTGACGAATCGCTTGAGATTGATTTTTTAGAATTAAGTAATTCTTTTGACGAATTAAAAAGTTTATCCGGTTTGTTTAATCTTAAATCCGGTTTCTGATCATTCAAGAATTCTATCTCTTCAAAAAATGATTTCGGTATCTTATTTTTACTTGGTTCGATATTTATTTTAATATTATAATCGGTTTTGTCATTTTTAGAATCAACTTTACTTTGATCTGTCGTAACTTCTTCATCCGGATTTTGCTGAATATTATTATCAACCTTTACAGAATTTTTATTAACAATAGTTTGCTTTACTTCTGATCTTTGAATATTACTTCGGTTTTTAAGTAAATCGCCATTTTGCAAATCTTTATTTAAAATATTTTCTATTTCATTTTTAAGATTTGGATTAATAGCATTTTCATTATTTTGCCTAGTATCAGTACTGTTTTCCGGTTTATCATCAGCAGTAATTTGAGATTTACCGGAATAAGTTTCTGCCGGTTTTTGATTTTTCAGTTCAGAAATTAACTTAGATTCTAATTCTGTCAATGAACTTTTATCTGTTACTAATTCAATATTTTTATCATCTAAATTGATAGCAGCAGGAATTTTTGTGTTCTGGTTTGAAATATCTATTTGATCTTTTATTTCTAAACTTTGATTTGAAATAGAAAGTTTAGAATTTCCTTCAGATACATTCTTATTTTCATTTAATTGATTTAAATCTCCCGGTAATTTTATATTTCCAGAGGATTCATCAATTTTAACTTTTATGTTCCTTAGTTCATCTGCAACAATATTATTTTCGCTGTTTAATATCTTTTCGACTTTATTTAACAAAATGTTTTCATTTATTTGATCTTTCTGAAGTTCTGTTCCGGCAGAAGAATTTTCTGTATTTAAGTTCTCATTAGATAAACCGGAAATGCTTTTTTTATTTAAGAGATCGGTTTTAGATAAATCAATTTCAATTTTATCTTTGCCAGCAAAAAGATTTATTTTTACTTCGTTGTTTTGAGATATTTGCTGGAAAATATATTTAAGTAAATCATTAATATTTATTTTTTGTGTTTTATTCTTTTCAATCTTTAAATTCTGATTTTCCAACTTATCCGAGTCAACTTCTATCTCAACATTATCAACTTTACTTAATATTTCTTTAAGAAGTCCGGTTAAATTTTCTTCATCAACATTCTGATATTCAAATAAATTTTTGATTTCTTTATTAATATCGAGTTGATTTGTTTTTGCAGTTTTTTTTGAAGTTGGAAGATTTACCAGATTGGTTTTTATTAAATTTAAAATAGAAACCAAGTTTTTATTTTGAACATTTTGTCCTTCAACTAATTTTGAGTTGACCTCAGGAAACAAAATAGTTCCATTTGAGTTTCCTAAAACATCTGAATTAACAATATCAAACAATCCGGCAAGTCCAGCTTCTTGAGATTTTGGAACATCGTCCTTTATTACATTTATTATATCGGAAAAAAGATATGAAGGACTTTTCATTTTTTGACCAAGCTTTTTGGGGGTGCCGGCTGATGTTACTAATTCTGATAAAAATACCGGATTAAAATTCATACTTTTTGTGCTTTATTTTAAATACACTTTTCCAACTCATAATCATTATCGGAATTATTTATGATTACTTTAATGCATTTTATGAAAAAATTTAAAGGATTTTTATTATCCGGCCGGATAACTTTGCCAATACCTGGTAATTAAACTGGCAGTTTTAGGATCTAAATTTGATAATATTTGAGCGGCTTTTTTCTTATTCATCTTATAAATTATATCCCGCGCAATTTCAGTAGAATATTGAGTTATAATTTTTGCTGCTTTTTGAGGATCCATTTTTTCATATAATTTCGCAGTATCCTTTACCCACTTTGCATAAATTGTATCGGTTTGAACTTTTTGTTCAGCTGGTTCGGTTTTATCCTGAACCGGTTTTTCAGGTTCGGGAGATTTTTCAACGGTTTTAGTTATTTGCTGAACTGGTTCCTCTTTCAGCTGCTGTTTGATTTGGGGTTGTTCTTTTATACTGTCTTTAGTTTGATTTTCAACCGCAGCTTGTTCGTTTGTTTTATTTATAAGAGAATCAATTTCAGCTTGTTTTTTTACATCAGCTTTTTGAAAAAGATTTTTATTTTCTTTTTTAGCAACCAACGTATCTTTTACAATTTGTTTAGGATTATATTCAGAAAAATCAAACTTAAATATGTTTGTATATTTTGCATTCAAGAAGATAATTGCTGCAGTTATCAGAATAAAAGCAAGAGGAAAAGGAAGTATATTTAATATCTTCTCTTTCAACTATGGCTCCTTGCAAAACTTTGTATTCCAAATTCATTCATTATTTTTTCTTCTTTAGCGTCCTCTTCTTTTTTGAAGTTTTCAAAATATAGTTCTTCCAGCTTATTAAATATTTTAGTTTCCTGGCTTCTTTTTATCAATTCTTTTAATAAGCTTTCCTTTTCATTTTCTAAAGCAAATATTTTTTTATCTGATAATATTATTTTCTTTCTAAGGTTATCTTGATATTCAATTATTCGTTTTAGGTTTAAGACTTTAGTGGAATTTGTAAATTCAGAAAAGCTCTCTGTAAGTTCAACAGCAACAGCTTTTTTATATGTCTGCTCCTCAGTTATTTCTTTTTCCAAAAGAGCAATATCCTTTTGAACTTTCTTTTCTAGAATTTCTTTTGTTTTTTTAATTGTATCATACTTAAATTGAAAGTTGTACATTTTATTATACCAGTGGTTGTTCTATAATTTCATTTAATTTTTTTACTGTTTCAGTATATGTTGATTTTTCCAGCATATCCTGTTTAAGGAAACTTCTTAATTTATTTATTTTAGAAAGTGCATGATCAATTTGCGGATTGCTCCCTTTTACATAAGCCCCAATGTTGATTAAATCCTCAGCTTCACTATAGGTCGCTAATATCTCACTAAAAGCCATAACTCTTTTCCTCTGATCGACAGAAACAATGTCAGACATAACCCTGCTGATACTCTGCAAAGGATCTATTGCAGGAAATTGAGCTTTATGTGCCAGCTTTCTGGATAGAACAATGTGTCCGTCAAGTATAGATCTTACCGAATCTGCAATCGGTTCAGTCATATCATCACCATCAACAAGAACGGTGTAAAATCCTGTGATTGAACCTTTCTCCGTTATCCCGGCTCGTTCCAACAGCTTTGGAAGGATAGCAAAAACCGAGGGCGTGTAACCTTTTGAAGTTGGAGGCTCACCGACAGTTAAACCAATTTCTCTTTGAGCCATAGCAAACCTGGTGACAGAATCCATCATTAATACTACATCCATCCCTTGGTCTCTGAAATATTCAGCAATTGTTGTACCAATATATGCACCTTTCATTCTAAACAATGCCGACTTATCACTGGTTGCAACTATTACTACAGATTTTTTTAAACCTTCTTCACCTAAATCTTTTTCAATAAATTCTCTTACTTCTCTTCCTCTCTCACCTATCAGCGTAATGACGTTTACATCTGCATTTGTATTTCGAGCTATCATTCCTAATGTTACACTTTTACCAACTCCGCTGCCTGCAAAAATTCCAAGTCTTTGTCCCTTTCCAACTGTCAGCAATCCATCAATAGCTCTAACGCCTGTTTGTAATGGTGTATCAATTCTTTTTCTATTTAACGGACTTGGCGGTTCGCGGTGTATCGGCAGTTTTTCACTACAAACAAGTTCTCCTTTTCCGTCAATAGGATTTCCCAAACCATCAATAACGCGTCCAAGTAATTCTCTTCCGACCGGAATTGTAAAATTTTTACCGGAAGCAATAATTTCGCATGAAGGTGAAATATTATTAACTTCTCCCAGAGCAATAGAAAGAACACGTGCTTCTTTAAATCCAACAACTTCGGATTTGCAGACTTCATTTCCGCTTCTGTCTATTATTGTGCAAATTTCACCTAAAGAAACATTCGGTCCAATTGAAACGATAACAAGTCCAATAACATCGGTTACTTTTCCGTTAACTCTGATAACATTTGCATTATCAATTATTCTGTTAAATCTTTTTAGATATTTTGTTTTAATGTTTATCAAAATTAATTAACGGTTTCTTTTTCAAAATACTTTTTTAGCTCCGATAATTGTGAACTAATTCTTGCATCAACATTACCTATTTCAGTTTCGACTATACATCCGCCTTTTTCAATTCTTTCATCAACTTCATATTTAACTTTCGATAACGATTCATCTAAAAAAGATGATTGAGAATTATTTTCCTGTATTTGTTTATAATCGGTAGGATTCAATTTTATAATAATATTATTTGAACCGATTATTTTTTTAAGAGATTCACTTAGTACTTCAACAATGTTGGAATCTTTTTCAAGTTTTTGTCTTACTATTTTTTCAGCAATTTTAAATGATGTTTCTACTACTAGGTCTTCAAATTCATTTTCATATCTTTGTACTTTATCATCAACCGATCTGATATAATTGTTATAATCCTTTATTTTTTCTTTTAAATTGTTCTTATAATTTTCTTCTAATTCAGAAAAAGCCTTTTCATAACCGGATTCAAAACCTTTTTTAAAATTTTCCTGTATTAATTTTTCCAAATGATTTTCGTTAACCGAATCAAAATCTTCATATTCACTTTTAAATCTGACAGAAATTTTTTTTGATCTGCTTTTATCGATTTTTATAACATTAGACATAGACATCTTCGTTGTTGCCTCTCATGTTGACAGTAATTTCCCCTGTTTCTTCCAATGATTTTACAAGATCAATAATTTTTGCTTGAGCTGCTTCAACTTCTTTTAGTTTTACCATGCCCATATACTGCAATTCTTCTTTAAGAAGATCCGATGCTCTTTCGGACATGTTAGCAAAAATCTTATCTCTTAGTTTGTCATCGGCAACTTTTAAGGCAAGTGCTAAATCTTTTCTATCGCATTCACGTAAAATTCTTTGTATATCTTTGTCTTGAATATGGACAATATCATCGAATAAGAACATAAGTCTTTTAACTTCCAATGACAGATCGGCATTTTTCTGTTCAAGCTTTTCTAAAATTTCTTTACTTAATGAAACGTTTGATTTATTTAATATATTTGCCAAAGCTTTTGGTCCTCCCAGCTTACTAATTGATTGCGACAAGCTTAAGCCGGCCATCTCATCAACAACTTTTTCCAATTGTTTTAAAGTCTGAGGTGCAATTTTTCCTAATGTTGCAATTCTATAAATAACATCGTCCCTAATTCCTTCCGGCAATTCCTTTAAAGCCTCCGCAGTTTGAACTGGATTAAGATGTGAAAGTATTAAAGCAACTGTTTGAGGATGCTCCTTATTTAAAAAGTTAACCAGCTGAGTTGAATCAGCTTTTTTTAATACATCAAAACCTTTTAGTGTTGTTAACGTTTTAACTTTTTCAATAATTTCTTGTGCTTTGCCTGGTCCAAAAGATTTTTCCAAAACTGCCTGTGCATAATCCAGTCCGCCTTCAAGAACATACTCCCTTGCAGTTACCATTGTATAAAACTCTTCCATAACGGTATCAACCACATTCGAGGGAGTGTTTTTAACTTTTGTTATTTCGGTGGAAATTATCTCTACTTCAGAACTGTCGAGATATTTAAACACTTCTGCAGCTGAATCTATATTTAATGCGATTAATAATAGTGCAGCTTTTTGCGCACCGGAAATCTGGTTTGTTTTTAAATCAGTTAGAGGCATATTTATTTTTATTATTCGTCTTCATGAAGCCAAGAGTTAATTAGTTTTGCAGCTTCTACAGGATTCTTTGCAACATAATTAGATATTTTTACTTGTTGATTTTTTTTCCGTGCCGCTTCATCTGATATTTCATCTTCGATATCACCTAACGGTAAGGAGGGCTTTCTTTTACCCGGACTAATTTTGGGAGATGAACTTTTATTTGAAGGAGCAGGTGCATTTGAATTCAATAATCCTTTTACATTTTGATCCAAATCTCCCAGGTAAATACGCTGATTTTTTAATCTACCCATAAGAGATTTTAATACTAATAAAGCACCGATAATTCCGACTACTACCAATAAAATATCAGTGTAATCATTAATATTATTCATAATTGAGGGTTCAGGTGTATTTACATCTTCAACAGGTTTTGTTTCGAATGGAATATTAACAATTGAAAACTGATCATTTCTCTTAGAATTAACACCGATCGCATTTCTTATTATCTCTTCCAATTTTTTCATTTGTTCCGGAGATCTTGGTTCCGAAGTATTTTCTTTTTTACCATCTTTAGTTGCTTCTTTTTCAACATTATTGATAACTGCAGCAACACTTAATCTGTTAATATTTCCGGAAGCAGAAATTACTTTTTGAATAGTTTTACTGTTTTCATAATTGGTTGTAGTGTTTTCGCTGTTCTGAGCTGAAGAATCTCCGGAAGCAGTTCCGTTATTTTGTGTTTTAATCGTTTGTTCGCTTACCGTTACCTGACCATCGGGATTATACATGCTCATTGTTTTTTCAATTTGGTCAAAGTTAATATCTGCATTGACCTGAACCATTGAATTACCGTAACCTAGAATGTTATCCAGAATTGATTGAGCTTTTGAAGCTAGATAATTTTCTATGGATTGTTTTATTTCATATTGTTTACTGCTTGATTCTGCGATTGGCGAATCATCATAATCTTTAGATAAAATTCTTCCCCTGGTATCTATTAAAGTAATATTACCCGGTGTTAGTCCTTCAACGCTTCCCGAAACTAAATTAACTATTGCAGCAACATTATTTTTAGAAATTGTATATGAATTTGCAAGTTTTAAAATGACAGAAGCAGTCGGAGATTTTTCTTCATCTTTAAAAATAGATTTTTCCGGGATAACAATATGAACTCTGGCATTTTCAACTCCGTCAACCTCGGCTATTGTTCTGGCTAACTCTCCTTCCAAAGCTCTTTTGTAATTAAGCTTCTGCATAAAATCAGACATTCCCATAGTGTTTTTATCAAAAATTTCATAACCCACTACACCCGAGCTTGGAATTCCTTTTCCTGCTAGTGAAATTCTAGTCACATATAATTTGTCTTTTGGTACTTTTATTACCTTCCCATTATCATCAATTTGATAAGGAATTTTTTCAGTACTTAAATAATCGACAACTTTGGATGCATCATCTGTAGAAAGATTGGAAAATAAAATCGAAAAGTTAGGTTCATTCAAAAAGAAAAATAAAATAGCTATAAGTACGAATGTAATTCCAACTGTACCGCCAATTAATATTTTTTGTTGAATTGTAAATTTATTAAAAAGTGTAATTATTGCATCAAATGGATTTTTATTCATAAAACTATATTTCGATTCTGTTTAATTCTTTGTACATGTCAATTGTTTTATTTCTAATTTCCATTAACAATTCGAGGCTTGTTTTAGCTTTCTCAGCGGCAATCATAACATCTTGTATCTCAACGTTGTCCCCAAGTATAAAATCATTGGTAAGTTTGTTAACACTATTTTGATCCTGGTTTACGCTTCCAATAAAATCAGTTAATACATTTTTGAAATCAGCACCGTTATTTTGCTTGACTTCGTTGGTTAATCCTTTACTTAAAATGTTTCCAACAGCTTGTATATTCATTATTAACCTCTTTTATCGAATAAAGAACCGACTTTTACTCCGGACATTCCTCCGTTTTTCTTGTAAAAATGATAATCAACTATTTCATCTTTATTTTGAGGATATTTGTCTATAAAAAATTGTCTTTCATCAGAAGTAACTAAGTCATCGGTTTTGGCTTTACCAACTTTAGCAGAATTGTTCTGCAGTTTTCCTAGTGAATAATTACCAATGTTATTTGTTTCAACTTTCATTTAGATCTCCAATGAATCTTTTGCCATTTGTTTTGAAGAATTTAATGCAGTTAAATTCGCTTCATAACTTCTTGAAGCTGCAATCATATCAACCATTTCCGTAATTACATTTACATTTGATTCTTCAACATATCCGTCTTTATCTGCATAAACATTTGTCGGATCGTAAACCACTTCACCTTTGGAATTATCAACAGATTCTTTGGTTGTAATTCCGTTATTTAGAGTGTCGTTTATGTTCATCATTGACATTGGAGATGAGATGTGGTCACTATTTGATGTTAGCAGTTTAATATTATTTGCGGATGGCGGAACCGGAAAGATAAATGGATCTTGTTTTTGGACAACATTTAGAGTTTTACGTTTATACGGCTGACCATCCGCAGTTCTAATTGTATCGGAGTTAGCAATATTTTCAGCAATAAGGTTCATCTTTTTTCTTTGAATACTCAAGCCTTTTGCACTGATGTTAAATCCAGGAAAGTTATTACCAATTTTCAATTTTATCCTCCGCTTTTAATTACTTCCTGAAGCATTTTAAAATTATACGCAATTCTTTGAGAACCGAACTTGAATTGAATTGTGTTTTTAGCAAGTTCAGCCATTTCTTCATCAATATTTACATTATTAATTCCGGATGCTATGTCTTTGTTTTTATCAAGTTCAATTTGACTTGATTCGTCAGTAACGCTGATATTGAAATGTCTCGTATCTGTTTTTTTGAGGTTTCCTATATTTTCGTATAAAACATCTGCAAACTTTACATCTTCTCTTCTGTAACCTTCCGTACCAACATTAGCAATATTATTACTAATTACTTTGTTCCTCAGCGAACAGTAACTAATAAAATCTTCTAATAATTTGATGTTTGATGTACTCATAAGAAATTCAAAATTTTAGGTTTGAATTTTCAAATTGAGTGCCACCTTATTTTTATAAGCTATTTTGATGTTTTGATGAGGTGAGATATATAAATTGGCTAAAAGTGACCATTTGATAATTATTATTCATTATAATCCAGAATAATAGTTTTAGTTTGACCGCAGGAACAAACAAATTTTATTTCTTTAACGATATCATTTTCGTCTTTTTTTAAAATAAATTTTACTCCGTCTTCGCCTTCTTCTTCGATAGAAATTTTAGTTTTTCCTTTTAATACAGAATCACCGGATTTAATTACATTATTTCTTTTTGAATCTTCAATAAAAAATTCACTGAAAGTTTGTTCTTCAAATTCGTTCATATTATAAAACCCGATTAATAATTTCTGGTATATCTTCCAAAGGAGCTACAACATCAGCATAACCGGCATCTACAATTGCACGCGGCATACCGTAAACTACACACGAATTTTCATCTTGTGCAATTGTATAACCGGTTAAACTTTTCAGACTTTTAATACCTTCCAGGCCATCTTTTCCCATTCCAGTCATAATTATTCCAAGAGTATATTTTCCATAAACCTTTACGACCGAATTTATCATGACATCCACAGATGGTCGATGCAAAGTGTCCGAGGGTTCTTCACTAATAGAAATTGAAACATCTTTATTTACTTTTTGATTCAATTTCATGTGAAAACCTCCAGGAGCAATATAAACAGTATTATTTTTAATTAGTTCGTTGTTTTCCGCTTCCTTTACGGTTAATTCACTTAAATCATTCAATCTCTCTGCCAATGATTTTGTAAACTTCGGAGGCATGTGCTGGACAATAAAAAATGGGCAATTAATGTTTTGTTTTAACTTGGGAATCACCTTTTGAAGCGATAATGGCCCTCCGGTTGATATTCCCAGGGCAACTGCTTTGTAGCCCAGTTTTGGAAGTTTGAAATAATTTGCTGTACTTTTTTGAGCAGTTACAGAATATTGACCAGAAAGTCTTTGTAATCTTGTTAATCTATCTCTTAATGCTTTTTGCTTTGAAAATTCCTTTACCTTCCTTATAAGATCTTCTTTTATCTTAATTATATTGACATTAATATATGAAAGTTCTTTAGGAATAAAATCTACTGCCCCATACTCTAAAGCAGTAATAGTTGATGCTGCTCCATCAGTGGTCAATGAGCTTAACATTATTACATTTGTCGGGCATTCCTTCATAATTTTTTGAAGAGAAGTCAAGCCGTCCATCTGGGGCATTTCAATATCCATTGTAATAACATCGGGCATTAATTTTTTAGCAAGATTAAAGCCTTCCAGCCCATCTCTGGCCGTTGCTATTACTTCAATATCGTCATCTGATTCCAACATTAATGAGATAGACTTTCTCATAAACGCCGAATCATCAACTACAAGTACTTTTATCGATTTGTTCAATTTTAATAATCTATTTTGGGAATTAAATCTATTAGATCTATGATCATAACTACGGTACCGTCCCCCATTATTGTTGAACCTGCGATACCTGCATTATTATTAAGTAATTCCCCAAGTGGTTTAATTACAATTTCTTTCTGCTCGATTAACTCGTCTACCATTATTCCAATTTTCTTTTCGGCAACACCTACAATTACTACATAATTCCAAATTCTATCTTCATTCATTTCTTCCTGCTTAAATAGAATTTTACTTATGCTGATAATCGGGATAATATTATCTCTAATATTTATTACTTCTTTTCCGTTTATTGTTTTAATTGATTCCCTATGAACTCTAACTACTTCGATTACCGAACTTAAAGGAATAACGAGTTTTTCTTTCATTACTCTTACAATCATTCCGGTAATAATAGCAAGTGTTAAAGGAAGTTTAATAATAAATGAAGTTCCAACTCCAGGGTTTGAATCTATATTTATCATACCTCTAAGTTTGTTGACATTAGTTTTTACTACATCCATGCCAACTCCTCTGCCGGAAATATTTGTTACTTTTTCTGCAGTAGAAAAACCAGGAAGAAAGATTAAATTATAAATATCCTGTTTGCTTAATTCCTTTACTTTTTCCTTAGGAATTAAATTTTTATCAACAGCTTTTTGGGCAATTAAATCGATATCAAGACCTTTTCCATCATCTTCAATTTTAATAAGAATATTATTGCCTTCCTGTTCGGCAGAAAGATTAATAGTTCCGGTTTCATCTTTCCCAGCTTTTTTTCTGTCTTGCGGAGTCTCTATTCCATGATCGATTGCATTTCTTATTAAATGCACTAGTGGATCATAAATTTCTTCAACAATTGTTTTATCAAGTTCTGTTTCTTCTCCGGATATTTCCAACTTAACTTTTTTCTTAGCGTCTTTCGAAAGATCCCTTATAACCCTTGGGAATCTGTTAAAAACTTTACCAATTTTAACCATTCTGGTTTTCATTACAACTGTCTGAAGTTCATTAGTCATCAAATCAATATGTTTGGAAGTATCTAAAAGTTCCCTTGCATATTTTGATCCTTCATTATGGAGGGCAAATTCCGAGCTAACCTGTGCGAGCCTGTTTCTTCCCAAAACTAATTCTGAAGCAATGTTTAATAATTCATCAAGTCTATCTACATCGACTCTTATCGAGTTATCCGCTTTCTTTACAGAGGCAGGCTCTTTATTCTGCGTTTCCTCGTTTTCAGATTTTACAGGAGGAGTTTCTTTGGTTTTTTTCTTTGTAGTTTTCTTTGGTTTATCTTCTACATTAATATTGCCGTTTAATTTTTCAAATTCTTCAACTAAACTTTCAATACATTCGTCAACATCTACATCTTCATTTTGATGAATCTCAATATTGGTTATCAGTTCTTTTATTTTATCATAAGCAACAAGTATAACATCCATTAAATCGGACGTAAGTGAAGCTTCGCCTTTTCTTAACTTATTAAGAATATCTTCACATTTATGGGTTACTGCGGTTAATTTTTCGAGACCAAAAAATCCGGATGTTCCTTTAATAGTATGGAATGACCTGAATACTTTATTAAGAAGTTCAGCATCGTTAGGATTTTTTTCTATTTCAACTAAATCGACATTTAAATTTTCCAAAATTTCTTTGGTTTCAATTAAAAAACTGTCGAGCAGTTCTTTCATTTCAGGATCATTAAGATCTATTTTAATTACATCTTCCATAATTATGAGAATATTTTATCGATTTCGTCTTGAGAAGTTCTTTTTTTGTTTTCTTTAATTAATTCTTCAACAAGTTCCTGTTTTTTATCGGCTTTTGTGTATGTGGCATGCGGATTAAAAGCAGCATTGAAAGGAAGCTCAAATTCATCATCATTTGTTTCTTCCACTTTTGTATTATGAAATTCATTTACGATAGATGATAAGCTGTTCTGTACTGATTTTATTAAATGATTAACTGCTGCTAACTGTTGTGAAGTAATATCTTGTACTTGAAGCGATAACGTAATATTATTTGCATTATCATTTATTCTATTTATAACATCACTTATTGCCGTTAAATTTTCAAAATTAGCATTAAGGTTTTCAAATTGATTAACAAGTTCAAGAACTTTATTTTCATTATCCATATATTTTTTTAGTTTCTGGAATATCTCTTGTTTTTTTACTTCAACTTCAATATGATCTTTTACTTTTTTGTTTATAAAAACAAGATCCATAGCTATTAGGTCCACGGTGTTTAATATTTCCGTTGTTGCCATTTCAGTTGCATCAGTAACATCACTTATTTGATTAGATGCCTTAGGAATCTTCTTTGTACTATCTGTAATTGAAGTATTTATATTCTCCAGCAAAGGAATTGTTTCCAGCATAAACTCGACTAAACTCTGTATAATCGGAATTAATTTCTGGCTGTATTTAAATACAGAATTTAAGTCGTTCAGCTTATCAAAAAGCTCAGTTAATTTTTCAACTTGTTGCATATTTGCTTCTTTAATTTGTTGCTAAAATTTGATCGATTTTTTCTTTTAATATTGCCGGAGTAAATGGTTTAACAATATAATTACTTACCTTTGCTTGAAGTGCGTGCATTATATCTTCTTTAACCCCGCGTGTTGTAATCATTAGAATCGGCAAATTGTTTGTTTTATCATTATTTCTAATAAGCTTTATTAAATCCAATCCGCTGACTCCGGGCATATTCCAATCTGTTATTACAAAATTTATGGAATCATCACCGGAAATTTTTTCATAGGCCTCTTTACCGTCGTTTGCTTCTATGAAATCTGAATAACCTAAATTCTTTAACGAATTTATTACTATTCTTCTCATTGTACCTGAATCATCAACAATTAAAAATTTTAATGACATGTTTTATTTCCTCAGTTTAAATATTTAGAAACTTCATAAGCAATTCTTTTAGGATCAAACGGTTTTACAACATAAGAATTTGCTCCGTACATTATGCCTTTTTCCACTAATTCATCATTGGACAACGAAGAAAGAATTATAATCGGAATTTCTTTATACTCATCGTTATCACGAACTGATTTAATAAGTTCAAAACCATCAAGGTTCGGCATATTTAAATCTGTTATTATTAAATTTATATTTTCTTTCGGCAGTACTTCCAGCGCCTCCATACCATCCGAAACACCAATAATTTCAAAACCTCTAAGCGACAAAGCAAAAGTGATGAACTTTCTAATGGAAGGTGAATCGTCTGCTACTAATATTATTTTTTTCATATTTATTTTTTATAAGCAATTGTTTTAGGGAAATTAACTACCTGGAAAGCTTTTGATACATTATGCAAAGTTTCCGAATAGCCTATTAATGAATATCCCCCTTTAAAAGGGAATTATACAAGTTTGAAACAACTCTAATTTTAGACTGCTGATCAAAATAAATTAAAACATTCGCGCAAATTATAACATCAAAACCAAACATTAATTTCATGTTCATGTTATCGTAAAGATTTAAGTTTTTAAAAGTTACGACTTGTTTAATTTCAGGAGAAAGTTCAAAAACGTTATTACCGATTCTATTAAAATATTTTCTTAAATAATATTCGGATGTATTCCTTACAGCGTATTCTTTATAAATTCCTCTTTTAGCTGTTTCCAAAACCGTGTTGTTTATATCGGTGCCTACTATTTCAAATTTAAAATCGGGGTTTTTAGGTTGGATAAATTCTTTTATACTTATTGCTATCGAATAAGCTTCTTCGCCGGATGAAGAGGCTGCACTCCAGATTTTAATGCGCTTATTTCCAGAAGCTGCTTTTGATTTAATTAACTCCGGGAAAATTCCTCCGACCATTGCATCAAGCTGAGGCTGATTCCTGAAAAAGAAGGTTTCGTTTATAGTTATTGCATCGTATAAATACTTTCTTTCAGAATTCCTATTAACATTATATTTTAGATAATCCAGATACTCTTCAAAGCTTTGAATATTTAAATAATTCATTCTTTTTAATAGTCTGCTTTCTAATAAGTATTTTTTATTATCTAAAAAATATATACCGCAGTTGTCGTATATAAATTTTCTCCAATTGTAGAATGTATTATTTGATAAAACTAAATTACTTTTAGTATTTGAGTAGAAACCTTTATTTTCAATTATATTTACTTCTGCATTCATGTTTTTAACTGTTTATAGAGTTTGCTTTCTAATGCTTAAATAATAGTTGGCTCTTTCTTTAACCATTTCTTCTTCATCATTACTCATTTTAAGCAGAATTTCATCAACATTTCCAAAACTGTTCTTTGATATTATGTCCACCATTCTTAAACGATTCCAGTAACTTGCATCTTCCGCAATTAAATCCGTAAATAACGAAGCCGTTTTTTCATCCAAAAGATTAAGTATTTCAAATGAAATTATTCTTATTTCTTCGTCCGGATCTTTAAGACATTTTATAAGTGCGTCTGATAAATTTCTTAATTTTATATCGCTGAAAAAGTTCAAGCCGATATCAATATTCATAAACAACATTTCTCTGAATAAATTTAAAATTGAATTTAAATTCGGCGGATTGCTGCTTATAGTTTGATATATCGAACTGAAAATAACTTCATAATTAGCAAAAAATTTGGGTGAAAGTATTTCATCTATTTCTTGATCTATACCAAAAATTTCCAAACAAGAATTAACAATTTCCGGATCATTAAAATCATTGATTAAATTTATTGCATTCTTTTTGAACTTCAGCTCACCTTCCGTTATGGTGTATAATATTGCACTTTTCATTCTTTCATCGAAAGGAATATCCAGATTATTTTTTTGTTTGAGCTGATAAAGGGAATTAATAATTATCCAGATAAAAGGTCCGGAATTTTCATTTAATTCGGAGAGTAAAAAGAAGAAAGTTTCAATATCACCAACTTCCCCTAAACTTTCGATTATAGTTATTTTAATTAAATCGTCTGCTATCGAATATTTTTCCATTAAAAAATCCAAGCTTTTTTGCGATTTAATTTTACCTAAAGCTTCAATCACACTCGGTTTAAATAATTCGTTTTGGGGGTAAAGACTTATTAAATTCTCTATGGCATTTTCTGAACCTATATTACCCAAACTTTCAATGCATGCTAAAGTCAAATTGTCATTTTCACTAGCTTTTAGAACCTCTAAAATTTTCTTTTCAGATTCCTTTGAGCCAATTAAACCTAAGATATCGATTATAAATTTTTTATCGTCATCATCACCTTTATTTATAAAACTTAAAAGTGCTTCTATTGACTTTTCATTTAGATTCAGCAGAATTTCCCCAGCTAAGTTTTTTATTGTAAGATCAGGGTGATGAATAAACTTTACTAACGTATAAGGTACTTTGGGATTGTCGCTGAAACTTAAAATCTGTGCAGCAAAATTTCTAACGCCTTTGTCATTATGTAAAATTAGTGTATTAACAGCATCAACAAGGTCGTCTGTTAAAGCTGCATCATTTAATTGCTGAAGAGAATCTATAATTTCTTCCGGATTTTGAGAATTTAACGACTCGATGATTTGTTTATAATTCATTTAAATACAAATGTTAATTATTTTACGTTTATAATCGTATTTAAAACTCTTTTCTTTAGTTTTGATTTAACAATAAATTCCTAATTAATTATAAAAATATTTTTCTAAATGGGTTAATTGCTGTGTAGAGATTTGAAATGCATTTCAAATAAAACCCCCGAGTAATTATATTAAATATTAGGAAAGGACATATAAGATAAATTTTTATAAATATTTAATATGCAACAGAATATTAAAGTAGATAAAATCTCTTTTTCACTCCTAAAAAAATATATTTATTCATAATTTTTTAACTGTGAATAAATTCTTCTTTAAAATCAGCGATTTTGTTTTCTTCATTTTGAATCATTAAGTAATTCGGTTCACTGTCAATTTTAAATTGCGCAATTAAATCTTGTAAATTTTCAGTTAAATTATTTAATGCTTCAACAGATTCTGCAACTTGTCTAATTCCGTCTGCTGTTTGACTTGTAACATTACTTATTGAATCGATATTTGTACTTATTTGTTCGGAAGCTGATGATTGTTCCTCGCTGGCTGCTGCGACTTGCGATGCAATATCAACAACCTTTTCCGAACCTTCGATTATTTCATTTAAAGAGTTTCCGGCTTTGTCAGCTAATTCAATCCCTTTTTTCACTTCCTCAGTACCCTGATTCATAGAACTTACAGCTTGGGTTGTATCGGTTTGAATCGTCTTAATC
This sequence comes from uncultured Ignavibacteria bacterium, assembly GCA_963713505.1. Taxonomy (GTDB): domain Bacteria; phylum Bacteroidota; class Ignavibacteria; order Ignavibacteriales; family Ignavibacteriaceae; genus CAVQMC01. Next base: position 109,250 of record CAVQMC010000007.1, on the reverse strand, counting down.
ATTTCTGCTATTTCTTTAGTTGCTTTAGTAGTTCTGTCAGCAAGCTTTCTAACTTCATCAGCAACAACAGCAAATCCTCTTCCTTGTTCACCGGCTCTTGCTGCTTCTATTGCAGCATTTAATGCCAATAAATTTGTTTGTTCGGCAATATCATCAATTACTTGAATAATTTCTCCTATTTGATTACTGCTATTTCCTAAATTTTGAATAATCAAGGATGAACTTTCAACAGCATCAGCAATCCTATGCATTCCATCGACAGTTTCTTTAACAACTTGACCTCCGTTTTTAGCAGTATTGCCGGCATCTTTAGCCGCGTTTGCAGCTGAATTTGCATTTTTAGTTGTTTCTAAAATAGTTCTGGTCATTTCTTCTACAGATGTTGCGATTTCAGTTGCCTGCTGAGTTTGTTCTGCTGAGCCGGCTGCCATTTCTTCTGTACTTGAAGATATTTCAGAAACAGCAGAAGCAGTTTTATTTACAGCAGAGGTGACATTTAACAACATGTTTCTTAAATTTTCAACTGCTTTATTAAAACTTTTAAATAATTGACCGATATCATCATCATCTTTTTCAGGTTTAATATTAACATTAAGATTACCATTGGCAAATTGCTGCATAGCAATCATCATTTTTTTAGTTGATCTATTCAAATAATTTTGAATTTCTTTTACATCCGTAATATCTGTAATAGATTCCAATGCACCAATCACTTTGCCGTTTCGATCTTTAACAGGAGAACCTGTATATAGAATCGGTACTTCTCTGCCGTTGGGTTTAGCAATTGTTTCTCTAGATACGATACCATCTTTTATCATTGCTTCGCGCAAAGCGCAATTTTCTGTATTACAGTCTCTGGTTTTAAATTGTTCAAAACATTTTAGCCCTATTAAATCCTTTTGAGGCTTCTCAGCTATTTCAGCACCTTTTTTGTTCATGTATTGAATATTGAAATCTTTATCAATAATCATTACAGGGGAAGGAAGATTTTCAAGATATTGAAGCTGCATTGATATTTTATCAGTCATTGTATTAAATGCTTTAGTCAATTCACCTGTTTCGTCTTCGCTGTCCACTGATAAATGAACATCCGTATTACCTGCATTAAGTTCATTTGCCGCATTTTTTAATTTTATAATTGGCTTCAGAAAGTCATGAGCACAATAATAGCTTCCTCCGAGAACAATTAGTAAAGCGATGATCATTCCAAAAAAAACTTTATATTTAATATCTGCTATTTGCGAATTAAGATCGTCTATATAAAATCCTGTTGCAATTATCCAATTCCATTTTTTAAAAAGTTTCGCATAAGATAATTTTTGTACCGGATTATCCTTTCCAGGTTTAGGCCAGAGATATCTTACAATTCCGCCATTCTTTTTTTGTCCTTGTTCCACGATCTTTCTGAATAAAAAATTTCCTTCCGGATCTTTAAAATCACTTAAATCTTTGCCATCTAGTTCAGATTTAATTGGATGCATTATCATTTTACAATTAAGATCATTAATCCAAAAATAATCACCATCAGCATATCTTAATTTACTTATTTCTTTTAACGCTAGTTTTTGTGCTTCATCCTTTGTTAATTCATTGTTTTGCACTTTAAATTCATAATTTTCTAAAATACCGGTTGCTGTAGAAACAAGATCGGTTAGTGTTATTTCTTTTTCTTTTAATAGATTATTCTCGGTAGCTGGCATAATGTATATTACAATAATCAGAATAAAAGGAATAACTGCAAACAGTACAAGACTTATAAGTTTAGAAAATAATTTCCAATCTTTAATTCTTTTAAGTTTCATTTTTAATACTTTATTTTTTTAAAATTTTTTATAAAACCGATTCTTTATTCTCATTATATACATTTTCAAAATTGTCCTCATAATCTTCTGTTTTGTTGACACAAGCTTCATCATCAACTTTGATTTTGAATCCCGAAATTAATTTCTGCAAATTTTCAGTCAGATCATTTAAGTTTCCTGCAGCATCGGCTACATACCGAATGCCTTCAGAGCTTTTGTTTGTTACCTCGCTAATAGATTCAATATTTTTACTGATTTGTTCTGATGCTGCGGATTGTTCTTCGCTTGCAGCTGCAACCTGAGAAGCAATATCAACAACTTTGTCTGCCCCCTCTATTATTTCATTTAGTGATTTCCCAGCTTCATCGGCAAGTTCAATTCCTTTTTCAACTTCTTCGGTTCCTTGAGTCATTGATTTAACTGCATTGGACGTATCTTTTTGTATTTGTTTTATCATATCTGCAATTTCTTTAGTGGCCTTTGTTGTTCTCTCGGCTAGCTTACTTACTTCATCAGCAACAACGGCAAAACCTCTGCCTTGTTCACCGGCTCTTGCTGCTTCTATCGCAGCATTTAACGCAAGTAAATTTGTCTGATTTGCAATTTCTTCAATTACTTGAACAATCTCACCGATTTGGTCGCTTCCTTTTCCAAGTTCTTTGACTGTTTCAGCAGATTGTTTAACAACGTATGCAATTCTATGCATTCCTTCTATAGTTTTTTTAACAACTTCACCGCCGGATTTAGCAGTATTACCTGCATCTCTTGCGGCAACGGCGGCAGAGTTTGCATTTTTTGTGGTTTCTAAAATTGTTTTTGTCATTTGCTCAACAGCGCTGGCTATTTCTCTCGACTGCTGACTTTGACCTTCCGCTCCGGCAGCCATTTCTGTAATTGTTGTAGAAATTTGATTAGAAGTATTTGAAGTAGATCTTACTGCTTCATTTACTTTTTGAATTGCATTTGATAAAGATCTGTTTACAGTATTTATATTATTTTTAATTAATTGATGATCGCCTTTATAATTACCTATAACTTCAACTGCTAAATTTCCCTCGGCCATCAACATTAAAATTTTAGAAGATTCCATAATAGGTGCGGAAATAGCATCTAATATTGAATTGATACCTTCGATCAACTTTCTCCACTCACCGTTAAATTTATTAGTATTTCCTCTTAATTTCAGATTTCCATCTTTATTTGCTTTGATCAAAATATCAGCTTCATTTAACAACTCTTTTAATGTATCTACTTCTTTATTAAATGCAATTGCCAAAGAGTCTTCTTCGGAAGCTAAAGGCACTTTATTTGGAATTCCAGCAGCAATTTGTTCAGCAGCATAAATTTTTTCTTCCTGTGCTTTTTTTAGGATTCTAAGTGATTGAGCCAGCTCTCCTATTTCATCTTTTGAGTCTATTTTAATTTCATTTTTATAATTCCCCAGAGCAAATTCTTTAACTATCATATTTAATTTTTCCAGCGGCTTAGACATTGCCGGAGCAATAAAGAAAAAGCATAAGAATAAAACCAAAGCTCCAACTATCATTCCTCCGATTTGATATATTATTGAATCGCTGACAGATTCAGAAACTGAAGTATTTAAGTTGTTTGCTTCGGATAATAATCCATTATGGACCGATTTAAATTTATTTAATAATTTTAAGCCGACATTCTCACCGGAGGTTGTAGCAATATCAGCGGCCATATCATAGCTTTGCGTTGCAGAAGCACTTAAGATTGCATCAGCAACTAGATTTTTGTATTGAGTCCATATGGTTTGAACATCTTTTAGTTCATTCTTTATATTTTCCGTTAAGTTTTTTTGAGAAAGCAGTTTTAAAGTTGAGTCAACATCAGCACTTAACTTGTAATATTCACCGGCATTTTCATTAAATTTATTAGCAAAAGCAGGTATAGAGAACTGCATCATTATAAATTGTATGTTCTGAAAATTTGTGTATACATTGTTTATCTGGCTTTGCGGCTCAATAAATTCATTAAAGATTTTGTTTTTTACAGTTGTGATTTTATTTAATTGAACTAAACCAACAACAGCAATTATTGTCGCTATTATTGCTAATAAAGAAAATCCGCCTTGAATTTTTCTGACAAACTTAATATTTGAAAACCAGTTCATTCTTTATACCGTTAAATAAATGAATATATTTTTAAAGTTTAATACTGAAAATGAATTTATCCTCAAAGTTTAAATTCAACAGCCAGTGATAGTTTTACTTTTACAGGAGTTCCATTATTTTTTCCCGGATCAAATTTTATTTTTTTAATTCCGTCTATTGCAGCTTCATCGCAACCGGCGCCGAGTCCTTTAATTACTTTAACATCATCAACTCCTCCATGTTCGTTTACAAAAACGAGGACATAAACTTTCCCCTGAATTCCTGTTTTTCTAGCTATATCCGGATAGGTGATGTTTTTATAAATGGATTCTATTCCGCCGGATGGTTTTGGCATGATCTGAGCAAATGCCAGATAGTCATTTTGAGCGATTAATTTTGTTGTAGAAAAAAACAAAATAAGTGATAAAAATGCAGGTGCAAAAAACTTAATATTATTCATCTCTATAATTCCAATTTTTTATTATTCAAATTTATTATCGAATTGAAATGATTTAAGTTGAGAATATTGTGATGAGTTTATTTTATAAGTGAAAATATTTCTGTAGTAAATATTAATTTGAAGAAAAACGGGCATTAATTTATATAAAGTAACGCCCGTTGAATATCAATAATATCAAATACTAATTTTAACTGATTGCTTCTAGTTCTTTAGTTTCTCTATTCGAAAAAATCTTTTCCAAATCAATTAATATCAGTAATCTATCGTCTAATTTACCAACAGACTTAATATATTCTGAATTTACTCCGGTTGTTATTTCCGGCGGCGCTTCAGTTATTTCTTTAGGTATTCGAATAACTTCTTTTACAGCATCTACAATAAATCCTAAAGTTTTCTTATCCACTTCGATAACTACAATTCTAGTATTTTTGTCAGGTTCCTTTTTCTCCATTCCAAATCTGCTGCGAAGATCAATTATTGGTATTACTCTTCCTCTAAGATTTATTACACCTTCTACATAATCCGGAGAGTTAGGTACTTTTGTCACCTGAATTATTCTTATTATTTCCTGAACAAATAGAATATCAACACCGAATTCCTCATTACCTAAAACAAAGCTAACTAACTGAAGAAGTTCGTTTCCTTCTATATTATGAGATTTTTTTTCAGACATGTTTTTTCCGTTTATAATAATTATTAATAATGAACAAGTTTTCCGTTTTTCCTTACACTAAGTTGGGTTTTTTCAGGTATATTCTGAAAATCATCAAAATTTGATTCAGTATATCCGGTTCTTTCATTTCCCGAAACTTTAAATCTGTTAATTAGTTTTTGGAGATTATCGGTTAACCTGTTCAAATCTTCCGCAGCTCTGGCAACTTGCTGAACACCAGCAGCACTTTGATTTGTTACGCTTGTTATGGATTCAATATTCTTACTGATTTGTTCTGCTGCAGATGATTGTTCTTCACTAGCCGCAGCAACCTGAGATGCAATATCAACAACTTTATTGGATCCTTCAATTATTTCTTTTAAAGATTTACCGGCTTTATCTGCTAATTCAATTCCTTTTTCTACTTCTTCGGTTCCTTCATTCATAGAATTAACTGCACCTCCAGTATCTTTTTGGATTTGTTTTATCATAGCTGCAATTTCTTTTGTAGCTTTTGTTGTTCTTTCCGCAAGTTTTCTTACTTCATCAGCAACAACTGCAAATCCTCTGCCTTGTTCCCCGGCTCTGGCTGCTTCAATGGCGGCATTTAATGCGAGTAAATTAGTTTGATCTGCAATGTCGTCAATGACTTGAACAATTTCACCAATTTGATCACTGCTTTTACCTAAAGCCTGAACTGTCGCTGCAGATTTTCTTACAACTTCTGCTATCTTATTCATTCCCTCAATAGTTTCTTCAACAACTTTTCCTCCAGATTTTGCAACATTTCCGGCATCTTTTGCAGAGTCGGAAGCTAAATTTGCATTTTTTGTTGTTTCCAAAATTGTTTTAGTCATTTGTTCAACTGCACCGGCAATTTCAGTAGATTGCTGACTTTGTTCTTCCGCACCTGCAGCCATTTCTTCCGTACTCGAAGAAATTTCGGTACTGGAACTGGCTGTTGCGCCAACAGCTTCATTTACTTCTGTTATCAATTTGCCTAAAGAATCGCCTAAAGTATTAATACTTTTTTTAATAAGTTGATGATCACCTTTATATTCACCTTTTACTCTAATTGTTAAATCGCCTTTAGCCATTACAGATAGTACATCAGCACCTTCTTTAACAGGTAAAATTACGGCATCCAACATATCATTAATACCCTGAACCAACTTTCTAAATGCACCGTTGAATTTAGTAACTTCACCACGGTTATTCAGCAATCCGTCTTTTGAATCTTCTATTAAATCTTTCGGTTTCATCCATTAGAGAAATAATTCTTTCTCTTACTACTTCATAAGCATCTATCCCGCTTTGTGACTGCAAAATCATTTTGTCTACAGTTCTTGCCATATCACCAATTTCATCTTTTGAATCAAGGTTTAATGGTTGTGTTGCCTTTTCTACTTTTGCAGTGAGGTTTCCTTCCGACAACATATTTAAACCGTTTCCAAGATTTGTTATGCAAACTGACTGCAGCTGCTGAACTCTTTCAGCCACCATACTAATAGGTTTAACAATACTTTTTATTACAATAAAACTTAAAATAACAACCAGCAGCAGCAATGTTCCACTTAGTATGAGTACTATTAATTTAGTTTTAGATGAAGATTGACCTGCATCTTTTGCAGAAAGTTTAGCTAAATTATTTTGATTCTTAATAATTTTATCAACAGATGTTGAATATTCTTTTTGAGCATCATTTAACTCACCATTTAAAACATTTTCAGCTTCCGTGATATTACCTGATTCAACAAGTTTTAAATATTTGTTTAAGGCTGGATAAAGCTTGTTTTGCCTTACAGATAGAAAATCTTCTAACGATCTTTTTCCGTTCTCATCATTTGAGCGGTTTTTTAGAGAATCGATTATTGCAACAGCCTTTGATCCTAGATTTTTAATTAAAACTTCATTCTTCTGAATTTCATGCTGATTTTTCCATATCAATGTGTTACGAGTAACTACGGCTAATTCGTCTACCAAACCTTTTAAATTATTTGCCCAAACAATCTGAGCAATTTTATTGTTTGCAACATCTTCTATTGAATCTCTTACCGAACTAAGGTTAGAAAGTGAAACAATAACAAGGATAATTAATCCTATTACAAAAACAGAGAAAACGGTAATTAACCGCGGACCAATTTTTAGATTAGCTAACATTTGTGTGACCCTTTATACTTTTTTTTAATTTCCCCAAATCTTGAAAAACTATAGTTACTTATAAACCAAGCAATTATTCTCATCTTTGGAGCATACTATTTACATTGTTCATTATCGATAGAAAAAGGGAAAAATTAATACCGAATTCACTAAAAAAAATGTAAAAAAACTCGATAATCTACTAGAACGAAGATTGTTTGTTTTTATAGATCTATAAAAATACACGAAATGGAAATTTTGATTCATGGATGATTATGAATTTTCAAACTTCTATAATTTACTGAGCCCTGATTCTTTAAATAAAATTTTATTTAACCTCACTGACTGTGCAATAATTATAGATAAGGATACAAAGTTATTTTACGGCAATAAAACTTTTTCCGAAACTTTGGGTTATTCCGAAAAAGAATTTACCGGTAAAAGTATCTTTTCCTATTTCATCCAGGGAAACCATTCCGATTATAAAGAAAACATCCGCGAAAAAATTTTAGAAGATGATTGGGAAGGCAGCGTTCGATGCAAGAAAAAAAACGGTGAAGAGTTTATTGGACAGATTAATTCCTACCATTTGAACTCTCGTATTAATAATGAATTGATACTTTTAATTGTTAAAGATTTATCCAATCAAAATTATCAGGAAAAAATAAAAAACTGGATTTATGAAATTTCAAATGTTATAACAATTTCTGAGTCCTTAATACAGTTATACGAATATATTCATTTAAAATTAAAAAACTTTGTTTACGCAGAAAATTTTATCGTCGCAATTTATAATGAGTTTAATGATAAACTGGAAATACCATATTATATAAATCAGTTAAATATAGATCCCGCAACTAATAAACAAGACCTTGCCGGACTTAATCATATTCTTAAATACGGCTTTTCCATTATTGCATCAAAAGATATGTGGAACGACGATAACAAGACCGACATGATTTTTGAAAAAGTTGAGCCTTTAATTGACTGGATGGGAATTCCAATTGTTGTTAACAGCAAAATTATTGGCGCCCTTGTTATTGAAAGTTATGATCCTTCAGTTACTTTTAACGATCGAGATAAAAACATATTAACTTTCTTAGCTAATCAAATTGCACCGGTAATTGAAAGAAAAATACAAGAAGAAAAATTAAGATCGAGTGAAGAAAAGTTTAGGACTTTAACTGAATTATTATCTGCAGGAATTTTAATTATTCAGGATAAGTCAATCAAGTATGTTAACTCCACTATAGAAAGAATCAGCGGTTATAAACAAAAAGAACTTCTTAACGACGAATCTTTGATGAATGCAATTCACCCGGCTTATAGAGAATTAGTAAAAACCGAACTTTATACATTAAGAGAAGGAATAAAGTCAAAATCTAAATTCGATATAGAATTTATAACCAAAGGCAACGAAATAAAATGGCTAAGCATTACGGCAAAAAAGATAACTTATTTTTCCAAATCCGCAGTAATTGCAACTGTTTACGACATAACCGAAAGAAAGGAATTTGAAGAAGAATCGGAAAGGCATATCGAAGAACTGCAGATAGATAGAGAATTAATTGAAAATAATGCTTTTGAATTAACAAAATTGAATTATCAATTAATTAAATCGGAAAAAGAATTAAAAAAACTAAACTCGGATAAAGACAAACTTTTTTCAATCATTTCCCATGATCTTCGAACGCCATTCAACGTAATTATCGGATATTCCGATCTTTTAGCAAAAGAGATTGAAACATTAAGCAGAGAAGAAATTTCGACTTTTGCGAAATCTATTTACGATACATCTTATGTTTTTATGGATTTGCTGGACAGTCTATTAGAGTGGTCCATGCTTCAAACAGGGAGAATTCCGAATAAACCCGTCCGTCTTCAATTAAAAGATTTTGTAATAAAAACCATTTCTCTTTTAGAAAATAATGCTGCAAAAAAAGGAATCAAAATAATATATAATGATCTAAAAGATTCAAATGTTTTTGTCGATGAAAAAATACTTCGATCTATCTTATTAAATCTCATCTCTAATGCAATTAAGTTTTCTTATACGGATGGAGTAATTAACGTTTTTTCCTTACCGGCGGAAGACAAGACCTATTTAGCAATTCAAGATAACGGTATTGGAATAGATAAAAATAATATGAAAAAATTATTCAAATTGGATCAGCACTTTACAAACAAAGGCACTGCACACGAAACAGGTACAGGGCTGGGTTTAATTTTATGCAAAGAATTAGTAGAAAAAATTGGCGGTGAAATTAAAATACAAAGTGAGTTAGGGAATGGAAGTACTTTTTACTTTTCCATTCCGCATAAATAAATAATTTAGAAAGGATTAAAAATGGAATTACTAATTAACAATTGGATGACATTATTTTTGATTTTTGGTGCAGGCTATCTATTTGGTGCATTTACTCAATGGGTAATGACCGGAAACGCTCCCAAAAAAAATTTTAAAAGCCAATAATACTATTATTAAATTGTTTTATTGCATCAACCAAAATATAATTTAAGATAGAATATTATTTCCATTCTATTTTTTCTGTATTTATATTTACAATTAAATACAGATTGTTATTTTAAAAATCAAATTATTTACATCTGCTTTGACCAAAAATGAAAAATGATTTCTTAAATAATATATTTGAACACTCTCCTATCGGTATATTCAAGGCCGACAAACACAAAAACATAATTAGATCCAACAAAGCCTTTGCAGAAATATTAGGCTATGAGTCCACTGAAAAAGTGTTGAAATTAAATTTAGAAAAAGATGTTTTTGTTGATAATTCTAGTTTTGAAAATATTTTAACTCAAGAAGAAGATAAAAATCAACTTATAAGCTCAGAAGCAATGTGGAAAAATTCAACCGGCAAACAGATTTGGATTCAGCTCCAGATACATGTTAACAAAGATGATACGGGAAATATTATTCATTATGAAGGATATGCGGTTGATATAACTGAAAATAAGAAAAATGAAATTAGTTTAAAAGAAAGCGAACACTTATTTAGGAGGATCTTTGAATCTTCGCCGGTTGGTATAATTACTTTAGATACTAACGGTAAATTCCTCAGTACAAATAAAGCTTTCAGAAAAATAATCGGATATGCAGAAAATGAAATTAAGGATATAACTTTTTTAGATATTACTCATCAAGATGATAAAATCAGCAGTTATATTTTATTCCAAAGATTAATAAAAGGCGAACGGGAATTTTACAGAATTGAGACTAGATTTTTAAGGAAAAACAGAACATTTGTTTGGGTTCATAAAGCATTATCGGTTTTTAGAGATCCTTCGGATAATAAAACAATAATTGTCGGTACGGTTCAGGATATTACCGAAAAAGTAAATTCGGAAAAATTTCTTAAATATAAAGAAGAATATTATCATACTTTATTAGATAATTCAACAGATATTATTACAATATTAGAGCCGGATCTTACAATCAGATATCAAAGCCCTTCCATAGAAGAAATAGCAGGTTATAAAAAAGCAGAATTGATCGGCGAAAACTTTTTTAATTATGCTCATCATAATGAAGTTGATGAGCTAGTTAAGTTTTTTCATTCGATTTCTTTTTCTTACGACAGCACTTTCCCCATACAAATGAAGTTCCTTAGCAAAAAAGGCAACTGGCTTTATCTTGAAGGCTCCATAAATAACCTCGTAAATAATCCTTTTGTTAGAGGATTTGTAATAAATTTAAGAGATACAACCGATAGAGAACTGGCTTATGAGAAGCTGAAAGAAAGTGAAGAAAGGTTTAGGGAATTAGCTGAAAATATTAGAGATGCATTTACCATTTTTTCGTATTCTGATAATAGAGTTTTGTATGTAAGCCCGGCTTATAAAGATATTTGGGGATCTACAGTTCAAAGCTTATATAAAGATCCGGTAAGCTGGATGAGAAAAATTTATCCTTCTGATTTTCCTTTTGTCAAAGTCGCTTTTCAGAATTTGAAGACTACTCATTCTTTTAATATTGAATATAGGATTATAAAAAATCCCGGTAAAATAAGATGGATTAGACATAGAGTATATCCAATAAAAGATAAGAATAATATAATTTACAGATACACAAGTATTGCAGAAGATATAACGGAACAAAAATTATCGCAGGATCAAATAAGAAAATTATCTCATGCTGTTCAGCAGAATCCGGCATTAATAATGATAACCGATCCGAGCGGAAAAATTGAATATGTCAATCCTAAATTTACTCAAACAACAGGTTATACACTTGATGAAATTATCGGCAAAACACCAAGCATTTTAAAATCCGGATACACTACAAAAGAAGAATATGACATTTTATGGAAAACTATAAAATCCGGAGGAACCTGGAAAGGGGAATTAAAAAATAAAAAGAAAAACGGAGATCTGTACTGGGAATCGGCAATTATATCGCCGATAACAAATGAACAAGGCGAAATAACTAATTTTATTTCAGTTAAAGAAGATATTACAGGTAAGAAATATCAAGCTGAACAATTAATTAAAGCAAAAGAACAAGCTGAAAAATCTGATAAATTAAAAAGTGAGTTCATTGCACAAATGTCCCATGAAATAAGGACTCCTTTAAATAATATTTTAACTTATACTTCTTTAATAAAAGATGAACTAGATACAAGACTTCCTTCAGGCTTAGAGGTTGCTTTTGATGTAATTAAATCCAGCGCCAATAGATTAATTAGAACTATAGACTTAATACTAAATCTTTCCAAAGTACAATCCGGCAATTATGATTTTATGTATGAAGAAATCAATTTAAAAGATTTTTTATATGATATCATGCTGGAATTTTATACAAGAGCAAAGAATAAAAATCTGGACATTATATTTAAAGATGAATCCGAAAAAGCAAATTTAAAAAATGATAAATACTTAATCGGCCAGATAATGATAAACTTAATTGATAATGCAATTAAATATACGAACGAAGGTAATATAACTATCAAATTATATAATGCCGATAAAAAAATATGCGTTGGTATAATCGACACAGGAATAGGTATTTCGGAAACTTTTATGGAAAATATTTTTGAACCTTTTACACAGGAAGATTACGGCGCAACAAGAAATTATGAAGGAATAGGATTAGGATTGGCGCTGGTAAAAAAATATGCTGAATTATGTAAAGCCGAAATTAAGGTAAAAAGCAAAAAAGATAAAGGGACAACCTTTACAATTATATTCAATAAAGAATAAAATCAATTTATTTTTTTAGTAACTTCTATTCCAAGCTGTTCCATTCTATATCTTAATTTCGATCTGGACAAACCTAACAATTTTGCAGCTTTAACCTGATTACCATTTGTAATATTAAGAGTCTTTAAAATTAAATCTTTAACAACAATATCAAGTTTAATTCCTTTTGCAGGAATTTTTAATGAAAATCTATCATCAGATTCTGCATTTTGCTCTAAGGGAAGAAGATTTAGTAAATGATGTTCTTTAAGCTCATCATCTTCAATTAACAAAGCTATTCTTTCCATTAGATTACGCAGTTCTCTTATATTCCCTTTCCAACTATAAGATTCCATCAGCTTAATAGCATCAGGACTAATGCTTATAATATTCTTTCCAAGTTTAGAAGCAAATTCTTTGAGAAAACTTAAACCTAATAATGAAATATCCTCAAATCTTTCTCTTAACGGAGGCAGACTTATTTTTGCTACATTTAGTCTGTAAAAAAGGTCTTCTCTGAAACTCCCTTTACTAATTTCATCTTCAAGATTTTTATTTGTTGCGGCTAAAACTCTTACATTAACATTAACTTCTTTTTCTCCGCCGACTCTATAAAATCTTCTTTCCTGGAGTACTCTTAATAATTTAACTTGAAGATCTAAAGACAATTCCCCAATTTCATCCAACAAAATTGTTCCGTTATTAGCAAGTTCAAATTTTCCAAGTTTTGTTTTGGCAGCAGCCCCGGTAAAAGCGCCTTTTTCATGACCGAACAACTCGCTTTCTGCAAGCTCTTTCGGAATTGCAGCACAATTAATTTGTACGAACGGAGAGTTTGCTCTCGGGCTGTTCTGGTGGATATATTTTGCAATTTCTTCTTTCCCGGTTCCGCTTTCACCTTCAATTAATATTGTAGTATCGGGACTTTGAGAATATTTTTCAACAAGATTAAGAATTTTTTGAATTTTTTTACTTTTACCGAAAAACTCTCTTGTTAGTTTATCTCCTGTTACTATTCTACTTAATCTGCTGACTTCGTTTTTTAATGAAATATTTTCTGTTGCTCTGCTTAAAACTAATCTAAGCTGATCAATATCCATTGGTTTAAGCAAAAAATCAAACGCACCAGACTTCATAGCAGTTACGGCAATTTTTACATCGGAATATCCGGTTATCATAATTACAGGAAGATGGGGATATTTCTTTTTAAACGCTTTTAATAAATCCAATCCATTATGAGTTGTTAGATAAATATCCAGTAAAATTATATCCGGTTCAAAGTTGTTAATTTTGTCATCAGCCTCTTCGGCTTTTTCACAAACTTCAACATCATAATCTAGTTTAGTTAAAACTTTTTTCAATGACGCACATACTAAATCATCATCATCAATAAGTAATAATTTGTATTTCATAAATACTCGAAATTTATATAGAAGGGAAATTTATGTAAAAAACGGTTCCTTTATACAGTTCAGATTTAAAATTAATGTCGGCATTAAATTCTTCAAGAATTTTTTTAGATATACTTAATCCAAGCCCCGTTCCTGATTCTTTACTAGTAAAAAAATCATCGAAAATTAATTTACTATCGTTTTCATCTATTCCTTTTCCAAAGTCTTCAACTTCCCAGGTAATTTTTTTAGAAGGGCCGGTATAAGTTTTCACCACTATTTTTTTATTGCTGCTTTCAGCTTCAAGAGCATTTGTCAATATATTTAAAAATACTTGAATAATTTTATTTTTGTCTACATTAATTACCGGGTTCGAATCGTCAAGGGTTTTTTCAATTTGAATATTTATTTTATTTGCGTAACCGCTGACTAATTCAATTGCTTGATTGGTTAATTCATTAATGGGGAAATGATCTATTTTAGATTTGGATTTTCTTGAAAAGTCTAGGAAATTTTCAATTAAAAAATTAATCCTGCTTGATGCTTCAATACAAGCGTCAACAGCTTCAACTGCGTCTCCGGGAAGATTCTCTAAAAGCTTTAAATAATCCAGATTTAATTTTATTGCAAATAAGGGGTTTCGGATTTCGTGTACAAAGCTTGCATTTAATTTCCCCAAAAGCTGAAGTTTATTATTCTGGGTAATTTCTGTATCAGCCACCAAATCAACTATATAATTATTAATTTAATCTAAGCGTTAAAAATAATTATTTTTTGTTTCTGCTACAAGAAATATCTATCTATTTTTAAAGAACCAAAGCGAAATAAATTTAGACTTAGTTACTTAGTTTCCTTAATTTCATTATAAATTTTATTGGAAATTTTTTCTATTGCTTCATCGGAATCATAGAACTTATCATTTATCTTTTGCTGAATTTCAGCTAATTTTTGTGGATCCATTTTTTTGTTACTCAGCTTTTTTGCTTCATTCGACAGTTCAAAACTGTCTACTTTTTTAGCCGGAGATGATGAATCACTAGTTTTTTTTGATTCATATTCCTGATTTAGGTAAACATTATTTGAAACTGATTTAATGTCCATCTTTATTACCTTTCGTAAACTGCTAATTTTTTTGAATTTTGCAAGCTTTTTAGCTTAATGAGTAACTCCAACGCTTCGGATTCTTTATTTCTTATAATATTATCGAAATAAAATTTTATTTGTTTAGTTAAATCTAGCAAATTTTTGTTAATATTATCAAGTTCTTCATTTTTACAATTATTTTTTAAAAATTCTCTAATTTCTGTAATTTCCTTGATTTTACTTTTCATATTTATTGTGCTGGTATCAAAATTCTCATCATTCAAATTTGTCAACAAATTGAGCACATGTAACAATAATTCTTTTAATTTGTTGTATTGAGCTTCGAAAATAAACATAGTTTAATCCTCTACAAATAACTAAGCATGTTCTGCATAGACATTAAAGAAGCTAATTGGACTTGTAATTTTTGATATCTGCTTCGCATAACAGCAGCACTTTTATCTATTCTTGTTTGATAACTATCTTTTTTATCATTTAAAGCACTTATAGAACTATTAAAACTATTAATAGATCTTGTTAAGGTTCCGTCGGTTCCCAAATAAGGATCTATTTTATTATAGATCATATTTGCAATTCCGTTTTCAGAATTAAATACAGCCGCAACCTGATCCGGATATTCTGTAATATTATTTTCTAATTTTGCAGAATCTGAAATACTTAATCCGGTTTCACTATTAAAAGTAATTCCAAGCTGATATAAATTATTTAAATCACTTCCAACAATTCCGTCGACATTTGTAAAAGCCATCGATTGAAAAAATGAAGCAAGTGAAATTGCATTTATATCACCGGCCAATGTTCCTCTTTGTGACGATGTTGTAGCAGCATTGGTTTTAATGTAAGTGTATGCATCATTAAATTTACTTATAAAATCTTCAATATTTGATTTAACACTACTAACGTCTTTTTCTACGGAAATTGTTACATCCGAGTCAGTTGTATTCATTAAAGAATTCAAAGTAAATGTAACACCGCTGGAAAGATCACCGACTGTATTGCTGTTTCTTTGAAGAGAAATACCGTTGAACAAGAATTTGGCATTTAATTCATTATTAGCATTAGTTATATCCGAATAAAGATAACCGGCAGCACTAGGATTATTTGCATCATCGTACTGAATTCTGCTGCTTCCAAGATTTATTCCCAGCAAATCTAAAGCACCTGAACCATTAGAATCCGAAAGGTTTGTTATCCTATAATCCAATCCGCTTTGACTAGAAGTTAGTGACAGCCGCACATTACCATTTTCCGGACTAATTGCCGAGGCATTGATAACACTGCTTGCGGCTTTTTCTTTATCGGCTGCAATATTTAAATCACCAACCAGGTCAAATCCGCTTTCCTGAAAAATGCTTAAATATTTTGTTGAATCGGTTAATGTTAATTTAAGCTGTACATTATTTGGATCACTTGGATCAACAACTTTTTCTGCTTTTAATCCGCTGACGTTTCCATTTATTTTACTTATAAGTTCATCCATCAAATCGCCGTATGTACCGCCGCCGGTTATATCCACGGATGTTTCTGTACCCCCAATATTAAATTTTATTGTACTGTTTCCCCCGGTATATGAATCATTTATATTTTTTTGATCTGAACTAACAATTGCTTTATCACTGTTAATAGCATCTCTTACTTTTTCAATAGCTGTTTGATAAGAATCGGAAGCGGAGAGATTAACCTCAACATTGCTATTATATTCACCTCCGCTTCCATCCCCTGTTTTGACCGAAAATGTTTGTGTTCCATCTAAAGATATCGTGTCATCTGAATTAAAAAGAGTTGAAAGAAGTAAATCATTTTTGGCTAGCTGATTTACTCTTAAACTAAATGAACCGACAGAAGCATTGCCGGTAACAAATGCATTAACAACATCGCTGTTTGAAGACTTTACGGTTTTTGAATTAAATATTGAATCGCTGTCTGTAGTTCTAAAATTTTCCATAAGAGACTTAAGTGCGGATAATTTCGAACTCAAAGTGCCGTAAACAGAAGATAAACTTGAATATTGCGACTTCTTATTTTCCAACGGGGTAATCAATTTACTCTTTTGAGAATTAACATAAGAAGAAATTAGTGAGTTTATGCTCGATGTTGTTAATATATCTGTTGTAGCCATTGTTTTATTTTAATTTTGCTGATGAAGTATTTCAACCTTTTTGAAATGCCTGTATCCAGCTGTCTCTTAATTCAGTTAATATTTTTAAAACCAAATCGTAATTTTGTTTTCTCATTTCATCTTGACAAAATTGATAAAGTTTTAATAAACCAACCGATATTTTTTTAACTTCTTCACTATCAAATCGTAGTGCATTTATTAATGATTGTATCGCATCATTTGTTCTTGTTAAATCATGCTTTTTACAATTTATAATTGCTAAATCATAAATTTTTATTAAAAGCTGCTGTGGCGAAGCTTCTAAAATTTCTTTAATAAGATATTGATTTAATAACTTCTTATTGCTTGTTGTAGATGGATTTAACATTTTATCTCTTATATTTTTTTATAAAAAAAGGGTTTCTCAAAAATTTGAGAAACCCTTTAGTTTATTTTTTATCTGAATAATGATAATATATTTTGTGGAGCCGCGTTTAGTTGAGATAACATTGCTGTTGCAAGCTGACTGCCTATTTGGCCTTTAGTTGCATTTAACTGCTCCATTGCCGTATCAGCATCAAACAAACGGCTAACGCTTGCAGTTGCATTAGAAATTGCAGAAGTTAAATAATCGTTTTTAACATCCAATCTCTGAATGTAATTACCGATATTACCTAAAGCATCTCTTACTGAGTTTTCCAAATCAGTAACATCTAAACCTGCGATATTTGCTGAGGTAGCTCCGCCGCCAGAAATTGAACTTAAATCCAATGTGTTTAAAGTTCCAATACTAATTGTAGTTTTTTCGCTTTCACCTGTTTGGAAAACAACTGAAGTACTGTAATTTCCACCGCTTAATAATGAAGTATCATTGAATTTGGTGTTTTCAAACATTGAACTAATTTCATCGCCAAGAGCATTTACATCATTTGCTAAAGATGAAAGATTTTTTGTAGGATCATTAGCATCGGATACTTTTCCCTGGATCTGGATCAAAAGATCGTTTATGCTTGAAAGTGCAGATTCTGCAGTTGAAAGCATATCTTTTGCAGCACCAATGTTACCTTGAGCTGCTTGCATTATAGATACTTTACCTTGTAACTCTTTACCAACTCTGTAACCGGATGTATCGTCTGCAACTGAGTTGATTCTTTTTAAGGTAGCTAAACGCAATTGAGCTTTATCTGTTTGAGCATTAACTTTTGCTAAAGCATTGTATGCATTTAAAGCGCTGATGTTTGTGTTGATTTTGAATGACATATTAGTAACCTCCATGTATGGTTTATTATATCCTGAGTATCCTTACTCCGGACTGTTAATTAATTTTATTCTCAGATATATTATCGGTGGGGTGTTGGAAATGTTTAGTATGTTGAGTTAAGAACTTATGTGAGCAAATATTTTTTCTTTCATTTGCTGAATTTTAACTTGAATTTGAGGATTATCAACAAATTTTTTTTCTGCATTTTCTATTAAAGCCGGAATTTCATTCAATCTATTATTTTTAATTTTCATAGAAATTAAATAAAAAATTACAGAAGCATCAGTATTATTCAATTCATATGATCTTTGCAGCAATTTTTCCGAAAGTATAATGTCTTCATCAGCAGCTAATATTGCCATTTCTTTTAGATATTCCGGATTATTAAAAAACTTATTATAAATACTTTTTATTATTTCAAGATTTGGAGAATAATTTCTAAGTAACATTAAAACTATATCAATATTTCTATCGTTTATTTTATCAACAATTTTTGCTAATTGTAAATTATCTATTTTCTTGTTGTTGAATAAACTATTATAGAATTCCAATTCAATAGAATATGTACTTTCAGTTTTTATTAAAATATTAATTACTTTAATAAAGAGTTGTTTATCATTTAAACTTAACGCTAGGTTAATTCCTTCATTTAAAATACTTTTTTGATCGAGTAAAATTGCTTGATACGATTTATCTTTCCCATTTAAATAAAAATTGTTACAGTAATAAGCTTCTTCAAAATATTTTACAGCTTCTTCTTTCTTATTTAAACCTGCATTTATTCTCGCGGCAACCAACAGTGCCAATGGCTGTTTACGATCCAGCTTAATACAATTATTTATTAAATAATAAGCTTCAGTTAATTCGTTTCTTTCAAACATATCTACAGCTAAATATCTGTAGGCAACGGAACGATATTCATTTTTTAGTTTATCATCTTTTATTGATAGTTCAAAGAATTTAACAGCTTCTTCTTTATTATTTAAGATTCCGTATGTCTGTCCGAGCTGAAATGCATTATAAGAATTTGGAGTTTGATTAAATTCAACAAGTAAAATATCAAGATTTCTTTCGGCTTTTTTCAGTTTATCTTCTGTATTAAGGTTATATCCTAAATGAATAATTTCTATGTTTGATTTATTTACAGGGAATCCATTTTGTCTAATTGATGTTTCAATCTGCTCATGAATTTTTCCTTCGAATCTTATTTCTTTGCTGTTTGGGAAGATTCTGGTATATAACATTACAGAAGGTCTGCCTTTTATTTCATCAATATTTTTAATTGTACATTCAATACCTTTATCCGGTTTTTCACTTTTTAATTTGATTAGTTCTTCGCGGGATTCTTCACTAATCCTTTCGTCTGCATCCAAATACAAGACCCAATCACCAGATACTTTATCCAATGCAAAATTTCTTGCAGCGGAAAAATCATTTATCCAATTAAAATGAAATATTTTTGCTTTATATTTTTCGGCGATAGAAATAGTGCTATCGCTTGAACCAGTATCTACAATAATAATTTCGTCAACAATATTTTCAACAGAAGAAAGACAATCTTCAAGAAATTTCTCTTCGTCTTTTACAATCATACATAATGATATCTTAAACATAAATGTCTTTTCAATAAAGAATTTTTATTAAATTTTCTGCAGTATTTTTCCATGTCAAATTTTTCATATCCAATGCGGCTTTTTCCCCAATATTTTTAATGTGTTCTCTATTTTGATAAGCAAATTCAATTTTTTCAATTATCTCATCCAAATCCGGTTCTTCCCAGTCGGCATTTAAATTATTATTATTATCATATACTTTAAATGACTGCATTTTTTCCAGCCGAAGAGAATTATCGTTTGTTAAAATATCTTTATGCCCGGAATTAAAAGAAGCGACTACCGGTTTACCGCAAGCCATATATTCCATTAGAACTAAATTAGTTCCCCCTTCGCATCTGTTTGGAAAAAGGCCGATATCGGTTTTCAAATAAAGTTCCCTCAATTTATAATTAGGCACCAACGGTAATGTAAATATCCGGTCAGCATCTATATTATTTATGTTATATAAATTGGACATAAATTCAAGCCATGTATTTCCTTTAAGCTCAAAGTTTATAAACTGAGAAGACTTTAAAGCTGCCATTGAATCCGGCCAAAAGTTATACCAGGCATTTATTAATATTATATCATTATATTTTTCTTGTAAAATTTTTACGGCTTTAAGAACAAGATCCTGACCTTTTCTTAATTCTAATTTTCCTCCGGAAAAAATTACGAATAGATCATTTTTTTTAGCCGTTTCACCCGGATAAAAAATTTCCGGATCAATTCCTTGAATTAAAACATCAGTATTTAGAATACCTTTATCTTCTAACTTCTGTTTACACCAGGTAGAACCGGCAATTACTTTAGTAAAATCTTTACTATTCTCTATAGACTTTTCTGTTAATTCATTTTCAAAAAATGTGTACCCGTATTTTTCTTTGCCGTTAAGGTGATATAAAGGATTCAAATCTATATCAGTCAATGCAAGGAATGATTTGTCAGTTATAATATTGGTTTTTAAATAATGTTCATTTAAATCCTGCACATGCAATAATTTTCTCAACTCAATCCGTAAATATTTGCTGCAGACTCCCCAGCCGAAGTTTTCTCCTTTTGCAAGTCCTAAAAAAAGTTTTTTAATTTTCTTTTCAGTAGAACAAGAAATGTTATTATCTGTAATTAATTTAATTTTTTCCCCTTCAATTTTATTTTGAAGTGCTTTCTTTACACTTAACATCACCGGATTCCAATTATACAATTCTTTTTGTCTAAACAACTTCATGCTGGGATACCATTTCGTTGATTCGCCTATAATTAACCATCTCCAATCCGGAACAAGCGGAAGCAGCAGCCATACTTCTTTTCCCATTGCACCAGCTAAATGTGCAACGGATGTATCAACAGAAATCACAAGATCAAGGTTTTTAATAATTTTCGCAGTGTCTGTAAAATCATTAATCAACAAATCCATATTCTGAATAGGATAAGAGGAATCTTTTAATTGATTTACGGCGTCTCCTTTTTGTATAGAATAAAAAGATATTCCATCCAGTTCAAAAATTGGTTCCAGATCTTTCAATTTACAAGATCTTTTAAAATCGCCTGTATGATTTGGATTGCCGGCCCAAACAATTCCTACTTTTAGGTTTGGATCATCATTAAAAATTGAAAATTTTTCTGTTTTATTATTTTTTATATCTATATATGGAAAATCATGAGGAATGGTTTTTTCATTTATTTTAAAGTACCTTGGAAGACTTAAAAGTGCGACATTATAATCATATTCAAAATTGATTTTTTTTTCATTGGTTATTAATTCGTCAACATAATCAAAGCTCTGATATAAATTGAACAGTCTTTTATCGCATTGAAATATTAAATAGCACCCTTCATTTTTCAATAATTTTAAATATCTTATAAATTGGATAGAATCGCCTAAACCTTGTTCATCATATACCAGTATCTTTTTATTTTTAACCGTTTGATTTTCAAGATAAGGTTTGGAAAACTTTTTATCTCCGAATTCTTTTCTTTTTAACCGCCATTCGTACTCGTTAAATCCTTCTTCATACTTTCCCAATAAAAGAAGTGCATGAGCTAAATTATAATGTATTTCCGTGATATTATTATTTACATCATTTGCGCGGTAAAATAATTCCAGAGCTTCTTCAAAATATCCTTGTTCCAGTTTTGTTAAGCCGAGGTTTGTTAAAGTTGATAACAATTTAAAATCATCATTTGAAATCAAATGATTTTCAACAATTTCATCAGCAATATTCCCGGATTGCGGATTATCTAATGAAGAAACTTCATTTATTTTTGTTGATCTGTAAGAATGATCGACGGAATTTCCCAAACTTAAATCGGGAGTATTGAAAGATTGTATTTTATTTTCCAACAACTCAAGACATTTACTAAAATTAATATCTGCATCTTGATATTCTTTTTTACCTAAGAACAATGATCCAAGAATTTCATATGCATCATAATTATAAGGATCTTCTTTAATAACATTGTTTAATATATTAATTGATGCTTGATAATCTTTTGATTCTTTAAATGCATTAGCTAAAGCCAATTTATATGCAAATACGGAATCATCTAAATCAATTGCATCTTTATAATATTTAACAGCCTCTTTATATTTTTTCTGCTTTAAAGAAAGGTTTCCTAAATTATAATATAAATGATGCTTCCAGGGAAACAAATTTACAGCTTCGGTTAAATATGAATTTGCTTCTTGAAAATCTTCTAAGTTTGTACACACCAATCCTAAATTATTCAATACATCTTCTTTAACATAATTTAATTCCAACGCTTTTAAATAATATTTTTTTGCATTCTTATAATTGTTAATTCTTTGATAGCATAAACCCAAATTATAATTTGCAGAAGGGTGTTTTTCATAAATAATTAATGTTTTTTTAAAGAAATCAACGGCTTTTTGATAGTTTTGCTCATTTAAATAAATTGTTGCTAAAAAATTAAATGCATCGAAGTCGGAAGAATTTTGTTCAATAATTTCTTTCAAAATATTTTTAGCATCCGTATATTTATTTTCATAAAAACAATTTATTGCCTGCTGGTAGGTATCAATTTCCTGCATTTTAAAAATTTAATTTTCTATTAATAATGAATTGTGATTTTGTTCGAACCCCAGTTTTTGATTTATTTTATTTAATCCTTTTACCGCAAAATCATTTTGTGCATTGTTTTTTACTGCCCATTCAAACATAACTTTGGATTCATCCAATTGATCATTGAGATAAAAGATTTCCCCCAAACCTGCACATGCTTGAGATGAATTTGGATTTTTGATTAGTGCAGATTCAAAACATTGCTGTGCTTTTTCAGGTTCCTGCAGACCTAAAAAATTGTAACCTCTAACGTTATAAAATACAGATGCAAATTCACTGTTTTCTTCTTTACTTAATTGTCCGTTAAATTTCTTTTCGGCAGAACTTAATTCTAGTTCAGCTTTTTGATAGTCTTTATTAGAAAAATATTCTACTGCTTTTGTCAATAAATTCTCATCCAAAATCTCTTTTTCATCATCTTGATTAATAAGTAATGTTAATTGATTCCTTCTTTCTAGAGCAATTTTATTGTCAGGATTATTCTTCAAAGCCCAATCAAACATTGTATCTGCGGCTTCATAATTTTCCTCAATAAAAAATATTTCTGCAAGCCCTGTGCAGGCTTCCGAAGATTCCGGATTAATATTTAGTGCTTTCTCAAACTCGGTTCTGGAATTAATTAAATCATTTTCTTTTAATAACATTGAACCAATTGTTAAGTGCAGGACTTCTGAGTAAAGGTTTTTATTAATTAAAATATCGGAGTTTTCAAGTTTGTTTAAAAGTAAATTCAACCGGTTTATATTTTCCGGGAATACAATCCGGTGCTTTATTTCTTCCTCAAGCTTAATTCCCTTTTCTCTTTGTTCAAGCCGGGTTAATGCAACTTTACTATATTCTTTAAGATTTTCTGCCTGTTGTAAAGTCATTATTTTTTCTTTTATTCTTTCAAGTTTTTGCAGAGAAGGAATGTGTTTTATTAAATATTTATTTTTAACCTCAACGTCTTCTGCATTTGTAGTTTGGTTGTCTCGGTGTTCGGCACTGTTTTCACTAAAAAGGTATAAACCCAATGGTTCATTTAAATGATAAAACTTTGCACCCGAACTAATTCTAAGCCAGAATTCATAATCTCCGACAACCTTTAGTGATTCATCAAAATAACCAAATTTTTCATGGAGAGATTTTCGCCAAACAGGCTGTGGACCTATAAAGCATCCAAATAAGAGTAGGTCTTTATCAAAGTCCGGCCAATTGATTAATGTTTTTTCAGTTGAAGAATTTAAATTATCGTTTTCAACATCTGTCTTATAAACATTTGCATAAACAACATCAACGTTCTCATTTTTATCCAAAACATTAACCATTTTTTCAAAAGCATCCGCTGAATGTCTGTCATCCGTATTTGCATTTGTGATGTATATTCCAGTTGCAAGTTTAATTCCCCTATTCCAAGCTTGATAGATAGTTTCCTTTTCGGTTTTTTGATAAACAATATTATTGAAATGTTTTTGATATTCCTTAACAATGTCTTCTTCATTCTGTTCAGAACCTGAATTTATTACAATAATCTCAAGCTGGTTTTTCTGATATAAAGTTTGGTTTACAAGATCATCCAAACAGCTTTTTATAAATCTTTCGGAATTATAAGTTGATATTATCGCAGAGACTTTTGCATTTTCTTCTTTTTTGAAATTGGTTGTTGAAAATTTTTTATAATCTGGGTCTATACTGCAAAGATAATCCAAGTTAATTTCATTAGAAATTGCTTCATTATAGATATGTTCTTTAATATTTAATATGTTATCTAAATAAAATCTATTTTTAATTACTTCCCCGTTAAACTGTTCCAGATAATTGATCCATTTTTTTAAGAACATTTTTACATCATGTTCATAGATATCGGATGAGTTATCATTTTTTATTTTATCTTCAATATTAATATGTTCAACGAGTGAATATTCAGAATTAATAATTTTATATCCTT
Organism: uncultured Ignavibacteria bacterium; assembly: GCA_963713505.1. Classification (GTDB taxonomy): domain Bacteria; phylum Bacteroidota; class Ignavibacteria; order Ignavibacteriales; family Ignavibacteriaceae; genus CAVQMC01. The sequence continues at coordinate 84,422 of CAVQMC010000007.1, read as the reverse complement.
TGTCAATTAATTGCCAGCAAACATCAGTATCACCTGAATAGAAATAAAACTGTGTATCGAATCCTTTTATGTTTTGATAAGATTCTTTCCTAATAAGGCCAAAATTTATATATGCTCTATCGACTAAAACATCATAACCATAATCTTTATAAAACCCATTATAATCATGAACAGCATTCTTATGCATAAATGAAATGCCGCCGATTGATTTATCATTATCCAAAGACAAAGCATAATTAAAAGCAAAAGGATGCATAATAATATCATCCGAAGCATACATGATCCATTTACCTTCGGCATTATTAAAACCATGCCTCATCAATTTCGTCCATGAGAACTTTTCATTTCTTTCCAAAACATCAGAATCAAGAAAAACTTTTTTAATTTTATATTTTTCAATTAATTTTCTATATTCATCATTAATTTCATTCCCTGCATAAAGTAAAACTTCATAATTCATTTTATAACAAGAATATTCTAGGCCTTGCAAAAAAGCATTTAATCCTTCAAAGCGGTTCTTTGAAGGCAGAACAATTGAGATATCAATATCTGTATTATTACCTATATATAATTGTGGTTTATTTATTTCTTTTTTGTTAATTAAGTTAATTCTATTACTTAAATTTACTTTAAGAACCTTCTTGATTATTTCAATTCTACTTTTTATTTCTTCAACATTAATACCGCTTTTTAATAAATCCGCATATAGCCAAACAGCTCTATTAAACTTGTTTAATTTTTCCATCAGCAAAGCATTTAGATATAAAGCCCTATAATTGATACAATATTTGAGAGATTTTTCATAATATTCTATTGCATCATCATCTTTTTTATTATTTTCTAATTTCAAAGCAAGCAGATAATATGTAAAGCCGTTATTAAATTTTTTACTAATTTCTATTAATACTGACTCATGAACATTGATTGATATTATATTTTCTAGTTTTTCAACTTTTTCAAAGTTTTTTAAATTATTTAAATAAGTTTCATAGAGATCTTTAAATTTTTCTTTTAGATCATTTCCCAAACTTAAGTTTTCAATATATTTCAGTATTTCTTGATTTTTGGATTCAGTAGTCTTATAAGTTTTCTTAGGTAGTTCAACAAATTCATAATCATTTTCTTTCAACCATTTTTGCGGATCGGAAATTTTTGGAAAATAACTAATAAAATCACTTTGATATTCCGATTGAGAATATATTTTAATTTTCGAATTATCAGAATTTAATTTTTCAGAAAGTGCTTTATAAATAATATCTGAATCAACTTCTTTAACACAAATTGGATAACCATATTTGCATTGCCAATTACAGCCAAAACAATCGAGCGGAAGACTTACAACAGAGGTTAAACTTGAATAAGGTATAAACCTTCCGAAATGGCCGCCTCCGACTAAAATTACGTTTGGGGTTCCTACGGCGCAAGAAATATGAGCTAATCCAGTTTCTGCTCCCACAGCAATCAAACAATTTTTTATAATCGCCGCTGATTGCTTTATTGTAGTTTTTCCTGTTAGATTTACAACTTTAGAAGAAATACCATTAATATTTTTATTATTAATTAAATGATCTTTTGAACTGCCTAATATTACTACATTAAAATCGTTTTCCTTTGAAAATTTATTAACGGCTTCTCCGAATTTTTCATAATGTCTAATATTACTTTGAGCCCCGCAGAATAACGCTATTGTATTTTCTTTTTTTAAATTATTTTTTTCGAAAACCTCTATAGCAAATTTCTCATCATCTTTAGTTAAATATATTGAAGGTGTTAATACATTATGTTTAATATTTAATCCACTTAAAAAATCGGAATGTTTATCCAGTTCAGTAAAGGATTTTTCATTATTGCTTATTAATCTTGAATATAATCCGTCATTTCTTGTTTTATCATTCAAAGTGATATTTGATAAGTTTCCCTGATGAGCAATTCTAGTAGAATCTTTATAAAAAGTAGATAAATAATCTGCAAAATTATCTCTTGAATAAGTTGAATTAAGTACATATGCGGGTGCCAGATTAATTATTTCATTTTGAATACTATTTAAATATTCTTTATCAGTAATAATTCTTCTTTTATTTACTTTAATAATATTCTTTACATATGGATTTGTTTCATAAAGTTCTGCAACAAAATCCTGACAAAGAACGGTTATATTATATTCTTTATAATTATTTTTAATTTCTTTTAACATTGATGAGGCTAGAATACTATCACCTATTGCATCAAGCCTGATAAAAAGAATGTTTTGGGATTTGGTAGCAAACTTAGTTGTTTTTAGATTCTTTGGTTTAGGATTTATTACATTATTAAAATATCTATCATCCGAAACTTTATCACGAACCATAAATTCCGGATGCATTAGAGGAGAATCTATTTTCTCTAGTAATAAATTTGCTCTTTTGTCTGAAGTTGAAGTAGTGTGAGTCGCTTCTTGCCCAAAGCCGATATTTTTTATCAAATTAAAATTAGGAACAATAGACAAACCATTATTTGCTAATCTAGCAAAAGTCCATTGGAAATCCCATGTATCCAAGTTTTTAGAAAATACTTGATCAAATGTATTTTTTCGGAATTGAACCTCATCATCATTTCCAAATATTTCATAAAGCCTGTTCTCTTTAAGAAATTTAGGATACATTTTCATTTCCACGTCATATAACTTCCAGGCTCGCCTCCATGTTGCCCAACCCCAAATTGAGCCATAGTAAGAGTAATAATAAGAATCATTATTACGCCGCCAGCCGAATTGTAAGTTATTGCCAGCTACATGCATTATTCTCTCATCATCTGCATATTTATTAAGCATTTCTGCCGCAAACTCAAAAAATCCATGTGAAGGCAGGATATCATCTTCTAAAATTATTCCCTGTTCTTCATTTTCAAAGAACCAATTAATGGCACTACTAACGGCTATTTTACAACCTAGATTTTCTTCTCTGAATAATTTTACTACTTTGCAATTCCAATCAATTTGATTAACAATTTGTCTGGTTAAGTTGCAATTAACTTTGTCTTTTTCATTATTTCTTCTCGGTCCATCAGCAGCAATATAAAATTTTGCCGGAGCAATCTTTTTTATTTCATCAAATACACGCTGTGTATATTCGGGTCTGTTAAAAATTAAAAATAAGATAGGAGTATTATATTTTGTAGGCTTAATCTTTATTTCTTTATCTATTTTTTCATTTTGATAAATAGGATTTTTATTTATTATTATTCCGGTGGAAATATTGTCATCATTTTGTGATGCTGCAGTTAAAAGCCATTGTTTATATTTAGTTTTGTCAACTTCATTATCAAAAGCTTTGAAATTTGGATTATTCAGAAAAAGGTTATCCAATTCTTCAATATTGAATATATTTTTACCTGGATTTGTTAAATCAATTGAATTATTCGAACTTGTAAAATCAAAAGGAAATATTAATTGTCCGTTGGGCTTTAAAATTTTTAATACTTCATTTATAAATGAGGATTTATCATTTAAAACATTACCCGATAAATTTATAACAACATCAGCTTTTTCATTGTCAGATAAGATTGCATCATCTCTGAAGGTTTTTACTTCTACATTAGTATTAAATTTTTCATTTAGCTCATCGCCTTTTATTGATTGATTTTGTTCCGGGTTTAATAAATAAACTTTTGCTCCCTTTAATGATAAAAGCCACGTTATAATGGAATTTCCACCACCAATAACTGCGATAGTTTTATCATATATATTTTTATCTTGAGCTACATTAAACCAAACCCAGCTTTGAATTGCATAATCTAATTCTGCTTTTGATGATTCGAATGAAAATTTATTTTCAAATAACTTTAATTTAAGGTTCACCCATTTATGCTGTGGTCTTTCCAGATATTCTTCGTTGAATAATATAAAATTCGAACCCGATAAATCTTTAGTTACAGTTTCAAATAAATTGCCAATTATATAATGATCGGGAAAACGTTTGTGCGAAATTTCTCTATATAAAAATTCAAGTCTATGTTTTAAATATTTTATATTATATTTATCTAGTTCTTCAAATAAATCGAGAGGAATTTCAATCTTATCCTCTACTTTTTCCAAAGACAATAATAAAGTATTTAGAATTGGCGGTAAATCCGGACTTACGTTTTTATTATCATTCAATAAGTCATATAAATATTTTATGTAATTTCCTCTTTCGGAAAGGCTACAAATGGTCAGTAATTCCGGAATTTTTTCACTCCATAAGTTTTCAAACTTCAAGAGCATATCTACACTTGCAGAAATTAATGCATTAAGAACATCCGGGAATTGTTCAACTGAAATGTTTTCAGTTTTAAATTTATCTCTTATTGATTTATTTATACCTAAACAATTATTTATGGATGCCGGAATTTCTATATTAAGCTGATTAAATATTTTAGCAACATGATTAAAACTGTTTAGATAAGCTAATATGGTTTTCCACCTGATTTTCGGTTCTTTTGCCAGTGTGAAAATATCTTTTGGATATTTAATTAGATTTAAAAAAGTAAATAAAGATAATTGATTATTGTAACTGAATTCACTGCTTAATTTTAAATGAATATCTTTTCCATATAATTTTTTATAATTAAAAATTGGATAAACAGCTCCAAGTATAGATGCATTTTCTTCACATATAAAAACCGGATTATGACTAAGAATTTCCGCATACTTATAAGGCATATTATCAATTATTAATTCAGATGGAGTGCCTGCAAAATCATTTTTTAAAACAACCAAGAAATCCAAATCCGACAAACCCGGGCAACCCACATTTCCAAATTCATAAACGGAGATAATATAATCTTTATCTTTACACATTGATAAAAAATAATTCCTTGCTTCTTCATAATCCTCATGATTTAGTTTTTTAGGCAATTCTGTAAAGTAATATTTTTGCTTACCGGTTTCTTCAGTTTCGCAATTTTTATTTATTTTATTTTTATAATGAAAATAAAAAGCACAATTCTCAGCATAATCCATAAAATCTTTTGCTTTATTAATAAGATCATTCGTAATTCCAATTGAGTAAACTTCTTCTTCTCTAATTTTAATTTGTTCTTTATATTTTTTTAAGATGAGGCCGGGATTTTTTTCATAGTCTTCTAGTTGTAATGGAAGTTTTATTTTTTCCCGGATTAACTTTGCGCCATTTACTCGTATTATTGAAACATTTTCCAATAAGTTTTTATATTTATAAGGAAATGAATTCAATTCATTTTCAAAAAAATCTTTTTTCCAAATAGATTTGCCATCGAACATTTGTCGAATTAAAAGTGGTAAAAAGGTAACAGATGAAGCCCACCAGATTATGTCAAACGGATTTTTGAAATCGCAATATTTATTAAACTGATTGTCGAAATAATTCCTGAAAACTGTAAAAGGAGTTATAAAATCCAAGCCGTCATTTATATAATTAATTTCTTCTATAGGGTTTTTAACCCAAACACCGTTTTCAACTAAAACAGAAGGAAAAGATGCTTCCGTTGTCCAATTCAATTCATCCTTAAATGTTATCATTGGTCCATGATGCATAAAAGGATTATATGAAAGCAAGTAAATGTTGGATTCTAATATTTCTTCCGCTATTTCAAAAAGATTTGACCCGGGTTTTGTAACGTCAATAATATAAGTTACATCAAAATCGCTGAACCCTTTTTCAGTATTTCCATCTGCCAAACTGCCATGCAAAAGCACCGAATTTATTTTGCTTTTCTCTATAAAGGAGTTAAATTTTTGCAACAATTCTTTTTCCGGACGATTTTCAAAATTGTTAAACCACTCTTCTTTAGAAATTCCATTGCGTAATTTTTCTTTTTGTAATCCCTCGAAAGTCCTGTTTAATTCTTTAAATATTAGTCTAAATGAAGTTTGAAGAATATCAAATGATTCCTTTATGGAAATAGATCCCGGAAGTGATTTCACTTTAGATTTTAAATAATTGTGCAGTTCAGGTATTAAATAATTAGAAATAATTATGACATTTTCAAAAACCGAAAAATTAATACTGCTTTCTTTCCACTCGGAAATATTTTGAGGATTGTGGTTCCAAATTGGAAGATAAACCAAATTATTAAAAATTGATTTTAATTCTTTAAATATTTTGCGTAAAGCAGAACCTGGATAAACTTCTTCTAATTCATTTGCTATTTTGGAGTTAATGGAAGAGTTAAAATAATTTAGTTTTAAATCTTTTGTATTATAAAGCTTTATAAATAATTCTTTTATCTTTGTCTGATCATCAAGTAAGTTATATAAGTTGAATAAATTATCAATAGTTTCAATTTTTTCAGAATTTATTTTTAATGCTTTTTCGAATAATAATTGTGCTTCAAATAATTCACCCTTTGCTTTTGATATTTCACCAAGCGCATTTAATGCTGAAATGTTAAGAGGATCTTTTTCTAATATACTTATGCAAATCTCTTCAGCAAGGCTGTAGTTATTTTCATTTATAAGTTTTTTAATTTTTACTCGTAAATTGTCTTTTCCTAAGTTTTCCTGATTAAACTGCATAAAATTTCCAAGTGAATAAAAAATTTTGTATAGAATTACTAATTCTGTACCATTTTAATTCGCATGAAATATTCATTTTTTGCAAAAAAATTGGTTTTATTTGAATGAATGGCTAATATTCGCCAGGGCAGGTTTCATTATAAAATGAAATAAGTATACTTGTTATTTCAATAATTCTTCGAGTGCATTTATTTCTTCTTTTAACGTTTCATTTATCTCTTTTTGTAATTTTTCTTCTTTTAATTTTCTTTCGACATTCAGTGTTTCTAACCTCAAATTCAATTCATCTATAGCATCTGAATATTCAATCGAAATTCTATTTGTTATTTCGTTAAATTCTTTTTTATACGAATTGATATTTTTTTCCTTTAAACTTTTCAATCTTGCAATTCTGTTTATTAATTTTTGCCTTATATTGGATCTTTCAATTAATACAAGTCGCAGCAATAAATATTGCAATTAAAATTCCTATTAAAAATGATAACACTCCCCATTTTAATCCGGTAATTATAGATACCGATAATAAATTTTTTAATTCCGAAACACTTTTAACATAGCTGTTTGAATAACCGGCGCAGCCGCCAAGGAAAAAAACCACAAACGATAAAATAAAATTATATATCATCGTATGATTAAATGAATTTTTCGGATTATACTTTGTTTCATATTTCAATTCCGAAACTCTTTTTTCTAAATCCGATATTTCCGCTATTGCAGTTTCTTCAATATCCTTTAAGTTCTTTGTTAATTTATCCTTCCTCTCCTCTTTTATATTATCCCATTCTTGTTTAGTATTTTCCAATTCATTTTTAATTTCATCTATTTCATCTGTTAAAGGAAGTAAAGCTTCTTCTATTTTTTTATTGTGCAAATTTTTTATATGAAAAATTATTTGTTCGATTGATTGATTGAATTTTTGAAGTAGAACATCATAAAGATTATTAAGCAAAATGTTTTGCGAGTTGATTATTTTTTTAATTGTCCTTTGAAGGAATATAATCTTTTCAAATGCATTTTTTTCATATTCTTTTTCCTCTGAATCTATAATAAATTCGTTAATCTTTTTTCCCAATTTAATTATCGAAGCAACTTTAGATTCATTTTTCTGCGATAAAAATTCAGTATATAGTTCGTATACTCTAGCAAATTCGTTGCGATAAAAAATCTCTTTGGAATAAGAATACTTTATGAAGTAATCCAGGAGTGAAATACTATTATTTACAACGGCAATTTCCAGTCTCTTTTAAATCCGAATCAAAAATATCTTTTAATAAATTTTCAACGGGTTCTATATTATTATTAAAAGCTTCACAGATTGCAAGATAAAACTTTGCATTAATTCCGTATGCTTTAATAAAAAGTGCTTTTGAGAAATAACTTTTTGCAGTCTCGTAATCGGTTTTAAGAATATTGCTGAATCCAATCAATAAATTTAATTGGTATATCATATCTTCCTTAAATCCGGAATTGAACTTAAGATCACTAAAATCAATTAATACTTCATTCAATAATGTTATAGCTTTATCAGGATCGAATAGCTTTTTATCCAACATTAAAATTATTGCATTAAATATTGCAGCAATAAAATTTTTTTTGGTTTTGTTTAGTGATATTACATTTAAAATTGAAGCTGAAAAGTATTCTTTTTCCGTTTCAGAATTAATTATAAACCATTTAGTTAAATAGTTTTTTAAGATATCGTAGTGCTCTTCGCCATTAATATGCTGAAAATAGTTTTTATAGTAACCTCTGATATAATTATTTAATGGCGAATCAGTTAAAAAAAGGATAGGGGCTTCATTTATCTTAATTATAAATTCTTCTAATTCCCCTTGAAGTGAAAGCTTATAAATTTTGGAAAATTCTTTAATCAGTTTTGAATAGTTTACTTTTTCTGCAAATTCAACATTAAAGTACTGTTCCCCTAAAATTCTTAATTTAATTTCAAGCTGAGATAACTCATCATTTTTTTCTAATGTTTCACCAAACTCTATTTCTTTATTTTCAGGCATGATCTGCTTTAAAAATTATATAATTTCCCGCTTCTATTGTCGATAGATTTTATAAAATATTTATCCATATCTCTAATTTTTTTTTGTGAAAACGCTAAAGAATCTATTTCGATATACGATAATAGATTTGGAACGATTGTTTTATGAAATTTTGAGTCCGGAAATGCGGTAAATAAGTGAAGGCGTATTTCTTAGATAAAATTAAAAACTTGGTTTTATCGTTACTCAATAATTAAATACTTGGAGTCACAAATTGGAAAAGCTAACCGTAAATTCATCTAATAATCACTTATTAGAAGATCCAAATATTTACTTAAAATCATTTAAAAGACAGCAAAAATACGATCTAAAGCAGCAATTAGAAAATCTAATTGGTGAACAAAACTTTAGATACACGCTTGAAGAAGTTAATATTATTATAGGATTATTTGTTTCTATATTGGTATTAGCATACTTCATTTTTTAAGATTAAAAAATCTTATTAAAAGTTGTTAAACAAGTAAATACTAATTGAAAGGATTGCTTGGAAAGCAGCTAACGGGGATAAAAGGTAAGTTAAGTGAAATAGAGCAGGAGGATTTTTTTAACAGTAATACTAAATCCAATCATTACTGGCGGTTTTAAAAAAATAAACTAAAATAAACCTTCTTTGAAGTAATTGATAGTACTGTTCGTATACACGAAATATCGTTTACTTTTACAATCCCAAAGCAAATAAAATAAAAATTATTTTCAGCTTTAGACAGCTCCGTCCTTTTAGAACTATTTCTTCAAGGCAGGAGCAGAAAAGCAGAAGAAAATTAATTAAATCAATTATTAATCTATTTAAAATAGAGTGAATAATTTTGAAATATATAATTCTACTAATATTGCTTTTATCTGTAAACTGTTTCGCTCAGGAGTATTATATAACTAATGCTATTATTTATTCTATCACTGCAGGATATACAGAAGGTTTGCAATTAAAAGAACACTATGATACTCATGACCCTTCCGAACAAAGGAAGATTAATCTCCCTCTGGCACAAAACTCAGCTTGTCGAACGTGCATTCGGTATCAGTTTGGGGTTTACTATTGGCGACTATTCTAAATTTGAATGGAAAAAAATGCTTTTATCTTTGTTCTTAAGCGCGGCAATTTATTGGAACTTATACGACGGTACTATTAACATGGTGAGAAATAAACCTTTTTATCATATGTCCAATACTACAACTGCAATAACCGAAAAGTACGGCAACTTTAAATTACCGGTACTTGCAGTCGCAGTTGGTTTAAACTATTTATTTGGAACATTTACTAAATAATTAAACTAAACTGCAATTAGTGTAAGCTTAATTAATATGCATTAGGGTCGCCGGCAACCATTCTCCACACAGTTAAGAATATAATTTGAAGGTCCAGCCAAAACGACCAATTTTCAATATACCACAAATCATAACCAACTCTCTTTTTCATTTTGTTGTCATCATCTTTTGTTTCACCGCGGTATCCATTAACCTGAGCCCAGCCGGTTAATCCGGGTTTTACAAAATGACGAACCATATAAAGATCTATTTTTTCTTTTGATTCTATGTTTAACGGAGTTGGATGCGGCCGCGGACCAACCACAGACATATCGCCTGCTAAAACATTTAGAAATTGAGGCAGTTCATCTAAATTTGTTTTTCTTAATATCTTACCAATTTTAGTAATCCTAGGATCATTTTTAGTTGCCTGTTGAAATTCACCTTTATCATCAACGTCTTTACTCTGCACAACCATTGATCGAAATTTATAAGCTTTAAATTTTTTATTTCTTTTTCCCCATCTTTCCTGTTTGAAGAAAATTGGACCGGGAGACGTAACTTTTATTATAACGGCAATTAAAGGTAAAAGCCAGGACATTACAGTAATAATAATTAGTGAAGAAAAGAAAATGTCAAAAATACGTTTAGCATATCTCCAATGCACTTCACTAAGTCTATCCTCTCTTACATTAATAACCGGGAATCTTCCGAACATTGAAATTTTATATCTCTCGGAGACAAACCTCATATAATCCGGAATAATAATTACTTTGGTTGTAAATCTATCACATAGTTTTGTAACCAATTCGATTTTTTGTTCGGCATAATTAGGCAAAGCAACTACAACAAGATCTACAGAATTGGATGTCAGTACTTTTTCAAGTTCTAAAATAGTCCCGAGATACTGACCATTTAAATAAGGTTTTTTCTCATCGTCAATCATTCCAACAATTTTATAACCAAATTGAGAATTGCTTTGCAGTTCCTGATAAAAATTCATTCCAACATCACCGGCTCCAACGATAAGAAGATTCCTAATATTTCTTCCTTTTTTTCTAAACCTGTATAAAACTTTCCTTAGAATAAACTTTTGAGAAGATACTAGACCAAACAGAACAAAAGCATATACAAAAGAAAAAGTTTTGGAAAGATAAATTTCGTGCATTAAATAAAGTATAATTATAGCGGCAATTAACTGAACAAATACATTTTTTACAAGGGCGATAACTTCAACACTAAAGTTTCGGGATCTAAAGTCATCGTAAAGTTTAGTAGAGTTCGTTGAAAAGAACCAGATTATCATCAAAATAAAAAGCAAAAGATAATGTTCATTCTTTATATCGCTAGGTAATTTATGATCGAAAAAAATCACAACAAACAAAAAACTGAATATTAAAAGAATATTATCAAAAGATAATCTGATAAAATTTATGAGTTTATGCTGAATGTACATGGCAATAACTACAATTTATTTTTACAAAGTTTAATTATTTAACCAATATCGGTTTTCTGTTAGATTTAATCGTCTGATATTTTTCTAACAATACCCTGAAAACAAATAATGGATTTCCCAAGAAATATCTTTTAAATAAATATTTGGGTTTCTGCAAAAATCTAAAAAACCATTCTAATTTTAATTTTCGGAAAATTTTAGGGGTTGATTTAAAATCTCCGGAAATATAATCAACTACAGCACCACCGGTTAAAGCTGTATTGATATTTATTTTATTCCAATTATCATATAGCCATTCTTCCTGCATCGGCATTCCCATTGCCATCAAAAGAATATTAGGCTTACAATAATTAATTTCATTTATAATAGTTTCGTTTTCTTTTCCATTCTTATTGAAGTACCCATCATGATAACCTGCAATAATTAAATTTGGAAATTTATTTTTTAATTTATTGACAGCTTTTTGTAACGAACTATGTTTTGCTCCAAGAATATACCAGCTTAAATCATTTTTTTCGGAAAATTTAGCAAGTTCCCATATCCACCAATCATAAGTTACTTTTGGACCAGCAGGCAGATTTAAAATCTTTGCCCCGAGATTAACGCCATCACCATCGACAAAATTTATTTTAGCACTATTTAAAAAATTTTTCATTTTTAAATTTGTGTACGCAATATTCATTGCATTAATATTTACATTAGCAATCAAACATTTTTGATTTGATTGAGCATCATATTTAATTTCATTTAAAATTTCTTGAGAATTCGTAAGATCTATTTTAATCCCAAATATTTTGATGTTTTGCATATTTAATAACTTCGAAATTGTTGTAAATATTTTGCACCGATAAAAAACGAATTAATAAAAAGCGAGGGTGGAGTTTTCCAAAAATTATCTAGATATTCTTTGAAATCACTAAATTCTGCCAGTCCTTTTTTTCTTCTCATCTCGCTGTCTCTTAAAAAAGCAGAATATAAGAGATCTTTCAAATTTTTTCAGATGTCATACTGCCTGAATTTAAATAATAGATATATAAAGACTCACTGACATTTCCCAATTTCACATCCGGATTTTCCTGCATTCTTAAAAATTGATCCCAGTCAGACATGATTTTATATTTATTGTTAACCGGATTATTTTTAAATAATTCGGCCGATCCTAATAATTGTCCAGCAGAAATTGCATAGCGATTGAATTTTGTATTTAATCTGTTTTTTATTTCAGCGTGCCTCGCCGGAAAAGTTTCTACTCTTAAAAATTTATTGTTTTTGTAAATGTCAAATGCACTACCTACCAGACACGGTTCACCTATTTTTAAGGCAAGATCAACCATTTTCTCAATTCTTTGAAGTTTACAAAAATCATCTGCGTCGGCATTAATCAAAAAATGACCTCTGGCTTCTGATTGTAAGATATTTCTAGCTTTAGCTACCCCTTTACCTTCTCCCATTAAATACTTCAGTCTTTTATCAGATAACGAATATTTCTTTACAATTTCTGCTGTCCTGTCTGTTGAAGCATCATTTATGATGAGCAGCTCAATATTTTTATGGGTCTGATTAAGTACAGATTCAATAGCACGGCTTATAAATTTCTCTTCATTTCTTGCCGGCATTAAAACGCTTACAATAATATCGTTTTTTAAATTATTCAACTTGTTTTAAATATGTTTATAAAAATTAATTTGGTTAGGAGAGTCTTAAGAAATTCCTCTTAATAAAACCTGCTGTAATTCTTAAAAATTGTATGGATAAAAAAACAGGCAGCCAAAAAGCAGGAGTATAAGCTTTTGCAAAATAGTAACGGCTTTTGTAATAATTTGGCGATCGTAAAGTGAAAAATGAAGTAACAAAATCTTTTATATTACTTTTCTTATATATCGAACGCTTTTCCAGTGTTGTCTACATAAGAATAGACTTTAACGTTTTTATAAATTTTAAGTTTTAAACCGCCTTTTTTTGCTCGAACCGAATACTCAACATCAGCTCCGTACTGAGGCATTGAACTATTCTGCATAAAACCGATTTTATTTATTAAACTTTTGGGAAAAATGAGTTCCTCTTCCGGTTAGCAAATCTGTTTCCCATTCATTTAGTTTATTATACTTGTTAAATTTTCTATGTATCATTAAAGAACTTAGCGGAGAATTTCCCCAAATATTCTCCGGCATATACAACATTTTTCTCATTATTTATATCAACAGCAATCGAGCCAATCATTTCATTTGGTTTTACGAATTAATTATATTTTGCAGATAATCCTCTTTCAATTTTAGATCATTATTTAATAAGGACAAAATCAGCATCTTTTCCGTTATCTATTACATACTGCAAACATTTATTTATTGCACCGGCCCACCACAAATTACCATCACCCTTTAACAGTTTTACATTAGGAAATTTATCCTTAATAAATTCGGAAGTGCTATCAGTACTTCCATCATCACAAACAATAATTTTATAATTTGTATAGGTTTGTTTTCGATAGATTCAAGACAACCTAATAGTGAAATTGAAATATTATTGTGAACAGGTATGCAAATCCAGATCATAATTTTCTTCTTTTTTAATTAATGATTTTACTACAACAGCAGGATTACCTGCGGCAATAACATTAGAGGGAATCGATTTCGTAACAACACTTCCGGCACCAATAACAGAATTATCTCCAATTTCTACATTTTTCATCACAACCGATTTAGTGCCAATAAAAACATTATTCCCGATTTTTATTTTCCCATGATTTATTTTTTCTTTTCTTCTTTCATATCTTCTGTTCTCCGGCGATATCGAATGAAAGTCAGTGTCGGCAATTGTTACATCCGCACCAATCTAAACAATGATTTCCTATTTCAACTTTTACTGCACTGCAAATTACCGTACCGCTTAAACCGCAATTTTTCCCAATAATTATTTTAGCATTTGGATATAATGTTCTAAGCACTACTGGCTTGTTAACACCCAAGGCAGTAAATCTTGATTTTGAAATTAAAGAAGAATTTTCACCAATTTTTATTAAATCATTTTTAGAACGGGAAATAATTGGATTACCAACAATCGAAACATTTTTACCCAATTTTATATTATACAAAATGCATTTCATTTTCCCTGACAATTTGAATAAATAATTCAATAGTCTATTTGTAATTTTATACATTATCACTTATCATCTCATAAATTTTAAAAACTTTTTTTGCATTTACTTTGGAATCATAATTTTCTTTTGCTAAATCGAACGCTTTCTGTCCCATTGTAATTCTAAGATCTTTATCATCAGCTAAAAATTTAATTGCATCCGCAAGAACTTTGGAATTACCCGGGCGGAACAAGTAATCCTGTTTCGCCATTGATTATTAATTCATCCGGTCCCCCGATATTTGATGCTATACTTGGTTTAGCCATAGCTCCGGCTTCTATTATAGATCTTGCAAAATGCGGAACAACGGATGGGAATACGATGATATCAGATGAATTTATTATTGAAGGAATATCTTTTCTAAATTCTATTAACATGCACATTGGGATTCGAGTTTAGATTTACTTCTAATATAGTTCTGAAACCCATCATCCTTTTCATCATTAAAACCAATAACCGCAAATTTTATGTTTTTTACTTTTCGAAGCATGTTTGCTGACTCAATTAAGATATCAATTCCATTCTGCGGAACAATTCTGCCAAGATAAGAAACCAATATATCTTCATCAGAAATATTAAATTCTTTTCTAAAATCAGATTCTTTTACATCTTTATTAAATTCTTCAAAATCTACGGGATTATAAATAACTTCGGAATTATTAAATTGTTTAATAGTAGATTCATCATATTTACTTATTGGAATAAAGTAATCTACATATTTATTATTCATGTACTTCAATATTTTCCCTGCAAAGGACTTTAATAGCGGTTCCCTAACATGTGATATTATTTTTATTTTGGGATTTGTTTTTTTTGCAGCCATTGCCGAAATGAACATGCATGTTGTATTCAAATGAATAATAGCAGGATTGTATTTTTTTATAATTTGTTTTGTTTTGAAGTAAGTTGGCAGCACTCCCAGAATATTTTTTATAAACAATTTTAGATTCATTCCCGACATTTCAGTGCCCATAAATCGATGAATTTTTTTATCAACAATTACAGGTAGTCCTAAATCTTTAAATAACGGAATTGCCGGTCCATCATTAATAACAAACAAATAAGGATCATATAATTTCCGATCAACTTCTTTTAATAAAGTTTGAAGACTTTTAGGAGCTCCGCCGAGATTTCCGCTATGCTGAAAATATAAAATAGTTTTTTTCAATCTTAATTCATCCCTAATTCTGCAGGAGATATTACAATATTATTTTCCTTATCCGGACGATTTTGCTTTTAATCTTGATACCTGCGATTCTATTCCGTTACTTAAAATACCGGCCAATATTATATAAAGTAGACTCAGATTTGCGTTTCTGAATGTGTCCATTACAAATGACCACAAAAAGAACAAAACCATGAATGCAATATTTAATCTTTTCTCCCTTTTCGTAAAGTTCACATCAATTAAGAATTTTTAAATAATAAGAACAAACATATCAATCCAGCAATTCCTGTTTCCCATAGAATAGATGCAATTCCTGAATAATATTTATCCATAACAGAACCGCCTTCAACATAGTATTTATCACTGAAATAAGTAATGTTATTATTGTAGAACTTTGAATTGGTCTGTTCTGAAGCTAAGCTTGATCTTTCGCCGGGACCAAAGCCGAATAATAAGTTTAAGCGGATGTTTTGCAAAACTTTCATACATTTCAGTATAAAGCTCGAATTTGGCAAATCTTAAGTCACTAACTATCTCAAGCCTATTAACTGTGAACTTATATACATCAGGCATTAAATAAATAAATGAAATTACCAGAGATAAGGTTATAAACAATAATAGGATATAATATTTTATTTTAAATTTTGTTGCCGATATTATAACCGGAATAAAAATTCCAAATAATGCTAATGAATTACTCATTAATAAAGCAAAGCCGGAAAAAAACATAAACAATTTCTTTTTATAAATATATCCATAAAGAATAAATAGAATAGATATAAAAGCAAAAAAAGCTGTACCGACAGTACCAATTGCAAAATCATCCAAAGTATTTTTATATGCATTCGGAAAGGGATTTAAGTGTAAAAGCCAGCCGACATTTAATAAAATATTTATCAGAAACAAAACCACTACTATTTTTAATAAGCGGACTGAATTAGCTTGTTTGACCCAATAAAGTATAAAAAAAGGAAATAAATAAATTTTAATATAAAATATTAATTCCTGTTAATCCTGAAAAATTAATCAAAAACGAAGCAACACATGCAATAAAAAAATAATATAAATATTTGGCTTGAAACTTTTAGATCGTTTCCGTTTAACAAGAACATTATACCCAGCCAAACAAATATAAGAACATATACCCTGGCAGAGATTGCATAAAATCCTTTCCAGAAATAATCGCCGATATATGATTCCAGGAAACAATAAACTGCAGTTAATTCAAGAATAATATTAATGGATTTGTAATTATTTAATTCTGTATCCAAGGATTTTCAATCTTTGCTGGTTGTAAAGAAAAATTATTTTTTAAAACTTGTATCATGTAAGAAAAATTATTCTTCATGCTAAAATTCTCCAGAGCAAATTGTTTTGCTTCCGAACCGATCTTATTTAATTCATTATCGTTTTTTTCAAGCAAATTTTTTGTCTTAGTCCATGCATCTTCAACTGAATTAAAAAAGGTTATAATATTTTGGGGAAAAAGCTTTTCGAGCCCATTTTCATAATTATAAAGAAGCGGGACTCCGCTTGTTAAAGCAATCGGGAGACGATTAGAAAAATAGAAATCCGAATGTAAATTATTAACACCTAACGCTAGTCTGCTTTTTTGATAAACTTTGGTTTGATCTACAAAATTAACAGGACCTTTTGCATATTCACCTTTCCATCCGCTGCCGAAAACTGCAAATCTATCCCCAAGTTTTTTATAGAAATATTCAATTAATTTTTTTCTATAAACCGCACCCGGCATCCGTTTCCAGGGAAGTTTATTAATTACATTATTTCCAATAAGTACAACATCATATTCCTTATTTACACTGGTGTTTTCTCTATTGAATCTATCGGAATCAGTTGCCGCAGGAACATATCGAATATCTTTACATCCTTTATCTTTCAATAAGTTTGTCATTTTCCCAAATTCCTGACAGAAGACAACATCACAGTTTTTCGCAAGATTTGAAACATTGGCTGGCAGAGGTTTGAATGGAGATTCGTAAATATCTCCGTCCCAGTATCCCATTTGAGGCTTAGAAGAAAGTGACTTCAATTTTTCTATCGTTTCACTGGATATTTTCAATTTTATTGTATGGGACCATAAGATCAAATCAGGCTGAAAATCTTCTGCAACTTGTACAATTTCATTATTAATTTTTTGTGAGCTTAAGCCATTATTAACTTTTTGCAAAAACGGATATACATAAAATGAATCAATTTCGCCTGAGTTGATACATTCACCTAAAGCATTGTAAACATCATCGTGTGCACCTGCAGTATGTTCATTTAACATTAATAAAATCTTCATATCATCGGCTTTTTATTGTTCCCCAACAATTGCAATATCTTCAGGAAATGCTTTTTTATTCAGATAAGAGAATATTTTGGAAATAAAAGTACTTTTTTTGAAGAGTTCTGAAGTTAGGTTAAACGAGTAGTGTAATTCTTTATTAAAATACTTAAGTGCTATTTTTTTGAAGAAAAATGTATATATTAAAATAAAAGTAATTGCCTGGATAATAAAAGTTAAATAATAATTAGTATTGCTTAACAATATTGTCACAAGTGTAAGAACTCCGGAAATCATTAAGCCTGAAATAATATTTACACTAATCACTTTAAATATTCTACCGAATGAAATTCCAAAACTTTTATTTACAACAAGCATATAAAGTGAAAACCTTATAAAACGACTAACCATTACCGCAAATGCAAATCCAATTAAACCAAATTTTGATAAGGTAACTAACAATACTCCTAGTGTAATAAAATTTATTACTTCAATAATAAACATTCCTTTAAGTTTACCTGCTGCCTGGAACATACTGCCCGAAAGATTAACAATAGCAGCAAAAACAACAGTAAATATTAAAATCCGGAATATTGGAAAAGCTTGGATCCATTTTGTACCGAGAAGAATTAAGACTATATTCTTCGCTAGTGGAATTAATCCCAAAGTTACAGGTATTAATATTACGCTTAGAAGAATCAGACTATTTAAGTATATAAAATTCAATTTTTTCGAATCTGATTGAATCTGACTGAAAGCAGGAAATAAAACTTTACTAAGTGAAACAAACAGATACTGCCCCGGTAGATTTACAAGCATGGAAGTTCTATTATATATTCCAAGAGAAATTGGACCACTTAATTTTCCAATTAAAAGAGTATCAAGATTTGCCCCTATAAATTGGAAAAAAGTTATGCCGCTGATTTTGCTGCCAAAAGATAAAAGCGGTTTATATTGCTTCCAATTAAATAATAATCTTAAATTATGCCTAACTACCGCATAAGATAATACAGCTGATACAAAAGCTTGCATTAACGAAGCAAAAACCAAACTCCAGACTCCGAACCCTGAAAGAGCTGAAAAAATACCTACAACAACATAACCAAGAATATATGATGTAATTTCTATTATTGCTAATGATTTAAATTTGAGTTCTCTTCTAATTAATGCAAGAGAAGTTGTGGAAAGCCCGGTTAAAACAAATGACAATGACATTAGTCTTATAATCGGGACAAGCTTATTATCATTAAAGATCAGTAAAGAGTATGGTGCAAGTATATAAGCTGTAAAGAAAAAAAGAAGACTAATAATAACCGATGAGGTAAACGCTGACCTTATATCTCTTTGAGAAATATTTTTTTTCTGAATTATTGCCTGGCCCATGCCCATTTGTGCAAAGTAACTTCCAAATCTTAATATAACAACACCCATTGCAACTAAACCAAATGCTTTTGGTTCAAGCAGTCTAGCCATAACAGCTGTATAACCAATCTGTAAAACTGCGTTAGTTATTGTGCTGGTATAGCTCCACTTTAATCCATGAACTGTTTTTGAAGTTAATTCGGAAGGCATTAGATTTTTAAAATTCGGAATTAGTAAATTTATTTATTCTTGGCTTTAATCAGATCCCAATACATATTTAATTTGGGTTTGAATATATAATACGCAGAGGAAGACAATAGACTTAAAAATAAAAATATTACAAAAATCTTGGTTCGAGGAGGACCTGCTTTCTTAATAGGATCTTTTGCGGCCTCCCTATAATTTACCACTGGAGTATCCCTAATCTCATCAATTTTAGCTATTTCCAATTGTTTGGTCAATTCAATATAATACTGCTTGTTCTATCTGTACGGTTCTTTCAAGTCTGGACTGTTCTAATAATAAATTGGGTGATAAATCAACAATTCTATTCTTATCTCTAAAATTCTTTAAGATGTTTTCATCAACAGTCAAAGAATCTTTTACTTGATTAATTCTTTTTTCTATATATTCTTTTTGTTTAGTTGCAAATGTTTTTCTTTTATTTTGAATAAAATCATCTAACGATTCTACTACCGCATTGGCAACATCCGCAGATAATTGAGACTCCGGCATATTAATAGTAATAGTTAATATTTTGGTCAGCCTTTCTATATCTGTTTCTATTTTACTTTTCACAAGTATTTTATAAGCTTTTAGAAAAGCTTTCCGCTGAGCTTTTTGAGGGTTTAGATCATTATCTAGATCAATTTTAAAATACTCGATAAGTTTACCGGTTTATCAAAACTCTCGGTATTATATTTTCTGTAAATTACTTTCGAAAGAACCGCCTCACTTAAAACGAGATTTTCGTAAATTTCAGTTGGAGTATCATTGCCGATATTTACGCCTGCCATTGATGCAAGATCACTTAATCCATTCTAGATCCGACATGCTTCCCCCTAGATTTGGAAGAATAACTACACTGCTTTCATAGTAAGGAGTAACTAAAAAAAGCAATATTGTCAATAATAATACAGCGATAATTCCGTTTATTTTTAAAAGCTTTCATCTTCTATCCCACAACTTTATTTAAAGTATGGTGAATATTTTATTAAAAATAATTTAATCTTATCTCTTTCCTGAAGTTTTACTTTGCTGCCATTTTCGGGAATAATAGTTTTTTGATCTATACTTTTCCATCATTTTGTCAAATTAATTACTGTTAAAATTAAAACTGCAGAAGTACTTAATACTGAAACTACATCTCTAATAACCGGCCACGCATTAGTATTGGAAGGCATTTTCCCGGGTACAAATATTGTAGAACCGGATTTTATTTCAGGATTTGGGATAAAGAACCAGCCGGAAGTTGACCATTTTTTGCCGTTTGGCTGAATTACAATTTCATCTCCTTTAGAAGAAGTCTCTAGATATCCCCCCGATTGTTCAATATAATATGAAAGACTTGACCCTTTTTTATACGGAACTGTTGATGGAATTCCGACTTCACCTAATACATAAACTACATTTGGATCTTTAGGAATAACAAGTTCATCGCCTGCCTCTAGACTTATATTATAAATTGAGTTCGTATCTTCTTCAACATCTTTCCAAATAATTGGAATGCGATCGGAATATTCTTTATCTAAAATATGTTTGATTGACAATAGGTCTTCCGTTAAAATTATTTAATAAACTATCAGGAACAATTGTGTTTTGTGTTTTTTCAAATAACTTATTATGACGTTTAACATAAATTCCATCTTTATATGCAGTTTTCTTAAATCCGCCGGCTCTTTTAATAAAATCGTATATTTTTTCTCCTTCATGTAAAATTGAATAACTACCTGGATATTGCAACCTCACCTTGTATTGAGACTGTTTTTTCAAAAGTTTTTGCAGGGTCTGTTTTAACCAAAACTCTATCGAAATTCTGGAGAATGAAATCATCTGTTTTATCTTTTGTCCAATAATTTTTTGGTATATCTACAATAATTTTGTGGGAATATACATCGCTGCTAAGTGTATCCATTCTTGTAATTTCAATTCCTTTTGTAGTTGCCGAATCAGTTAGTCCTCCTGACAAAATTAGAAGTTCTGTCAAAGTCATATTTTCATATCGAGAATAAATACCCGGATTTTTTACTGCCCCGCGAATTTCTACACTTTTTGTAGGAAAGAATGTTTTATCATTATATATTTTAATTTCATCCAGATTTCTGAAGAACTAAATTATTTTGCTCATCTCCCGCTAGTGCTTTTTTCAGATCGAAAGAAATTATTTCTTTCTTTTCGTTATACAATGTTCTTATTAAAACTGCTTTTGCTAAAAATGCTTCAGGCTTTAAACTATCAGCTTTATATATAAGATCTCTTACAGTCATCGAATTATTAGTAAGTTCATAGGTACCCGGTTTTTTAACATATCCTGAAATTGTTACTCTATTTTCCGGAAGTCTGATTTACTACCGGAAATATCAATTACATCCCCATCTTCAATTTTATACTGGCTATTATTTAATTCATCAACTGAGGAATATTTTAAATCTATATTCAAAATATTATTTTCATAATTACTTCTTTCTGCAAAAGGGATTACTCTTTCAACATGCACAACATTAAAGTATGCGTCAAAATTTAATCCGCCGGAATATTTAATTAAATCCTGCAACTTCTCTCCTTTTTTCAATTCATAAATTGCCGGTCTAAATACTTTACCACTAATTGCAGCTCTTTCCCCAACCGGAGGGACAAATATTATATCTTCATCTTCCAGAGCAACATCTTTAGATTTATCTCCGTTTAATAAATAATCATATAAATCAATTTGAGAAATTACTTTACCTTGCCTTAAAACTTGGATATTTCTAAGTGATCCATTTAAAGTGGGTCCGCCGCTGTAATATAAAGCAGTAAATGAAGTAGAGAATGAAGGAAGGGTATATCCGCCGGGAGTATTTACTTCGCCAAGCACATATATTTTAACAGTTCTTAATTTTCCTGTGTTTACATCAAGACCGGTTCCATGGCCATTCTCAGCAGTTAAACTTAAGTGTTGAATATCTTTTTGATAAGACTTTAAATAATTTGTTTTTAGCTCCGCCAAGAGTTAAACCATTTACATTAACAGGTCCAATTTCAGGAATATCTATATCTCCATTATTTTGTACAGTTAAGATCATATTCCAATGGTGATTCTCCGAATAAAGTTATTATCAATTCATCACCAGGGCCAAGAACATAACTTGGAGGAACTGGTATATTAACCGAAGGCTGAAAAGTATCCGGAGAATATGTAAAAATATTATATCCAAAAGCATTCAAATCTTTTGCTTCATTATTTTCCGAAAATGCCTTAACTGTATAATTGTTAATTTTATTTTTCTTTGGTTCAGGAACAACTACAGGCTGTTGTTGAGTAGTATTTTCATCTTTTTTAACATCAACCTTTTGTAGGAGTTTGATTGGTCTGTTTGTTTCTTAATATAATCATCAATATTATATCCCATTTCTTTTGCTTTTTGACGCAATTCTTCTTGAGTCATTCCATCAAGTTGAGCAAATGATTGCTTATGACCTAATAAAAGTGTAAAAATCAATAATATGTATGAAAATCGTTTCATTTACATTCCATTAATTATATTTTATTTTGGTAAAATTAAATACAGCTTCGCCTGGTGAGTCACATGAAATTATTTGTTCTAAAATTTGCCTTATATTATTCCAATCTGGTGCCAGAATCTTTTGAAAATTGAGATTTCTTTTCATTTTAGCATTATTTGTTAGCTGTTTTGGCTAATATTCTACAGTTGAGAATTATTTGTCATTAAGAATGAAGTTTATATTGAAGTTCGATTGAGGATGAATTCAATTAATAATTAAAATTTAATTGAATTCCGGTGCTGATTAAAAACAAATTCTCAGTTCTTTCTTTTAAGGATGAATTTGATATAAAACCCCAAATTTCCAGAATAAGCCATATAAAAATTCATAATCTAAATTAAATGAATATTCATCTGTTTTTTCCAAATCTCCGGCAAGTAAATATGCGGTTTTGCTGTCCTTAGGACTTAAAGTTCTGGCTAATATCTCCGCCAACACTTCTGACTAATTCCCCATCTGTCATTATATATATTATTGCCATGTAGACTATGTTTAAAAGTACCATTAATAATTACTTTGTCGGTTAAATAGATAATCAAGACTTGCAGCAAATCTTGTGGAATTCGGCTGCAAATCCATTCCAAGGAAATCACCATTGTTTGTATAAGTTAACGAATATTCAGTTAATCCGTAATGAGAGAATACATAAGGTCTTAATAAAGTATATTCAGTTTTTAAAGTCATGTTTTTAAATAAAATAGGATTGGTAAACATTGCCCCAATTTGCCAGGCAAACCTATTTCCTTTTGAATCCCAATTTCCTTTCTTAAAGAAATCGAAATTAATATCATCCAGAATTATAGAACTGCTTATTTCCATTCCTTTTATAATTCTTGATCTTATATCGAATGAAAGAAAAGAATTATCCAGATCATTCAGTGACCTTTGAGCGGATTCCCAAAATAAAAACGGATTTAGATAAGCTGCTTCAATCGGTCTGTTTCCATATATGATTATTTGCGAAATTCCTATGAAAAAATTATCGAAATGGATTGATACTTAACCTGCTAATTGCAATATATTTTGAAGGTTTTGTTCTTACATTTCCATTGATAGAATCCACATAATTTTCTATAAAAGGATGAACAAGCCATCCGTGAAAAATTCATATTTTAATGATTTATAAGCAATTTCAAATTTTAAAAAATCAAATGTTTGTGGATTGTTTGATAAAACCATCTTATCAATATAACCGGTTCCCCAAAGATTCCGTTCTCTTCCGAATTCTAAATTAAATATTCCTTTATTTACTAGTATATATCCTTCAGTGTTGTCATAATAGTTTAATTTGCTTTGATTAAAAGTAAAACTCTGTCTTACATTTTTGTCATTTAAAGCAATTTCTCTGTTATTAAATTGAACTCCCTCTGCAGCATTTAAATAACCGGCAAACCAATCTTTATAATTAACTTTAACAATGCCTCCATATCTTAACAAATGAGTATTTTTTTTATCTTTTACAGAGAGTAGAAAATCATAACTGAATAAAGGATTTATTGAAAAGTTAACTAAGCTGTCTTGATAATAATAAAGATATTTTGGATTGTAAGCTATTTAGCTTTTGAAATAATGTTGAAGGAAAATTTTGTGAAAAAATAATAGGAGAATTGCGTTTCTTCAAATTTAATTAAATAAGAATCCAGTAGACCTAATTCATTTTCACTTAGTTTATTCTGATTTTTTTTAGCTTCCTTTAATTTTTCAATAATATTTTTTTTCGAAAGAGGCAAAGTAATATCATTAAAATTATTTATTACACCTTTTACATTTAATGATTTTAAGAAATCATAAACCGGATCATTTGCATTTACATTTTCAATTTGCGAAAAAACAGTTACGCAAAAAAGAAGAAAAACAGTAAGTAACTTTATAATAAACTTCATAATGAAATAATTAAAACATATAAATGAGTTATTATTTCATTTTAAGTGCCAAATATTTTATAAAGAATAGGAAGGAATTTAGAATAATGATTGGTCTTTAATAATCATGAGGCTAATATCAAACAATTAATAAAAATATTTAATGTTTATATCGTATCTTCAAGTATAAAAAAAATTATAATCACTTTATTTTTTAATTTTATCCAGTGCCTTTTGAATTCTTTGGAATGTTAAATCCGGATCGATAGGTTTTAATAAATAATCAACAACCCCAAGTCCAATCATTTCTCTTACTACGTGTGTTTCGTTGCTTGATGAAATAATCAAAACCGGAATATCTTTAAGTTTATCATGTTTTTGTATAGTCTGCAAAAACTCAACTCCGTTCATTTGCGGCATCGAATAATCAAGAAGAATTACATCCGGTTTATTATCCTGAAGAGCTTTTATTCCCTCAATACCATTGGATGCTTGATGAACAATAAATCCGAATTTTGATGTTAATATTCTTTTTAGATATGCCTGGACTGTATCGTCATCATCTATAATAAGAGCAGAATACATATTTAGATTGATTAATTAATAAAAACGAAAGGCAGTAAATTAGCCAAATTTTATAAACAAAAGTAACCAAAATGAATCTGAAAGTTACTTTTATTTGTAAAAATATAAAATATTCTATATTTAAAAGTGTTAAATAAAGTATAATTTCTATAATGAATTTTAATTTTCATATAATTCAAAATTTTCAATTAAATCACTTAATAATTAAAGATTTTCATCGATTATAAAAATGTTTCAACCAAAGATTTTTCTTTGGATATTCTAGATTAATCAAAAAAGGATAAAAAAATGCCAATAATGACATGGAACAACCAACTTAGCGTAGATATCGGCGAAATAGATGATCAACATAAAATTCTAATTGAATTAATAAATAGGCTGAACGATGCAATGAAGGTTGGAAAAGGAAAAGAAGTTATTGGGGGAATTATAAAAGAACTCGAAAATTATACAATAACACATTTCTCAAAGGAAGAGAAATATTTTGATAAATTTGGTTATAACGAAGCTGCATCTCATAAAGCTCAACATAAAAAATTTATTTCTGATGTTAAAAATTTCAGAGAACAATATGAAAGCGGTACTTTTGGAGTAGCTATTTCCACTATGGCCTTTTTAAGTGATTGGCTCAAAAATCATATCATGATTACTGATAAAAAATATGTACCTACTATTTAAACAAAACGGGGTTATATAAACTATATTTTTTTACTCATATTTATCTTTTCATAAATCCATATTATATAAATGATGACATATAAATTGTCATCATTTATTTTTTATTCCCACTAAACTAAATCTTAGTCCATTTCAATATTTAATTAATTAAACCTTAGTAATTAATGATTTAATTGTTAATTTTGTAAATATATCCATTATCAAACCAAATAAAAGTAATACTAATGACTAAAAAACTTACCGTATTCTTTCATTTTTTTCTAATAATATTCCTTTTCATTTTAAGTACATTTAGTTTTGTTTATCCTCAATCAGCCGGCTTACTTGGAATAAATTACATTTCTCCCAAACCCGGCTCTATTTATAATTCTTCTTCTGAAAATATAATTATTAAAGTAGATAGGAATTTAGATAGAAGTAAATCTTATAATTCATTATTTAAAGTATATGGAAGTAAAAGCGGAAAAATATCAGGAGAAATAATTTTTTCTGATGATAATAAAACTTTGATTTTCAAACCTTATAATAAATTTAAAAAGAGTGAAAAAGTTACTATTGATTTTTCCAATGAGACGATATTTATATAAAAAAAGTAATTCAGACAAAAGTATTAACTTTAAAATCAGAGATAAAGAGATAAAAACTCATTACGCAGTTAAGCTTTTTTATAAAGAGTTGGGAATTAAAAACCCGACAGATATTACAGAATATTTCACAGGATCCTATTGATTCCATTACCTTCAAATTATCCGCAGATGCAAATATTAAAATTCAATGATCCTGCTCCAGGGTATATTTTCATGTCAGTGTTCGGTTCTACTCCTTATCCGTCTAATTTAATTTCAGATAATTCAAGCTTACCGTTTTATTATCAGGAAAAAAGAAGTAATTGTTATGACTTTAAACCTCAGCCAAACGGTAAACTAACCTATTTCAATAATGAAGCCGATAAATTCTATGAACTAAATAATAAATATCAAATGGTTGATAGTTTTCAATGCGGCAACGGATATGAAACTGATATTCACGAACTGCAGATACTTCCAGATGGTCATGCATTTTTACTTGGAATTGATCCTGAAATTATGGATTTAAGCGGAATTGGAGGAAAAACCGATGCAACTGTTCTTGGATCAGTAATTCAGGAATTAGATCAAAATAAAAATGTAATTTTTCAGTGGAAAAGCCTAGATTATATTCCTGTTACGGACGCATCTAATCTAATCAACTTAACCGGCCAAGTTGTAGATTATATTCATAGCAACGCTATTTGTATTGATAATGATAATAACATCATGCTTTCTTCCCGCCATTTAAGTGAAGTAACAAAAATCAATAATGTAACCGGAGATATAATATGGAGATTGGGAGGGAAAGAAAATCAGTTCACATTTACTAATGATCCTTTTAAATTTTCTTTTCAGCATGATATCAGGCGAATCTCAAACGGCGATATAACTTTAATGGATAATGGTAATGAACACTCACCGGAATTTTCAAGAGCTGTTGAATATCAGCTTGATGAAGTGAACCATACAGCTACTTTGGTATGGCAATATCGCAACAGCCCTGATTATTTCTCCAGTGCAATGGGAAATGTAGAAAGACTATCAAATGGGAACACACTTATCGACTGGGCAAAATTAGGTATAATTACTGAAGTTACTCCTAATAAAACAAAAGCGCTGGAAATAAAAATTGAAGGTCAAAATTTTACTTATAGAGCTATTAAAGCAGACTGGATAACATCAATATTTAATACTGATGTTGACACATTAAATTTTGGTACTGTCGAATTAAATAATATTGAATCTAAAAATGTCAAGGTTTCAAATAATTCCAATAAAGTTTTAACTATTAATGATATTTATAATAGCAATCATGTATTCAAAATGACAAATGAACTGCCGGTCACACTGAATCCAAATTCACAAACTGAACTAAATGTTGTTTTTCAACCGAACAGCGTTAAGGATTATTATGATACATTAAGGATTAATTCTAAATCAGATACAGGTCTGGTAAGTACAAGAGTAATATTAGTTGGATCAGGAACAAATGTAACCAGTGTAAACCAAGAAAATATTGTTACTAAATATTCACTTTTACAAAATTATCCCAATCCATTTAATCCTTCTACAAAAATTGATTACAGTTTAGCAACAGAATCAGAAGTAAATTTAACTATATATAATCTTCTTGGTGAGAGAATAAAAACACTCTTAAATAAAACACAAAGCGAGGGTAAACATTCTGTAACGTTTAATGCAAAAAATTTAGAGAGCGGGGTTTACTTTTATAAACTAAAGGCAGGAAACTTTGTTTGCATAAAGAAAATGATACTTTTGAAGTGACGCCGGATTCATAATTATTATTGACATTAATCATTCTCTTGTGTAACGTTTAAATTATTTTAAACATTTAACTTGAGGAAAAAATGAAAAAGTTTGTTTTTATTTCAAGTCTTCTTTTATTCTTTTTCGGTTGTTCTAAAACAGAACTGAACCCCAAAATTACTAAAGTTTTAAAACCTTTTATTACTCCGGAAAGCGTTTTAGTAACGCCAAGCGGAGATTACTATGTTTCTAACATTGGTGTTTTTGGTAAAGACAGCGACGGAACAATCAGCAAAATTGTAAACGGAACCGTAACCACTTTTGTTGACGGAATGAACGATCCTAAAGGATTAGCTTATAAAGACGGTGATATTTATGCTGCAGATAAAAATCAAATTTGGAAAGTTAATTCTAGTGCTGTAAAAGAAATTTTTGTGGATTCAACTGCCTTCCCTGTTGTTCCAAAATTCTTGAACGATCTTGTTTTTGATAATGCAGGAAATCTTTATGTTTCCGAAACAGGAAACTTTGACAGCACCGACGGAGCGATTTATAAAATAACTCCAGATGCAAAAGTTTCTGTCTTTATTGATCATATCGCTTCTCCGGAAATTTATTCGCCAAATGGTTTACTTTTCGATAAAGATAATAACTTATTGGTTATTGATTTACACACCGGAAAACTCTTAAAGGTCGATCCTGAAGGTAAAAGTGTAACCGTTATAAATTCCGATGCAAAAATGGGAGACGGCATTGCTTATGATAATGAAGGCAATTTATATTTCAGTGATTGGCACGGCGGCAGAATTTTCAGAATGGATAAACAGAATAATGTAAAAGTAATTATGGACAGTTTAAAAGCTCCCGCCGATATTAATATTGATAAAACTAAAGATTTGCTGCTAATTCCGGAATTTCAAGGCAATCAAGTTGATGAAGTAACCTTATATTAATCTTCTATTTAAGATGACATTCTGACGATATTAGTTTTTATAGCGGAATGTCATCTTTTCATTTATTGATTTCCTATCAGGAACCAATCTTAAAAGCATTTTTAAAACATCTAAATAAGTCCATTTTTGTTTATTATTAAATTATTTAACCGCTTATCCTAAAAAATTAGAATCCTTTTTGATTTATAAATATATTTGTTTTTTAACTGATTCAATAAAAACATTAAATTTCGGAGGATTTAATGAAACCCTTCATTATATTTTTTCTCTTTTCTTTTATTTTAATTTTAAGTTCACAAGCTTCTGCCCAAAAAGTTTATGATAATCGCAGTGAAATTCCCGATCAATACAAATGGAATTTAAATGACATTTATAACAATTGGGATGAATGGGAAGCCGGTCTTCAAAAAATGCAGCAAAAAATGGATGAGATAGTAAGCTATAAAGGAAAATTAAAAGAAAGCCCTGAAAACTTATTAGCTGTTCAAAAATTAAGTGATGACTTAGGTATTCTTTCATATAAAGTTTATAGATATCCTGCTTTAATGAGAGATGAAGATACAAGACAACAGGATGTAAATTCAAAATTGCAGCAGGTTCAAATAATGTTTGCAAAATTTGGAACCGCAACTTCATGGATCAATCCGGAAATATTAACAATTCCGTGGGACAAAATGCAGAAATGGCTGGAAGATCCTGAGTTTGCTCCATACAGATTTGGGATTACTGATTTATATAGACAGCAGGCTCATGTTTTAAGTGAAGATAAAGAAACTTTGTTATCTTATTTTTCAAGATTAAATTCAACACCAAACGATATTTATACAAACATTTCAACTACCGATGTTGATTTTCCAAAGGTAACTTTAGCAGACGGGAAAGAAGTGCAGGCAACAAACGGTAACTACAGTAAAATTCTCGCAACAGATTATAACCAGGAAGACAGGAAAAAGATATTTGAAGCTCATTACGGAGTTTATAAAGATCAGGAAAATACTTATGCTGCAATTTATAATGCAGTTTGTCAAAGTGATTGGGCAAACGCTCAGGCAAGAGGTTACAAATCATGTTTGGAAGCTCAGCTTGATGGGAATAATATTCCGGTTGCAGTTTATGAAAATCTTGTAAATACCGTAAAAGCAAATACGGAACCATTGAAAAAATACAGCGAATTAAGAAAGAAAATTCTTGGGTTAAAAGAATATCACAGTTATGATGGTTCAATTCCATTAACAGACTACAACAAAACTTATCCTTATGAAGAAGCAAAAAAATGGGTGCTCGCTTCTGTAAGTCCGTTAGGAAAAGATTATCAAGCAAAACTTACAACTGCTTTAAAAGGCGGTTGGATTGATGTTTATGAAAATACAGGTAAAAGATCCGGAGCTTATTCTGCAGGAGTTTACGGAGTTCATCCATACATGCTGTTAAATTATAACGAAACTTTAGATAATGTTTTTACATTAGGACATGAACTCGGACATACAATGCACACACTTTTATCCAGCGAAAACCAGCCTTTTGCAACTTCAGGCTATACAATCTTCGTTGCGGAAGTAGCTTCAACTTTTAACGAAAGACTTTTGCTGGATTATATGCTTACTCAAACTAAAGATCCTAAAGAAAGAATAAATCTTCTTCAGCAGGCAATCCGCGGAATAGCCGGTACATTTTATTTCCAAACTTTACTTGCAGATTTCGAACTTCAGGTTCATAGTTTAGTGGAAGAAGGCAAACCGGTTACTGCTCCTGTATTAGATAAAATAATGGATAATTTGTTCACAGCATATTATGGAGACTCTGTAGAAAAAGATGAAATACTAAATACGGTTTGGGCAAGGATTCCTCATCTTTACAGATCACCGTTTTATGTTTATCAATATGCAACTTGTTTTGCTTCTTCTGCAGAGTTATATAAAGATGTAATTAACGGTTCGGATAAAGATGCGGCAAGAACAAGATATTTAAACTTACTTAAATCCGGCGGAAGTGATTATCCAATGGAACTGCTTAAAAAAGCCGGAGTTGATTTGAGCAAACCGGAAGCTGTACAAGCAGTAATCGATCAATTCAAACAATTGGTTGATCAATTGGGAGAAGAAGTTAATAAATTAAATTAATTGTTATCTTTTTAGCAGGGACAAGCCATAACTTGCCCCTGCAGTTTTTAATTAAACATAAACCCGTTAAAAACCAAAGCAATTCCTTCATATTTTGTATTCAAACCTGAATCTGCAAAATAATTTGATTTGTAATATCTTATATCAAAGTGATTTGATAAAAAGCTTAAGATTTCATTCGGCGAAAGAAAACTTACTAGTTTAAATAATCCTTTTGTTCTAATTTCTAACCCGTTTGTTTTTCTATTATCATAACCTTTCCCGCTGAAATGTCCGAAACTTAATCCGACAGTTTCCACTAAATCTATTTTTACACCTGCACGTGAAATAACATTATTATCACCTTTGACTTGAAGTATATTTCTGCCGATAACTATATCACCTATAAATGATTGATAATCAACGTTATAATTGGAATCATATTTTATCAACATATCTTCTGCATCAACAGTAAAAGTTAAACCGATTATCTTTCCACTGAAATTAGGAATTTTTGAGTTAATGCCTGCAGAAATTCCATAGCCTAATCTTGCAGTTCTCGGCTGAGGATCGGATTGTGCAGGATCAACATAATAAATTTTATCTCCGATATTTAATTGCGAATAACCCACGGAGAAATCAACATAAGGCTGCATTGGTAATTTATCAGTTAAGTTAAAAGTGCTTAAAGGATTAATAAATTTAAAACAGGCACATTAATTAAAAATCCGTAATCAATTGCATTTGCATTGGCAGAAAACGAACCGCCTCTATCTCCAATATAATTTTCTATTTTAGAATTAATTTTCTTGAAAGTAACACCTGCATAAAATTGTATGGAATAATCCAATCCCACTCCAAAAGAATAAGCATTATAATCATCTTCTTCTCTATTTGGATAAAAATCAAAGCTTAAATTTGTTTTGGAATTTACATAACCAAAACCTAAGCTGATTGGAATTCCTAATAATTTTTTGAAGTTATAACCAAGATTTAATGTTAAGTTTTTTGTGGTATAATAACCAATTCCAAGCCATTTGATTTTACTTGGATAAAATTCAAAAACTAAATCATTTTTCTGTCCGGAATATCCTATTTGTGCCGGATTAGTTAAAAATGCAAAAGGATCGTCTGTTGGTATAGAAGTTCCTGTATTCCCCATTCCGCTTAAAGAAGGAGATGTAGGAAGCAGCATAAAAGGAAACGCGGCTTCGGATTGAGAAAATATATTTTGTGAAGATAAAAGAAAAGAAATGGTTAACAGAGCTAAAAGATTTGTTTTCATATACCCCACCTGCAAATTTTTATTAGCAATATTTTATAGCTGGTTCAAACATATATTTTTTATCTTTTATAAGAAAGTCACTCTACAAATAAAAAATCCTCACCATAACAATGATGAGGATTTTAAAAGAAGAATATTTCTAATATTTAGTCTCTATCGTGGTCCTGCATGCCGCTCATTTCTTTAGCTTTCTGATCCATCGCTTTGTATTGTTCCGGTGTAAGTTTAGGGAGTTTCTGAAGAAAAGCTACTATTGCCCAGAGATCATTGTCATCATGTCTTTCACCGAAAGAAGGCATTGCAGACATTTTTACCCCGTTTTTAATTATCCAGAACAATTCATTCGGCTTCCAATCTGAAGCGGTTTTATCTAACTCCGGAGGTGCGGGATTAAATGATTTTGCTGCTTCACGTCCAGGAAATCCATGACAGCCTTTACACATTCTATTATAATGATTGAATCCTTTCCAGATCATTGCGGAATCATCCAGAGCCGGAACTTGTATATCTTTTGCATGATGTTCAACTGAATTATCCATTGTAGTTTCAAGTATCCAGCGGCTTAATCCTTCATCTCTGTTTGCAGCACTAACATCGTAACTTCCCGAATATATATAAATTAAACCGATTGCAATTACAACCACGACAAAAATCACAATTGAAATAAATATTTTCATATATTCCCTCTCTCAATAAATATTAATTGGGTTATTTTTATTTCTAAACTAATAGGAAAAAATTTCTTATGAAGTTAAGAGATTATTAATAAGTTCCAATTGAAGAAAAGCACAATTAAATTATAGAAATTATAAAAAATAATTAAAATCTGTTATTTCCTTTTGAATTAAGAACAATTACCTTTTATATTAAGTTATGAATCAGGACAAAAATCAGCTCGATAAAAATCTAAAATCAACTAAAAACAAGAAGAAATCCGCCAAAACCAAAACAAATGATGATATTTACATCGATTTAGGCGAAAGAGGCAGACTTTCAAAAAACAATAAATTAAATGATCTTACCGGAAAAGAGTGGATAAAATTTACAAAATCCTGGTTTGTTCACAGACCTAAAAGAAGAAATGAAGTAGAGATTCTGCATCCGGCAAAATATCCCGAATCTTTAATTGAAGAGTTTATAACTTTTTTTACTAAGAAAAATCAATTTATTTTTGAACCTTTTGCCGGAACCGGAAGTACAAATATTGCTGCAAAAAATGCAGGACGAAATTGTCTTTCATTTGAAATAACTAAAAAGTATTCCGATATAGCTAAAAGAAGAATTAAAAAAAATCCCGAGCTGGAATTCAACGGAAAACTTTTTAATGAAGTTTTGAATGCTGATTCTTCAAAAGCATTTGAAATAATAAAAGAAAAATTTCCTTCAATCTTTAAAAGTAAATTTGATTTTTGCATCACTTCCCCGCCGTATTGGAATCAACTTAAAAGAAATACTTTAAGACAGGCAAAACGTAAAAAAGAAGGTTTGGATACACAATATTCTTTTTCAAAAGATGATATCGGGAACGAAGACGATTACGAAGAATTTCTAAAAAAACAAAAAATAATTTTTAACAATGTTTATAAATTATTAAAGAACAAAGCTTACCTGGTTGTAATTACTAACAATGTTTATTTTGAGGGGAAACTTTATCCGCTTGCTTACGATACGTTTAAAACTCTTACAACAGGTTCGTTTGCTTTCACCGGGAAAGATGAAAAAATCTGGTGCCAGGATGATAAAGCTTTGGCAAATTTGGGAATCAACAATGCATGGGTGGGCAATAGAAGCCATCAGTACTGCTTAATTTTCAGGAAGGAAGTTGCTGATGAAAAGAAAAGACTTCGAGGTAATAAAAACTGAGGAGCAATTTTTAAAAAACTATTCTTTACATGACAAAGCAGAAAAAACAGGCAAAAGAATATTAGATCAGTTGGGATATCTAACAATACCTTTTGGTGAAGATAGAAGACACGAATCATTATGGGAAGCTGGTCAGGATAAACCGGATTGTTTCGTTATCAAAAAAGATGATTCACAAAGAAAAAAATTGTGTCTGCTTGACTGGAAAGGAAAACGAAGTACTATTTACAGAATAAATGAAAGAGCTTATAATTCTTATTTGAAAATATCCGAACAAATCAGTTTGAAATTGATTATTGCAATGGCGGTTTTCTCTAAAGAAAAATTGGAAGCTTTTAAATACTTTATTTTACCTGATAAAAAACTTGTTCAAAAAAGAAAAAAAGAATGGGATGGAAATTATACGGTAGTTTTCGATAAATCTAAAGCATTTAATATTAATAAAATAAACACCTTTTTAGAAAAGGTTATAAAATCTTAAAAATTATTTAACCTCGCCTTATACTCCAAGATATTCCTTATCATTGATTTTAGAATAAAATGTTATTAGCTTAATTTCTCGTATAAAATTAAAATTTAGTTTTTATTCGTTTTTGAGCTAAATTTGGCATTTTAATTTAATTTAGATTATTTTTTCAGTAGATAGTCAACTTTAAAAAGAGGAAATTATGTCTTGGGATTTACCTCCAAGGGGTTATAAAAAGTCGGATACAAAGAAAAGAAAAGATTGGCTGTTTGAAAAAACTGGAATTCAAATTGATGAAACAGAACCTGACGAACCAGAAGAATTAAAAGGAATTATAGAAAATCATACCGGCTATATGCAAATTCCAATGGCAGTTGCCGGACCTTTATTAATCGATGGTACTTATGCTAAAGGTGAATTTTATATTCCGCTTTGTACTTTAGAAGGTACACTAACAATGTCCATGACCCGCGGTTTATATTTAACAAAATTGTCCGGCGGAATTAAAACTGCTCATATCAAACAAGAAATTTCCAGAAGTCCAATTTTTATTTTTGAAGATATTAAAAAATCACATAACTTTTTAAAATGGGTCGATGATCATTTTGATCAAATAAAAAAAGCTACCGATTCCACAACAACTCACGGTAAACTTCTCCGCATAGATAAATATCCAAGTCAAAACAGTGTAATTCTAGACTTTATATATGATACTGCAGAAGCTGCAGGACAAAATATGGTTACGCTTGCAACTTATGAAGGCTGCAAGTTCATTAGAGAAAAGTTTAAAAATGAACCAGGCTTTAAATATTTTATTGAATGTAATTTCAATGGCGATAAAAATCCTACCAACAAAACACTAATACTGGGACGCGCACACCAGGTTGTAGCAAGTGCTTTAATTGAAGGAAGATATTTAAAGAGAATTTTAAGAACATCCGCAAAAGAATATGCAGAGGGCTGGTCACAATGTATGCGCGGAACTCAGATGGCAGGAGTTATAGGATATAATATGCACATTGCAAATGCATTAGCAGCAATTTACCTGGCAACCGGTCAGGATGTAGCTTGTGTAGCGGAAAATGCCGTAGGAATTATGTCTTTCGAAGTTAAAAATGAAACGGATCTATATGCTACTCTTACCATGCCTTCAATTAGTGTTGGAACAATCGGCGGCGGCACAAGATTAAAACAAGCAAAGAAAAATTTAGAACTTTTAGGATGTACAGGGAAAGATTCTTCTAAAAAATTGGCAGAAATTATTTGCGCTTCTGCTCTTGCTCTGGAACTCTCTTTAGGAGGAGCAATAGTAAGCGATGAATTCGCAACATCGCATGCTAAATACGGGAGGAAATAATTGAAAACTATAAAAGAAGAATTAGAGTGCAGTACTCTAAGTGATGAATATTCATACTTGCAAAAAGAACCTTCTTTCCTCGAAAGAACAGTAAAAAAAATTTTTGAAATTTACTGTAAACTACTCTTTAAATTCTATTGCCCGCTGACAGTTAAAGGCAGGGAAAATATTCCAGATGAATCTTTTATTTTCTGCAGTAACCATAATAGTCATATGGACAGTGGAATTTTGATGGTTGCATCAGGCAAGGCTTTTAAAGATTTTGCAATGATGGCCGCTAAGGATTATTTTTTTGATAACAAAAAGCGTAAAAACTTTTTAGGATTATTAATGAATTTGATACCAATCAATAGGAATTCAAATAGAAAAGAAATGATCGCATATCTAACTGCTATTAGAGAATTTACAAAAAGAGGTAAAAAAGGATTAATTATTTATCCTGAAGGAACAAGATCCAGAGACGGTAAAATTCAAGCATTCAAAAAAGGTCCGGCTTTGGCTTCAATTGAATTAGGTCTTCCAATAGTTCCTGCGCATATCTCAGGAACTCACATTGCATGGCCAAAAGGCAGAGTTTTTATGAGACCTACAAAAATTGAAGTTCATGTCGGCAAACCTATTTATCCTAAAATATTTCTAAATGGAGGCGGTACAAAAGATCCGCATTTTTCTGTCTATAATAAGCTTACGGAAGAACTTGAAAATAATGTCCGTATGCTTAACAATGGAGTATCCTGATGAATAATAATGTTGAACAAATGAAATGGTGGGGATGGGGCGGTGGAGATATTGAATTTGACATTGAAAGCAAACCCGAGCTTTGGCCTTATATAAAAAAAGTTGTCGGTATAACTGATAAAGTAGATTACACTCCGCCTGTAAAAATAGAAGAAATAAACTTACCCGAACAAATTTTAAATAATGAATTTATAGATTCGTTAAAAAAAATTGTTAAAGGAGATCAAGTAAAGACGGATAAATTAGAACGAGTAATTCATGCTTATGGTAAAAGTTTCCGTGACCTTTGGAGAATTAGGAATGGTATTATAAAAACAGCGCCTGATTGTATTGTTTATCCTGAAACAAACGAAGAAATTTCTAAAATAATTATTCTTGCAAACGAACTTGATGTTATTTTAATTCCATTCGGAGGCGGTTCTAATATTGCCGGAAGTCTTGAGGTTATTTCCGGAATAGGCAAAATGAAAATCTCTCTAGATATGAAACGTATGAATAAAGTTCTTGAAGTTGATAAAGAATCTTGTACAGCTAGAATACAAGCTGGGGTAATGGGGCCGGATATGGAAGAACAATTGAACAAACAAGGTTTTACATTAGGACATTTTCCCGATTCATTTGAATACTCAGGATTAGGCGGCTGGATTGCAACAAGATCGGCAGGAATGCAGAGTGATACCTACGGAAAAATTGAAGACATGGTAATCTCATTAAAAATGGTAACGCCTTCCGGTACAATTGTTACGAGAAAAGTTCCAAAGTCTTCAAACGGGATTGACATAAAAAATATTTGCATTGGAAGTGAAGGAATTCTCGGTGTTATTACGGAAGCAACAATGCAGGTCCATCCGGTTCCTGAATTTAGAGAATCTTATGGATATTTATTCCCGGATTTTGAAAGCGGTGTTAAAGCTGTTTATGAGTGTGTAAGACAAGATTGCGTCCCTGTTGTTACAAGGTTAAACGATCCGGGAAAAACTGCTCTTTCTCTTGCATTTAAAACCAAATCAACCCCCTTTAAAGATAAACTCGCTCATTATGTAAAATCTTATTTAAAGAATATTAAAAAATTTGATTTCGATAAAACTTGTTTAATGATCACTGTTTTTGAAGGAAATAAACATACTTTTTTTGATGTAAAGAAGAGGGTAAATACAATCTATAAAAAATACGGTGCTTTCAGTTTAGGAACCGAGGCCGGAAAAGCTTTTCAAAAAGGCAAATATGATTTTCCTTACCTAAGAGATTATGTAATGGATAGAAATATTATGGCAGATGTAAGTGAAACTTGTACAACATGGGATAACTTATTACCTCTTTATTATTCTGCCTTTTCATCTATTGAAAAAGCAATTAAAGATTCTGGAAAAGTAGGGTTTGTGGGATGTCATATCAGTCATACATATTTTACGGGTGCAAGTTTGTATTTTACGTTCGGATGCCAGCAAATAAAAGGCAAAGAATTAGAACAATATTTAAAAATTAAAAAAGCCGCGGAAGATGCCTTTATAGAAGGCGGAGCTACTTTATCTCATCATCATGCAGTTGGATTTGAACATCAGCCGTGGATTGAAAAAGATATTTCAACCACCGGCGTAAAAGCTTTAAAAGCTATTAAAAACGGTTTAGATCCAAAAGGAATAATGAATCCGGGTAAAATCATTCCAACCGAAGAGGCTATTAAAAACTGGGGAATTGAAGTTCTGTTAAAAAATGCCGAAAAGGTTGATGAATAATGTTTGAAGGTAAAACTGCTATTATAACAGGAGCTTCATCCGGACTAGGCAGACAGCTTTCAATCGAACTTTCCAAAAAAAAATGTAATTTAATACTTGCTTCAAGAAATGAAGAAGAATTAAAAATCACTTCGGAATTATGTATAAAAAATGATTCTCCCATTCTGGTTGTTCCGACAGATATTACAAATCGAGATGATTGCAAAAATCTTATTAACAGAGCCAAATCAAATTTCAAGAACATTGATTATCTCATCCTTAATGCAGGCATAAGTATGTGGGCAAAATTTGATGAGATAACCGATCTTAATCTTTTTAAAAAATTAATGGAAGTAAATTATTTTGGTTCGGTTTATTTAACTTATTACAGTATACCGTTATTAAAATCTTCTAAAGGATTAATTACTGTAATTTCATCTATACAAGGGAAAGTTCCCGTTCCTTATCATTCGGGATATGTTGCATCTAAACATGCTCTCTTAGGATTCTTCAATACACTTAGAATAGAATTAAAAAGTGATGGGGTTGATATTTTAACTGTTATTCCTCACTGGCTGAGAGGAACAAACTTAAGAAATAATGCTCTTGATAAAGACGGCAATATATTTGTGAAATCAAATTTAAAACATACAGGTGAATCTGTTACACTGGAAGAGTGTGCGAAAGGAATTATTGATTCGATGATAAAAAGAAAAAGAGAATTTGTAATTCCTGCTAAACTAAAATTATTAAATGTACTTAATTCAGTAAGTCCAAAAACAGCAGCAAAAATTATCAGTTCAAAAGTAAGCGATCAAAAATAATTATATAGCTTTTCTAACTTTCAAACTAGCTTTGGTTAACTTTTTATTTAATCCGTCAATTTCTTTTCCTTCAAAATAATTTGGATCCAATTCCACTGCTTTATTAAAATCCTTAACAGCTCCGGTATAATTTCTAAGCATTAATTTTGCCGCACCTCTGCCGTTATAAGCACATGCTAAATTGGGTGATAATTCTATTGCTTTAGAAAAATCTTCTTCTGCACCACTGAAATCTTCAAGCTGTAATTTTATTGCACCACGGCTGTAATATGGTAAAATATATTTAGGATTTATTTCTATTGTTTTTGTATAATCTTCTAGAGCCCCTTTATAGTTTCCGCATGTGCTTTTTATAAATCCTCTATTATAATAAGCATCGGAATATCTTGAATTTAATTCAATAGCTTTAGAGAATTCTTCTATAGCTGATTCATATTTTTTTTGCTTTTTGAGGTTTATACCATTTTTGAAGTGTTGTTCTGCCAAATTCCATTGGAATTGAATATTTAAATTATTTGAGTTTGATGACGTGTTAATGTAATTATCACTCATTCAATAACCTATTATTTTAGAATGAAAAACAAATTATACTAAGCAAATGATGTACCAACAAAATTATTTGCTTATGATGAACGATTTAAAAGAATATTCTTTATTCTTGTTTCATTTGGGAGCAGAAAATAGGATTTGTAGCAATATTGAACATCCGATAATAGATCAATAATGTTGATTTATAGAGCCAAATGAAAACATTTTATTTTAGTAATATTCCTCGCTGTTTTCATAGCAGCCGTAAGCAGGTTCCGGAACTGTTATATTGATCAAGTTTTTATCAAGTAAAAGTTGCCAGATCTTCTCTTCAATTAACGAAGTATCAAGAATTCCGGCATTAAGGGCTTTTCTGTATTCAGCTTCGATTAATTTTTTTATTTTATGTCTTATCTCTTCCATTTTTTAGTCTCCATACTTTTCTTAGGAAGTATATTTTATTATCGAGCCATATCGAATAATCTTTACAGAATTTATGCCAGTTGTTTCATTTATTTTACTTCAAAACTTTTAAAGAGTAAAAACCATTTGAAATATTAATGTTTACTAAGTAAATTGTTTAATATTAACTTGAAATTAAGCGTATTTTATCTCTTAAATAAGAAAAGTAAAACGAGGGGTAAGGTTAATAAAAATGAAAAATTTTTTTAGTGTACAAGAAATCGCTTCAATTTTAAAGATGAGCAAATCCGGAGTACTGTATTATATTAAAACAGGTAAGTTGAAAGCTGAGCTAGTTGGTAAGATTTATATTATTACCCAAGAAGATTTTGGAAACTTTTAAAGGATCATAGGTCGGAGAAAAAAGGCAAATCAACTAATCAAACAAAATTAGATTTGTAAGTAATTTTATTAATATAATTTCAATCTTACTTATTTAAAGATTACTAGTTTATTTAAATTAGATACACCATCAATGTAAATACCATCTTCATAAATTATAAAATTTTCTTAAAGCTCTTATCCAAAATTATCATCACCCACCCTGTACGACCGGTACCCTTGGGCAGGTTTTTAAAAACAAACTTTTTACAATTTTTTATTGATTTATGAAAAAAGATTAAGTAGCTTGTAACTGAAAATAAAATAACACTTTACTGCTTCAATCCTCTATGTGTTAATAGTATTACATAAAAGAAAGGAGACTCTAAAATGGCTAAACAAGTTTCCCCATTCCATTCAAAAAGTGGAGAAGTTTATCACATTTATGGTACATGTACTTCCGGTAAAGCTATCAAGAAAAGCAAAAGAGTTTCTGGAAAAGGCGGTAAGAGATTATGCGCCGCATGTAAAGATATACGTGCAGGCAAAAGAACAAGATAATTTTTACTAATTGTATATTTCATTTCAAGCCGGGATTTACCCGGCTTTTTATCGTATTTCCCCTCTTTTTTAGCAATTTGCCTTTCATCATTTAGATTAAAAGCTAAGTATCAAATCACAAAACATTGAGAAAAAATTAAGTATAATTTCTAAAGCGTTTGAAATTATGATTTAAAGATAAGTGAAAGTTATGAGTAAAATAATTATTAAGTCTAATGATACCGATAATTTAAACATCAATATCATGATCGTTGAAGACGAATTTATTATAGCATTGGATTTAAAGGATACTTTAAAAAGAATTGGTTATAAAACTCCTTTAATTGCAACAAACGGTTTGGAAGCAATAGACAAAGCTTTGGAATTTAAGCCCGATTTAATTTTAATGGATATTATGTTGAAAGGTGATTTGGACGGGATACAAGCTGCAGAAAAAATAAGGAATAAATTTGATATACCGATACTTTTTATTTCATCTTTTTCGGATAATAAATCAATTGAGCATGCATACCGGATTTCACCATATGGATATTTAATAAAACCATTCAGCAAATATGATCTTGAAGCTGCAATTGATCAGGCATTTAGAATTCAAGAAGAAAAAAATTTTCATGGTTATGATAAATTCTACAAAAGTTTTTACAGCAGGTTTAATTAATCTATTTCTATAAAACCTGCTGTAGTTATATAAATTTGATTATTTTTTTTCAAGCTGTCCTCTTACTTCACCTGATTGATTCTGATTTGTGTGAACATTTATATAAGCATTTCCTTTTTCCACATCCTTTTCCAGATCATTAATTGTTTTTCCTTCCATTGGACCAATTAGATCTTTACTTGTTGCAGTGCCTTCGACTAAAGTTCCGTTTACTTTTCCGGTTGTTTTATCATTATATAATACAACTGCAATTGGACCGTTTTGTTTTGCCGTCCCTATATGAATATGTGCGGCAAAAACACTATCAATATTATGAACAGTGATTTTGTAATGTAATTCCTTCCCATCTTTACTAAAAGTAATCACTGCTTTTCCGGATGCTTTAGAATTAATAGAAGGTACTTCACTTTTCCCTGAAAGCATTGCAATAAAAGTATGTCCGCCTTTCATTTGAAAATATTTTGTACTAATTGATTTTGCCTTTGAATAATTAGAAAATGTGAAAAAAATACCACATGCAAATAAAGCAACCAAAAAAAACATAAACTTCTTCATTTCATCCTTCCTTTCCAACGTAAATAACACTTTATTAAAATTATATTTTGATAAAAGTTAACAATTCATATTGGTAATTAGTGTTGTTTTAACTCACTAAGGTATTTATCAACAAATCCATAAGTTCTCAAAATATAAATAAACAATTTTTATTTTTTTATTTCACCATAGCTGGTTTTTTTTTAATTTAATGTATTAAGTACAGAGGATTTAATATTTCTATTCATGGTTACATTAGGCTTTTTTGTATGAAAAATTTTTTTATTCCTCTTATAATTTTACTAGTCTCATTTTTTTCAATTAAGATTTTTTCACAACAAATTAACAAAACACATAATAATCCTTTTGGCGGCAGACTCGTAATATCTGCACAAGGAGGTTACACTTTTGCTTATACTGATTATACCGGAGTTGGTCCTGATAATTTTGAACGATTAACCATTGAATATTTTTTTCAAATGCAAAGTAAAAGTTCATTAGGATTCAGAATTTTCGGAGGACTTGGGAATATTAAAAGTAAAGATTACAGTAAAATACCAAATGAATATAAAACTAAATTTTCTTATGTCGGTGCGGGATTAGTTTACAGTTATTTTTTATCAGAGATTTTTATTCCGCAAGCTTTTTTAGGAATTACTAACCTCTGGTATAATCCGGAAAGTTTAAAAGGGCAAAGATTACCTTCTACAAACTCCAATTCAAGTAATTTTAACGATATAAATTTTAATATCGAAGCCGGATTTCAAATCTTAATTACAAAAAACTTTAGCGTTAATATTAACGCAGGCTACAGCATTCAACCTAATGATAATTTAGATGGTTTTTATACACCGGGATCTCATCATGATTTATTTTTTATAAGTGCTTTAGGAATATCATATTCTTTTTTTGAAAATGAAGATGCTGATGGTGATGGTGTGTTTGATTCGGAGGACAAATGCCCGGGAACTCCTAGCGGAATTGTTGTAGACGATTCCGGTTGTCCCCTTGATTCCGATAAAGATGGTGTACCGGATTATATGGATAATTGTCCTAATACAAAGATGGGAATTCCTGTATCAAAAAATGGTTGTCCTTCTGATTCTGATGGCGACGGAGTTCCAGATTATCTAGATCAATGTCCTAATACTCCTCATAATGTTACTGTAAATTTTAACGGTTGTCCCTTCGATTCGGACAATGATGGAGTACCTGATTATTTGGATAAATGCGATAATACTCCCCCGGGAACTAAAGTTGATGCGAATGGATGCCCGGTTGTCTTAAATAAAACTTCAGAAAATTCGAAAAATCAAGAAGTTCCTGAAACTAAATTAAAAGTTGAAACTCCTAAATATAATACGGGAAATGAAGTATTTGTAACTCCTCAGATTTTAACGGATGGCAGTCTTTATGTAATACAGTTGTCATCATGGAAAACTGAGCAAAAAGCGGATAGAGTTGTTGATAGGCTAAAAGAAGAAGGTTATAATGCATTTATTGAAAAATCTTTTATTTCAAAATGGAGATCTATTTGGTATCGTGTAAGAATAGGATATTTTAACTCTTACGAACAAGCCAAAGAATACCTTAAAAATTTTAGTGAATGAAACACAAAATAAAATTATAAATTGAATTCAGACTGCAGCAATCCTCTTAAAAAAAATCCGCTCTTATTACAATAGAAAATCAATTGGCATTTTTATAAGTTTAACAATTAAATGAAATTTAAAATATTTTTATGAAGAATTATCACAAAGATTTACTCCTCATTTTGCTTATAAGTCTTGCTTCTTTCATTATCAATCATGGTTGTTCATTGGGGAAAAGCATTTATATGGATAGTGGTTTAAACAGTTATCAAGCTAAAGATTATACTGATGCAATTAAAAACTTTTCTGAAGAAATAAATGATAATCCAAACAACTACTTAGCTTTTTTTTACCGAGGTAAAACATATAGCATGCTTAAAAGAAATAAAGATGCAATACAAGATTTTGAGAAGTCACTTCAATTAAAACCGGATTTTTTTGAAGCCAATTTAAACTGCGGTATAGAATATTTATTATCAAACAATTATAAAGCTTCTATACAAAAGCTTGAAAAGGCTGTTCGACTTGATTCTAACAGCGCACTGGCATATTTCAGTTTAGGCTATGCGAACAATTTATTAAAAAAAT
Source organism: uncultured Ignavibacteria bacterium (assembly GCA_963713505.1). Lineage (GTDB taxonomy): Bacteria > Bacteroidota > Ignavibacteria > Ignavibacteriales > Ignavibacteriaceae > CAVQMC01. The sequence continues at coordinate 39,433 of CAVQMC010000007.1, read as the reverse complement.
ATAAACAAGCTTTATTCGATTACGACAAAACAATTTCAATCGATCCGAATTTCGGTAATGCATATGTTAATAGAGGTAATGTAAAAGCAGAATTAGATGATCATCTTGGAGCAATAGATGACTTTACCACTGCAATTGAGCTAGATCCTAATGATGCTAATGCTTATGTAAACAGAGGAACGGATAAAAATATAATCGGAGATTTTGACGGTGCGATTGAAGATTATACAAAAGCAATAAATATGGGAATTTCCAACCCGGATATCTATATGATGAGAGCTGAAGCGAAAGTTATGAAAAATGATTATAAAGCAGCTATATTAGATTACAGTGAAGTAATTAAAATGGATCCCGGAAACGGAGAAGCTTATTTTAACCGCGGCATGTCAAAGCATATGCTGAAAATGAAAAGAGCTTCATGCAGGGATTTAAAGAGAGCTGCTGATTTAGGTTATGTTGATTCATACGAAGCATTGACAAAATACTGTAAGTAACATTTAAAAATAAAAGTGGGCGCTTCAAACGCCCACTTTTATTAACCTTTTATTTATACTAATTACTTGTACCTTGTATGGTGATTTGTCCCGAACCGTTAGGTCCTTCTGTTGATAATTTTATAGAAACAGATTTAGCAACATCTACCGTATCCACTTTATCAAATACATTAAATGCGAAATGTGTCCATGCTTCACTTTGAGTATCCGGTAATGTAATTGATAAATCTCCAGATGCATCAACACTTTCTCCTGTAACTGCAACTGTAATATTTGTTCCACTAGCAAGTGGATTTCCATTTTGATCACTAACTGTATAAGTGAAATTCTGCGATCCGCCGTTTGGTATATTAAATGAAGTTGGACTAATAGTTAAAACCGGTACGCCTGAAAATAAAACAATTGTGTTTGTACTAATAGTCTGAGAATTTTCATTGACAGTGCTTGCTGTTATAGTTGCAAAACCAGGGCCATATGTTGGATGTATTGGTCTTGGCTCAGCAGATATTAAATTAACTGTTCCCATTCCCTGGTCGTTTGTTAAAGCGGAGCCTTCGATAATTCCACCCGAGGTTGTGAAATAAACTGCTGTTTGAGGTCTTACAGGGTTTGCATATTTATCACCGACAAAAGCAGTTATTGCATCCGTTAAACCAAAGATATTATACCCGGGAAAATTTAAATTCTTAGGAGCAATACTGAAATGAGTTGAATCGGGCAAACCTCCATGAATTGTAATACTTACCGGCAGAGAAGAAATTGTTCCTGAGCTTATATTTACTTTTGCACTAATCTGTACCGCACCGGCTTTAGTACCGCTTGTCAAATTAACGGAAGCTTGACCTAAATTATTTGTAACAGCAGAAGTTGGACTTAAAAATTCGCCTCCTCCAGGTCCTGCTGTTAGCATAAAATTAACAGTTACAGAATGATCTAAATCTACCGGAACACCGGCTGAATCTACCACAACAAAAGTTAAGGACGTAGTTTCGACTGATCCACTTTCTTTAACACCAATTACGGGCGAAGAAACTTGATCTATATAGATACTTACAGGATCTCCCGAAGGCGTAGAACCTCCACCGGTTGAAGTAGGCATCATTTGAACTTGTTCTAATGTTACTGTAGCGCCGGCTTGAATATATGTATTTGTGGTGTCGCTTACATAACCTGATTTTGTAGTTATAACGGTAACAGTTGTACCGGATTCCAATTCAACTTCAGCAGAAAAAGCACCGCTTTCGTCTGTATTAACAGAAACTAATTGTGTTCCGCCAATTATTGTAACTTTAGCACTAACAATTGCATTTCCCGTTAAATAATTAGTTACTGTACCTTGAAGAACTGCAGTAGTATTTGTTGCTACTGGGTTATTGGTGCTGGAATCATTTGAAAGTTTACAACTGCTTATTAAAAATGTTGTAAACAATAACATTGTCAGCATTAGCTGCACTTTTAAACCAACTGATTTAGACATATTGTAACCTATTTTAATATTTTAACCTTGTTTATTTAAAAAACTCTAAATTCTTTGAATTCTGTATTGAGAACGTATTTTGAAGAATATTTTGCAAACTGTCTTATTTTATAACAAGTATTATACCTATTTTTAAAAGTAAGACATTGTTTGAAAACTGCTTATAATGGCCATTTTTATAGTAATTTCTACCCTGATTTATCGGTAAAAAAGTAAATTTTTAGAGTTTTGATATGGATATTAGTAAGAAATGCTTCCAAAAGAAAAGACTATTTTATACGGCTTTTGTTTCCCCTTTTATCATCTGCCAAATTGTTAAAATGATTATTTGAATATCCAGCCAGAAAGACCAGTTTTCAATGTACCATAAATCATAATCTATTCTTTTTTGAGTTCTGATTTTATTTTCTTCATAATCTAAAACATCACCACGATAACCATGAACCTGCGCCCATCCGGTAATTCCAGGCTTTACCCAATTTCTAATTTTGATCTCTTCTACCATTTGTTTGTAAATTTCATTGAAAGGAATTGGGTGAGGCCGAGGACCAACAATTGACATTTGTCCTTTTAACACATTAATAAATTGCGGAAGTTCATCTAAGTTCGATTTTCTTAACAGCTTACCTACTTTTGTTACACGCGGATCATCTTCAATTGCAGGCTGGTAATTATTTTCACTGTTATTTTTAACATGCATTGTTCTGAATTTATAACATTTAAATACTTCATCATTTGCCCCAACTCTGTCCTGTTTATATAAAACAGGTCCGCGGGAGAAAATCAAATCAAAAATAAAAATTAATGGAATCATCCAAGAAAGAATTACTACAAGTACTATTACAGAAAATATTATATCAAATATTCTTTTAAAGAATCTCCAATTTGCTTCGGCGAGAGGTTCTGTTCTTACAGAAATGATGGGAAAATCCCCAACCATACTTATTTGAAATTTATTTGATACGAATTTAAAATAATCCGGAATTATATAAACTCTAACTGCAAGTTTGTTGCAAATTCTAATAATTTCCTCAAGCTGATTGGAAGCATAAATGGGTAAAGCTATAACAACAATTTCAATTTTATTTTTATCAATAACACCTTCAAGGTCATTTATTTTACCAAGAACCGGAAGACTTTCACTATTCTGTTCATGATCATCTAAAAAGCCGACAAGATTATATGCTAAGTCTTCATGTTTATTAATCATTTGTCTGAAGTTTGTTCCAATCTCTCCTGCTCCGATAATCAAAACATTTCTTAAATTTTTCCCTCTTTCTCTTGCTCTAATTAAAAATGACCTTAAGATCAGAATTCTTGCACTTACTAAAATTGTAAGTATAACAGAATAAAATAATATAAAATTCCTAGTATACAGATCTTCTTTAACAAGAAAGATAAAAAGAACTGCAAGCAAAGCTTGGAGAACTATGTGCTTTAAAATATTTATGAATTGATAGGCAAAATATCTTTCACTAAAATCTTCATAAAAGTTTATAACATTTGATTCGAAATACCATAAGAAATTCTGCAGAACCATCAACACAAACATGTAATTTCGTTCAGGCAGAATGTGTATAGGCTGTGCAAGAATTGCAGCAAGCAAAAAAGAAATATTTACAAGAAATAAATCAAGGAAAAGTCTTAAATAGTAAAAGGATTTCCTGTTAAAAATCATTTAGTTAAAATCAAATAATTTAAGAATTGAAAAATTCATTACTCTTTTTATTTACAAACTGCTTTATTTTTTCTTCAAATATTTTTCTATCGAAATTATTAGCATATTCATGGAGTCTTGCCGGTTCAAATGTGTTTTCAGATTTTTCAAAATTTAAAACAGAGTGTTTGATTGACTCTGCTGTTTGATTATCAAATAAAATTCCGACATCTTTAATAATTGTTTCCGCAGTTCCGCCTTTATTTAAAGCAATAACCGGGGTTCCGCAGGACAATGCTTCTATCGGTACAATTCCAAAATCTTCATCTGCTGCAAAAACAAAAGCTTTCGCTTTCTGCATATATTTACTTAATTCTTCGGGTTCCTGATAACCTAAAAATTCTATATTTGATCCGGCAAATTTTTTAATTTTTGCTTCATCCGGACCGTCACCAATAACAAGAAGTTTTTTATCCGGCATTTCGGTAAAAGCTCTAACAATAATATCTATTTTTTTATAAGGGACTAATCTTGAAGCTGTGAGATAATAACTATCTTTATTCGAACTTAATTGAAATTTAACTGTATCAACAGGCGGATAAATAACTTCGGAATCTCTTCCGTATATTTTTTTTATTCTTCCGGCAATATATTTTGAATTTGCAATAAAATAATCAACCCGGTTTACAGTTGAAGAATCCCACATTCTTATATAATGCAGAAATGATTTTGCTATCAATCCTTTAATCCCTTTATCCAGATTGCTTTCTCTCAAATATTGGAAATGTCAAATCCCAAGCATATCTTATTGGAGTATGACAATAACTGATATGCAGTTGTTTTGAATTTGTTAAAACTCCTTTTGCAACTGCATGAGAGCTGGAAATAATCAAATCATAATTACTTAAATCAAATTGTTCAATAGCATAAGGAAACAGAGGAAGATATTTCCTATGATTTTTTCTAGCACCGGGAAGATTCTGGATAAATGAAGTATTCGGCTTTTTATCTTTTAAAATTATGGAACGGTCTTTATCATTTAAATATTCAAAAAGCAAAAAAATATCGGCATTATTCCAAAGATTAGTAAGTGATTCCACAACTCTTTCAGAGCCTGCATAACCTACCATCCAATCATGTACAATTGCTGTTTTTTTACTATTCATTTTTTGTTGTGAATATTTTTCAAATAAAGTAATTTTGTTTCTTCACACATTTTTTCGAGACTAAAATTATTTTTTATTTTCAACCAACACTCTTTCGAGAAATCTTTCCAGAGATTTTTATCTTCCGATAGCTTAACAATACATTCTACAGCTTCTTTGGGATTATTAATATCATATAAAAACCCATTTTTTTTATTATCAATCAAGTCTTTATTGCCAGTTACATTTGAAGCAATTACAGGAACACCGTAAGACATAGCTTCCATCACTCCCAAAGGTAATCCTTCCCAGCGCGATGTCGAAATATAACAAAAAGCATCGACTAAAAATTCTGAAGTATTTTCTACAAAACCCTTCAACTTAATATGATCAGCAATATTCTCTTTATTCATTTCCTCTTTAAAAATGTTTTCATCACTTCCGCTGCCTAAAATGACAAAAATAAACAAATCTATTTTATTCTGATTTTTTAGTTCCTTAATAATATCAATGAGTAACAAAGTGTTTTTGGCATAATCAAAACGCGTAAAAGTAACTAATTTCAATTTATTTTGATTAAAGATTTTCTCATTTACTTTTTCAGCAGGAATTTCAACACCATTATTTATTATGTGTATTTTTTGGGCACTCGAAATTTTATAATCATATATTATATTAAATTCACTTTTGGATACAGCAATAAATGCTTTAGTAAATAATGACATTACTTTTTCAATAAAAATATAAATCTTTTTTTGAAATAGATTGTATTCGCCAATATGAAAACCATGAAATGTATGAATGCAGGGAATTCCGGACAATAAATTTAAAAGCCTGCTGTATAATCCTGCTCCTTTACCATGAGAATGTAATAACTGAATGTTATTTCTTTTAATATATTCTTTTAAACTTAACGTAAATTTTAGTTTAAATTTTCTATGAGGAATTTTGAATAACTTCTCTTTACCAAGAATTTTTTCATATCGATTCCAATAAGGATAATCATCAGGACATGCTATAAAAAATTCAATATCATTTTTTAAAATTTGAATTAACTTATTAATATGTTCCGGTCCGCCGCCGAAATCAGCACGTGAGGTTATCAATAATATTTTTGGTCTTTTCTGAATATTCACTTGATTTTCATTTTAAAATTAAAACTTTCCAGCAGTCTTAAACCATAAATAAGTTAACAAATGGACAAAATTTCTGGCTGCCAGATGTACAAATCCCTTTGTGCGGTGAAATTTATAAGGAGGTAACTCAAGGTTTCTTTTTTTAGCTAAATATTGAAGCCTCTCCTGCTTAATTTTCCAATCAGATGAAAATTGAGAAGAATGAATTCTATAATAAACATGTATTTGGGGAATGAATTTAAAAGGACCAATTTCACTTAACCGCAGCCACAAATCATAATCTTCAATTTTTAATTTTGGATCTTCATCAAAGCCATTAACTTGATCCAATATTTTTTTTCTTGCAAGAACAGAAGAACAAGTAATGGTATTGCCATTATTTATTAAATCATCTTTAGATTTGGCTGCCTTGCTAATTAAGGGCAACACTTCAAAATACGAAGAAAATATTGAAGCACCTTTAGTAACACTTGCTGAATAAACAAAAATCAATTCCGGGTTTTTCATCATATATTGAACTTGAATTTCCAATTTATTATTAACCCAAAGATCATCTCCGTCTAAAAATGCAATTAAATCTCCTGCAGCTTTGCTTATCCCATAATTTCTCGGAACAGAAGGTCTGCCGGAATGTTCTATTTTATAACATTTTATTGATTTAAATTTTTCAGCTAAACCTTGAACTATTTGAAATGTGTTGTCTGTAGAAGTGTCGTCAACAACAATTATCTCAAAATTTTGGTAAGATTGATTTAATACTGAATTTAAAGTCTCTTCAATGTATTCTTCAAAATTAAATACAGGAATTATTACAGAAACTTTGGGTTTATTCATTATAAAAAATCAATTATTATAAACATGCTCAATTAATTTTTTAAGATAACCTTGAGCTTTGTGATCATTGATCGATCTTAAATATCCGCTATCAGCAATTTTTTTTCTCAGTTCATCGTTTTGGAGAAAAAATTTAATTTCATCGCCTAGATTTGATATATCTTCAAATACTGCAATTTCTTTGTCAATTTCATAAACTAAATTTAACCCCGGGACAAAATAGCTTAATTGAAATCCTCCGCAGCCATTAATTTCATAATGTCGTCCTTTAACTTGTTCTTTGTGTTTTTTTAACAGTAATAATTGCTTTAGTGCTTTAGGTGATTTCATCGCCCGCATTAAAAAACCAAAATCCTTATTTACGGCATTGGAAAGATTTAAATTTATTTTGGATTGATTAAATACTTCAATCATTTGTTGATGCGATAACCATTTCTGATCACTCCCCCAGCCTCTTCCGAAAACATTAACCTTTATTCCTTCTTTAGATAAAATTTTAAATATCCATTCCCTTGATGCACTATAGTTACCGACAAATGAAACGTCATATTTTTTCACTAAGTCCAGTTTTTTATAGATGTTGGAGTTAAAACCAAAAGGTGAATAAATTACATTTTCAAATCCTTCGTACTTATATTTTTGGAACATGTAATAATCAGGAGTCGAAAAAAAGTTAAAATATTTTATCCAATGCTTTACATATTCCTGCCGCCAGGGATCATCGAAAAAATAAACAACAGTTTTTGAATATTCTTTTAACTTATCAACAGATTCCTCATCAAACTCAGATTCGAATAAACAAAAAACGGTTACATCGGGTTTTTCCGACTTAATAAAATCAACCATAATTTCATTCATTTCGACTTTACCTTTCTCTTTAAATACTGAGAAAAAATCAAAATGAATTACATTCCCGGATCCGAAAACGTCGACCAACGGCATATAAATATTATAGTACTCATATGAATAGCCTCGTTCCTCATGGCCGTAATCATATTTCATACAAACAATGGCTATTTTCATTTTTTATTTCGTTGATTAGAAATTAATGTTATGTTGAATCGTAATTTTTTTATTTACAATTAAAATATACACAACATAGATTAAACCTACCAAAAGTACCGAATAAGATACACCTACTAACCCGAATTTATTTATAAAGTATAAATTCAGTAAAACGGAAATACAACCTACACTTATTTTGGGTGATAAATATTTTTTAGGAAGATTTAAAGACATTCCCAAATAAGTAAGTGCTTGACCGATTAAAAACATTCCGGTTCCTAAACACAGCAAAGGCAGAATATACCAATAGGCGGTATAGCTCTCGTTACTAATAATTACTATTAATTGTTTCCCAAGAAAAAAAGTGAGCAAAGTAGAAAACAAAGTAATGGATATTACAACTAATACATTTAGTTTTATATAACTATATCCGGTTGTAATTTCCTTTTCATTTTTAAGATCTGAAAATTGTTTAAATATTATCGGAGTAGCAAATTCTGCAATAATATTATTAGGTATCATAACTAAAGCATTTACTAAAGCCATCATGATTGCATAAACTCCAACTTCTGCAGTTGATAAAACACCGTTTATTATCCATTTCTCTCCATTCAATTGAAGCCATCCGAAAATTCCCCATGTAAGGAAAGGAAGAGTATATGTAAAAAGCTGTGAACGAATTTCCTTTGATGAATTATTTGAACTTGCATTTTCATCTTTTTCATGAGAAATGAATTTTTGAAACAATAATTATTTTTGTTAAAGCAAATATTAATGCAAATGCTGCTAAAAAAGTCAGAGCATAAATCAGTTTTAACGATCCAAAATAACTTATTAAAAGAAATGAAATTATTACAAGTGTTCTTTCGCCTGCCTGAAGCAATGAATTTTCTTTACGTTTCCTGATTAAATTTAATACCGAGTTAAAAAATTCATTTACTTTAAATACTACTAAAAAAATACCCGCTGTTAAAATAAATTTAGTTGTAATGGAAAGTTCAATAGCAGGAATAACAGCAGTTCCGATAATTGTAATTATTAAAAACGATAGGCTTACTGCAAATAAAATCTTATAAGTATATTTAGTAAAAGCATGTGTTAATTTTTTAAGCTGAAAATGATAATAAAACCTTATAAATCCTTGCTGTAACGGACCGTAAATCAAGCCAAGTAAAGCAGCAATAGTAATAATTAAAGCATATTTACCATATTCCGCTTTACCCAAACCGCTTAAGAATTTTATAATGACAAAACCAAGAATTACATTTGCAGATTGGCCGAAAAATACCCAGCCCATTTCTTGCGCAGAATCTTGATTAAATTTTGAGCGGGCTAGTTTATATAATTGGTTTAATTTGCTCATTTAAAAATTATTTCCTTTTTATAGAGCAAATTTGGGATATGATATTCAGAAGAAAATATTTTGTAATTATTATAATTTATAAATATTACTTCCAATTAGCTAAAATCCCTTACTTCTTTATAACTTTTATTCAAATATAGAAAAATTTGGTCTGAATTTATACGATGCCTTTAGGAACAAACTTTAATTTAAAATCACTATTTTTCGGTATATTCTAAGAATTAAGTTTCCAATTTAGGATGAACGAAATAAAAATTTCATCAATCATAATAGCTAAAAACGAAGAGAAAAACATTTCAAGATGTATTGAAAGTCAATTAGATTGTATTGATGAAATAATTGTTTTGGTTGATGAAGAATCAATCGATAAAACATTGGAAATTTCAAATTCTTATTCCGGTGTAAAAGCTAAAAAAGTTAAATGGGAAGGTTATTCTAAAACTAAACAAAATGGTGTTGATTCTGCTTCCTACGATTGGATATTCTGGATTGATGCTGATGAAGCTTTAACTACTGAGTTAAAGAATGAAATAATAGAATTAAAAAATAAACCCCCCAAATATGATCTTTACTCTGTTCCAAGAAAGGCCTTTTTCTTAGGAAGATGGATCAGACACAGCGGCTGGTATCCCGGCAGAGTAAACAGATTATTCAACAAAAATAAAGTAAAATTCAGCAGTCATGATGTTCACGAGCAATTAGAATACAAAGGAAAAATTGGATCCTTAAAAAATGATTTAAAACATTATACCGATCCAAACATTGAACATTATTTTGAAAAATATAATTGTTATACTTCATTGGCTGCAAATGAATTATTTACGAAGGGAAAAGATTTTACAATATTTGATATACTATTACGGCCATTAGTAATTTTTATTAAAATGTATATTTTAAAATTAGGTTTTTTAGACGGCATTCAAGGATTTATACTTGCTGTTTTTTCTTCGTCTTATGTTTTTACTAAATATTGTAAATTGTGGGAATTTAAAAACAAACCAAGGGGTGAAATATGAAAGAAATTGATAATAACGAATCCCTTTTTATACAGCTCATAGTTCAAAGTCAGCAGATTGCTATGATATCAATGGGCAAGATAAAAAATCCTGTTACAAATAAAGTTGAAAAAAACTTTGAACATGCAAAAATCTATATTGACACTTTAGATATGCTTTTCGAAAAAACTAAAGGAAATTTAAGCAAAACCGAGGATAATTTTCTTAAAGATACGCTAAAAGAGCTGAAGTTGGTTTATGTAAATGAGAGCGGAAAGGAATTGATTTAAAAATTTAATTATTTGTGCTAGTAGTTTGGATGATTATTAGTATAAATTGATTAAGTTATATTCCTAACAAATTACAAATTATTATGAAAATCGGAATTATAGCAAATACAACAAAAGAAAAAGTTTCAGATGTTGTATCAACCTTTATAGAAAAACTCAAGTATAACGGAATAGAATTCTTATTAAGTGAAACACTTTTAGAATTTAAAGATTCCTTCCATATAAAAACAAAAAAAACAGATTTTGTAAATAATGAAAAATTATGCAAAAATAGTGACATTATCGTATCAATCGGAGGAGATGGAACTATGCTTGCCAGCGCTTATCATGCACAGCTTTACAACAAACCGGTATTGGGAGTAAACTTAGGTAAACTCGGTTTTCTTGTTGAAGCAAATATTAATCAAATGGATAAGCTGATTGAAGAAATAAAAAACAAACATTATACTATTGAAGAAAGAATGGTTATTACCGGAGATTGTGCAAAACATAAGTGTGAAAAACTTTATGCAATAAATGATATTGTAATTGATAAAGGCGGCTGGCCTAAAATGATAGAATTAACTATTTGGGTTGATAAGGAATATGTAACTACATTTGATGCTGACGGATTAATTATAGCAACCCCAACCGGTTCAACAGGTTATTCTATTTCAACAGGCGGCCCGATTGTTAGTCCTAAATCAGAAGTTATAACTCTTTCTCCCATTTCACCTCATAGTTTAACAGTTAGACCACTTGTTTTACCAAGCAACCAGGAAATTATAATCAGAGCTGATTCACTTCATAAAGAGATAAATGTAAACTGCGACGGTCAAAGAGTTTTTGTATTTAATCCTCCATTGGAAATTAAAATTGAAAAAAGTGATAGATCATTAAAATTAGTTCATACTTCTTTAACAAATTATTTTGAAACTTTAAGAACAAAACTGCTTTGGGGAATTGATGTAAGGAAAAATTCTCTGAATAATATGGAGTAATTATGAACAGGTTAATGTTAATTTTTATTCTTCTTTTAATTTCACTTTCTTTATTTGCACAAGATAAAAACACATTAGTTACCGATGAATCTTCCGGCAAACCAATGCTGATAGGTCCTTGCACAAGAGAGGCTTTTAAAGATACTTCATTTTCATGGTGGTTTAATTCCAGCTATGATTTATATGATGTTGATTCTACATCATTACCTGAAATAAAAAATTTGATGAGAAATGTTGGCGTTACAGTAGTTATGGGAACCTGGTGCAGCGATAGCCATAGAGAAGTTCCGAGATTTTATAAAATTATGGACGATATTAATGAACCAGCCGATAGTATTCATCTAATTTGTGTTGACAGAAATAGAATTGGAAAAGCCGGCGAAGTTGATAGTTTAAATATTAAACTTGTCCCAACATTTATATTTTATAAAAATAATGAAGAATTAGGTAGAATAGTTGAATCACCGCAGTGGAGTTTGGAAGAAGATATGATTAGGATATTGGAAGGAAAAGAGAAAAGCCATTCCGGTTAAATTAAATTTTATAATCAAACGAAATGGCTTTTTTTCACTCTTGGATTAATTTTCTACTTCTTCTAAAATTGGAATTTCTATTTTAGTAACTTCAACTTCTTTTACTTTAGATTTACCATTCTTTCCGTTATTAGACGATTTTCCGTTTTTAGAATCTTTTTTAGCAGGATTGTTTCTGTCTTTATAATTTTTATAAGAATAAATTTTATTCTTATAATTTCTTAAAATAATTTTATCTTCATCCTGATGAAGAACATAATTAGGAAGAATAGGAATTTTCCCGCCGCCGCCTGGTGCATCAATTACAAAATGAGGAATTGCTAATCCGCTTGTATGTCCTCTTAAGTTTTCAATAATCTCTAAACCGGTTTCAATTGAAGTACGGAAATGATTTGCACCTTTAGTTTCATCAGCCATATACATATAATAAGGTCTAACTCTTATTCTTAATCAATTTTTGCATTAGTTCTTTAACAACTGCAGGATCATCATTAACACCTTTCATTAAAACCATTTGATTTCCAACCGGTACACCGGCATTTGCCAGCATTTCGCAAGCTCTGCTGCTTTCCGGTGTAATTTCCCAAGGATGATTAAAATGAGTATTTAAATAAATAGGATGATATTTCTTTAACATATTTACCAGTTTATCTGTAATTCTATGCGGAAGTACGCAAGGCATTTTACTACCGAGTCTGATAATTTCAATATGAGGAATTTGTCTTAACCTAATAAGTATTTTTTCCAGCATAGTATCAGTTAACATTAAAGGATCGCCGCCGGAAAGAATTACATCTCGAATTTCCGTATGTTGTTCCAGATATTTGAAAGCACTTTCCAATCCTTTCATGGAAATTTTTTCATAGTCACCGACTTTTCTTTTTCTTGTACAGAAACGGCAGTATAACCCGCATTGACTGGTAACAAGAAAAAGTGCACGGTCGGGATATCTATGAGTTATATTTGGAACAGGACTCATGGCATCTTCCATTAAAGGATCTTCTTCGGCATCAAAATCATCAAGTTCCTCTTTATCCGGAACGCATTGACGCCAAATGGGATCGCCAGGGTAACGAATTAAGCTAAGATAATATGGATTTATTCTGGCTTGAAAAAATTCATCAAGATCTTCAGCAGTTTTTCTATCTATTTTGAATTTTTCAACAAGCTGATCGACAGTATGAATACTATCTCTTATCATTTGCTGCCATAATTCCATGGTCTACCCTCTATTTGTTTCGTTATAATTAAAAAACTTTCCGAATACCAATAGGCTGTCGCCTATCAGAATAAAAATCATTTATTTGCGCAACTATTGTATAATTATTTCTTAAATAAAAATTTCTTGTGGACGAATAATTTTCTTTAGAAGAAGTTTCTGCCAAAATCCATCTTCCGTTTTTTTCTTTAACAAAGTTTTCTGCATGCAATAATAATGCCTTACCAATTCCTTTTTTTGAATACTCCGGATCTGCAACGATCCAATATAAATCATAAACTGCATCAGTCAGTGGTCTTTTACCTGTACAATGATATCCTATTACTTTATTTTTTTCTTCGAAGACAAAAATGTTATAATCATCCTGCTTTTGATTCGCCGCTATGTTTACCAATTCCATTGCAACTTCAACTTCATTTTTGCTAAAGTTTGGAATTTTATTCAACATCTTTTCTATTTCTTCTACATCAGCTTGCTTTATTCTGCGTATCATTTCCTTTTCTCGCTAATGCAAAATTTGCAATTTTAAATAGAAGATCTGAATAAGAAATACCTGCAGCTTTTGCAGCTCTAACAAATCCAGAGTCTTCGGAAATATCGGGATTCGGATTTACTTCAATTACAAAAGGAATTTGTTTTTTATTAACACGTATATCTACTCTAGCATAATCTCTGCAATTCATAGCTTGAAAAGCTAATAACGCAATTTCTTCAATCTTTTTTTGTAATCTTTTGTTTAATCTTGCCGGACATTTTGGTTTTGTATGATTATAATAAATACTGTCGGCAATCCATTTTCCGTCATATGTAACTATCTTAGGAAGATCTTTGGGTAATCCTTTAAATTCAATCTCTGAAACCGGTAGAACTGTATTTCCTAAAATTGCAACATTTAACTCTCTTCCGTCAATATATTCTTCTATTAATACTTCCTGGTTATAAGTTTTTAATAGAAAGTTTAATTGTTTTTTTAAAGTTTTAAAATCATTAACCACAGAAAATTCTGAGATCCCTATACTTGCATCTTCATTAAGTAATTTTAGAATTACAGGAAAGTTTAAATTAAAATCTTCCTCATGTAAATTCTTTTTGGGTTTAACAGTTATAAAACCGGGTGTGTTTATTCCAAATGATCTTAAAATATTTTTAGTTCTGCCTTTATTTAAACAATTACCTAAACATGATGGAATATTCCCTGTGTAATGATATCCCATCAATTCATATATTCCAGCCATGCAGTATTCATAAGAAGAAATACCTTCAACAGATTCAACAAAATTGATAATTGCATTGGGAGAAAAATCATTAATCTTTTGAATTGTTTTTTCTATATTTTTATCAACAGCAATTGAGCCGACAAAGGTAAAATGTTCCTGTAAAGTTTTCTTAACTTTTAATATTTCTTTGGAAAAACCGCTTTCGGAAAGATCATTGGAAGAGAGAGAATCATTGGAAGGTTTACCGTTGTAAATCGGGAAAACACTTACAGGAGAATTGTATATAATTAATATTCTAGAATTTTGTGTCATAATATTTTGTGTCTCTTAGCCGCAGCGTAAAGAACTTTATTTATCATATCGTTATAATTTAAGCCTGCTGCACGTGCAGCTTTCGGAAAACAGGAGTTCTCTTCAGGATTAGGAAGTATTCCTGGTAATGGATTCACTTCAATAATACTGGGAACATTATTTTCGTCAAGTCTAACATCTATCCTGCTCCAATCTCGGCATCTTAAAACATTATATGTTTTAAGTACAGTAGATTTAATTTCATTTTCTAAATCCGGAGTTAATTGAGCAGGACATGTGAATACATTAAGAGGATTTTCTTTTGTATCTAAAATCCACTTTGCTTCATAAGAGTATATCGGGATAAAATCATTCGGGAATTCACCGTAGTTTATTTCAACAATAGGTAACACTTCTGCGTCCGATCCGTTTCCCATGATTGCAACGGTAAATTCTCTTCCCGGTAAAAACTCTTCAATAAGTGCAGATTGATTATATTCAGAAAGAACCCTTTCTACTTCATCTGTCAATTCAGAATTATTCTTTACAAATGAAGAAGAAAAAATTCCTTTACTGGAACCTTCAGAAATCGGTTTAACAATTAATGGAAATCTGAAGTTTAAGTTGGAAGTTTGGCTTAAACTATCCGCTATTACAAAATTAGGAGTAGGTATTTTGTAATATGATAAAATTTCTTTAGTACGTGCTTTATCGAGACACGTTGCCAAAGTTAACGGATCCGAACCTGTATAAGGAATTCGCAGCATATCCAGCATTGAAGGAATTTGCGATTCACGGCTTATTCCGTTTGCACCTTCGGCAATATTAAATACAATATCCGGTCGAAGCTGTTTAAATTTTTCGTAAGCGGATTCATCAGCTTCAATCATAGTAACGTTGTGAAAACATTCTATTGCTTCTTTGACAGCATTAATAGTTTCCCAAGTATCCCACTCGGCAAAAGTATCCACAGACTTCATCTCTTGAACTTGTGTATCTTTTGAATTAGGGGATAAATCTTCTAGGAAAGTTTCACTTTCTGGTTTGACATTAAATGTTAATGCAACGTTCAGTCTAACATTAAACAAAGAAGATAAAATATTTTCTCCTTTTAAAAATTTTTTTTAGCAAATATAATTATTAATAACTTTAAGTCAATAAGTTTTTTGTGATAAAGAAAAAATATTTTTAAAACTAAAAATTATTTTTTTGACTTAATTTTTTTTCTTCAATACAAAAAGAACTAAAAATTTTTTATTTGCACTTCAAATTTCTGTTAAAAAAATTTATTAATCAAATTTTAATTACTAATAAAAAAAAATTTTGTTTAAACGAAAGTGTTTTTAAAAAAAAATTTAAAATAATTTTTTAAAGCAAAATTAATCATTAGATAAAAAATTTAAAAAAGCTCAAGCAATTTTAGAATAGTTTAAGTTTTCGGAGTAGTGTTTTAAAAGATTTGCTCTTATAATTTTGTTTTCTTCTTTAGTAAAGCGGGAATCATCTTCAACAATTTTAAATGCAGCTTCTTTGGCATCAAGAATATATTTTGTATCTGTTGTTAAATCTATAAAATTTAAATCCGGAAATCCGCTTTGCTTAACGCCAAAAATATCTCCCGGACCTCTTAGCTTTAGATCTACTTCAGCAACTTTAAATCCGTCGGTGTACTTAACCATTGTCTGCATTCTTACCGAAGCCTTATATTTTTCAAGCTGCGTTGTTGATAAATATTCGAAATTCAACTCATTTTTATTGGTTGATGCGGCAAATTCATCTTTTGTAATTAAAACACAATAAGCTTGCTTCGAACTTCTTCCAACTCTTCCTCTAAGCTGATGCAGCTGTGAAAGTCCAAAACGGTGAGCATCATTAATTAAAATTATATTTGCGTCGGGAATATCTATCCCGACTTCAATAACTGTTGTCGCAATTAAAACATCGAATTCTTTTTTTAGAAACAATAGCATTATCTCTTCTTTTTCTTTCCAGTTCATTCTTCCATGAATTAATCCTACATTCAAATCTTTAAGAAAACCATTTTTCAATTCATCATAATAAGTTTGAGCTGCTTTTAGTTCTAACTTTTCGGATTCTTCAACCAAAGGATAGACGATAAAAGATTGGTAACCTTCCTTAGATTTATCAATTATAAATTTATAAATTGCAGGAAGTTTACTTTCTCCCCGAAGCAAAGTTTTAACCGGTTTTCTGTTTTTAGGCATTTCATCTATTATAGAAACATCTAAATCTCCATAAACTGTCATCGATAATGTTCTTGGAATTGGTGTTGCGCTCATCACGAGAACATCAGGTGTTTTTCCTTTGCTGAGTAATTTTGCTCTTTGAACAACTCCAAAACGATGCTGTTCATCTACGATTGCAAAACCAAGATTTTTAAAATTAACTTTTTCTTCAAACAAAGCATGAGTTCCGATTATTATATCGGCTTCTTGAAGTTCTATACTTTCAAGAGTTTTATTTCTGACCGATTTTTTTTGTCCGCCTAAAAGCAAGCTTACTTTTATTTCTCTTTTTTTATGAACTTCGGATAAACTTTTCATTAATTTTGAAATATTTTTTGCATGCTGATCTGCCAGTATTTCAGTCGGAGCCATCATAACAGCTTGAAATCCGTTATCAACTGCAATTAACATTGAAATTAAAGCGACAATAGTTTTCCCGCTTCCAACATCTCCTTGAAGCAAACGATTCATTGGCTGTGAATTAAGCATATCGTTTTTAATATCACTTAAAGAATTTAACTGAGCCTTAGTCAATTTGAAAGGAAGGATTTTTAAAAAATCATTAATGAGATCCGATTTTATCTTAAAAGTAATTCCTTTTAAAGAGTTTTTATAATTATGTTTCTTTAAAGCAACTAATATTTCTAAATAAAAAGCTTCCTCGAATTTAAATCTTTTATATGCTTCTTTTAATTTTTCATAAGACTCAGGAAAATGAATATTTTTTACTGCTTCAATTATATTTAATAATTGAAATTCTTCAATAATTTTTTGGGGTAAAGTCTCGGTTAGATTATCAACATAATGTTCAACTGCATTGCTGATAATTCTTCTTAAACTGAAATCGCCTATATTTTTAGAACGCAGTTCTTTCGGAATTCTATAAAACGGAATTATTTTTCCGGTATTAAGAAAACTTTGTGATTCTTCTTCGGGAATTCTATCAAAATCCGGATGAGTAAATTGAAGATTACCATATTTAGAAACTATAGGTTTTGCAGAAACAGCATAATAATCTCCGTCGTTAAAAATATTAGTAAAATATTTTATTCCCTGGAACCATACACATTCAAAAAAGCCGGTGGAATCTCTAAACTGAACTTTTAATAATTCTCTTCTTCCGAATCTTAATTTTTCTTTATTATAAACTTTACCAATTATTGTTATCTCACCATCATAGCCGTTCATTAAATAACCGTATGCTTTTGCAGCGGTAAGAGTTGTGGATCGATCTAAATGTCTGGTAGGAAAATAAAATAATAAATCGCGGATTGTTGAAATTCCGATTTTCTGAAATGATTCTGCTCTTTTCGGTCCAACGGATTTTATGTATTGAACCGAACTTTCTAAAATATTCTCACTTGGTTTATTCATCATGTATTAAAATAAATGATGCATAAAGAAATAACAATATCAAGAATACAATATTAAAATAAAAAGATTTATAATAATTTTAGTTGAGTGTTATTGATTCTTCTGCGTAATCATCGGGAGTTTCATGAATTCTTACTTTAATAGAATTAATATTTATCTGGAAAGTTGATTTTTTTTAATTCGGAGAGAATATAATTACAAATATTTTCAACTGTTGATTGAAAATCTACAACGATTCTTTTGGAATTAATTTTTTCAAGAAAGGTAATAGTTTCTTTATCGTCTTTGTAAACCATAAATGCGTGATCAAGTCTTTCTACAATTGGGTTTATATTTTTTTTAACATCATAATAATCCATTACCATTCCGCTTGATTGTAATTCCCCTTCCAGCTCAACAATCATTTTATAGGAATGTCCATGAATATTTTTACACTTTCCAAAATGTTCGGGAAGTCTGTGTCCCATTTCCCAATTAAACTCTTTAGCAATTTTCATTTTTTAAACTCCTTTTGTTAAAGGATCCCAAATAAATTTATGCATCTGCAATTGGAATCTTACATTTAAATTATCTTTTAAAATCCAATCAACTAATGTTTGAGGTTCAAGTTTTCCGAAGACAGTGGAAAACAGAATTTCACATTTATTTTCCAGAGAATATTTTTTTATGATCTCTTTTGACCATTCGTAATCTTCCATGTTCCCGATAACAAACTTCACTTCATCTTCTTTCTTTAGATAATCTATATTTTCATACATGTTCTTTTTCATCATTCCGCTTGAAGGACATTTAAGATCCATTATAATTTTAGCTCTTTTATCAACTTCTCTAATCGGCAGACTTCCGCCGGTTTCCACAAGAACTTCAAATCCGTTTTCACAAAGTTCATATATTAATTGATAGGAATCTTTCTGAAATAAAGGTTCGCCACCGGTAACTTCTACTAATTTACAATTGTATTTCTTCACTTTTTCTATTATTTCATCGATTTCATACTCTTTTCCATCATAAAATGCATATTCTGTGTCGCAATATGTGCATCTTAAATTACAGTAGGTTAATCTTATAAAAACACACGGCAAACCGGCTTTTGAGCTTTCACCTTGAATTGAGTAATATATTTCGTTTATTTTGATCATTATCTAAAGAAATTACTTGATTTAGGTTCCTAAATTAATAAACTCATGTTTGACATCAAACTGCATAATTGCTATATTTAAGGTCACTTTTTTATAATCTATTAGAGGTATACGCGAAAATGGCCAGTCATAAATCGGCAAAGAAAAGAATAAGAACTAACGAAAGAAAAAGACAAGTAAACAAAAGAGTTAATTCAAAGATTAAAACTGTTGTAAAAAAAGCTATGACAACCGATGAAAAGGAACAAGCTGAAAAAATGTATAAAGAAGCAGTTGCAATTTTAGATCGCAGTGCTGCAAAAGGAAAAATTCATAAGAACAATGCAGCAAGAAAAAAAGCTCAATTAACAAAGCGTCTTAGCAGCTTGAAAACTGAAAAATAGTACTTACTCGATCTATAAATTCTAACTTACCTCAAATATTTAAGCTCTTCAATTTTTGAAGAGCTTTTTTTTAAATAATTATAAATCCTCTACAGCATCAATTCCTTCGGGCATAGGCAGATAAAATTTTATCGGCTGAATCGATCCGTCTTTTTTAATTAACTTATCGACTTTCTTTTTAATCAATACACTGTGCTCTATGTGAACGTCATCTTCTACAAATGAACCAAAAATGTAGCTGGTTCCTTTAATTAAAACATTTTTTCCAATTCGTAATGGAAACTCATCGCTTCCAGTCATGTTTACACTTGATTCAATTATTGAATTATTTCCGATAACTATGTTGCCTTTTATTATATCGCCCCAAAGTATTTGCACATTATCGCCTATCTTTAAAGTTTGATTCGGAAAACATGAAAGATGAACATTCTGCGAAACAGATACATTTTTTCCGAATTGAACATTTCCGTTTACAAAAACATTCTTTTCCAAATCTAAGTTGTAATTTAATTTAACTCCCTGTCCAATATAAACACCTTTACCAATTGAAATATCCAATGGAACATTTAGATTATCCATTTTGATTATTTCTTCAACTACTTCTTCATGAATAAAAAAATCATCTTCATCTTTAATTTCTATAATATCTTTTAATTTATCATAAACCTGTTTTCTTGCAAGTGCATCCATTTCCTTCAAAACTGATTTATTATTGAATCCCATTACCACGTTACTGTTGCTTGGAGTAACGGCAGTAACAGAAAGACCTTCCTTATTAAAAAGAGAAATTAAATCAGTTATATAAATTTCATTCTGAGCATTGTCGCTTGATAAAGAACCAACTAGTTTAAGAAGAGGTTTATATTTAAAAGCATAAACTCCGGAATTAAATTCGTTATTACTTATCAATTCTTCTTTAGTAAAAGAATAAGTTTCTCCTTTAAACTTAGTTTTATATGGTTTGTCTTCAGGCAATGATAAAATATCCTTATGTTCCATAATTTCAATTACTTTCCCTGCATTTTTCCCGGAAGATTTTCCGCTGTCATCTTTTTCTTTAACTCTAAGAATTCTGCCGTAGGAATTTTCGTTAGGATCACCATTATACATTCCGGTTAAAACCATCATGTCGCTTTCGGAATTAATAAATTCTTTTCTAAATTGACTTATAGTTTTTTGATCCATTAATCCCATATCGCCGGGAAGCACGTATATAATTCCGTCAAATGATTTCTCATCAATATTATTTAAAGCAACCTGAACAGCATGGCCGGTTCCGTTTTGTTTTTCCTGGAAAGCAAATGCTGTTGAAGGGCGTTTCCCAATAACTTCAATAACATCTTTAGCTTTAATTCCAACAACAACAATTATATTTATATCTTTAATTCCATATCTGCAAGCATTAAATACTCTTTCAACCGTCGGTACTTCCCAAATTTTATGAAGCATTTTTGATCTTTGGGATTTTATACGCTTGCCGTGTCCAGCGGCTAATATGATGGCTGTTTCTTTAATTTTGTAATCAATTGGGGATGAATATTCTTTGATAGAACTTAATAAATCTTTTTCTTTGACTTCCATTCATTAACTCCGGTTAGAACTAAAATTAAAATTATTTATAAAATATAATCAATTATCAGATTTTATTTTAAGTAAAAATGATTCTCTTGAAATTACCGAAATCAGAAAAACGAAAATCAAAGCAAGAACAGGAGAATCGATAAAGCCTGCAAAAAGTGCAGAAAGCACAATTCCTAAAATAGCAAGAAGTATACCTAATATAATTGATTTATTTTGTACATCTTTAATCTTTTTCATCAAATTAATTCCTTTAATAAAAGGAAGTACAATCAATAATAAAAAAGAAATCTCGCCGAGAATTCCGCTTTCAAAATAAATTTGCAGAAAATCATTATGCCAGCTTCCAATTCCTTTATCTGAAAATCTTTCCGGGAAAGGAAAAACCTGATGAAAAGTTCTAGGCCCATATCCTAATACGGGATGTTCTTTGTAAATTTGACTTGCTCCTTCCCAAATAATATCCCTATCGGCTAATTGAGTTGGTGCTTCAACTCTTTGTGTAAGTTCCGCTGAATTAATCAAAAACGATCCGTAAGAAATACCAACTGCTAAAATAACGGATGCTAACACATACTTTATATTTATTTTTTTAATAAGCCAGAAAATTATAAAAACAATAACGGCAAAAAATAAATTTGCTCTTCCAAGAGATGTTGCAAGTCCTGCAAAAATAATTGCAGTTCCCAAAGACCAATAGTATAAGCTGATTTTTTTATTCATCAAATCATACAATATGAGAAAAACACCCAATGCGGTTAAGAGGTAAGTTGAAAATGTACTGTAGCCGCTTGAAAATGATTGAGCTCTTTCCACAAGTTTAAAATCAAATTGTACGATTCCGATTAAAGCAACTAATACCGCCGATAATGCAAATACATAAATTAGTTTTTCGTAATCTTTTCGATCGAATACTTTTAAATAATAGTGCATTGCAAAAAATCCAAAATAAAATAAAATTTCTTTTTGAATAGCAATTACACTTTCGGCCGGATAAACGGAAAAAATTATCGCAGCAATTCTAACAATTCCAAACAATAATATTAATACTGCAATTTCATCAAAAGCTGCCTTTTTGTTTTTCCAGGATTCAAAAAGCCAAAGCACACTTAGTAAACCAAGAAATAATTGCAGTAAAAAAAGTGAAATCAAAAAGCTGAATAATGTTGCTGCAAACAGGAAAAAAGGAATTTTTATATTAAACCTGGTTTCTATCATTTAGATTGGATTTAATTTTTATAATATCACAAATTTAAGATTATTGATGCTTAAGCCAAAATCTAAAAAGTTCACTTAGCTTTAATTTGTTCTATTTCTCATGTATTTCAGATTCTTTTAATTGGAAAGGGCTTTTCTTATTTTTGTTGACAACATTTGGAAAAAGCAGTTAAATGAAAGTATTTTGGCGATTTTTTAGATACTTACGTCCTTATAAAAAACCCTTAATTTTAGCGAACTTAATGATGATACTTTTCGTCATTTTTAGTTTGCTTTCTATCGGGCTAATCATGCCTTTTATTGATCTGCTTTTTAACCAACCGTCTGTTCATATGGCGCCTCAGCATAGTGTAAGTATTCTTCATTTAAAAGATTATTTAACTTATCAACTTTCTGTATTTGCATCAAAATATACTAAACTGCAGCTTGTAGTTTACCTCTGTATTTTAATGATCATAGTGTTCATGTTCAAAAATTTGTTCTCTTATTTGCAAACATACTTTATGTCAACTGTTGAACAGGGAATGATAAAAGATATTCGGTTCGATTTATATTCTCATTTTCATAAACTATCATTAAGCTATTTTACAGACGAAAGAAAAGGGATTTTAATTTCCAGAATTATTAATGATGTTCAAATCATTAAAGATTCCATGATCGCAGTAATTAATAGTATTTTTCGTGATCCTACATTAATAATAATTTTCAGTATAGTACTCTTTATTTTCAACTGGAAACTGACTCTTTTAATTTATGTTATTCTGCCAATTACCGGAATTGTTCTAGCAAAAATTGGAGATTCTCTAAAAAAAAGAAGTATTCAATCTCAAGAAAGAATTGCGGATATAACATCGATCCTTGATGAAACATTCGGAGCAATGAGAATTGTAAAAGCATTCGGAATGGAAGAATATGAAATCCAAAAATTCAAAAAAGAAGAAAAAAGTTATTTTTCACTTTTAATAAGTCTTACAAGAAGAAGAGCGCTTGCCGCACCAATTACTGAATTTATTGGAGTAGTGTCAGTTACAGTTATTTTATACTTCATTGGGAGTGAAATTGTAACAGGCAAAAGCGATATGTCTCCAGGCGCGTTTTTTGTTTATCTTGGAATTTTCTTTCAGATGATGCCATCGTTAAAATTATTCGGGCAAGTTTTTAACAGTATGAAAGAAGGAACTGCTGCGGCAGAAAGAGTTTTTTCTATTTTAGATACTAAACCAAAGATATTTGATTCTCCAAATGCAAAAGAAATGAATTCCTTCAGTAAGAATATTGAATTCCAAAAATGTAAATTTT
The DNA here is from genome assembly GCA_963713505.1 of uncultured Ignavibacteria bacterium. Taxonomy (GTDB): domain Bacteria; phylum Bacteroidota; class Ignavibacteria; order Ignavibacteriales; family Ignavibacteriaceae; genus CAVQMC01. The sequence goes on along the minus strand of CAVQMC010000007.1, from coordinate 15,560 downwards.
CAATATGAAAACGGACATGAAATTTTAAAAGATATTAATCTTGAAATCCCAAAAGGAAAAGTGCTTGCAATAGTTGGCCCGAGCGGTGCCGGAAAATCAAGTTTAGTAGATTTAATTCCAAGATTTTATGATGTGGAAAGCGGAAGTATTTCTATAGATGGAATTAATATAAAAGATATAACAATTAATTCTTTAAGAGATTTAATGGGAATTGTAACACAAGAAACTATTTTATTTAATGATTCAATCAGAAATAACATTGCATATGGTTCACAAGAACTTCCTCTTGAAAAAATAATTGAGGCTGCAAAAGCTGCTAATGCACATAACTTTATAAATGAACTTTCAAAGGGATATGATACTGTAATTGGAGATCGCGGTGTTAAACTTTCCGGCGGCGAAAGGCAAAGAATTTCAATTGCCAGAGCATTATTAAAAAATCCTCCGATATTAATTCTAGATGAAGCAACTTCTTCTCTCGATACTGAATCCGAAACATTAGTTCAGCAGGCAATCGAAAGACTCATGGTTGGACGTACTTCAATTGTCATTGCTCACAGGTTATCAACAACTCAAAGTGCTGATAAAATAATTGTATTAAGCGACGGCAAAATTGTTGAATCGGGAAATCATATTGAATTAATGAAAATCGGCGGTCTTTACAAAAAACTTTACAACATGCAATTTAAATTGTAATAATGAAAGTATCTGGATTTACAATAGTCAGGAACGGAGTTAAGTATTTTTATCCTTTCAGAGAAGCCATTCTTTCAATACTTCCGCTATGTGATGAACTTATTGTTAATGTGGGAAAATCAGAAGATAATACTCTAGAAGTTGTTAGATCAATTAAAAGTAATAAGATAAAAATTATCGAAAGAGAATGGGATATGAGTCTCCGTGAAGGAGGCAAGGTATTATCGGTTGAAACCAACGCCGCGTTAAAAGAATGTTCAGGAGACTGGTGTTTTTATATTCAGGCAGATGAAGTTTTGCATGAAAAATTTGTCCCGATTATTGAAAGTGCAATGAAGAAATATCTAAGTAATGATAAGATTGAAGGTTTAAGATTTTACTATAAACATTTTTACGGAAGTTATGATTTTGTTCAGGATAATTACAGAAATTGGTATTTCAGAGAAGTTAGAGTAATTAAAAATAAACCGGATATTGTATCATGGGGAGACGCAATGGATTTCAGACACAAAGACGGAAGCAAAATTAAAAGTGTTGATATAAAAGCTGAAATCTTTCACTATGGCTATGTAAAACCACCCGATACGCTTTCCAGAAAAAGAATTGACTTCCACAAACTATATCATACCGATGAAGAAGTGATAAAATTTGCGGAATCTACTCAAACTTATGATGATCTTGGTAACTTAAAACGATTCACAGATGCACATCCAGCTGTAATGCATGAAAGAATAAAACAAGCTAATTGGGATTTCGATGCAAAGTTAGAGGAACAGCTTCCCGATTGGTTGAGGGGAATTTTAATTTTTCTGCATCCATTAACAAAAAGGTTTACAAGATTGATTAGAAAATAAATACCGGGAAATATTTTTAAGCACTGAAGTCGGGAATTAAGGGAATATTTTTAATTCCGCAGCCATTTCTAATTTCTACTGTATTTTGAATTTTGTTTTTCCGGTAATTGTAAATTATAATTTTAGAATTGTCTTTAAATCCGGTATCAAATATTAAATAATTATTTGTTAAGAAAAAGTTTTTAAACCCTCCGCCGGTCCAATACTTTACAAGTTTTTTTTGATTTACCGAGTAAACATATAAACCGGAAGTCTGCGGATCTTTAGTGTATAATGTTTGATTTGAAGGAGATAAGAACAAAGTATTAAAAACAAGGAACTTATTATCAACGCTCCACTGAACTTCATTCAATTTTTGTGTTTGATTTACAATTGAATCTTTTTCATTAAGACTGTTTCGAACAAGAAAATATGTAAATAAGCTGTCGCCTTCCGAATAAATCGAATATTCATTATCCGGAGAATTTATTTCCGCTTTTTCTCTAGGTGGTTTTGGATAACCTTCCTTTGCAAGATCAAAAGTTTGAGTTTCATCCAAAAGTTTTTTCCCGAAAGTATTAAATATTAAAGTTCTTTGGTTGACGTAGGTGGCAACTATTTTATCTATTGAGTTTATAATTATTTTGAAAGTATTATTGTTTTCCCATCTTGTAAAAACCTGCAAACCGCTTCCAATTTTTTCAACTTGTTCGATTGTGGACGAAGAATCATTTTTAAACAAATACACTTTTACATTTTTAACAAAAGGGAAAGCTCCTTGCTTTCCGTAATTACCAGCTGTAACAAAAAAAGCTGCATTTCTATTTTTATTATATGAGAGATCAACAACTTTTTCGGTTCTATCTGACCAGAATATTTTATATGATTTATTCTTTATTGAATATTTGTATAAACCGGGATTGTTCTCAATTATTCCAACAAATACAAAAGAGTTAATATTTTCGTGAATTTCTTTTGTTATTTTTTGATTTGATTTATCATTTTTCTTTACTTGTTCGTTTTTTTTAGAACAACCGTAAATTGTAAAAATTAATATTATTAAAATTATCCAATGCTTTTTAAGCATTTGTAAATCCGCCGATTGTTAAAAATATACTTAATATATAATGAACCGCATCCATAAAATATCCCCATAAAGGACTGTAAATAAATACAAGCAAAATTATCGTTCCATATAAACCTAAACTCAAAATTTTTGCAGTAAATTTATTTGGGAAAATATCGAACAGAATATGAGATCCGTCCAATGGCGGAATAGGTAAAATATTAAAAGCAAATAAAAATATATTAAAGAAAACGCCATACCAGAATATATTTATTATATAATGGTGCAAAAGAAAATTCATATTGTATGTTATTACAAATAATATGAAAAATATTACAGCCATAAGAAAATTTGAAAAAGGTCCGGCAAAAGAAACTAATGCGTCGTCTCTTAAATGATTTTTAAAATTTCTTCTGTCAATTGGAACAGGCTTAGCCCAGCCGATTAAAGCAAAGCCGGAAGCAAAAGATGCAAGGGGCATTATAAATGTTCCAACAAGATCCGCATGTTTAAAAGGATTTAATGTAAGTCTGCCGATATTCTTAGCGGTATCATCTCCCAATTTATGAGCAACAAGTGCATGTGCAAATTCATGGATTGATATAGAAATAAAAAACATCGGTAAAAATGTTAAAAAAGAAATTAATTTATCACTGACAGTAATATCCATATTAACTATCCTCTGGGATGAAACTCTTTATGAACCTGCTTAATATAATCGCGGTCAATGTGAGTATAAATTTGTGTTGTAGAAATGTCCGAATGTCCAAGCATTTCCTGAACGGCTCTTAAATCAGCTCCGCCTTCCAGTAAATGTGTTGCAAATGAATGTCTGAATGTATGCGGATGAACTTCTTTAGTAATTCCGGCTTCATTGGTATAACGATCAACTATTTTCCAGATTCCCATTCTTGAAAGTTTTGTACCGCGGACATTAAGAAATACATAATTTTCACTTTTTGCTTTTTTCATTAATAAAGGACGGGATTTTAACAAATATTCATTTATCCATTTTACTGCACTGCTTCCAATCGGCACTAGTCTTTCTTTTGAACCTTTTCCGAATACACGAATAATTTCTTCTTCAAAAAAAAGATTTGATATTTTAATGTTTATTAATTCAGAAACTCTAATTCCGCAAGCATATAATAGTTCCAAAACTGCTTTATCTCTTAATCCAATTTTGTCTTCAGTATTTGGAGAATCCAAGATTTTATTAACTTCATTAACAGATAAAACCGATGGTAAATTTTTAGAAAGTTTTGGTGCAGATAACTTTTCGATAGGATTTTCTTTTATATAATTATTCAAAAATAAATAAGTAAAAAATCCTTTTATGGAAGAGAAATATCTTGCAGCCGAACTACTGCTTAACCCGATCTGTTCTAATGATTTAAAGAATGAACTCAGGTCTTTAAATTTAACTTCAGAAGGATCTTTTATATTCCGGTTTTCTAAAAACTGGATTAACGAAGTTATATCATTCCGGTAAGAAAAAACCGTGTTCTCAGATAAGTTTTTTTCTAATTTTAAAACCGAAAGATATTCCTTTAGAAATGTCTTCATTTAAGTTCGTCTTCTTCAAGTTCCCCTCTTTCCATCTCATCCTGTTTAGGATATCTAATTCTTCTATGATGCTGACCCAACAATATACTTGTAAACGATTCTTTGATTTTTGTTAAATCACGAAATGTAATTGGAGCTTGATCGAGCTGGTTATCATCTAATCTCGATTTAATAATTTTATTTATAACATTTTCAACTTTTGTTGCATCAGGGTTTTCAATTGCTCTTACTGCAGATTCACATCCGTCTGCAAGCATAATTATCGCGGTTTCTTTTGTATTCGGTTTTGGTCCGGGATATTTATAATCATCAATATTTACTTTATCCTCACCGTATTTTTGTTTTGCTTTTTCATAAAAGAAAGACATTGTCATGGTACCGTGATGCATTGGTATAAAATCTACAATTTCCTGCGGAACATTATATTCTTTGGCTAATTCAATTCCTTCTTCCACATGTCTTTTTATTAAACTTACACTTTCTTCCGGTTCAAGATTTTCATGAACATTTTGATTATTTAATTGATTTTCAACAAAATTCTGCGGTGTTATTGTTTTACCGATATCATGATAATATGCACCTACCCTAGCCAATAATGGATTTGCTCCTATATTTTCTGCTGCGGTTTCCGCCAAAGTTCCCATTGTCATAGAATGATTAAAAGTTCCCGGAGCTTTTCGTGCTAATTCTTTTAACAAGGGTCTGTCAAAGTTAGATAACTCAAGAAGTGTAAGATCTGTCGTAATTTTAAAGAATCTTTCAAAGAAAATTAATAATCCGTATGTAAGAACAGGACTTATCAAAGCATTTGAGCCTGCAAAAGCTGATTCAATTAGTAAAGTTTCCGGAGTTGCAAACCTTTCAAGTCCAAATGCTAAAACTGAAATTATATATCCTAAAAGAATAAATAAAAATGATCTGAATATTTGAGAACGGTTTTTTATATCTCTAACAGTATAAACAGATAATCCGCCGGCAAAAATATTCATTGCCGTAAATGTATAATCGTTTCCTCTCAATGCCCCTGTAATTAAAGCTAGAATTATAGTTGAATAAAACCCTACTCTTGAATCAAAAATAATAGTGATCAGCATTGATGCGGCCGGAACAAATATCAGGAGTTGAACAGGTGCGCTTACATTAATTTGATTTATAAGATATGTTACGAAGGATAAAAACAAAAAAATAATTGTAATCAATAAAAGTTTAACATTATCATAGAAAATTCTTTTTCTGAATAAGAAAAGATATATGCTGAAAAGCGCTAAGAGAAAAGATATATGAAAAAATTTGCCAAGGAGTTGAAAATAATGTCCTTCGGTTCCCATTTTTTCGCCTTTTGCAGCTTTGAAGGATTCTATTTTTAACTTTGCCTCTTTTGAAATTCTATCATGTTTTGCAATTATTCTTTCATTTTCATTCACAATACCGCTGTATTTAGAAACATTACTTTTAGCTTGTTCTATTTCTTCATCAGTTTTATCTTTATTATATATTATATTTGGAAAGATAAAATGATCTGTATATTCCGTTAAAGCATTTTTAAGTTCTGTAGAATAATCTAACTGATTGATTTCCTCGTTAAGAATATTCTTTGCTTCCGCCAAAGTATAAAAACTTTTTCTTAATTCAATTCTATCCACATTACCAACTCTAACAGCAATGCTGTCCTGTGATATTTCATTTCCATTAGTGCTAATAATACCATTTTTGTATATACTGCTTAAAATTTCTTTCGCATTAGTAAAGATAGCATTAAGATTTAATCCTCTTGCTTGTGATAGGCTTCTTTCCTGACGGCGCAAGTTGAGAAATTTATTAAAAGAATCATGGCTTAAAAAAGTAGGATTTAAATTTTTGAGAGAATCATTCGTCAGATCTTTATCAATAATTTCAATTAAAAATTTAGAATATTGAGCTAAAGAATCTATTGCTGTTTTAACTTCCGAACCTTGTTTTACAAAAACAGGATAGACACTATTTTCCGCACTTTGTAATTGTTCTCTATAAAGTTTTGGATCTTTAAATACTGGAAAACTAAAGGGAGCAATTAGATCATCATGTGTCCAGATTGTTCCTACAGTTACTTCCGATTCAATGGACTCTCCTTTGGGAAACATAAGGATAATTAATATTACTGTAATCAGTCCCAGTAATATTCTTATTCTTAAACTTTTTTTGATATTGAAAGACTTTTTTTCTTTCATTAGGATTCTCTTTTTGCTTTAAGAACCATTTCTAAAAATTCTGCTGCTCCGTCTTCGTTATTTGTTTTATCAGTAATAATGTTCGACATTCTTTTAAGTTCCGGAACAGCATTTGCAACTGCAACTTTAAATACTGGTGTTTTAAACAAACTTACATCATTATACCAATCGCCCACAACTGCAGCTTGTGAAGATTTAATATTTAAATGTTTCAACAATCTCATTAAACCTTTGCCTTTTGTAGCACCTTTTTTTCGAACTTCCAAATAATAAACACCTTCATGTCTTTGAGATTGAAAGAAAGATGTATTCAATCCGGAACTATGCGGAAATTCAAATCTGCTTTTTGCATAACTCAAAGAATCTTTATTATCACTTGCGAATACAACTTCCAAAGTATTATCTATATAATTATCGTAAGATGAAACCTCGTCGTATTTTGCACCGAATTTTTCCATCAGCTGGGGAATAATATCATTATTTTCCGTGTAATAAATTGCATCTCCATGACATAGAGCTACATTTATCAATAATTGTTCGGATAAATCTAATGCTTTTTTAATATATTTTGGTTTTATATAATATTGAAATACAGTTTCACCATCAGGAAAATTTTTAATTAATGTTCCATCCAAAGAGATTAATGGCGTATTAATTTTTAGCTGTTCTGCATAATCTGTAATTGCAGAATGCAATCTTCCCGTTGCAAATGAAAATTTAACATCATATTTATGTAATTGATCAATTAAAATAATTGTTTCTTCACCAATTTTACCATCATCATTTAAAAGCGTACCATCTAAATCAAAAACAACAATTTTTAAGAATTTTAGAGCTTTATTAGAATTCATCAATAATAATATAGGAAATTATGAATTATTAAATATATTAAATTTAATAAAAGGATTTTGTTATATAATACAAAATGGTAATTTCACTTTCCCTTGAAAATTAAGTGAAATCACATTATAAAAATAAGATTATTTTGCAAAAGATTTGACCGATTTCTAAAAAGAATGTAAACCCCTTATTGCTATTTTAATTCAATTTTGTAGATTTTAAAATCGTAATTCTGAAAATCATCACTGAACCTATTGGAATTAAAGTAAATTTGTTTTCCCTCATTTAATTCGGTTATTTGTTTAATTTCTTGATTAATCTCAAATTCAATATTTCCTTTTCCGTCACCATCATCAACCGCAAAAATGTAAAGAATTCCATCTTGAGATTTAGCCAAATAATGGAACCAATTTGGTTTTCTGAGAAAAATTTAATATTTACATTTGGAACTTTATCAATCGACAAAACTATTTGTGAATATTTATCAATTTCCGCAGCAATTTCTTTAAGATTATTCCATTGTACTTCAAACGGCTGATCCGGATCCTTCTTTAAATCAAAAAATGAATAAAAGAAAATTCCTTTTGCACCTTCGCAGATACTTTGCCAGGCCATGTTGCGCATTTCCTGGTAAGTTGGAGCTCGGGATTTTGCGTCGGCCATGGATAAACTCCTAAATTATGTGCTTGAATTACCATCCAAAGTGGTTTAACATAATTCACTTGCTTAGCTGTTTCTAAAGTATATTTTGTAACTCTTGATAATCTATCGAAATTAATTGGATAAGGATCTGTTCCTATAATATCAAAAGTATTTATGAAATATTTAATATTATAAAGATCAGCTAATACAGCCCAAGCCGGATGGTTTTTATCTAATTGACAAAGCAAATCATAATGAGCTTTCATTTGCGGAACCATTTCAGGTTTTAACTCATCCGCCACATACCATGCTAAAAGTGCTTTGTGATTTTTTATTTCATTAATTTTATTTTTTATATATTCTTCTTCCTGAGTTACATTTTGAATTTCTTTCGGTTTACTTTTAAGATTAAAAAAATCATCTTTAATTGAGTAAACAACTTTAAGATTATATTTTGCAGCCAAATCCATTTGATCCAAAGTTGTATTTGGATAAGGCATTAAACAATTAAATTTGCTGTCTGAAAATATTCTTAAATCATTTTCATTAATATTCCAAAAGTACATCCCAATTGGGAAAAAGGGTTTGCCGTTTACAATTGTCCTTAAGCTGTCATCTATATATACTCTTTGCTGATAATCTGATGCAACAACCTTGAAATTTAGATTATTTCTTTCTAATAATTGATTTGTTGATGATTTTAATAACGAAATACTAACTGTATAATCATCAGGATCTAAGACCTGTAGAATTATATGTAAATAAATTATAAGTATTACTTAACTTGAATGATTTTATATCTATAATTTTGGAACTATGTCTATTTTGGAGAACATAATTTAATTGTAAATCATTAATGTTATTTGTATAATCAAAAAGAGATGATTTTATTATAAGCGGACTCATAAAGTCTTTTTTATATATTCCTCTGTATTTGGGAAATATAAAAAAGGATAACATATTTGGAGTATAAAATCGCTTTACTTCTACATTGTCAAACCAAGCCTCGCCTGTCATTCCTTTTCTTACATAACAAAAGATTAATACTGATGCAGCATCTTCTGAAATTTGCGCTTCATCCTTTATTAATGTCCAATTATTATCTCCTTTTATTCCTGCAGGGAAAGAACCACCTAACCATGTCCCATCTTTATTGTACCATTGTAAACATATTGTTGCACCTGTATCTTTACCCTTTATACCTTTTGTTTTCACATAAGCGCTGAATTTATATTTAGCTCCGGGAACAATTTTTATTTTTTGATAAAAAACCTTGTAAATATCCGGATTATTGTTTTTAAACTTTAGTGAATTATCTCCTTCAAAATGCACTTTATTATCTATAGTATAGATTTGATAATCGCCTTGCCAACTCAGCGGTTCATTTTTTGAATTAAGTTCTTCAAATCCGGGATTTAATACAACGTTAAGTGAATTTGCAGGAATAAAATATGATTTTAAAGCTTCTGTATTAAGTGTATCTTGAGTTTGTGCATTAAGTATATATTGGTGTAAAAAACAAATTACTATTAAATACTTTATCAATTTCATTCTTTAAATAAATAAATTTATTCTATTATAAATTGTAATTATTTTGTCTGATAATCAATTATAACCATTATCATTAAAAGGATTTAACTTTTCCAGCCATAATTCTTCAAGAGTTTTTAAATCTTTTGAATAATTTACATCCGGCTCATCTTTTGGTTTTAAAGTATCTATTATTTCAAAAATGAAATTATTTTCACCGAAATTATTCCAATCATTCTGAAGGTTTACGTTTTTACAAAGCCCGTATTTTAACAAGAATTTATATTTGTTTATTGACGCATCTAAATTTTTGCTGCTTTCAATATATATTTTATTATTCTTTAAATTTTTAATTTGAAATATCCCCATTGGTTTGGGAGATTCTTTGTATTTTCTTATAAGTTCTTTTCTGTCTTCCATATTTTACTTTCTAAAATTTATCATTAATACTGTTTTCAAAACTTTTCTTTAGACTATCATATTGTTTATTAATATTTTCATATTCCGGATTTAATTTGTATTCATTGTATTTCCTTGTTAATACATTCTCATCAATCAAATATCTTCTGATAGTAACATAATCATCAAACAATTCCGAAATTAATTCATTTACTTCATGTTCCTGGTAAGTTTTATTTATTTGAAATTTTTCAATAAACTTTTCTAAAATAATCCATCTCTTTTTATGCTGAACCGGAATGCTTTTCAGTTTTCCATTTTCAAAAAAAGTATCAATTACTTTTTGTTTATAATTTTTAATTCTTTCTTCCTGATGAATTTTTTCAAAATTCTCAAATGAAATTAATTCTTTTAGCGAAAGATTAAACAGTTCTTCATTTGTATTATAAATAATATAATATTGTTCTTTAACTTTCTTTACAAGATCAGCTTCTTCTAATTTCTTTAAATGAAATGAAACTGTTGACGAAGCTAAGTTTAATCTTTTAGAAATTTCTTCAACATATTGAGGCTTTCCAAATAAAGAATTAATTATCATTAAACGGGAAGTATCTCCCAATGCTTTAATAATTTTTAAACTATTTTTAAATTCCATTTTATAATCATAATTATTTCGATAAATATCGAATCAAAATTATTATAAAAAAACTAAAAAATCAATCTATTTTTATGGATATCGAAATAGATTATAATTTGAGGAATGAAAATCTAGATATATATAGATAAGAACAGGCTGGTTATTCTTTCTTCAATTCTTCCATTGCATCTTCAACCGTAGCACAAACCGGCAGAACACGGTCAAGTTGTGTAATTTTTATTAAAGAATAGACTTTTTCGGAAGGAGCCGCAATTCTTATACTTCCACCGGTTGTATTTAAAATTCGATTAGCAACTAAAATTGCACTTAATCCGGAACTGTCGCAAGTTTCAACTTCGCTTAAATCCAAAACTAATTTTTTTGCTCCTTCAACTTTCAGAAGCATTGTAAATTCACCTTTAACCAATCCTGAAATATTTGTATCAAGTCTTTTTTCATTTAATTTAAAAATTGTAATACTGTCAATTCGTTTAATTTCAAAATTCATAAAAAACCTTTAAAACAATTGCAGACAATTTAAGAAATTCTTATAAGAAATTTCCTGATTTTCTTCTTTATTTACCACCTGAAAGTTATAATATTTATCGGCATCCTTTTTCACAAATCCTACTTTAAGATATGCGTTTACAAGATTTGCAACATAACTGTAAAATAAATTTTCTTTTCTATTTAAATCTAAAACAGCATTAATATTTTTATATCTAAGTTTTTCTATAAACTTGTGTGTGGGAAGGTTTAATCTTGTTTTATCATTTATACCATGTTCAATTGCTTTTTGTCTGAATTTTTGAGGAAGAAGACTTACGCGAAAGTCATAAGTTAATACATAAATATTTCGGATACTGTTATCAACCGAATTTAAAACTTCAAAGCAATGATTAAAATCAGATTGATCTTCGGGCATTAATACTAATATATTATATGATTTAGTAAATATATTATTAAATGATTGATTATTATTGCTTACATTCTTGATTTTCTGATCAATAATAAAAGATGATATTTTATTTTTTACCAATTCAATCATTTTATTTCGATTCTTTATCTAGTAATTTCATAAATTCATCTTCGGATAATATTTTTACACCGAGATTATTGGCTTTATCTATTTTTGATCCGGGATTTTCGCCTGCAATTACGTAATCTGTTTTTTTACTGACACTTGAAGTTACTTTACCGCCTAAAGCAGTTATTCTATCGCCTGCTTCTTCTCTTGAAAAAGTACTTAAACTTCCGGTTAATACAAAAGTTTTAGAAGTAAAAAAAGTATCTTTTGAATTTTTTTTCTCTGATTCAAAATTTAGTCCGTGCTTCTTCAATCTATCAATTATATTTAAATTATGTCTATCGGAGAAAAAATTTAACAACACTTCCGCTTATACTGGGACCAATTTCGTAAATTTCCAAAATGTCCTCTTCAGTAGCATCATTAATTGCATCAATAGAATTAAAATAATCTGCCAATTTTCTAGCTGCACCGGAACCAACATATCTAATTCCCAAAGCAAATAACAGTTTATAAAACGGTTGTTTTTTGCTTTCTTCAATGGCATTTAAAAGATTATTTACACTTTTATCTCCAAGCCGTTCAATTTGAATTAATTCATCTTTTTTATCTTTTAGATCATAAATATCTGCATATGTTTTAAGCAAACCCAGTTTCAACAAATAGATCAATTAAAGCTTCACCAAGACCTTCAATATCCATTGCACCGCGTGAGGAAAAATGTTCCAATCTGCCTTTAACCTGAGCCGGACATTCGGTGTTTTCACAATAATAAGCTACTTCACCTTCGGGTTTAAATAAAGTTGTTCCGCATTCGGGACATTTAGCTGGAGCTTTAACAGGTTTACTATTTTTAGGTCTTTTATCCTTTACAACTGAAACGACTTTAGGAATTACATCACCGCCTTTTTCAATAACAACCTCATCTCCTTCTCTTATATCTTTTCTTTGGATTTCATCAAAGTTATGTAAAGTTGCACGGCTTATTGTAGAACCGGCTAAAAATACAGGCTCAAATTCTGCTACAGGTGTAACCGTTCCGATTCTTCCAACCTGCCATTTTATTTTATTAATTTTTGTAACGGCCTGCTTGGCTTTAAATTTATATGCGACAGCCCATCTTGGAGATTTAGCAATACTACCTAATATATTCTGTTGTTTAATTGAATTAACTTTAACAACGGCGCCGTCAATTTCAAAAGGAAGAGAATATCTTTCTTCTTCAAATTGATGACAGACTTTTAAAACATCATTTATGTTTTTACAAATTTTGTATCTGGGGTTTACCGAAAAACCGAGAGTCTTTAAAATTTCCAGATTTTCGGATTGCGAAGTAAACTCCTCTTCAACAGAAATCAAAGTATAAAGAAATGTATTCAATCTTCTTCTAGAAACTTCCTTCGGATCCTGCATCTTCAAACTTCCGGCAGTAAAATTACGCGGATTTGCAAAAGTTTTTTCACCGTTTTTTTCACGTTCTTCGTTTAATTTTTCGAAGTCTTTTATCTTCATAAAAATTTCACCGCGAACTTCAAAATCAATTAATTTCTAAGAAACAGACTTTTTCTTGTTTAACCTTAATGGAATACTTCTTATTGTTTTAGCGTTATTTGTAATTTCTTCGCCGACAAATCCATCGCCTCTGGTTGCAGCAGTTTTAAGAATTCCATCGACATAGTTAAGACTCACCGAAGCTCCGTCAATTTTCATTTCAACTACATATTCAACTTTTTCATCTTTAGGCAAACCTTCTCTTACTCTTCTATCGAAATCAAAAAGTTCTTCTTCATTATAAGTATTTGCAAGACTTAACATCGGAACTTTATGAGTTACAGGTTTAAATTCTTTGGTTAAATCTTTTCCAACTCTTTGTGTAGGAGAATCCGGAGTAATTAATTCAGGGTTTTCATTTTCAAGTTTTTCTAATTCCTTCACCAGCATATCATATTCTTGATCACTGATAGAAGGCTCCGCTTTTATAAAATATTCGTAATCATACTGTCTAATTTTTTCCCGTAATTCTTCTATTTTCTTTTCGATTCTTGTAGACATAATTTTATCTAATTAAGTACAGGCTGAGTATAAAGTCTTTTATAACCATCTTTATTTACCAACACATAACTAACGGCGTTCGGTTTTCCTTTATAGTCAAGGTTTTTATTATTCAGTAATAATTCCGCTGAACCGCTGTTTCCAATAGTTAATTTAAAATTATTATTTGCATTTAATGTTTTTTGCGAATTCGGGAATAAAGTATATTCTTCAATTTTTTTATCATCCTGAATAATCTGCACCCAGCATGTATCTGTAACTTTTATAGTTAAGGCTAAACTGTCTGGAGTTGAAGTATTATTAGAAATATTTTCAAGACTATCTTTTTGCTGCTGAACGTATCTTTGATTATTTGAACTTATAACTTCTTCCAACGGTTTTTCTTCTACTACAATTTTTGATCCGCCCTGAAGAAATAACAAATAAATAATTGTAAAAACGACAATAACGGCAACGGCAATTCCACCTATAGTTATAAATTGTTTATTAAAATTACTGCTTCCGGAAGTTGGTTTACCTGAAGCAGATGGATCAATAAAAGTTTTTTCATGAGGTTTTGCTGCTTCTGTAATATTTACAGTATTTTGATTTTTCTGTGTATTAAGATTATTTTCTCCCTTTTCTTCTTTTAATTCTTCATAATCTTTTCCGATTTTAGCAGCCTCATATTTTTTTAGAATTTCGTCTACATCAAGATTTACCATTTTACAATAGTCTTTTACAAATGCTTTCACATACAAATCCGGTAAAAAATTGAAATTTCCAATTTCAAGTGCTTCAAGATATTTCAAATCAATTCTAGACTTAGCAGACAACTGCTGAAGAGTTAACCCTGTATTTTCTCTAGCTTCTTTAAGCTCATTTGCTAATTTTTCGAACATAATACTAAATTAAAAAAATTTATTTTTAAAATTATAACTTTTATTCAACTCTAACTATTCTTGCAGCAAATGCACCGTCCATATGATGAACATGCGGTAAAGTTTGTACACAACCATGTTCGTCAATTAAATCAGCCGGAAATCTTTCCGCTGCATTTTCAATTTTAAAATTCGGATGTTCGGAAATAAACTTACTAACGATATCCCAATTTTCTTCAGGTTCAATTGAGCAAGTACTATATACAACAACTCCACCCACTTTAATTAGAGAAGCTGCTTTTTCTAAAAGTTGATATTGAAGTTCCGTCATTCTGCGAATATCTAATAAATCTTTTTTCCATTTTATATCCGGTTTTTTAGATAAAGTTCCAGTACCTGAACATGGAACATCAGCAAGTATTCTGTCAAACTCTCCATCGCTATATTCCAAAGCATTAATTATAAGTGGTTTTACACTATTTATTCCTAATCGGTCGAGATTATTTTCGAAAATTTTAATGCGGCTTTCGAATCTGTCTATTGCAACAATTTCACCTTTGTCGTGCATAAGTCCGGCAATATAAGCTGTTTTACCACCCGGCGCAGCACAAAGATCCAACACTCTCATTTCAGGAGAAACATTTAATAATCGGCATGCTAAACCGGCGCTTTCATCCTGAATATTAAAATAACCTTTTGTAAAATATTCCCAGGCAGTGATATTAGTTAAATTCTGTAGCTGAAAAAATTCAGGTAAATATCTGCCGGGTGTAAATTTCAAATTAACCGAATTCAACAGTTCTTTAAATTCTTCAGGACTTGTTTTAAGTGCATTAAGTTTTAAAGTTAAATAAGGTTTCTCATTATTTGTTGCTAATAATTTTTCGGTTTGTTCTTTGCCAAATCTCGTCAAATATCTTTTTACCATCCAGGAAGGATGAGAATGATGAGCGCTTAAATATCCAGGCAGGTCTTCATTCGGTTCCGGCTATCTTATTCCGTTTTTACTTCTAATTATATTTCTTAATATTGCATTAGTTAGGTGGCAGGTTTTTGCCCCTGAAGCTTTTTAACATACTCAACAGCTTCGTTTACAACGGCATAATCCGATACCCGATCGAAAAATAAGATCTGATATAAGGCAATCTTTAATCCATTTTTTAAATTTGGAATAGCTTTGGAGAACTGCCCTTTATAAAATCCGT
>CAVQMC010000006.1:0-3396 GCA_963713505.1 uncultured Ignavibacteria bacterium | reverse complement strand
TGAAAAGAAAATTGTTGTTCTTTCCGCAATGTCCGGAACAACAAATAAATTGGTGGAAATAATAGAATGTCTTTATAAAAACGAGAATAACGTTGCAAATAAATTAATAACCGATCTTGAAGCAGATTATATTAAAGTAGTTCAGGAATTATTCACTTTACCGGAATTTGTTAAAAAAGGTAAGGAGTTAATCTATTCTCATTTTAATTATATAAAAGCGTTTACACAGGATATTTTTACAAATCTAGAAGAAAAAGCAATTCTTGCGCAGGGAGAATTGATTTCTACTGCATTGTTTCATTCTTATTTATCAGAACAAAAAGTAAATGCAATTCTGCTTCCGGCTTTAAATTTTATGAGAATCGATACCAACCAGGAACCTGATAATTATTATATAAAAGAAAATTTAAATAGGGAATTAGAAAAATATCCCGGACTCAAATCTTTTTATAACTCAAGGTTATATTTGCAGAAATCTTTACGGCGAAGTCGATAATCTTAAAAGAGGCGGAAGCGATTATTCGGCTTCTTTAATTGGTGCTGCAATAAATGCTGATGAAATTCAGATTTGGACGGACATAAGCGGAATGCATAATAACGATCCCAGAATTGTAAGCGATTCCAAACCTGTTAAACATCTTTCGTTTGATGAAGCTGCCGAGCTTGCATATTTCGGTGCAAAAATACTTCATCCGTCAAGCGTGCTTCCGGCTCAAATAAATAATATTCCGGTTAGATTAAAAAACACAATGGCTCCTGATGATGAAGGAACTTTAATTACAAAAGAAGCTGAAGGCAAAGGAATAAGGGCAATTGCAGCTAAAGACGGAATTACTGCAATCAAAATCAGATCCGATAGAATGTTAATGGCTTATGGTTTTTTGAGAAAAGTATTTGAAGTTTTTGAAAGATATAAAACTCCGATTGATATGATTTCAACTTCTGAAGTTGCGGTTTCTTTAACTATCGACGACAGATCTCATTTAAATGATATTTTGAACGAATTAAAAAATTATTCTTCTGTGGAAATGAATAATGAACAGACAATTATTTGTATTGTCGGCGATGGAATTGTGGATCAGAAAGGACATATAAATAAAATATTTGAAACGCTTAAAGATATCGATATCAGAATGATTTCCTACGGCGGAAGCAAACACAACATTTCACTTTTAATAAATTCATCTGATAAAAAAGATGCGCTTATCTTATTAAATAAATTATTTTAACAATGTTTGACCAAACCATAATCCGGAAATTTAAAGAACTTCAAACTCCTTTTTATTTTTATGATGTTTCACTTTTGAATGAAACATTAGAATCTATAAAAAAGGAATCTGGGAAATATAATTATATTGTTCACTATGCTTTAAAGGCAAATGCGAATGATAAAATATTAAATATAATAAAAGATGCCGGACTCGGAGCGGATTGCGTAAGCGGGAACGAAGTTTTAAAAGCATTGGAATGCGGATTTAGTTCAGATAAAATAGTCTTTGCCGGAGTTGGAAAAACAGATGAAGAAATTAATGTTTCTTTAGATAATGATATTTTCTGTTTTAACTGTGAATCGATTCAAGAGATTGAAGTAATAAATAATTTAGCTGGATTAAAAAATAAATCTGCAAATATTGCGATCAGAATTAATCCAAACCTTGATGCAAAAACTCATCATTATATTACAACCGGATTGGAAGAAAACAAATTCGGTATTAGTCAATGGGAATTTGAACAAGTCATATCAGTTATTAAAAAATCGAAAAACATTAAATTAGTTGGACTTCATTTTCACATTGGATCTCAAATAACAGATCTTGAAGTTTTTAAAAGTCTTTGTTTAAAAGTGAATGAATACCAGGAATGGTTCGAACAGAAAAAAATAAATTTTGAACATATAAACGTCGGCGGCGGATTAGGAGTTGATTATAAAAATCCGGATTCAAATAGAATAAACGACTTTAAAAACTTTTTCGGTTTGTTCAATGAATTTTTAGAATTAAAGCCGAATCAAAAACTTCATTTTGAACTTGGACGTGCAGTTATTGCTCAATGCGGAAATCTGATTTCCAGAGTACTTTTTATTAAAAAAGGAATAAACACAAACTTTGCAATTCTCGATGCCGGAATGACGGAATTAATCAGACCGGCGCTTTATCAATCATATCATAAAATTGAAAGTTTAAATTCTTCTAAAAATAACAAAACAAGATATGATATTGTCGGACCGATTTGTGAATCATCCGATACATTTGGAAAAGCGGTAATGCTGCCGGAATTAAAAAGAGGAGATCTGGTTGCAATACGAACAACCGGCGCTTACGGAGAAGTTATGTCATCCCAATATAATCTGCGTTCAAAAGTTAAATGCTATTATTCTGATGAAATTTGAAATTAATTTATGGACAATTTCCACTTACTTTTTGTTAAAGTCAAACCATGGCAATCGGGATGTAATATTTTCAATTTTTTGTCAAGGCTGCCGCGGTCCCAACCGTGGCAGTTTTTTGTTTTTATTCTTGTAAACAAATAATTCACTATCAAAAAATTATTTATAAATAGCAATTAAATAATGCCCCATCCTTCCCGTGATAATAAACAACATGTCTAACTAAATTTTACTGCTTTATTTGGTTTGAATTATTTATTAAATTAATTTCGATTACATCATTCTTATACAAATTTTCTTTTAGAATTTATTAACATCAGAAGGTAAATTTATTGCCGGGATCAGTTATCAATAAACCTTCCGTTTCGGTTATACTTACTGTTTATAACAGGGAGAATTATTTAAACCGCTGCATAACTTCTTTATTAAATCAATCTTTTGATAATTGGGAACTTATTGCTATTGACGACGGAAGCAAAGATGATTCTTATAAAGTTCTTAAATATTTTGAAATGATGAGCAGTAAAATAAAAGTGGTTCATCAGGAAAACAGGAAACTTGCTTTGAGCAGAAATCGTGGAATTGAACTTTCATGTGGCAGATATATAACATTTCTTGACAGCGACGATGAATATGAAAAAGATCATCTAGAAAAAAGAATAAATTTTATGAAAAGAAATCTAAATGTAGATTTAATTCACGGCGGTGTTAAAGTTATCGGGAATAATTATGTCCCTGATAAAAATAATCCTTTAAAATTAATTCATCTTTCGGATTGCACAATTGGTGCTACATTTTTCGGAAAACGAGAAATATTTGAGTTTTTAAAAGGATTTAAAAATCTTCCTTACAGTGAAGATTCTGAATTCCTGGAGCGGGCAGAATTATTTTTCAACATTAAAAAAGTAAATTACAAAACCTACATTTATCACCGCGAAGTTCCGGACAGTATTACAAATAATTATAAAAATACTTACGCTGAAGTTATTTAATACCAACTTTTATTTTTA